>SVMJ01000009.1 GCA_015067485.1 Oscillospiraceae bacterium
GCAATCACCGATATCGTATCCAAAAATCCCGCTGCTGAAATCGTAGCAGGGATCGATCTGAACACCGATTCTTCCTGCGGATATCCGGTCTATGAGACCGTGTCCGAAGTAACAGAAGCAGCAGATGTCTTGATCGACTTTTCTCATCCGTCTCTGCTCTCGGGTCTTCTTGCATACTGCGTGGATCGCAAACTCCCCGCAGTCATCGCGACCACCGGCTGCTCGGATGAGCAACTCGCAGGGATCGATGAGGCGGCAAAATCCGTTCCCATGTTCCGTTCGGGCAATATGTCGCTCGGGATCAACGTCCTTTTGATGTTGGTCGAGCGTGCGGCAAAAATTTTGGGCGATACCTTTGATGTGGAAGTCATCGAACGCCACCATAATCAGAAAATCGATGCTCCGAGTGGTACCGCGCTGATGATTGCAGACCGTCTCAAAGACGCGCTCCCCCATCAATCCGAACTGGTTTATGACCGCCATGCGGTTCGCCAAAAACGCGGCTACCAGGAAATCGGGATGCACTCGCTCCGCGGTGGCACCATTGTGGGTGTCCACGAAGTGGTCTTCGCAGGTCGTGATGAAGTAGTCGAAGTCAAGCACGAAGCACAGTCTCGTGAAGTGTTCGCTGCAGGTGCAGTCAAAGCCGCACTCTTCCTGACCGGCATGAAAGAGCCGAAACTCTATAATATGGACGATCTTGTCGCAACCGTGATAAGCGACAAACTCTAAACAAAACATAAAAGCGTTGAGTCAAATGACTCAACGCTTTTTATTATTTTCCGAAAACTTCTTTTGCGATGTCGACTGCGCGTTTGGCGTCTTTTGCATAGTGGTCTGCGCCGATCTTTTCCGCGTACTCGGGCGTGAGCACCGCACCGCCGACCATGATCTTGCAATTATGCCCTGCCGCTCGCAGTTGGCGAATGGTTTCTTCCATGCTGCCAAGTGTGGTGGTCATGAGCGCACTGAGCCCTACCAACGCCACATTCTGCTTGACTGCGGTTTCCACCACGGTTTCGGGCGGGACATCACGACCGAGGTCGATGACCGTATAGCCGTAATTTTCGAGCAAGACTTTGACGATGTTCTTGCCGATGTCGTGGATGTCACCTTTGACGGTCGCCACGATGATTTTGCCCTTTTCTTCCTGTGCGATACCGGATTTGGCGATTGCTTCTTTGATCGCTTCGAAACCTGCACTTGCGGCTTCCGCCGAGCGGATGAGTTGCGGCAGGAATACCTCGCCTTTTTCAAAGCGTGTCCCGACCGTGTCGAGCGCGGGGATGAGTTGTTTGTTTACCACGACCATAGGATCAACCGTTTCAAGCATTGCGCGTACCAGGTCCGCACATTCGGCTTTCAGCCCTTGTGCCACGCAGTACGGGATATCGTGTATTTCTTTCGCAGTTGTGATCTGCGTCGGCGCAGAAGTTTCTCCGCCGTATGCTGCAATGAAACGGGTTGCGTTTTCATCGTGGTTCATGAGCAAATGATAGGCGCGAACTGCGCCCATCATGGATGCAATGTTCGGATTGATGATGGGAAGATCGAGCCCATAAGTCATCGCCATGGTGAGAAAGTTTGCATTGACAAGTTCACGCGACGGAAGCCCAAACGAGATGTTGGACACGCCGAGCACGGTTTTGACACCGAAGCGTTCTTTTACGGCTTTCAGCGCCTTGAGTGTTTCATAAACGCCTGCCTGCTCCGCAGATGCGGTGAGCGTGAGACAATCGATAAAGACATCTTCCTTCGGAATGCCATACTCTTTCGCACGGGTGATGATGCGTTCCGCAATCGCAACGCGCTCTTCTGCAGTTTTGGGAATCCCGTTTTCATCGAGTGTCAGCCCGACCACCGCCGCGCCGTAGCGCGCGACGATTGGCAAGATTTGCGAAAGGGACGCTTCTTCCCCGTTGACCGAGTTGACGATCGCCTTGCCGTTATAGACACGAAGCGCTGCTTCGATGACTTCGGGTTTGGTGGAGTCGATCTGGAGCGGTGCATCGGTGATGCCTTGCAATGCTTTTATCACTTCCACCATCATGGCTTTTTCATCAATGCCGGGAAGACCTACGTTGACATCCAAAATCTCAGCACCGGCACGAATCTGCTCGCTTGCCTGACTTAAGATAAAATCGATGTCATGTTCGCGGAGTGCTTGCTGGAAGCGTTTTTTACCCGTTGGATTGATACGCTCGCCAATCACACACGGACAGTTGATCATCACGGTCTGTCTTGCCGAGCAAACTGCCGCGATTTTCTCACGCGATTTGCGCGTACCGATGGTAAGGGTTTCTTTCATTTCACGGATATAGTCCGGAGTAGTGCCACAACACCCGCCCACGATGGTTGCACCTGCGTTACAGAGCAGTTGCACTTGGGAAGCGAACTCCTGCGGATTGATGTCGTATGTATTGTCTGCCAAATTGGGCAGTCCTGCATTGGGTTTTACGATAATGGGACGGTCGGTAAAACGCGCGAGTTCTTCTACAAGCGGAACCAAATCTTTCGGACCGAGTGAGCAGTTGAACCCGATCGCATCCGCCTGGCAAAGTGTCATTGCCATTGATGATACCGAGCAACCCGTAAAAGTGCGTCCGTTTTCTTCAAATGTCATGGTAACGAAAACGGGTTTTGTGCTATTTTCTTTTGCGGCAAGGAGTGCCGCTTTGGCTTCATATAAATCCGTCATGGTTTCAACAACGATCAAATCTGCCTCTTCTGCCGCAACCACCATCTCACGGAAAATATCATACGCTTCTTCGAAGCGCAACGTTCCGATGGGTTCCAACAGTTGACCAATGGGACCGATGTCGAGCGCAACGCGCGCACCAAAATCTTGCGCGGCTATTTTTGCATTTTTGATCGCAGCAGAAACGATTTCCGCAACTGAGTAGCCGCAGCCTTCTAATTTATGGCGGTTTGCGCCAAAAGTGTTCGCATAGACGATATTTGCACCTGCTTCCAAATAAGCGCGGTGAATGGTTTGGATTTGTTCGGGCGCGGTGATCCCAAGAACTTCGGGCTTTTCACCGAGTTCCAAACCGTTTTTTTGCAGCATGGTGCCCATCGCACCGTCTAAAAACAAAAGATTCGATTCATTACCAAACACAACGTTCACCCCTTTTTCGGAAGGTACAAGTTTCACGCATCGAGCAAGTCTCGCAACCGCTCTGTTTCTTGGGAAGTTCGGTTTCGGAAAGTCCGATGACCGCAGTTACGGATTTGCGTGGCGTGAGCAGATACGAATCTGTCGCGCACAATCCGATGCGTTTCTGCGCATTTAATACGGTTAAAATTTCATTTTGTAGCGAAAGCGGAAAGTCTCCATATCCGGGAGAAAACCGCCAGGTTGCGTGCATATTCTGCATTTTGGTATGGATTTCAGATTCAATTTCGTCGCATACTTGCTCAATCAGAGCATCGGCGGCCGCATCCAAAATCAAAGATTTTGTCATGCTTTCTACCTGTGCAGACGCAATCAAGCGATCCACATCGGATGAAAGTGTTGCTGCAAGGAGCACCACTTTCGTACAATTTGCAAGGTGTTCACGGACATCGTGTCCCCCGAGAACAAGCGTGGTACCGGAGAGCGCAATGCCGTCATGAGTATCGATTCGGTCAAAGATACAAAAAACGGATTTGGGTTTTGCGTGCGTGAGCATTTCCGTCTCACAAGACAGGACTTCTCCCATCAAATCGTCGGAAATTTCTTGCCCACGATATCCCAAATATCGCAACACTTCTTCGTGTCGGATGGCTTGAATCGAGCCCACAGTATCACCTATCTCTGCAGTAAGTTTTCTACACTCTCATAAATGCGTTTTGCAACATACGGATCGTTCATGGTATACAGATGGATTCCGTCTACCCCATTTGCGATCAGGTCTACGATTTGGTCGACCGCGTAAGCGATGCCCGCATCACGCATGGCTTCCGGATGATCGCCGTAGCGCTGTACCATTTTGGCGAATTTTTGCGGAACGCTTGCGCCGCACATAGAGACCGTTCGCTCGATCTGTGTTTTCTTTGTAATGGGCATAATACCCACTTCGATCGGGGCTTTGATGCCCGCGATGGTTGCGCGCTCCAAGAAAGAATAGAACGGTGCGTTGTCCAAAAACAGCTGTGTAATGAGATAATCCACGCCCGCATCGACTTTTTCGCGCAAGTGTAAAATGTCTTCCGCAGCATTCTTCGCTTCTGCATGGACTTCGGGATAACACGCCGCCGCGATGCCGAAATCTCCGTGTTTACGGATGAACGAGATCAAGTCGGATGCGTGCTTAAAATCTTCTTTCGGCGGGACATCGGGATTACGATCCCCGCGCAAGGCAAGGATGTTTTCTACATTGCGTGTGCGAAGCTGATCCAAGATGATCTCCACGTCGTCTTTGGAAGTGCTGACACAAGTGAGATGGGCAACCGATTCGATATTGTAGTCGTTCTTAATGGTTCCTGCGAGATCGACTGTGCGCAAATCTGCCACGTTTCCGCCCGCACCATATGTAACACTGATGGAATCCGGACGAATCTCGCTGAGTTCGTCCAGCATAGAATACAGCGTTTCGATTTTAGAAGTTTGTTTTGGCGGGAAAATCTCAAGCGAGAATACTACTTTTCCGGGCTGGAATTTGGAACTGATTTTCATTCCCAACACTCCTTTTCTGAAAGGAAAAACAAGCAGAAGTGGTACTCCTGCTTGTTTTCAATCACACCTAAATTATTCAGCAGTTTCGTCGGAAACCACGTCTTCAGCGACGACAGTTTCATTTGCATCGGTGCTTGCGACCACTTCGTCAGCAGCATCGATTGCCGCTTCATCAGCAGCTGCTGCGACCGGCTCGATGAGAGCACGCATGGAGAGCGAGATTTTCTTGGTGTCGAGATTGATCTCGGTGATCTTTGCTTCGACCTCCTGACCTTCGCTCAAGACATCACTCGGGCGAGCAATGCGGCGGTCAGTGATCTGGGAAATGTGAATGAGACCGTCCACACCGTCAATCACTTCTGCGAACGCGCCAAACGGCATCATCTTCACGATCTTAACGGTTGCAACATCACCGACATTATACTGTGCGATGAACTTGGTCCACGGATTGTCTTCCGCTTTGCGGTAGCCCAAGGAGATTTTCTTCTTTTCGGTGTCAAGTGCAATGATCGCAACTTCAATCGCATCGCCGACTTTGAAGAGTTCAGACGGATGACCGATGCGCTTCCAGGACATTTCGGAAATGTGGAGCATACCGTCAACTCCGCCGATGTCAACAAAGACACCGTAGGACATGATGGACTTGACGATACCCTTGTAAGTATTGCCCACTGCGATTTCGTTCCATACCTTTTCAGCAGCTGCACGGCGTTCTTCGAACTGTACGCTGCGGATGGAGCCGACAACGCGGCGGCGCATACGGTTGACTTCGGTGATGCGGAGTTTGACCTTGGTCTTGAGCATGGTTGCAAGGTCTGCATCCTTCGGGAGACCGGACTGGGATGCCGGAACGAATACGCGGACACCCTTGACGGAAACCACGATGCCTCCCTTGTTCATTTCGGTAACGATGCCTTCGACAACCGCCTTATCCTGGCGTGCTGCTTCGACGTCGTCCCAGTTCTTTGCTGCATCCAAGCGGCGCTTGGAAACGGTAACAACGCCTTCCACGTCATTGACGCGGACGACAGAGACTTCGATTTCGTCTCCGACTTTGAACATTTCTTCCGGCTTGACAGACGGATCGTCAGTCACTTCGGAAAGCGGCAGGAAGCCGGCGTGTTTGGTACCAAGATCCAAATAAATCTCAGTCGGAGTGATTGCAGTCACAATACCGACGACCTTATCTCCATTATTTAAAGTTTTGAAAGATTCTGCCAAAAGTTCCTCAAAGGATTTTTCCAGGGTTTCGTTTTTGATCGCTTCGCTCATTTTGTTTTTTACCTCCTTAATTATCCAATCAGGCGTGGACGCACCTGCGGTGATTCCAACGATACCACTCGGGAGTTCGGCTTTGAGCTCCTCCGCACTCTCAATGTGATAGACAGTACCGCATTCCTCTCTGCAAATAGCAACAAGTGCTTTTGTGTTGGAACTGGTCTTGTCCCCAATTACAATCATTGCATCCGCCGTACGGGCAATTTCTCGTGCCTCGAGTTGGCGTTTACACGTTGCAAAACATATTGTATCAAATATTTTGCAGTTTGTATACTCTTTTTTTATAAATTCAATGCATTCTTCCCAAAAAAATCGTTCCATGGTGGTTTGGGATACCACGCAAAGGGGTTTGCCATCCGGTGGTGCAAGGTGCAGGATGTTCTCTTTCAAGTCATCAATGTCATCGAAAATAAGCGGATTTTCGCAATAACCCGCAATTCCGAGAACTTCCGGATGTTTTTTCGTCCCGATGATGACGATCTGCATCCCGTCTTTTGCACAGTCGGAAACGATCTGGTGAATCTTCTCAACATAGGGGCAAGTGGCATCCGCATACGGGAGATCACGCGCTTCCAGTTCACGGTAAACATCTGCGGCGACCCCGTGCGAGCGAATCAGCACGGTCGTACCCGGCAGAACGTCTTCCACGCAATTGATGCACGGAACCCCGTCACGCGCCAACTTTTCAACCACATGTGTATTGTGAATGATCGGACCTAAGGTGCAAGCCGTTTTCCCGCTCTGAGCAAGTTCTTCTGCCATCTGTACCGCACGGCGCACCCCAAAGCAAAAACCCGAGCTTTTTGCCAGTTTCACTTCTCGCATTACGTTCCATCTCCCAAATCCAAAATTGCCTGAAATGCGGTGTCGGCAATCCGTCTGTAATTTTCGGAAGTACTGCCCTCACCCTTTTCTGCAGGGATGGGTGTTCCGATGATGACCGAAGTCTTACGGAAGAGTTTTTTGTGTCGAGTCAGATAGATCGGCACGATTGGAACACCGCCTCGTACCGCGATCATCGCAACACCTGTTTTCACTCCGTCCAAATCAGTCTGCTCAGCATCGGGAGCGACACGTGTCCCCTCCGGGAAGATTGCAACCGTCTCACCCGATTTCAGGAGATTGATGCTATGTCGCATGGTTGCAAGATCGACATTTCCGCGATCGACCGGAAATGCACCCACCGCACGGAAAAACCAATTTGCGATCGGATTCCGGAAGAGTTCCTTTTTTCCCATAAAATGAAGCGGATATTTCGGTCCGATTCCCAGTGCCACCAGGACAGGATCTAACAGTGATGTGTGGTTGCAGCAAACCACCGACGCCCCCACCTGTAAGTTCTCGCGCCCTACTACTCTGATGCGGTAGAGAAAATAGAAAATCGGACGAAGGATGGAAACGATCACTTTATACAGTTTCATCGGACACCCTCTTTTCTATGAGTTCGGTGATTGCCGAGATACTCTGTTCCAGTTCAAAACCCGTGGTATCAAGCAAAACCGCATCATCTGCCGCTTTGAGCGGTGCGATTGCACGGGCACTGTCATTTTCATCACGGCGCTTCATATCTTCAAGCACTTGCTCGTATGTAATATCCGAGCCTTTCGCACACAGTTCCAAATAACGTCTTTGCGCACGGTCTTCTGCGGTTGCGGTCAGGAAGATTTTTACAGTCGCATTCGGAAGCACCACGGTTCCGATATCGCGTCCGTCCATAATCACATGATTGGTCTGCGCAAATTTTCGCTGCATTTCAAGCAAAAACGCGCGTACTGCCGGAATGGCGGAAACATCCGATGCATAGCGGGAAATCTCATGTTCGCGGATGGTCTCGGTAACATCGGTGCCGTTTAAGTACATCCGCTGCATTCCGTCCACATGGCGCATTTCGATTTTGATTTGCGGAAGGAGTGCCGCGACATTTTCCGCATCACGCGGGTCTACCCCATGTGTCCGCACAAACACACCGACTGTGCGGTAAATCGCGCCGGTGTCCACATACAGATACCCCATTTTTTTCGCAACTTCTTTGGAAATAGTACTTTTCCCGGCACCCGAAGGTCCGTCGATTGCGATTGATATGTAATTCATTCTTACTCCCCCTTATATAGCGCATACTCTGCGGCAGAAACGCCCGCGAGATACCCGGTCGACCATGCGATTTGCAAATTAAACCCACCGGTATATCCATCCACATCCAGCACTTCGCCTGCAAAGAACAACCCCGAAACAAGTTTTGATCCCATTGTTTTGGGCGATACTTCGCGCACAGAAACTCCGCCCGAGGTTACAATAGCCTCTGTGATCGGACGTTTCCCAAGTGCAGGAATGGTAAATGTTTTTAATTCTTCCACTAATTTTTCACGCATCGCACGCGTAACCGAATGTACTTTACAGGTACTTGCCGCACCAATTCGGGTCAGTATGGGTCCGATCATGGTGCGTGGCAAAAGTCCTGACAGAACATTTCCGAAATCGCGGTTTTGCGCGGCGGAAAAATCACGCAGAATGCGTGCATCCAGTTGCTCACGGGTGAGTCCCGGCTTCAAATCGATCACGAGACTTCCCTTTCCATTTGGCAAGTGTGCACTCGCCGACAAAACAAGCGGTCCCGAAACCCCGAAGTGGGTAAAGAGCATCTCTCCAATTTCAGAAAACACGGTCTTTCCGTTTTCATCGAGAGCTGTGAGCGTAACATTTTTGAGCGATAGCCCTTGAAGTGCCTGACACAATGTCAAGTGCGATGAGAGCGGAACGAGCGACCCGCTCGGTTCCACGATCGTATGACCCAACTCTTCCGCCATGCGGTATCCGTCGCCCGTCGACCCCGTGGTGGGATACGACAGCCCCCCGGTTGCCACGATGACGCCATTACAAACGAGAATGCGGTCTGCAAGTTTCACACCGCAAACGCACCCGTTTTCTACCATGATTTTTTCAGCCCTGCTATGTACGACAGAAACACCGAGCGCGTGAAGTTCACGTTCCAGTGCATCGGTAATATCCCGTGCGCGGTCGGACTCAGGGAACACGCGGTTTCCGCGCTCTGTTTTGAGCGGAACACCCAAATTTTCAAAAAAGTCCATTGTGTCCTGCACGGAAAACCCCGCAAACGCACTGTATAAAAAGCGCGGGTTTCGCAAGGTGTTTTGGAGCAGTCCTTCCATATCGGTCGCATTGGTCAGGTTGCAACGACCTTTCCCCGTGATATTCAGTTTTTTACCAAGATACGGGTTTGGCTCAACCAAGCAAACCTGTGCGCCGGACCTTGCCGCCCAAATAGCCGCAAACATCCCTGCCGCACCGCCACCGATGACTACGATCATTCTATCTCGTTCCTCTTTAGTAAATTTGCCATATCCTGCGGTAAATCGGATTCCACTTCCAACGTGTCCCCTGTTACCGGAAGGATCAATTTCAGTTTTGCGGAATGCAGAGCACACCGCGGGATTTCTTCGGACTCCTGTCCGTAGAGAAAATCTCCCACAAGCGGACAACTCAGATGTGCCATGTGAACGCGAATCTGATGGGTACGCCCGGTTTCTAAACGAAGCCGTACAAGCGCGCGTCCGCCAAATGTTTCTTCCACACGATAATGCGTTACCGCGTCTGCACCGCTTTTTGAAACCTCACGGCGAATGGTGGACCCCTCCGCTCGTGCGATTGGGGCGCACACAGTTCCTTCGATTTGAATCGGTACACCTTCGGTAACGGCCAGATACTCTCTTTCAAAGCGCGCGGTGTGCATTTCCCTCGCAAGGGATGCGTGAGCATACGCATTTTTTGCGATCACCATGAGTCCCGATGTTCCGCGATCCAAGCGATTCACCGGGCGGTAGGTAAACTGTTCTCCCAACTGCTCATAGTGCCAGACCACGAAATTCCCCAAGGTGTGTTCGCGGTCGCCCGGTGCGGGATGCACTGCAAGACCTGCGGGTTTCTCCACAATGAGAATATCCGAATTTTCAAAGCGGATGTCAACCTCCCCCTGGGTCGCAACGATTCCATCTGCTTCGGAATCGTCTTCGATCAAAAAACGAAGTTCGTCTCCTGTGCAAACGCGATGAATGACGTATACAGGCTCACCGTTACATAAAATCGCGCCCGTGTGTTGCTTCATCCGTGCCAGTTGCTTGGATGAAATCCCTATTTCCCGTTTCATCACATCACGGAGCAAAGCCCCATCCAGTCGAGACGGCACGACAAATGTCAGTTCCCGTTTCATCGTTTTTTACGGATCATCGCGCCGTTCGGTGCCACGCACGGAAGTTTCATTCGCAGACGCATTTCTGCCTTTGCGGCAACTTCGAGCGTATTTCCCTCTTCGTCCCACAACTCCGTAGCAACAAACGGCTGTCCGATCGTTCCCGGGACCAAGATTTCCAACGAATCGCCCGCGTAGAAGCGGTTGCGCTCCTGCACCCAAGCCATTCCGTCATCTTCACACGATTCCACCACACCGACAACATCCCAATCACGGACATAGTCCGACGTGTCGTACTTTTCGCCGATTGGCTCGTTGTAATAAAAGCCGGTATAGTACACGCGATGGCTGACTTTTTCCACTTCTTCACGCCAATTAGGGTTCGGTTTCCACGTGTCCGGATTTGCGTGATAAGCATCCAGCGCCATACGGTAGGCATTGGTAACACACGCGACATAGTAGGAACTCTTGACGCGTCCTTCGATTTTCAAACTGTCAAGACCGGCTCGCACCAAATCCGGGATGTGATCGATCATGCAAAGGTCTTTGGAATTGAAAATATAGGTGCCGTCTTCTTCCACCGCAGTAAATGTTTGATCCGGGCGTTTTTCTTCCTGCACCTTATATTTCCATCTGCATGGTTGTGCACACGCGCCGCGGTTGGCATCACGCCCAATCATATACTTGGAAAGCATACAACGACCCGAATACGACATACACATCGCACCGTGGACAAATGCTTCGAGTTGAAGGGTCGGATCGGTTTTCTGACGGATGGTGCAAATCTCATCCAAACTGAGTTCACGTGCAAGCACAATGCGATTTGCGCCCAGATCATGCCATGCACGGGCACTCTCGTAGTTAACCACGCTTGCCTGCGTGCTGATGTGGATCTGCGTTTTCGGGGCATGACGCTGGATCAAGCGGAACACGCCGAGATCTGCCGCGATAAATGCGTCCACCCCAATACTTTCACAGTACTCCAAAAATTCCGGGAGCATTTGCACTTCTTCGTGATGTGGCATGGTGTTGACCGTAATATACACCGCAACATTCTGTGCGTGTGCACGCGCTACCGCAGAGCGCAATTCTTCCGCATCAAAATTTTTCGCTGCGGCGCGCATCCCAAACAGGTTGCCTGCGAGATATACCGCGTCTGCACCATACTGGAGCGCACGATTTAATTTTTCCATATCTCCTGCCGGAGCGAGCAATTCAATCCTTTTCATCATCAGTTCGGATTCACATTCGGTACTTTTTGGTGTTCTGCGTACGTTTTGCTGAATTTATGGGTCCCGTCTTCCTGCAACGCAAAGAAGAGATAATCAGACTCTGCAGGATACAGCGCCGCTTCAATGGAGTCAAGGCCCGGGCTTGCAATCGGTCCCGGCGGAAGCCCCTTGTTCTGATAGGTATTATACGGATGATCCACCTTGGTATCTTCCACAGTCAGGCGCTCTTTTCGCTCACCGAGTGCGTACAAAACGGTAGCACATGACTGAAGATACGGGTAGTTCCCGCTGTCCAGTCGGTTGTGGAAGACCGAGGAAATCAACTTGCGGTCCTTACCGGTGGTCTCGCGCTCAATGATGGATGCGAGCGTGATGACTTCGTGCGTGCTCATGCCCAATTTCTTGGCTTGTGCCTGCATGGTTTCGTCATAGCGTTTTTCAAAGTTTTTGAGCATTTTTTCGATGACGCGATTCGCTTTGTCCCCAATGTAGAACTCATATGTATCGGGGAACAAATACCCTTCCAGACGACCCAGTTCCCCTTTCTTGAGTGAGCCGAGGAAAGAATATTCAAAGTCGCCATTTTTGAGTGCTTCTTCGAATTCTTCACGTTCGATGACGCGGTATTCGATCAAAAGATCTATGATTTGGTTGATCTCATAGCCTTCCGGGATGGTAACACTCACCGTTTGCACCCCGGACGTTTTGCGCGTCAGGCTTCGTACCAGTGCACGGTAGTCCATATTGGCGCGCAGCACGTGGATGCCCGGGACAAAACTGTGTTCTTTCTTGGTGATCCCGACAAACATCTTAAACAGCATCGGATGATCGATGATATCTGCATCTTTCAGCATCTTGGTTACTTCTTTTAGTGTCGCGTCCTGCGGGACATTGATCTCCGCCTGTGTTTCCGGGCGTTTGAATGCAAAGATTTCATTTGCCGCACCGATGATCATGGTGGCAAGAATCATGGAAACACCCATGACAAACGCGAGATAAATCCATGTCGCCATGCGGTTCTTTTTGGTAGTCCTTCTTGTGGTAGTTCGTTTTCCCGAATAGAATTTGGACATATTCATCCAACCTTTCTATGTATCGTTTTAAAAAATTTCATATTCTGTAATCAAAGCATCCATTTTACGGTCGTGTTCTTCAAACGGAACAGTATCAAACAAGCGGTCGCTTCTGCAGATTCCGATGGTCTTTGCACGACTTGCCTGTTCCAAAAACCGATCGTAATACCCTTTTCCGCGACCGAGACGGTTTTTCCCTCGATCAAATGCCATCGCGGGAACAATGACCAAGTCAAGTTCATGTGGATTTGCTTTGGAAAGATGTGGTTTCGGCTCTGAAATGCCAAACATTCCGCTTTGCAGATCATCTCGTCCGAAAATCTCGACCACGTCCATGATTCCATCCGCGTGGCATCGTGGCACAAATACGCGTTTTCCCGCGTTCAATGCGTGGTCGAGAAGTCCGCTGGTATCCACTTCGTGTCCGATACTCAAATAGAGCATCACGCAAGCCGCCGATTGATACCACTTATGCGCGACCACACGGTTTGTAATCACTCGGTCTGCCGCCGCATCAGAACGGGTTTCCCGTGCTTTCAGCATACGACGGAATTCGGCTTTCGGATTACTCATGATAAACCGCCTGCAATACCCTGTCTGCATCGAGTCCGAGTTTTTTCATCATTTGGGCGGCAAACGGGAAAACCGCACCAGCCGCTTTCCCTGTGATGAAATTCCCGTCGGTTACCGCAGGAGCATCCACAATGGTTGCACCAAGAAGATCCCCTTCGCAACCCGGATAGCAAACCGCATTTTTGCCATCAAGCAATCCAAGTCGACCCAAAATCATGGGTGCGGCACAAATCGCGGCAATCGGAATCCCCATTTCTGCCGCGCTCATCACCAAGTCCAGCACGCCTTTGCGTGACCATAAATTGTCTACCCCGGGTTGACCGCCCGGCAAAAACAACAGATCGTCCTGAGAAAGTTCCACATCATACAGATCGCAATCGGTGGAAAGCGTAATACCGTGCGCGCCACAAACAACGTCTCCGTCTACGCCCACAAGTTCCACCTGTGCGCCACCGCGCATCAGCATATCGATTGGAACAATCAGTTCACTTTCTTCAAATCCGGTTGCAAGCAATGCATATACCACGATGACTCCTCCTTAGTTATGCAATAAATCACAGTTGATAAACACGCCGACGGAGCGGAGTTCTTCTGCAAACGGAAGCACGGCCGCAAACGGCGTTCCCTCGCCCGGGTGTGTAAGATTCCAAGTTTTAGCGTGCAGTGTATGTGCCAAAGCATGACACACCGCATCGGTTTTCTCGGATTGCAAGAGTCCGAGTTCGCGGATTTTCAAAACATCCGCTTCTTTCATCGCAAAGCAATAGCCAACCACAATCTGTTCCCGTTTCAGTAAATAGAGATTGCCATCTGCCATACGGAATTCTTCCGAAAGAAGTTCCCATTCTCTCTCAGTTCGTTTGAGATACCCATCCCAAACACGCTCGTAAATCGCATTCACCTGTGTAAAATCATTGGTGGAGTCAATTGTGATTTCACTCGAAGATCGCGTTTCCACACAGGTTTCTTCCGCACGGGTCCAAGCCAAGTCAAACCCACATGTGCGGTAATAGGAAAACAGACTTTGTTCGGCCGGGATGAGAAAACACAATTCCATCCCCCTGCCTTTTGCTTCCGATACACACGCGGAAATCAGCCGTTTTGCAAAGCCGTGTCCACGAGACTCGGTCTTGGTTCCGATTCCGTAGAGATACCACGCACGGTATTCTTTTCCCTGAACAATCAATGTTTTCGGAAAACAAAATGCCATGGAGACGATCTCTCCATCCACTTCATAAACGCGGAGAAATTCTTCGCAGTACAAACGTGCAAAAAACCATTCGGCAAATTCATCTTCTCCGAAACATTCGTTCCAAAGTTCTTTTACCTGCGGTAAATCTCGTTCGTATCCTTTTCTTACTGTTTCCATCTTGCCACATACTTTCGCATCAAAAAGATCGGCTGATACGAGAGTTTTGCTTTACGCAAACCTTCCACTCCCGCATCGTCTTCACGGTTAAGATACGTAACTTCCGAGCAGTTGTGTTCTACAAACTGCTGATTGATCATCTGATATACTCCGTGATATGCGATATCTCCTTTTTCCGCCTGAACCAGCATGGTCTCTCTGCAAAGACGTGTACCAACCGAGTACGCAACCACCGAGCCGTCCACGCGCAAAAGTCCTCCAATCACACCAAGATCAAAATAATTCACAAAGAGACATTGCAGCATTTTCTGCTCGGATTTCAGCGATTCTGCGCGGTCAATGTTTTGCAAAAACCATTTTTCCTGAAACGCGATCACGTCCGCCAAATTCTCGCGTGTGATCGTCTCATAACAAAACCGATTCCCGTATTCTTTTCGGAAGCGGTTGACATGTCCCTTTTTCTGATGGAACTTTTTTCCCGAAAGGGTTACAAGTTCTTTGGGATCGTAAATGTAGTCAAAACTGTCTCGTGCTTCTTCGTATGAGAATGTATTTGGGCTGGCGGATTCCAAACGCTCACGCATTTCATCGGTAACCGCGATGAGTGTCGGTTCGCACCCTGCTTTCTGCGCATCATCCAGAATGAGCGAGAGACCATAACTTAAATCGCCGCTGCCCATCGGCATCATATAACGAAAACATCCGTCTTCTCCGACGCGGACAAACAGCAGTCCGTCCTGAAACGCGACTTCTGTATGATACACTTCGCCCCACAGAAACAGACTGACAAAGCACGATTCGCTGATGCCATACGGGGTTTCACACAGACACGCTTCCGCTCGTTCTTTGTGTTTGAGAGAAATCTTCTCAAACTCCATCCCGGATCCTCCTTAACACCTTTTCATATAATTCTTCATGGATTTCATCGATGCTACGAAGATTTCCGTCTTTTGTGCAGGAAATCAACTGCCAGTCATACATCTTTGCCGCAAGGTGCGCGGTGTCGCGGCACTCCTGCAAATACTTAAGATCCAACTCATGGATATCACAGGTTTTCCCAGCGCGGTGTTCCATGAGTTTGGCACTCTGTTCTACCGGCATATCGAGCAAAAACACTTCATCGGGCGCGGGAAGTCCGAGCAGATCATATTCATACTCGAACAACCAGCGAATAAACCCTTCGCGATCATCCGGCTTCATTTTCGATGCCTGATGCACCGCGTTTGATGTGGTATAACGGTCGAACACCAACACCCCGCCGTTCTCGTAATACGCACGCCAATCCTTGAGATAAGATGCGCAACGGTCAACCGCAAAGAAAGTCGACGCCATGTATGCGTTTACATCTTTGGGGTTTTTCCCGAATTCCCCTCTAAGATACATTCTGAGCAAAACCGATGAATCTTCCTTGTAGCGCGGGAATGTAACCGTGCGATAATCCACACCGTCAGCACTTAAACGCTTGGTCAATTTACGAAATTGCGTGGATTTTCCGGAAGCGTCGGTTCCTTCTAATATAATCAGTTTCCCCTTCATTTCGCCGCACCATACTTCTCTTTCATTTCTTTGGCTTTGCCACAAGTCATGGCGCCTTCCGGGCAAGCACCCGCAACACAACCCGGACCTGCTTTTGAGAAGAGCGAGGGTGCAACATCACGGCACAACATGAGCATTTGCTCTGCCAGATCGCGGATTTCCCACTGCGCGCGGTTACAGCAGCGCAGACGGAAGAAATTCCAAAGAGAACGCACATTCATTGTAACCATCATTTGGGTCTCACATGCATTCGGGAGTACATAGCGCGCATCTTCGATGGCGGCTTTTTCCGCCATTCTGGTCGCGGTCTTTTCGTCTTTCCCTTCTTCGATCAAACGCTTTTTATGGCGGGTAAACAGAATCGTCTCTAACTGCTCGTACTGCATACGGTCCTGCTCCATCGCCGCTTTGTAGACCGCGAGTGCTTCCGGATCTTTTGCAATCTCGGGCGGAGTAACGAAAGAAAACTCAAATTCTTTGACATAGCGCTGAGATTTTACGCTGAACGATGCCATACGGTGGCGCGTGATCTGCGCAAGCAAAGAGCGCGAAACCCCTTCAATACCGAAGGTAAAGGTAACATGTTCAAACGGACTTTCGTGCCCCATATTGGTCAGCATCTGAATAAAATCTTCGGTTTTGTCAGGGGTCAGACCGTCCATAACAGACTGAACGCTTGCGGAACTGTAGCACAAACGCGCCGCACAAGCGATGACCTGTTCCGGATTTGGAGTATGAGAGAGCAATGTTACTTTCATTTCTTTGCCACTTCCTTCTTTCCGTATTTCAAAACGCAAAGCATAAACTTGGGCAGAGCCAGCATTCGTTTGTATCGGTACGGTTCTTTGCACAGACGGTAGAACCATTCAAGACCCATACGGATCATCCATTTGGGTGCGCGTTTTGCAAGACCTGCATATCCGTCAAGCGAGCCGCCAAGTCCCAGCATGATACGGACCGATGTGAGCCGCGGCCCGTACTCTGCCATGAACTGTTCCTGTTTGGGAACGCCAAGGCAAACAAAGAGCAAAACCGCGCCGCTTTGGTTGATTTTCTCGATCACTTCATCGACATTTTTGAAATATCCGTCCTGCGTTCCAACAACGCGAAGCCCGGGATACTTTTCACAAAGTTTTTCGGCGGCGAGATCTGCAACCCCGGGTTTTGCACCCAAGAAGAATACGCCTTCCCCCGACCGTGCCATACGGGCAATCAGACCTTCGCCAAGGTCGATCCCCGCGACTTTTTCCCGAATCGGTGTGCCGATCAGTTTGGACGCGTAAATGACGCCGACCCCGTCGGGAACAACAAAATCCGATTCACGCAAAATTTTCGCAAACACAGGATCTGACTGCGCCAAATATACCATTTCCGAATTGGGTGTTACCACACGATGAGCACGTTCTTCCAAGCGCATCGCATAAACCTGTTCCACCGCCGCTTCCGGCGAGATATTATCAAACGGAATCCCCAAAATCGAAACCCTGTTTTTCATCTGTTTTCACCTCAACTGTGAGCTTTTATCCGAAAAAATTCCACACTACTCTTATGATACCACACCATGGTAGATTTGCCAATCTTTTTTCCTGTGTCTTTGCTATACTTTTCTTCATATGATGGGGTATCACCTCATCTCTTTCTTCGGAGGTCTCTTATGCCGAAATCCGAACCGCAGTATGTTTTATATGAAATCCCCCTGGCTTCCCAACCGTCTGACAATGGAGCACTTTCAACTTCCCTTCTGTCCGCATCTCTCCCGTTTCCATCCTGGTTGTGCGGAAATGCGACACTCACAGGAAGCGGAGTCTTTGTCATCTATTATTCCGCTTATTTTTCGGAGCCCACCGCTTCAAGTGCCTTGTTTCAAAACGAATTTGAAGTTCCCGCCACCCGTGTTTCGGGAAATCAAAACCATGGATACATCGTTTTATCCACCTCGGGGAATATCAAAACAAAAATTTCACTCCGCGCGACTCCCACCGTCGTTTTACATGGAAAAATTTTGATTACCGAATTGTCTTTTCATGACGAGGATTCTGTGGTAAAATAAGGATAGGAAAATCCTATCAAATCAAAAAGGATGTGTGTGTTATGTTGAATCGCTATCGTATTCTTGCGCTCGCACTCGCTGTGGTGTTGTGTCTCACGATGTTCTCCGCTTGCGGAAAACCGACAGATGAGCCCGATGAACCCGTGGCAGAGACCTTTGTTCCGGAGCCGGAACCCGAACCTGTCTTTTACAGTTATCTGACCGGGCTTCCTGTGGATGAAGCAACTTCCACCCGCCGTCCGATCGCGATCATGATCAACAACATCAAGCAGGCGCTTCCGCAGTTTGGCATCTCCAAAGCAGGCGTGATTTACGAAGCATTGGCAGAAGGCGGCATCACCCGTATGCTCGCGGTGTTTGACCAATACGAAGACATCGAGCAGATCGGCAGTATCCGCAGTTCCCGTCCGTATTACTTAGACCTTGCACAGGGTTTGGATGCGATCTACTTCCACATCGGCGGAAGCCCGGAAGCATATAAACAACTCTCATCGCGAACCATTGATTCGTTCGACTTGATCAGCGGTTCCAACAACGATCTTTCCTGGCGCGATAAGAGCCGTATCAAGAATAACGGCTATGAGCACAGCGTGCTGACTTCGGGCGCCCGCATCGCGGCAAAGATTGAAAAAACCGGTCTTCGCAACACGAGAAACACCGCATACACCACCGCATTCAACTTTGCTGACGATGTAACTTTAGAAAGCGGTATAGTTGCAAACAAGGTTACCGTCCCCTTCTCCAATTACAAAACCGGCGTGTTCACCTATGATGCCGAAAACGATTTCTACCGTGTGGCGCAATACGGTCAGGCGCACGTGGACGCAGGCACAGGCGGACAACTCGCAATGAAAAATGTATTTGTGCTTCACATCAATTCCTATGTCCTTGACAGCGCAGGGCGCCTTGGTTTTGACATTGTGGGAAGCGGCAAGGGCAAGTACATCACGGGCGGTAAAGTGATTGATATCAACTGGGAAAAGGAATCGCACTCGCGTTCATTCTACTACACCACCGCGGACGGCAGTGAACTCGAAGTCGCGCGCGGCGACAGTTATGTGTGCATTGTCCCGCTGAATGCGAATGTAACAGTTGAATAGATAAAAACCACCTCGGTTTATCCGAGGTGGTTTTGTTAAATCTGCTTTTTGATTCGCTCGATCGCGCCTTTTTCAAGGCGCGATACTTGTGCCTGACTGATGCCGATTTCGTTTGCCACTTCCATCTGTGTTTTTCCGTCGTAAAAGCGCAAAGACAGGATATGCCGTTCGCGTTCGCCCAAGCGGCTGACCGCTTCTTTGATCGCGATATGCTCAAGCCAACTCTCGTCGGTGTTTTTGGTGTCCCGCACCTGGTCCATCACACAAACCGTGTCCCCGCCCGCGTCCGAATACACCGGCTCGTAAAGTGAAACAGGATCCATAATGGCATCCAGCGCAAAGACCACATCTTCGCATTTGACATCCATCCGTTTTGCGATTTCTTCCACGGTTGGTTCCCGCTGGTTTTCACAAATAAGTGCTTCTTTCGTTTGTAGTGCGCGGTAGGCAATATCGCGCATAGAACGAGACACACGGATCGGACTGTTATCACGCAGATAACGGCGGATCTCACCAATGATCATGGGAACCGCATAGGTGGAAAGCCGCACGTTCAAGCTGATATCAAAGTTATCGATCGATTTAATCAGCCCCACGCATCCGACCTGGAACAGGTCGTCCACTTGTTCGCCACGGTTTACAAATCGTTGTATCACGCTGAGCACCAGCCGGAGATTGCCCGAGATCAATTCTTCTCGTGCGCTCAAATCTCCCGCCCGGTACTTTCGCAGAAGTTCGTTGATCTGGTCATTGGTTAAAACCTTGAGTTTTGCGGTGTTGACGCCGCAGATCTCGACTTTCCCCTGCAAGGATATCCCGCCTCTCCTGTGTCAAATTCTGTGTTACCATTATTGCCGAACGCAAAATTTTTCATACAGACGGGAAAATAAAAAGTCGGGTGTTAATCACCCGACTTTTGTTTTTCATGATGGATCAAAGTGTAAATTGCAAAGATGAAAAGTACTCCGAGCAGTGCGCCAAGAGAGTCGATACAGACATCGCGCAGCTCCCCGCTTCTGC
Source organism: Oscillospiraceae bacterium (assembly GCA_015067485.1). Lineage (GTDB taxonomy): Bacteria > Bacillota > Clostridia > Oscillospirales > JAAYXM01 > SIG510. The sequence goes on from SVMJ01000009.1 coordinate 20,093, forward strand.
CAAAAACCATGGTTTGATGCCATTCATCGGAAATCGCGTAAACCACGCTGATTGCAACCGAAAGACACGGGCGATGCCGGGTTTTCAGACGGTGTGTATACAATGCGCCCATGCAGAGCATTCCGAGAACTGCATAGATGGACATATGCGCAAGTTTTCGCACAACGTGTTGCAGCTCTTCAATGCGAAGTTCCTGCTGTGCGGTGGTAAGCGTTTCAAACGATGTGTCAAACCACGAAAGAATCGCACGAATGAACGTTCCGCTTTGTCCACTTGACTCAGGTGCCGTTTGGGATGAGAAGAAGAAAATGATCCCCATCCAGACGAGCACCGCCGACCAACGTAGGAATCTTTTTGGGTTTTGCATACCGCGTGCTACCTCCGAAGTTTTTTGCGTACCAAATCCAGCGCGTAGCGGAATTCCGGTTTTCTATGAAACAAGAGCACCATAATCGCGTTTGGAACGATCATGCAGATCAGACATTGTCCGATAAATGCCGCGATATTTCCATATGGAAGCAACATCACGAGACGATTGGTGATAAATGAGAGTGCAGCCGTAAGAACGGTAAACTTCCCATATTCCACACAATACCATTTCCCGTTCTGCCCCAGTGTGTACTTAAAGACCACATACGGTTCCACCCAGCTTCGGGTTACAATCATACTGATTGCAGTCCCCCACAAAATCCCGAGAATCCCCATCGTTCTGCCTAAGATGATGGATACAACCAAATTGATTGTTGCTTCCACAATGGAGCAGTAGCGGTCTTTCCAGAACAGACCGCCTGCCGACTTAAAGCTGTGTACCGGCTGATTCATGTTGCGCAAGTAGAAATCAAATACAATGATGAAAACGACCGGCCATGCAAGCAGGTAGTCCGATCCTGCCCAAAGAGTGATAAACGGTTGAAATAAACACCACAGACACACGCAGCAGAAGCATGTGATCCAGTTGTTTAGAAAAAAGCATCTGGAAAAAACCGTTTGTTTATGTGCGGGTTCGCTTAACACATTTAAGTTCCCAAAACCGGAAGTTAACGCAGAATAAACCACAGCACTAATTCTGTTGAGCGCTGTAAGGATCAAGGCATAGTTTGAATACAGACCGGTAATGATGAGACTGTCGAGCATCGTGATTAAAACATTATCGCTTCCTGTGATCAATACCATTCCACTTTTGTACATCAGCATCGCTTTGATGTAATGAAACAGATCGCCACGTTGTTTTTTTGTAATCCGCTCTTTACGATAGTGTTTCAAAAACGGATATGCTCGGTTTGCTTTTACGGAAATACGAATGTTAAACGCCAGCGTGGTGAGTGCTTGGACAACAAGATAGAGGATAAAATCTTTTGTGAGAAGCAAAACAACACATTGGAAAAATGTTTTAGCCACCGAGAGATAAATGTTATTTCTCGCATCCACATGTCCGTTTTGATCTGCTATAAACATAGCACTCTTATAGGAAAAAAAGTAAGTAACACCGGAGTTTAAAACGTAGAGAAAATAAATCTGCGAAAGATTCGGAATGCTTGTTTGTTCTCGGATAATGTAGGGTAAAATCGGAATCAACGAGGCACCAACACCAATGACGACAACACCAATGATGCGATATGCCACGGAATAAAAATTCATGTACGCCGCGGTAAGGCTCTCATTTTGTTCTGCCAATGGCTTGTACAAAAAATAGTTCAACGCCGCCCCAATGCCAAGATCTGCGAGTGAAAGAAGCGACAAAATGTTGTTAAACAAACCGCCTATCCCGAGATATTCTTTATTTAAGCAAATAATGAATACACTTCTCCCGACAAATGTTGCCAGACATGCAATAATCTGTCCTAGTAGCAAGTATTTTATATTGCGTACTGCTTTTTTTACTCGTGATTCAGCCATAAGAAACCTCAACTTTTTCACGCAACTATTTCAAATACTTCGAACTTTCTTCAACCAATTCTTCTGTGGTTCCCCAGTCAATTTTTTCTTTCAACTCTTCTTGATGTAATTCCGCCGCTCGCGCAACGATTGTGTTGACCGCATACGAAACAATGAAAAGATACGAAATATCAGACATATCCAACAAAACAAGCGAAATAGCAGTTAGGAAGAACAAGCAATAAAAAACCGGGATTTTAAGCATGGCACCCTTGAACGATTTCCATGTATTCAACACGATCGGCAAGTAATATAAGCCCGCACCCACGATGCCAAAGTTTGCCAAAATGTCAACATAAGTGTTATGTGCCGAAATTTTACTGCCGTAAATAGTTGTTTGGAAATATTGACTTGCGATATAGCCAAAGGAACTGGTACCTTTCCCGAACAAAGGACTCTCGCGGAACAGCGACATCCCGACTTCCATCAAGCGAAGGCGGTCTTCCGTCGCCTGGTCAGCGGTTGTCGATCCTTGTAACGTCGTCTCAAAGAAAATCTGCAAGCGCTGCAGGATTTGTTCAAATGCCGGAAGTTGCAAGAGAAGGAGGACTCCGGCAAAAATGGAAGCAACCAGAAGCAATCCTTTGAAAAAAGACTTTTGCATTTTTTCAAAAGCGAAAAAGAACAGGACTGCACAGAATACAAACAACATCGCTTTTCGCGAAGAGGATGCAACAACGATTAAAATCGGCAATATAGACAGGATGTAGTAGTGGTACTTCTTGTGCATTTTTGCAAGATACAAGCAAAGTGCGAATGTCGTTCCCGCGTACAGACCGAACTGGTTGATACCGCAAATTTCATAGCCCAAACGTTCACCGGTCTGTATTGCACTGAAAAAATGCGACGGACCGTAGAACGCAATGGAATATACGCAAAACGCAAGTCCCGCTAGGCAGAAAAGGCGCAAATAACGATCGCAGTCTTCTTTGGTTTCCAGCACATTATAGAGACAGAATGCGAAAACCACATAGCCGAGCAAAACCTGTATTACGTCACTAAACGGGTCTGCCACAAAACTCCAGAAACAAGCAAGCAATGTATAGAGCAAAAACGCAACTAAGAAGAACAGGTATTGTCCTACTCGTACTCTTTTGTTTAGCAACATATATCCCACGCTCAACGCATAAAACGCACACAAAAATGCAAGTGCAACCACACGAATCAAACTGAAAAATACCGCCAGGAAGAACGATAATTCAACCAAAACTTTCATCCAGTTCATCGAAAGATTCTTCGGTTGTTTCAAATATTCCGATTTTAAATTCATAACGGCATTTCCCCAATATCTTTCCAATTAAAATACTATTTCGAGTAACCGCTCACGATACTGTTCAAATGAGAACATTTTTGCACGAAGTTCAGAGCGAATGCGATACGCAGCCAGCGTATTGTTATCATCCAGCAGTTGTACGATTGCATCTGCAAGAATTTTTTCTTTCAAAGGTTCCTTTTCGGTATCCGACCGGAACGCAGGGCACAAAACGCCATATTCGCAAAGTTCCGCTTTTTGCACCGATTCCACTTTCTCATATCCCAAAATTTCACGCGGACCGGTTTCACAGTCCACTGCGATTGCAGGGAGTCCACACGCCATTGCTTCTATCAGTGCATTCGGGAACCCCTCGTGAATCGAAGATAAAACATAACAATCGCATTTGGAGAGAATGGCAAACGGATTTTTTTGGAAGCCGACAAACTGCACACGATCTTCGATTTCAAGCTCGCGCGCAAGTTCTTTCAGTTGTGGCAAAATCACACCATCGCCCACCAAAACAAGTTGCAGTTCCGGTTTCTTTTCACAAGCGAGTTTCGTAACTCGCAACAAGTGGCGAAAGCCTTTTATATCTTCCATGCGGCCAACGCTTACGATGGACGGCTTCAAAATCTCAATGGTCGCCGTTTCTTCCATCATGAGTTTGATTTGATTCACATCATACGGGTTATAAACCGTAACCACTTTACCGACTTTTAAGCGGCAAGCGCGAGTCAGTTCTTTCGACAATTGTTTTGCAACACAAAGCACTTTGTCTGCTCGATGATACAAAAAATGCCATGCAAACGCACTCAATTTTCTTCGCGGAACGGATTTGTAGCCGTGTACCGAAAGGATCACCCTGTCGTGTACACGAGAAAGTACATTTGCAAGATTTGCAGGCTCTCCGAATGAAAATGTACAAGAAATCTTGTATTCTCGTTTTAGTTTGCGAAGAGCTTTTACACGGCGAAATACATTGATCACCCTCGTAATCTTATTGCTCGAAGAAGGGATATTAAGATCAACGATTTCGGCGTCGGTTTCATACACCATATCACGAGCATCAAACACCGCAATGGTTACCTGCTTGATTTCTTTCATGATCTCCGCGGTATGGACTGCAATCCGTTCCTGCCCTCCTAATTTTAGGCTGGGAATCAACAACAAAAGATTGTCATTCGCCACGAGAAATCTCCTCCATTTGCGAAAGATAAAAACTCTGCACCTGTTTTACCGAATCCGACAAAGAATATCCCGCATGTACGATCATATCCGATACATTGATCCGTTCCAACCTTGCTTTTGCAAGAATTGCGTTCGCCCATTCACACGGATCCTCCTGGATGGAACGGAATTCAACGAGTGGTGTTACCCCCACTTCCTTTGTAATCGCATCCGAAATCACGCAAGGAAGACCGGAGGCTTGCGCTTCTAAAACAGCAATCGGAAATCCTTCATACAATGACGGGAACACAAACGCATCACATGCTTGCAACAACGCAGGAACATCGCTGCGAGACCCCAAAAACATGGTTTTTTCCCAAACCCCAAGTTTTTTTGCAAGTTGTTCCATCTCTCCATCGCTTTCATCTTTTCCAACTAAAAGCAAGCGACTGTTCGGAGTTTTCTTCAGAACTTCCGCAAAAACCCGAAACAAATACGGATGATTTTTCGGAACGCGCAAATTCCCGACATTGACCAAAGTAAAATCTTCACCAAGTTTCAATTCTTCTCGCATCTTTTTGCGAATCGCGTCTGAGTACTGATACACTTCGTGACGAATTGTATTTTTCCAAAAAAGAACCTCGCGACGCTTCATCACTTTTTTTCCATAAAGCCACTTTCCTGCTTTATCGGATACTGCAATTTTATAACTTGCATAACGGTTTGTAGGAAGTTTCACCAAATCTTTCAGTGCGTTTTTGAGCGAACATGAAAGTAGGGATGTATGCGAATGCGCAATTCGAATCGGAACTCCTGCAGCTTTTGCCCCTTTTAGGAGCGACCCACACCACTGATTCATATGGGCATGCACGATTTTATACTCGGGATGTGCAAGGCAGAATCGCTTTAATTGCCGCGGGAGCGTCATAAACTTTTTGAGTGTAATCGGTGCGTTATAGTAGATTTTTCCACCAAGCCCCCTGATTTCCTCATCAAACTCCCCTTGTTTTAAGCGAAATGTATAGAAATCAAACTGAATCCGGCTTCTATCAATTTCGCGATAGAGTTCCATCAAAAGATTTTCAATGCCGGCGCGGTTCATCTGTGTAACAATCATCAGAATGCGAATCGGCTGTTGTGACATTACAAATTCTCCTTATACCACTCGATTGCGAGCTTAATCCCGTCTGCAAAACTATAATCCGGGTCATAGCCGAGTAATTTCTTCGCTTTTGAAATATCTGCGTTGCTATGTTTGATATCACCTGCACGGTCCGGTCCGAAAATCGGCTCGATGTCTTTTCCGAGTGCGGAAGTAAGACCGTAGTAAATATCAAGCAAAAACTCCTGACCACCGTAGCCGATATTGAACGCTTGTCCTGCTGCTTCATGCGGAGCAAGGCAGGCCTTCAAGTTCGCTTCAACAACATTTTCCACATAGGTAAAATCACGGGACTGTTTTCCGTCCCCATTGATGGTGGGCACTTCATCATTGATGAGTTGCTTTAAGAACTTCGGAATGACCGCAGCATACGCACCGTCCGGGTCCTGACGTTTTCCGAATACATTGAAATAACGCATGCCATATGTATCGAGTCCATAATGCATAGTGTACTGCTTAGCAAATTCCTCATCCACGTGTTTGGTTACCGCATATGGAGAAAGGAGATTCCCTTCGACTCCTTCGGTTTTCGGAAGTCGCGCCTCATCGCCGTACACAGAAGAGCTGGATGCGTAGACGAACTTTTTCACGCCGTTCTGGCGTGCCGCTTCCATCATATTGAGCGCACCGCGAATGTTGATTTCTTCATACAAAAGCGGCATCTTAATACTGCGCGGGACACTTCCCCACGCCGCTTGATGCAATACATAATCGACCCCTTCGCATGCTTTCATGCAGGTATCCAGATCGCGAATATCTCCTTTGATAAAGGTGTAGTTCGGATGGTTGATGAACAAATCTACATTAGCTTGTTTGCCGGTGGAAAGATCGTCCAAGCAACGGACACGGTATCCCATTTCCAAGATGGCTTCGCAAAGGTTTGAACCGATGAATCCCGCGCCTCCGGTAACCAAAAACAATGTATTTTCGTCAAATTCCAGGTGCTTGTAGCCCATGATTTCACAACCTTTTTCAGTGGTAGAATTTATAAAAATTTGCTAACAATAGCAAACGAAGTGTCTGTGTTAGAGTGTCTTTGCGACAAGATAAAAAGTCCATGACTCCGGCCCCGTTTTCGGGGCCGAAGTCATATTCCCACTCAATCATTCAGGAAATAGTCTTCCAAAACTGTTGTTGCATCCGGGTCTAATTTTCCAAGTGTGGTCTTCAGTTTTGTCCAATACGGCTTCGTGGGGTCTGTTTTCTCAAGATTCTCCAAATTCTTCATTGCGCTCTTCACAGTCGGAATCGGACCGCCGTAGTAGCCATATTCGCCTTTTACATATGCTTTGGTAATTTTAGTTCCACCCGCAGCATCGTCTAAAACATCGTTTAGGCAGTCCATAAGCGGTTCGATAACAGTCAATTCATAGGAATTAAAGAGATATTCATCTTCTTCCTGCATCGTTGTAATCTGACTCACAACTTTTTCGATTGCCAGCACAACTTCACTTCTATCGGGAGTAGGTGCAGGCGGATCATTGTTCTCGTCATCTTCGTTGTCGCCCGGGTTGTCATTGTTACCACCATCACCGTTGTCGCCGGTATTACCGTTATCACCGGTGTTACCGTTGTCACCGGTGTTACCATTATCACCGGTGTTACCGTTGTCACCGGTGTTGCCGTTGTCGCCGGTGTTGCCGTTGTCGCCGGTGTTGCCGTTGTCGCCGGTGTTGCCGTTGTCGCCGGTATTTCCACCGCCGTCTCCGCCACCACCGGAGGACGACGCTTTTTCAACCAAGAACAGATTATACAAAACACTTGCTGCTTTGATGGAAATAATCGGAGAAATCTTGGCGCGCATTGCATCAACATTCGCCTTACTCATCGAGTTATATGCTTCTCCAATTTTCTTGAGTTCCTTTGCATAAGTGGTCTTGATGTAGTTTTCATCGACTTCGACTTTGCCTTCGTCAGCGACCGCGATCGCCTTATCCAGGCATTCTTTCAGCGGATTCAAAACCGCTTTTTCTGCCGCAGTCATTTGCATTGTGCCAAATGCACGGCTCAAGTCTTTGATCGCCATGACAAACTCACTATCCGGTTTCACAATCGGAGTGGAACTGTTCAAATAACGAGACAGAACCACACTCACTTCGCCACGGGTGATTGCCTGCTGTGCGCGGAATTTTCCGTCTTTTTCGAGTGTGAAAATATAATATGCAAGCGCGGTTTTGACATCATCGATCGCCCAGTCAGATACCGCATCGGTAATGACACCGGTGAATTCGATCGGTTCCGGGCGGATGATGCGAACCAGCATAATACAAACCTGTTCACGGGTCAAAGCGCGTTCGGGTCCGAAATTTCCGTTACCGACACCTTTGATATAGCCTGCATTCTGTGCGATGGAAATTTCGGTCGCACCCCAATAGGTCGCAGGAACATCGTTGAAACTCTCGGTTCCGACTTCAGTAAATCCGAACACCTTGTTGATCATCTTACAGAACTGTGCACGGGTCAATCCTCGTTCTGCATGGAACAGTCCATCGTTAAATCCGTTGACAACACCTGCATCATACAACTTTGCGATTGCAGAGCCCTCTATGCTTTCAGCATTGACATCAGCAAAGCCACCTGCCCCCCAGCAGAGCGGCATCATGCTAACGACCATTGCAAGTGCGATAATGATTGAAAGTACTTTTTTCATGTTGCTTCTCCTAATCAGTTGTTGCTTGTGAAAATTGAATCAGGGGAACGACTCTTAAGGAGCCGTTCCCCAATCATCGTGTCAGTATTTAGGCTTCAGAACGGTCAATTCTGGAAATCATGATTTCGGTATCGTGACCGCGTGCGCCGCCGGAAATCTTGACATAATCGGTTCCGAAGATGTCGAGCAAATCGTTGACCGTGATATCCGGGTTCGCATACAGCGCCTTTGCTGCTGCAATGCACTGTTCAGCAGTGATATCGACACCCTGATCATCCACGATTTCAACACCCTTTTCTCTTGCCTTGGTGAGTGCTTTCGGAATGCCCTTTTCAATTGCCTTGAGAACCTTTTCCTTGTCGCCATAGAACTCATCGTAGTTACGGCTGCGGAATGCTACTTCAGCAATGTCGAGAATTTCATGGACATCTGCATAGTACTCATCGAAGGTCAAAAGTGTATGATGTGTACCCATATCATTGAAGAATTTGCTCGGGAGAAGTCTGTCATACAGAGCCCATTCTTGGCTGTTCGGAACGATACCATATGCTGCGAGTTTATCGAGAACACGATTCTTCAGATATACGTTCTGATAATAGTTGTCAGCAAAGGTGATCGGGTCGCAATCCCAAACCATATCGATCGAGTAATGGTTGTCGCCCGGGACATGGATGACGGTAAATGCATCGTACGGAACCATGTCAACGCCGTCTCTGAAGAGCTGATCGAAGTCGCGATCCGGAATCTTCTTGAACACCTTCATTGCTTGATCCTGTACACTAGCCGGCAATCTTTCAGCCAACCATTCACGCATTTCACTTACATTCATCGCCTTCATGCCTTCGCGGCAATCGTCGATAATTTCTGCTTCCAGATGTTCAACGAAGTATCCGTCCACAAACTCATTTGCATTGAGTGTGTACTCGAAGTGGATGATGTAGTGGGTGGAACCAGCTTCATGACGGAGCGAGAATGCACTATCGGGAACTTCGTCGATTGCACTATCGTAAGCGTCGGAGATATCTGCTGCCGGAATACGTTCGAGCAAGAGTTTTGCGAAGGAATCATCGTCGTACTGCGGAAGCTTTCTCAAAAGCCAATCGCGTTTTTCTTCCGCGCTTGCTCCCTTGAGTTCTGCTCTTGCTTCAGCGACCATTTCATCGAAGATATCTGCCTGTTCTTCCGGTGAGAGATTGTCGTAGACATCCGGCTTCAATACATCTGCAAGATTGCCACTCAACTGGCTTGCATCAATATCAGTATCCGAATTGATAGAAAGTCTGACGTTGACATCATATTCGCGGTGATCGGTGATCTCGTACGTCGGAATTTCGCCGTTGATCAGGTAACCCTTTTCGTTTACCTTTGCCAATCCGTCATTGTACAAGCGGAGCAACAAGCCGCCATCCGGGCCATGCGCTGCATCGAGAACCTTGCGGGTTAAGGTGAACAAGGTGTCATCTACATTGTACGGAACATCCAACAAGAATGCGTACTTGGTATCCGGGTAATGGATACGGATCGCATACGGGATTGCCTTAAAGGTTGCGGTGATGACAACATTTTCTGCCGGCATGGTAAATGTAGTACCGGTGATGGGAGAACCGTTCACCTGAATCTTATCAAGTCTATAGTGCTTCGCCGGAGTAATTGTCAAAGTGACAATGTCGCCTGCCTTTGCAGAAGTTACATCCGACTCAACCGAACCGTTTTCCGTTGCAGCAATTGTGATGGCGTAGTAGTTCGGCGGGAGTGCGCTGAATTCCGCGGTGACAGTAACGTCACCAATCGGCATCACGAAGGTGCTACCGGTGATTGCGCTGCCGTTCACCTTGATTGCAACAAGTTGGTAGCCTGTATCCGGAGTCGCGGTAACGGTAATGGTGGTGCCCGCAGTTGCCTTGTCGACGTTTGTAGTCAAAGAACCGTTCTGCGGTGCAACTACGGTAATGTTGTATTCGATTGCTTCAAATTCTGCGGTGATGGTAACATCGCCTGCCGGCATTACGAATGTATCGCCGTCGATCTTGTTGCCGTTTACGTAAATCGCAGAGAGTTTGTAGCCTGCATCCGGGGTTGCAGTCACGGTAACAGTTGTACCGATGGTTGCATTTGCAAGATCAGCTGCCAAAGAACCGTTTGCCGGTGCAGTAACAGTAACGCTATATTCGATTGCTTCAAATTCTGCGGTGATGGTAACATCGCCTGCCGGCATTACGAATGTATCGCCGTCGATCTTGTTGCCGTTTACGTAAATCGCAGAGAGTTTGTAACCTGCATCCGGAGTTGCGGTAACGGTAACGGTGTTACCGATGGTTGCATTTGCAAGATCAGCTGCCAAAGAACCGTTTGCCGGTGCAGTAACAGTAACGCTATATTCGATTGCTTCAAATTCTGCGGTGATGGTAACATCCCCTGCCGGCATTACGAATGTATCGCCGTCGATCTTGTTGCCGTTTACGTAAATCGCAGATAGTTTGTAACCTGCATCCGGGGTTGCGGTAACGGTAACGGTGCTGCCGATGGTTGCATTTGCAAGATCAGCTGCCAAAGAACCGTTTGCCGGTACAGTAACAGTAACGTTATACTCGATTGCTTCAAATTCTGCGGTAACAACGACATTCTCTGCCGGCATTGCGAAGGTGTTGCCAACAATCGGAGTGCCGTTTACCTTAATAACGGAGAGTTTGTAGCCTGCATTCGGAGTCGCGGTGACCGTGATGGTTTCGTCTTTTTGTGCGGAAGTGGTGTTGACAACCACGGAACCGTTTGCAACAGCACCGATGCTGATGCTGTAGTAGTTCGGCGGGAGTACACTGAATTCTGCGGTAACAGTAACATCACTTGCCGGCATCACGAAAGTGTTGCCGTTGATTTTGTCGCCGTTTACATAAACACCATCAAGCTTATAGCCTGCATCCGGAGTTGCCGTAACGGTAACAGTGGTGCCGATGGTTGCTTTCGCAAGATCTGCCACCAAAGAACCGTTTACCGGTGCAGTTACTGTAATGTTGTATTCGATTGCCTTAAAGGTTGCGGTAACGACCATATCTTCCGCCAATGCAGCGAAAGTATTGCCAACGATTGCATTGCCGTTAACGAAGATCTGATCCAATTGGTAGCCCGCATCCGGAGTTGCGGTTACAGTAACAGTTTCACCTGCTGCTGCGGAAACCGGGGAAACAGAAATGGTGCCGTTTGTCGGAGCGGTTACGGTCACGGAATATTTGGTGACGGTACCGCCGCCACCGCCACCACCGCCGCCACCGGTGGAGCCTTGTTCTTTGAAGATAACAGTCGTATAGTCAAGCAGATTTGCCTTTAATGCTGCGACTGTGTCGGTAGTAACCGTAACGACCTGGTTCGGTGCATATGCAACCAAACCGCCTTTGACGGTACTCTTGGTCACGGTCAAATCCAAATCATACTGGTCGCGGACCAGAAGTCGACCATTGATGGTAACATTTTTGAGTGTCAATGCATTGACGTTTGCAGCAACAATCAAATCGCCATTGATGGTAACATTCGAAAGCGTAAGACCATCTTCGACAATCAAAACATTGCCGTCTGCCACAACACTTGCATTGGTTACAAACAAGCTGATAATATTGTACATCACCTGAGCAAACTCTGCACGGGTGAGCGGTGCATTCGGTCTCAAGTTGCCGTTTGCGCCTTGGACATATCCAGCTTCTGCCATCGCGGCGGTTTCAGCCTTTGCCCACGCCGGGATGTCTGCTTTGTCTGCAAATGCATCCAAAGCACTTTCATCTGCACTTGTGAGCTTCAGTGCACGTGCAATTGCGGTGAATGCCTGTGCACGGGTAACGTCTCCGTTCGGGGTGAATTTAGTCGCGCTGGTGCCTTGGAAGGTTTCAAACGCAACCGCTTTGGAAACTTCGGTATAGAACCAATCGCCGCTTGCAACATCATAGAAGTTGATGTCTGCGGTTTTCCACGCTTTAAACGCACGGTTGATCACAGTTGCCATCTCGGCACGGGTCATGTTCTTTGCCGGGGCAATCGTATTGTCCGTGTAACCCTGAAGTAAACCGTTGTTGACCGCGAAGGTCATTGCCTCAGTAGACCAATCATCCGGGAAGTCCGAAAAATCGGATACTGAGATCGCACCGGCAAACACGCTGAATACCATCAGCAGTGCCAGAGTCATGGATGTGATGCGCAGTAAGGTTTTTTTCATTTTCTACCAGTCCTTTCGCTTTCTTTTAGAGATAACGATTCATATAGTATGCTTTTTTCAAACTTTTCTCGCGCTCATAGGTACTTTGTATCGTGTCTGCAAGTGTGGTTTTCTGACCACTCTCACTCAGTAATTTTCGGACTTTTGAGACGATAGCGGAAATTTCTCCGTCGCATTGCGATTCCAATTTACTCATTTCCCCGACATATGATTTTCCGATTGCCACCTTGCGTTCTTTCGTTTGCTCAGCTTTCGGCAGCGCGTGAAGTTCCGCACGGGCTTTGGCTTCGATGTTCGCAAGCCGCCCGAGAAAATCTGCCTGGATCACATAAACTCTTGCGACCAGCTGTGCGATTTCTTCGTTTGCCGCGGCAACATCTTTTTTCGGTTTGGAATCTTTTGTGTCAGTCGTGGGGTTTTTCTGCGACTGTGGTTTGTTTTGGCTTGGCTTCGACGCTTGTGTCAGGATTTTGGCCACTTCTTCTTCACTCAAAGACCCTTCTTGGAGTTTTTGTTTGGTCTCATCATCAAGTGGCGTGATATCGAGTTCCGGATACTCTTCCAGTGTTTCATCGATCTTCTTTTCATTCTCGATAAGCATTTCTTCAAGCGAAGTCTCATCATGCTGAATAAATTTCAAAATCGCGTCCACGTTATTTCGCTGCCAAATCAACAGACCTGCTATCAAGATAAGGAAAAGAACGAAAATACTCAGGATGATTTTCGCCTTTTTGCTCATTGTTGTCCCCCTCTCAAAAAAACGATCAATCAAGGCAAAACACGCTTTATGTTTTTCTTGATATCAGGGATCTCATTTTTCAGTAACTTGCATGCTTTCGCAAATGCTTTATAATGTTCGCCGTCTGAGCCGTGTACATCACTACCAAGCAAGTGTGCCATTTCGTTTTGGAACAATTTGAGATACTGACCACGCTTGATGATTGACTTGAATGCTTCCGCATTGATCTGAATCATCAGTTCCATACCCAAAAGTTCTTCCTGCACGGCTTTCGGATAACGGTCGATGTGTGCAATGATGGGTTTGAGTCCGCGAGAGGATTCAATTTTGTAAATCGCATCATACACCCAAGCGGCACCGGTATTATTCGGAAGTTCCAACAAGATGTACGGAGTATCGCCCACGCAAAGGTCTTCCAAGCGCGGAAGATTCGCGAGATCCGATGTGAGTGTAACTTCTGCCGCTTTTACGATCGAAACGCCCGTGTTGTTTTCTTTCTCAAGCGTTTGATACGCGTACTCGCGGCGCAAGAGAAACTCCTCCACGGTGTGGCGTTGCGCGTAAAAGTGCGGTGTAGCTACAATTCGGCGGATTCCGACCGCTTGCGCTTGCGCAAGTTGCCCGAGTGCCATTTCCACATTTTTGCAACCATGGTCTGCTTTCGGCAAAACATGTGCGTGGAAATCAGTCATACCCGTCTACCCTTTACTTTCCCGGCTCGTCATTGCAATAGCCGTATTGATAATCTTTTTGGTATGCATTACCGCGACCGTACTTGTAGGAGTAACGGTCAAGGCTGACATCGTTTAGAATGAAGCCGAGAATGTTGGTACCTGCCTGTTCCAGCGCGAGCACTGCACTTTTAAGGCTTTCTTTGTTGGTTTCTCCGGATTTAACAACCACAATACTACCCACCAAAGACTGGCTGACGACCGCAGCGTCGGTAACCATGTTAATCGGCGGTGTGTCGATAAAGACGTATTCGAACCCGTACACACCCGAGAGTTTCTCAAGCAATTGCTTCATGCTTTGCGAAGCAAGAAGTTCTGCCGGATTCGGCGGGATGGTGCCTGCCGGGATCACGAAGAGATTTTCGTACTTGGTGGTGTAGATTGCGTCTTCCAATTTTGCAAACCCGCCAAGCACGTCAGTAATACCCGGCGCAGACGAAATGGAGAACATACGATGCATACGGGGTTTTCTCAAGTCGCCATCAATGATAAGAGTTTTCGCCCCGGTCTGTGCAAACGAGATTGCAAGGTTTGCACAAGTGGTGGTCTTCCCTTCGCCCGGGAAGGAAGATGTGACCGAAACGCACTTGTGTTCATGTTCTGCAAACATAAACATCAAGTTGGTTCGTGCCGCCTTATAAGCTTCTTTTACAGCAAACGGAGTAGAGTCATCGAGTAAGACAATCGTGCGCTGTGTTGTATTTGCTTTTTTCTTGAAAATTCCTTTGTTCAACTTACGCCTTCTCCTTTGCGTTAATATTTGTCCCTTCCACTTCGGGGACCGAGCCGATTACGACAATATTGAAGATATCCGTCAAGTCTTCCTCATCACGGATCTGAACTTTGAGAAACTCTGCAAGGACGACTGCGATCAAAGAAAGCAACAAACCGAGCAACGTTCCGAGAAACAAGTTCCACTTCATGTTCGGAGAAGACGGTACGGTCGGATAAGATGCATGATCGATCACTTCAACCGCACCTGCTTTGACAACTCGAATCAGTTCATCCGGTGCAACACGTAAGATCTCTTCCGCGATTTGATTTGCCACGACGGGATCTTCATTTTTCACATTGATTCGTAAAACTTCAGTTTCTTTTTCAGAGGCGGCGGAGAACATCTCTCGGATTTCTTCACCGGTATACTGACTTCCGATGTTCTGTGCGACTTCATCCATAACCAAGTCGCTTTCCATGACAACGATGTATGTATCGACCAGCTTGATCGCCGCGGTCAAGTCAACCATATTGATCCCGACATCGATTTGACGGTTCTCGGTATTCTGAACATAAAGGGTTGCCGTAGAAACATATTGCGGAGTAATCAAAAACTTTGTTACAAAGAACGAGAGAATCGCCGCTATAACAGTAGCAAAAACGATGATCCAGATCTTCTCGGCAATCGTTTTCGTTACTTTACGCAAATTCAACTCCATAGTATCATTCCTTCATTTTTCAATGCAGTTTCCGTTGCATAAAACTTGTGAACCTGTCAAACGTGCACGTTCTTGAAAAACGCACAACGAAATGGAACAAGAAATCTTTCTTCCCGTATAATTTCACAATAAAACAACAAGTATATCATAACAGATAATTTCAGTTTTGTAAACAACAAACATGAATTTTATTTCGATATTTTCCGCATTGTTTTTCTCTTCGAAACAAAATTCAACCAATCAGTCGAAAATGCTCAAAATGGAGCGGAAGCGTTGTGCCCCACGAATATGCGACACAACGCTGTTTTTTCACTTAAGCGGCTCAATCCATCCGAACGGATCTTCCACCTTACCCCACTGGATCCCTGTCAGATTGTCATAGAGCTTCTGTGTGAGTGCACCAATTTCGCCATTGTTGATAACGACTTCGGTATCATTCCACTTGAGCGCACCGATCGGAGAGATAACCGCCGCGGTACCTGTACCGAATGCTTCGACCAAGCGGCCTTCTTTCGCTGCTGCAAACAGTTCTTCTACTGCGAGTTTACGTTCAGAAACCTTGACGCCCCAGTATTTGAGCAGTTCGATGCAAGATTTACGAGTGATGCCCGGCAGGATAGAACCGCTCAGTTCCGGAGTGATGACTTCATCGCCGATTTTGAACATAACATTCATTGCGCCGACTTCTTCGATATACTTACGTTCCACTCCATCCAGCCAAAGGACCTGGGAATAGCCGTTTTCCGCCGCACGAGCACCTGCACGGATGCTTGCCGCGTAGTTGCCTCCACATTTGGTAAAGCCGGTACCACCACGGACTGCACGCACGTCGTCAGACTCAACAAAGATTTTAACCGGGTTGAGTCCTTCCGGATAGTATGCGCCGACCGGGGACATGATGATGATAAACTTGTATGTATGCGATGCATGGACACCGAGATGTACATCGGTCGCGATCATGAACGGACGGATGTACAAAGAGGTTTCCGGAATGTGTGGAACCCAATTCTCATCGATGCTGACCAACTGCTTGAGTGCTTCCAGGAACAGGTCTTCATCGACTGCCGGCATGCACAGACGTTCATTGGAACGGTTGAGACGGCGGACGTTTTCAAGCGGGCGGAAGAACTGGATGCTTCCGTCTGCCTTGCGGTATGCCTTCATTCCTTCAAAAGTTTCCTGTGCATAGTGCAACACCATGCAAGCCGGATCAATTGCAAGCGGTGCATACGGCACAATGCGTGCATCATGCCAGCCTTTCCCTTCGGTATACTCCATCACAAACATATGGTCGGTAAAGAAGTTCCCGAACCCCAGTTTGTTTTCATCCGGTTTTTGCTTCAATGTTTCTGCTTTGGTTACAGAAATCTGCAACATAAGAATCCCTCCAAACAATTTATGCCACCGCGCAGCCCCAAAAACAACGCGGTATAATACTTATTTTCTATTATAACACAATTCTTTCAAACTGCAAGCGCGTGAGCGCACTTTTTCACATTTTCCGTCATTTCTTTTTCGCTTGCAGAAGTTTTCTGAAACTGTTATAATGAAAGTGTAAACCATTGACTCAGGAGGTGCTGAAGATGTTAAAGCGGCTTTGCTCCGTTTTCTTGATTTTGGCGCTTATGATCCCCGCACTCGTGCCGCGATCGACCGCGAGCGGCGATGTTTATGTCGCGGTCAACAACGCCATGCTTCCCATCACCGACTCCATGCCGATCAAGTCAGACGGGCTGTGGTACATCGATTACCGTTGCTTTACCGGCGGCGAACTTGGCATCAGCGGCTCCTATAATGCGGATTCGCAAATCCTGACACTCTACACATGGGATAATACACTCGTGTTCGATATTGCGAAAGGTACCGCGACCAATGTAACCTCGGACACATCTTATCGGCGCAAGACATTTCGTTCCAACGGAACGATCTATGTTCCCGCAAACTTTGTTGCAAACCAACTCGATGTTCGTTACTCGTTTATTTCTTCGGTCAATGTAATCCGAATCAAGGCAGACAATACGGTAAACGACAGCGTGTTTGCCTACATCGCAAAAGATGAAATCCCGCGTTTGCGCGCGCGTTATGAAGAATCAAAAAAACAAACCACTTCATCCGAAGAACCATCCAAACCCATCATTGAAGAAGACGAAAAACAGAAAACCGTTTATCTCACATTTGATGTGGGCACAAACACAGATCTCAGCGCGATTTTGAAATCCCTGCGCCGTTATAACACGAAAGCCACATTCTTCCTGTTTGGCTCCGCAATCCCGATGCAGGAAGATGAAATTCGAGCGGCGGCAGTCGACGGACATTCTTTCGGGATTTCCGCGATGAATAGTGTGTCCGCATTTTTGAAATCGGATGTTTCCGTAACAAATGACCTGGCAGAAACAAATGATTTACTGTTTGAAACCTGTTTCCAAAAATCGCGTTTGGTTCGCATCCCGGGCGGAAGTCCCGCTCTCTCGGATGCCCAGGTAGAAGCACTCATCGCATCCGGCTATCGCTATTGGGACTGGGACATTGATGCTTCTTCCATGTCGCTCAGCCGTCTGACCTCGAGCCTTTCCGCAAAAAACAGTGATACGATCATCATCCGTTTCGATGCTTCTGCATCCAGTACAAAGAACCTGGCAAGTCTTCTCTCCTATCTCAAGAAAAACAATTATCGGTCGGCAAGCATCTCACTTCTCATGCCACCGCAAAATGCACGGCAGGACAAACGATAATAAAAGAAGCGGTACGGTAGAAACAGTTCTACTGTACCGCTTTTCTTCTTATTGAAAGAAATTTTATTCTCCGTGGCAGCAACCGCAATCGCATTCGTCGTCTCCGTCAAGCTCGAACTCGAGCTCTTCGTTGCAGTTCGGGCAATTGATTGCACCGACTTCCAACAACGACTCATCAATTTCGATGTGATCCCCGCAAGTCGGGCAAACGACTTCGTAAGTGTAGCCGTCTTCACAATCGCATTCGCAATCACAAGCATCGTCGTCGCATCCAAAATCCATGCCGATTTCCTGCTCAATCGAGATGAGTTCTTCTGCGATTTCATCCAACTCGCCATCGACCTCACGTGCGGTTTCTTCCAAGTCACCAATGGAAGCAGCCATTTCACTCACGAGATCCAAAAGCGCACGCATCAAGCGGTTTTCTTTTGTTTCCCAATCGAGATCCAGACCATCAGCCAAGCCCTGGAGGTATGCTGCTCGTTCCATCAAACTCATAGTTTCGGTTCCTTTCTTAGTCCTTAGAACGTTCGAGATATTCACCGGTTCTGGTGTCGATCTTGATTCTGTCGCCAATATTGATGAAGATCGGAACGCGGACTTCCGCACCGGTTTCCAAAGTTGCCGGTTTGGTGACGTTGGTTGCAGTATCACCCTTGACGCCCGGTTCGGTTTCAACGATTTCAAGATCAACAAAGTTCGGCGGTTCAACACCGAAAACATTGCCCTTATAGGACAGAACTTTGACAACCATGTTTTCCTTCACGAAGCGGAAACCGTCGCCCAATTTGTCTGCATTGAGCGGCTGCTGCTCATAAGTTTCGCAATCCATGAAGTAGTAGAGTTCGCCGTCGTTGTAAAGATATTCCATATCCTTACGTTCGACAAATGCCGGCGGGAACTTATCGGTCGGGTTGAAGGTGCGTTCAACAACCGCGCCGCTGATGACATTTTTCAGTTTAGTACGGACAAATGCCGCGCCCTTACCGGGTTTTACATGCTGGAATTCAACGATCTGGAGAACCTGACCGTCCATATCGAATGTAATGCCGTTACGAAATTCACCTGCTGAAATCATAGGTATTCCTCCATATTATAATTCACTTTCTTTTATTTTATCCGATTTTCGTTTATTTGGCAAGTACCTTTTACATTTTTCTGCCAAATCCGGTTTCACGAAATTGGCGGCACGCGTGAGAGAATCCTTCCAGCGCATCCCGGATGGGTTCCGGCTGTGTCAGGTCCACCCCGGCAGTTTTGAGAAGTTGGAGCGGATATGCAGAATTGCCTGAAGCCAAAAATGCAAGATAGCGCTTCACCGCAGGTTCGCCTTCCGTCAGAATGGCAAAGCACAGTGCTTGCGCCGCGGAGTACCCTGTTGCGTACTGATACACGTAAAAATCCGAATAAAAATGCGGAATGCGCGCCCACTCCATCGCAATTTCATCGTCCACATGACAAATCGGTGCAAAATATTTTTCGTTGAGACTCCGATAGTAATCCATCATCCATTGCGCGGTAAGACCGCCACCGTTTTCAAAGTGTGCATGGATGCCGCGCTCAAATTCCGCAAACATGGTTTGACGGTAAAGCGTGGTTCTGCACGACTCCAATTTGTGATTGAGCAGATACGCGCGCATTTCGGTATCCTGTTCGATCTTTAACAGATATTCCATCAAAAGCGCTTCGTTTACCGTGCTTGCAACTTCCGCAACGAAAATTTTATAGTTTTTATACACACTTGGCTGGGTGCGATTGGTATAGAACGAGTGCATCGCGTGACCCATCTCGTGTGCAAGCGTGAACACATCGTCGAGTGTGCCATGGAAATTCAGCAAAACGAACGGGTGCTCGCTGTTGCTCCCCCAAGAATATGCTCCCGGTGTCTTCCCGTCATTTTCCATCACATCAATCCATCCGCTCGCAAAAGCCGATCTCAAATCGTTTTGATATTGCTCGCCGAGCGGCGCGACCGCGCTCAAAACCAAATCACACGCTTCTTCGAACGTGTAGGTGCGTTGCACGTTCTGCACGATCGGGGTGTATAGATCGTACATGTGTAGTTCGTCTACGCCCAAAATCTCTTTGCGCAGGCGCAGGTATTCGTGCAACTTCGGAAGGTTTTCATCCACAGTCGCAATCAAATTGTCATACACATCGGTCGAGATCGCGTCTTCGCTGAGTGCCATCTCACGTGCCGATTCGTATTTACGAACCGTGGCGTAAAAACAGTTTTTCTTCACATTGGAAGAAAGGGTTGCCGCAAGCGTATTTTGATGTTCGGTATACGGTTTATACATCGCGTCAAATGCCGCCTTACGTACCGCACGGTCCGCATTTTCCAAAAACACGCTGTAATTTCCATGTGTGAGTTGGACGCTTTTCCCGTTTGCATCGGAAATTTTGTCAAAGCGAATGTCCGCATTGTTATACATATCAAAAACATCGCCGCCTGCATCGGTTACTTGACCTGCAAGCGCCAAAATCTCTTCTTCGCGGTTGGAAAGTGTATGCTTCGCTTCACGAAAAATGTTCCCAAAAAACTGACGATATATCGCAAGATGTTCATTTTCATCGCACCATTTGTCCACGGTCTCTTCTCCGATTGCGACAATTTCAGGGCATAAAAACGCGCTTGCTGCACTCAGTTCGGTCAAGGCGGATGTGATGCGCTCAGTTATTTCCTGATAGACATCAACGGTGTTGTCTTCATCACGGCGCATCCGTGCATAAGCGAACAGTTTAATCGCCAACTCTTCTGTGGCATCCGCACACGCGAGTGCTTCCAAAAGAGATGTTCCGTCGTGTAGCGTTCCCGCAAATCCTGCGAGACGCGAGATATCTTCTTTCAGTCGCGAAAAATCTTCTTCCCAAAGTTGGTTGTCCGCATACAAATCGGTCAATTTCCATTTATATTCGTTTGAAATTTCTTCTCTTCTCATACTGAAAAACTCCTTTTCCTTGCAGAAAATTATACCGATTTCGAAATCCTATGTCAACCCGCCCGTATGTATATCCTAACAGGTTTGCGAAACACTAATGGCAATATCGCAAACGGAGGGTGCACAAATGTTTTGCATTGGAATTTGCCAAAATCGACCGGATTTTCTCGCACGCATCATCAGTGCCGCGCTGACTGAAAGTGGATTCCCGGTGTTCTATTGTGAAGGGAAAGCCATCCGGGTTCCGAAAGATGATGCAAAATCGCTTACACTCGTGGTGAGCGGGGAACCTTATGATTCCGAGATTCAATTTGATTTATGTGTATTTGAACCGAACTTCCATAGGACATCAGAATTGTGCAACGCGACCCGCGCTATCATCCCCGACACCTTCCGCCCAAACGATCCACGCTTTGCTGAAAATGTGATCACATACGGGCTTTGTCATAAAAACACAGTAACAGTTTCCAGTCTGATTGGAGATGATCTGGTGATCTCTATCCAGCGCGAGATCCCCACACTTCGCGGCGGCACAGTCGACCCGCAGGAATTTCACATCACGCTCGCGCCGTTCGGAGAGATTGAAGATGCACTTGCGGTAGTGGCAACATTGCTGGTGTTTGGCGTTACGCCCGAAAAAATCAGTAAAATCAGCAAAGAGTAATATCTTTCGTTCATATTCCATATAGTGCTTATAACAAACGATAAGCAGGTGAACGAAAATGGAACGCACTCCTTACAATGAACTTTCTCTCTGCGGAACACTCAAAGAAATCCCCGCCTTTTCCCATGAATCGCACGGAATGAGATATTTTTCTTTTCCGCTTTGCATCAAGCGCCTTTCCGGCGTCATCGACACGGTAAATGTCATCACAGCGGAAACACTTTTTCCGGAAGACTTATGTCCGGGTGATTTTCTGTCCGTAGTGGGAGAACTTCGCTCATTTAACAACAATTCAGGCATTGGCAACAAACTCGCGATTTTTGCATTTGCAAAAGTACTTTCGCGCGACAAAACCGAATATCAAAATGATTTGAAGCTGGGCGGTGTAATATGCAAAGTTCCCATCTACCGCCGTACACCGTTCGGTCGTGAGATTTGCGATTTAATGCTCGCCATCAACCGCAAATACGGTCGTTCCGATTATCTCCCCTGTATTGCATGGGGCAGGATTTCATCCGCCGCAAGTGTTTTGAACACCGGCGACTTTGTACATATTACAGGCAGACTCCAAAGCCGCACTTATGTCAAAGCGCTGGAAGATCACGAAGAAACGCGGACCGCCTTCGAGGTTTCTGTTTTCACGCTGGAAACATAAGTTTGGCAATATCTTTCTCTCATAGTTTTTGCATTCGGAATCATAATAGGAATGGTGAAACACCAAAGATTCAAACACAAGGAGAAAAGAAACATGTCTGATATTTTAGTACCGAACGCGAAGGACGCAATGCAGCGTTTCAAGATGGAAGCTGCAAGTGAAGTCGGTGTTAACCTCAAGCAGGGTTACAACGGCGACTTGACTTCCCGTCAGGCAGGTTCCATCGGCGGACAGATGGTCAAGAAAATGATCGAGTCCTACGAAAAGGGCATGCACTAAACGCAAAGAGACGGCGACAGAATTCTGTCGCCGTCTTCTTTTATGCCATCGTCAGAGTCAAGGTTTTTCCGCCCAGAATGTGGAAATGGAGATGATGCACGGTCTGTCCTGCTGCGTCTCCGCAGTTGGACACAACGCGGTAACCGTCTTCTTCCAAGCCTTCCGCCTTTGCGATTTGCGCAATCTTCTCAAAGATATGTGCAACCACGTTCGAGTTTTCAGCGGTGATTTCCGCAACCGAAGCAATATGCTGTTTGGGAATCACCAGAATATGCGTGGGTGCCTGGGGCGCGATATCGCGAAATGCAAGGCAAACATCGTCTTCATACACTTTGGTAGACGGGATCTCCCCTGCAATGATTTTACAAAAAATGCAGTCAGCCATTATTCATGCCTCCTATTTTGCATTTGCGGAAACAAAGCCTTCTACAACCGCGAGTGCTTCGTCAAGTTTCGAGACGTCGCTGCCGCCTGCCATCGCGCTGTCAGGCTTACCGCCGCCGCTGCCGCCTGCTACGGTCGCCACTTCACGGACGAGTTTACCCGCCTGTACACCGCGTGCGACCGCATCCTTACCGCAGCCGGAAACAAACACGATCTTTCCGTCGGTCACGCTTGCAAGGACCACGACGATGGAAGCATCCGCATCACGCAACTGGTCGCCGATGGTACGCAGAGCATCTGCCTTAACACCGTCAAACTTCGCGGTAACCACATGGAGTCCTGCGACGTCTTTTGCGTTACCGAGCAAATCTTTCGCGTTATTCTGTGCCAGTTTATCCTGCATTTTTGCGAGTTCCTGACGCAGGGTCTTTACTTCGTTTGCAATCCCAGCCGCTTTATTTGCCAGTTCCTTCGGAGAAGTCTTGAGCAGTTCTGCGAGCTGGTACATGGTGCGGTTGTTCTCTTCGATCACATCCAAAACCGCGGTACCGCAAATTGCTTCGATTCTGCGAACACCCGCTGCGACCGAAGATTCGGAGATGATTTTGAAGAGACCTGCCTTTGCGGTGTTGTCAAGGTGGATGCCGCCGCAGAGTTCGATGGAATAGTCGCCCATCTGAACCACGCGCACGATATTGCCGTACTTTTCGCCAAACAACGCCATCGCACCGCGCTTCTTTGCTTCTTCAATCGGCAAGGATTCCACAATGATCGGAAGACCTGCCATCATTTTTTCATTTACTTTGCGTTCCACTGCAGAGATTTCTTCCGGAGTGAGTGCCGCAAAATGTGTAAAGTCGAAACGGACACTATCCGGACCGACCAAGCTACCTGCCTGCTCGACGTGGGTGCCAAGCACTTCACGCAGTGCTTTCTGGAGCAAGTGGGTGGAAGAGTGTGCACGCATGATCGCTTCACGGCGTGCGGTGCCGACTGCTGCTTTCACGGTGTCGCCAACGCTTACCATACCGCTCACAACTTTACCGATATGCAGGAACTTTCCGTCGCGGGTTTTCTGAACGTCGCTGATTTCAACGACGCCGACATCCTCGCCCACGACGAGTGTGCCGAAGTCTGCCATCTGTCCGCCGGATTCCGCATAGAATACGGTCTGGTCCAGTACGATACGGACTGCCATGTCTGCGCTTGCCGCATCGGAGAGTTCTCCGTCTGCAACGAGTGCCAGAATTTTCCCTTCGCATTCGGTCTTGTCATAACCCAAAAACTCAGTTTTCACATCCTTGTCCAAGCCAAGGTCCATGCTCTCCCAAGCAAAGTCGCCCATCGCCGCACGAGCCGCACGCGCGCGTTCACGCTGCTGGTTCATATACGCATCGTAACCGTCTCGGTCAACGCTGAGACCTTGTTCTTCCAGAATTTCAAGAGTCAGGTCAATCGGAAAGCCGAAAGTATCGTTGAGTTTGAATGCATCTTCGCCCGAAAGGACGGTTTTGTCTTCCGCCTTCATCTTGCCGATCATTTCATCGAGAATGTGGAGACCTGCATCGATGGTACGGTTGAAGTTTTCTTCTTCCATACGGACGACTTTCTGAATGAATTCCTGTTTCTGTACGAGTTCCGGATATGCGGAGCCGCTTTCACGGATCACGGTTGCGCAAACATCATGCAGGAATGCGTCTTTGATGCCCAAAAGTCTGCCATGGCGAGCCGCACGGCGGAGCAAGCGCCGCAATACATAACCACGACCTTCATTGGACGGCATAACACCGTCGCAAATCAGCATAGTAGTACTGCGGATATGGTCGGTGATGATACGGAGCGAAACGTCGCCGTTTTCGCTGTCGCCGTATTCAACGCCTGCGATTTTCGAGATGTGAGCGGTGATGTTGCGAACGGTATCGACATCAAACAGAGAGTTGACCCCCTGCATAATGCAAGCGATACGTTCAAGCCCCATACCGGTATCGATGTTACGCTGTTTGAGCGGGGTGTAGTTCCCTTCCCCATCATTGTGGAACTGGGTGAACACCAAGTTCCAGAATTCGACATAGCGGTCGCAATCGCAGCCCGGTGCACAGTTCGGGTCATCACAACCGTTTTCTTCCCCGCGGTCGAAATAAATTTCAGAGCACGGACCGCACGGACCCATACCGATTTCCCAGAAGTTATCCGCTTTCCCCAAACGCACCATACGATCTTCGGGGACACCGATTTCCTTGGTCCACAGATCCCATGCCTCGTCATCTTCGAGATAAACCGAGACATACAAACGATTGACCGGAATCTCGAGTTCCTTGGTGATGAACTCCCAAGCCCAAGTCATCGCTTCCTTCTTAAAATAATCGCCAAACGAGAAGTTTCCGAGCATTTCAAAGAACGTGCCGTGGCGGGATGTTTTACCCACGCGCTCGATATCCGGAGTACGGATACACTTTTGGCAAGTGGTTACACGCTTGCGCGGCGGGGTCAGTTCACCCGAGAAATACGGTTTGAGCGGTGCCATGCCCGAGTTGATCAGAAGCAAAGACTGATCTCCTTGCGGCAAGAGCGGGAAACTCGGCAAACGCAGATGTTCTTTCCCTTCAAAGAATGTAAGGAACTTTTCGCGTAATTCATTCAACCCTAAGTACTGCATAACTACCTCCGAACAGACCAAACTAATCATATTCTATTATTATATCACATCAAATCTGAGTGTCAACACACTTTCCGCTTGCGTTTTTCACTTTCTTATTATATAATCTTAGCAGTTCGGTCCTGTTGTGCCTACCTGCAGTACCGTGTAAAGTCCGTAGGCAGAAAGGCAATCGATAGTATGAAACGAATTGTTGCACTTTTCATGACCGCTTGCATCGCATTTTCTATGCTCGCGGGATGTTCCGATCCGATCCCTCCGGCTGAAAAAGTAGGACTCAACGGTGCATTTTTGATCTCGCATCTGGAAGGGATGAAAGTCGGTTATATGGAAGGGTTCTCCGACCCTGATGTCATCAAAGAAGGAAGCCGCGGCGCAAAGCTGAAAAAATACACTTCTCTTGAGAAATTGGCTCAGGATGTCAAAGACGGCAAACTCTATGCCGCAGTGCTTCCGCAAGTGTATGCAGACGATGTTTTGAGTGAAAACCGCGACCTTGCACAAATGCTTCAAAAACTCGAAGAGGGTGCATACTCTTTCACCAATTGCTACAAAGGTCCCGAAGAAGATTATGATATTCTGATGCAGGCGGATGCCACCCTTTCTCTCATCAAGGGAAACGGCGACTATCAGGTTTTGCTTGACCGTTATATCTACGGAAATCCCGATGATGTGGAAGAAATCGAACTCAACTCCGCAACCACCGGTCGCACTTTGACCGTGGGTATCTATCCGAATTTCAAGCCGTTTGCGTACAAGAGCAAGAGCGGAAACCTGGTGGGCTTTGCGGTGGAATTTGCAAACGCGGTCGCAAAGACTTGGGATTCGAACATTGAGTTTTTCGTCTACGACGATGCGGACGAACTCTATCAGGATTCCAAAGACGATAAAGTGATGATCGCGATCGGACCGTTCACCAAAACCGATGATGTTCCGGAGGATTTCTACTACTCGAAACCCTATATTGATATGTCCCAGGTGGTCATTCTGCGAGATGACAACGTGGGAAAGATTCCGCAAAACTAAACTAAAAAGAGTCGCCAAAGGGCGACTCTTTTTCTATGCTTTGGATAAAAGTTCGAGTAACGTTCGCTTGTATGCGGAAAATGCTTCGGATGTGAGAAATTCGGTATCACGCGGTTTTTCCCCTTTAATCTGCACTTCACCGACAATCTTTCCCGGGATTCCGTTTAATACATAAACGCGGTCGGAAAGACGGATCGCTTCGTCCACGTCATGCGTGATGAAGAACGTGGAAAATCCCATTTTCTCCGCGACAGATAAATACCACTTGTGCAGATCCGCTTTGGTGATCGCATCCAACGCGGAAAACGGTTCGTCCAAAAGCAGAACACTTCCCGAAAACAGATAGGTCCGCAGCAGCGCCGCTCGTTGGCGCATCCCGCCCGAGAGTTGACTCGGATAAAACTTCTCATATCCCGCGATCCCGAATGTTTCAAAGAGCGGAAGTGCTTGTTCTTTCGCCTCTTTTTTGCCTACTCCACGCACCAAAAGCGGTAAAATCACATTATCAAGAATCGTTTTGTGTTGTAGGAGCAAATCCTTTTGCAGCATATAGCTCACACGCCCCGGCGTCCCTGTGATGTGATCCCCATTCAGCGTAACCGAGCCTTCGTCCGGTTTCATCACACCCGAAAGGACATGGAACAGCGTCGTTTTCCCCACTCCGCTCGGACCGATGAGCGACACTTGCTCCCCGTCGCGGATGGTGATTGAGACATCTTCGATGGTCGCTTTCCCCTGATATCGTTTTGTGATGTTTTCCGCGATTAGCATAGGCCTTCTCCTTTTATTGCGGCAGATATTGGTTGGTGAATCCGTTTGCACCAAGCGAGGTCGCAGTCATCTTCTTTTCATACATCCACTCATTAAAGCGACTCCAGCGTTCGGTGTCGATCCATCCCCATTGCGGCGCGTCGGCAATGTACTCTTTGGACAAATATTGCTGACTTTCGATCAAAACTTCAAGATCGAGTTCAGGTACTGCTTCCGCCAAAATCTCTGCGGCTTCTTCCGGATGTTCGACCGCATATTCGTAGCCCTTTGCGGTCGCACGGAGAAACGCCTTGACGGATTCGGGATTTTCGTTGATATAAGCGTTATTTGCAATGATGACCGGGGTATAATAATCCAAAATCGGATTCGCCTCGGCAAACGGCAGGAAGTTTAGTTCATATCCCTTTTTCTCGCCGATGATGCCGTCCCAGCCGTAATAGATCCAAATCGCATCAAAGTCGGTCTGCAACGCGGCATAGGTATCGGTTGCGGTATTGTTGATGATGTTGATTTTTGTCGGGTCTCCGTTTGCCGCACGCATCGCGTCAAACAAAATCTCATCATAGATCGGGATGCCCCAGCTTGCGTAGGTTTTTCCTTCCAAATCTGCAAACGACTCGATCCCACGGTCTTTGAGCGACACCACCCCACTCGTATTGTGTTGTATAATTGCGCTCACCGCGGTAATCGGAAGTGTTTCACCCGCAGTGAGTGCGGCCGCGACTTCTTCCTGGAAGGACACACCGTATTCCGCGCGACCGGACGCGACCATCATGGGTGCCCCGTCTTCGGGCGGCTGGACGATCTCAACTGCAAGGCCTTCTTCCAAGTAATATCCAAGCGCGTATGCGACATATACGCCCGTATGATTGGTGTTCGGCGTCCAGTCCAGAACAAATGTGATTTTCTCTAAATGGTCTTCCTGTGCGCGCTCACGACACGCGCAAAGCGAGAAGCAGAGAATTGCGCAAAGAAGTAATGCTGTCAGTCTTTTCATTGGTTTGATTCCTCTCTAATGTTCTCCCACGGGCGCGTTTTGCGCTTGATCCTTTTCAGCAGCCAGATCAAAGACAAACTGATGAACACGATCCAAAAGATAACGGCAAACATTTTATCAAACGCGTATGCTTTTCGCACACGAGTCATATACACGCCAAGTCCTGCAGAGCCGCCGAGCCATTCCGCGACCACCGCGCTCACCACCGCGTAAGAGACCGAAATCTCAAGTCCGGAAAAGAGAGACGGGATCGCGCTCGGCAGTTTTACGTGCCATAATATTTGCCACTCGCTTGCGCCCATTGCTTTGAGCAGCAGGATTTGATCCGGTTCGATCGATTGGAATCCGTTCATGAGTGCAATGGTGATCGGAAAAAAACAGGTCAACACCACAAGGGTAACCTTGGGTGCCAAACCGTATCCCAACCACAGCACCAGAAGCGGCGCGATTGCGACCATGGGGATGGTTTGTGAAATGACCAGAATCGGATAAACCGCCTTTCGGATAACAGAGCACTGTTCCATGACAAGTGCGAGTAAAACCGCAAGAACAATGCTGATGGAAAGACCGAAAAACGCTTCTTGCAATGTGATGTAGGAATGATCGAGCAGAATTCTAAATTCCGAGCAAAATGCTTTGAGCACCGCGCTCGGACTCGGAAGCATAAACGGCGGGATCACGCCGCTCATGCAGAGTGCCTGCCACAACACGATCAGGAGAAGAATGAGCATCAACGGATAGATTTTACTTTTGATGCTTCTTGGTTTTTGTTTCAATGCTCCACACCTCACCGTTTGGATGATAGGAAATTTTCACATAGGACATCACACCCGGAGCACCTGCCCGAATGCAGATGTGCTGACATTCTTTCACAATCTCCATGAGTTCATCAAAGTCACCCTCGACCGTGGTTTCAAACGGACCCACAAAAACGGATGTGCATTTGCTTTTGATGTACGCAATCACTTCATCCACTACGCGGATGACATCTTCCCGCTCAACTTCCGGGAGCACTTGTATTGCTACGCTTGCATTCATAATCTCACCTCCAAACAAAAAAATCGTCTGCCGGAAACCTCCAACAGACGTTGTCATCTTCTCTCGAAAGAGCAATTCCTACGCCGGCATTATCCGGATCAGGTTCCAGGGTTCCGGGCGCAACACGCCCGATCTCAGCCAAGTTTTCCACTCAGCACCCCGATTCACTTGTCATGTACAGTATACGACGGTAAATGTAAAATGTCAAGCAAACAGTTGACTTTTTTGCAGAACTTTCTTAAAATAAAATCAATCTGATGAAAAGAGGAATCACCATGAAAAAACGAATCTTGTCCCTGATCCTTGCAGGACTGTGTTTTGCACTCACCGCGTGCCAAACGGCAACTTCCCCTGTGGTCGGGACATGGGAACTCACCGAGAAAAGTATTGGAACCGAACGCGAAGATTTGAGTGAGATGTCGGTTTTCTACACTTTCTACAAAAACGGAACATTCAAGATGAAGGTCAACGGAATGGATGCCGCGGAAGGCACCTACACGTTTGAGAACAACATCTTGACCTGGAAAGTAAATGAACTGAGCGGACACATGACCTATGTCAACGAAGTTCTCTTGGCGGAAGCAACGGTGGGAGATGACTTTGTGGTCTCCATGTATTCTAAAGTAGAATAAACAAAGGGTGCGAAACAATGTTTCGCACCCTTTCACTTCCCCGGCTTTTCCAATTCTTCCCGTAGTTTGAGCAGGGCTTTCTTCTCAATTCGCGATACATAGGAACGTGAGATGTTACATTTCTGCGCGATCTCGCGCTGTGTGAGCGGGTCAACATCGCCCAATCCGTAGCGTAAAATGATGATCTCCCGCTCTCTTGGGTCCAACACATCCCGTACAAGGTGTCTGAGTTTTTGCTCGGTGTCCAAAAGATCTACATGTTCCATCTCGCTGTTGTCCGCACTAATGATGTCCATCAGTGCAAGCCCGTTTCCCTCTTTGTCGGTCTCGATGGTTTCCGAGAGCGAAACTTCCGACGCCTGTTTCTTTTGTGCGCGGAAGTGCATCAAAATCTCGTTCTCAATGCACCGTGCCGCATAAGTTGCAAGCCGTGTCCCCTTGCTCTCCCGAAACGTGTTGATCCCTTTGATGAGCCCAATCGTGCCGATAGAAATCAGGTCGTCCTGATCGCCCGTTGCGGTATAATACTTTTTGATGACGTGGGCAACCAAGCGCAAATTGTGTTCGATCAGGAGATTGCGTGCTTCCAGATCCCCTTCCCGACACCGTTTCAAATATTCCCGTTCTTCTTTCGCGCTGAGCGGTTTTGGGAATGATCCTGTTGAAATCCTGAGCGGAAAGACAATGCACTGCAGTAAAAGTGCGATGATTCCCGAGAACATCAAACCACCTCCACACATGGTATGCTTCCATCATACGCACGCATCTTTGCGGGATTGTTCATTTGCCCGTGTTTCGGACGAGAACGCTTGTTTGTTTTTCGCATATACTGATGCGAGGTGAAACAGAATGATTATTCATGTGGTCTCTCTGGGAGAGACGATTGAATCCATCGCGGAGCAGTATGGGGTGTCCCCCTTTCAAATCATTTCGGACAATGAACTTGAGTCTCCCGATCAATTGGTAGTCGGGCAAACGATCGTGATACTCTTTCGTGCGCAAACGCATACGGTCTCTGCCGGTGAAACACTCTCTTCGGTTGCTTTGCAATACGGTCTTACCACAAACGAACTCTATCGCAACAATCCGCAACTTGGTGGTCGCCCCGACCTACGGCTTGGCGAAATGCTCGCAATTTCTTACACACAACCGAAACTCGGCGCGCTTCAAGTAACAGGATATGCATATCCGTTTATCGATTTGGCTCTTCTTGAAAAGATACTACCGTATCTCACCTATCTCATTCCATTTACATACGGTATCACGCCGAGCGGTGGCTTGGTGGATTTGGACGACGGTGCCCTGCTCGCCCTCGCGCGTGAGAAAAACATCTCGGCACTGATGCATCTTTCCACGTTGACCGAGAGCGGAAACTTCAGCAACGAACTTGCAAATCTCGTGCTAAATGATTCGGATATTCAAGAGAACTTGATCAACTCGATTTTGACCACCATCGAGCGCAAGGGATACCAAGGGCTTGATATCGATTTTGAATTTGTCCTACCCGAAGACCGCATCCCCTATGCACAGTTCATCAACCGCCTGCGCGAAACACTCAATCCGCTCGGATACACGGTGATTGCGGCGCTTGCGCCCAAGACGAGCGCCGACCAGCGCGGACTGCTCTACGAAGGTCATGACTATTCCCTGATCGGGCAGGCGGCAAACGCGGTGCTTTTGATGACCTATGAATGGGGATACACCTACGGCCCACCCCTTGCGGTCGCACCAATCAACCAGGTGGAACGTGTAGTTGATTATGCGCTCACCGAGATTCCACCCGATAAAATGTATCTCGGGATCCCGAATTACGGATATGACTGGACCCTGCCCTTTGTCCGTGGCGACTCTCGCGCGATCTCTATCTCAAATGTAACCGCGGTAAATCTCGCCCGCGAGTTTGGCGCGGAAATTTCATTTGATTCGCTGTCTCAAGCGCCTTTTTTCCAATACTCCGAAGAAGACGGAACGACGCACGAAGTGTGGTTTGAAGATGCGCGCAGTATCCGCGAAAAGCTCGCACTTGCCGCAGGCAACCAAATGCGCGGGATCGGGTATTGGAATCTGATGCGTCCGTTTCCGCAAAATTGGCTGGTGCTCAACGCACTTTATGATATTTTGCCCCCAACGGAAACAACTCCTCGCCCCTAAGGACGAGGAGTTGTTTGAATATCGACTACCGTTAAACATTTCCCATCCACTTGGAAGTGGATGTCAAAATCCGAAAAACGCATTTTATAAATCCGCTCGGCATCCGCTTGGTAAGATGGGCGAGGGTCTTCCGCGAGACAGCCGATAACCGCTTCCCGCTTTGCTTCCGGGATTGTGGAAAGAAGTTCTTCGGGGAAATCCACTTCCAGCCGATACTCTTTGGTTTCTGCGGTGTATCCGTCAGTCGCATCAGGCTGGCAGTCTGCATACGGAAGATACGGCTTGATATCGTAGATCGGGGTATCATTGAGCAAATCCACCCCCGACACCACAAGTTCAAGGGAGTTTTCGCTTTGCTCCACGCGGACAAGTTTTACCGCAGACAGTCCGAGCGGATTCGGACGGAACGGAGAACGGCTTGCAAAGACCCCGATGCGTTGATTTCCACCAAGGCGCGGTGGGCGGACAGTTGCGGACCACTCGGTGCGATGCGCTTTGGAAAAATCGAAAATCAGCCACAAATGACTAAACCCCTCGATCCCACGCAACACATCGGGATTGCGGTATTCGGGTAGGAACACCACACGTCCCATGAGTTGCGGAACGCGACCGCTTTGGCGCGGAATCCCAAACTTATCTTCAAAATCCGTTTTGATGATTGCAATCGGTTTGATTTCCATAATCTCACATCCTTAAACCCATTGTACCATCTTTCTCGGATTTTTGCCATAGTTTATCCGATGAACATTTGAGTCCAATAGTTCCCGCTTGCGACGTAGCCCACACCGATTTTGGTATACTTCGTGTTCAGGATGTTTGCGCGGTGTCCTGATGAATTCATCCATGCGTTCACCACTTCCTGCGGGGTACGCTGACCCTTTGCGATGTTTTCCGCAGCCGCACGGTAGCTGATACCGAACTTCTTCATCATTTCAAACGGCGAGCCGTAAGTCGGGCTGGTGTGAGAAAAATAGCCTTTGTCCTTCATGTCCTGGGATTTATAGCGTGCAACGCGGCTGAGCTCCCAATCTTCTTTGAGTGTAGGAAGTCCACGACTTGTGCGGATCTCATTGACCAGACGGATCACTTCACGCTCGTAATTGGTTACCTGTGCATTCACGCTCGGGATATTCATCACCTGTCCCGGGTAGATGAGCGACGGGTTTTGCACCTTCGGATTTGCCGCAATGATCTCACTAAGCCCCACTTGATACTTCACCGCGATTTTCCACATGGTATCGCCTTTTACCACGGTATGCGTCGCCGCAGATGCGCTCACCGCAAGCGTGGTGAGAAGCGCAAATAACACGAGTCCTTTTTTCTTCATTATTGTTTCTCCCTTCTGTTTTGTAACACCCATGCAATCCTGTTGTCTCAAGGGTGTAATCGCATTATAACAATTCGTCCACCCCTTTCCAAATGCAATATGCGGAAGAGATGGAATCTCTTGGGAGAATTGCTTTTTTCTCTCTGTTTTGTTATAATGTGGGCAGTTCCGATTTGGGAGTGATTGATATGAAAATTTATACATTGACACTCAGTCCCGCGTATGACATTCACGCAACGGTCGAGCAGATTCTGCCGTTCGGCGAAAACCTTGCGCACATCAGCACGCGCGAGGCAGGCGGCAAGGGGGTCAACATCAGCCGTGCATTGCACGCTGTGGGTGTTCCAAATACTGCTCTCGTCGTGTTAGGAAAAGAAAACGGAGACGAGTTTCGCGCCGCCTTACAGGATTTGGACTGCATTTATTTGGAATGTGACGGACGCATTCGGGAAAATCTTACCTTGCACACCCCGGACCATCGCGAAATGCGAATCAGTTTCCCGGGATTTTCCGTTTCCGCAACGCTCCTTTCCCAACTCTCTGAACAGATCAGAGTAGCCGACGATACTTATATCACGCTGACCGGTCGTGTTCCCGAAGGGCTTGCAATGGATGCAGTGATTGATTTCCTGCTCACACTCAAAAAGCAGGGTGCGAAAATCGTTGTGGATTCCCGCTCGTTTTCGCTTTCCGATCTCGCAAAAGTCTCACCATGGCTGATCAAACCGAATCAAGAAGAAGTCTCGACCTATTTGGGCGAGAACATCACAACACTCGAGCAAGCTGCGGCTGCAGCACGGAAACTTGCGGGGTTTGGAATCGCGAATACCATGGTGTCCCTCGGAAGTCTCGGTGCGCTTCTCGTACATGACGGGCATTTATACCATGCGTCTTCCCCCGATATCACCCCGATCTCCACCATCGGCGCGGGCGACAGTTCGATTGCGGGATTTTTATCGGTTGCTTCCGAGCCCCCCGAAATACGGCTCAAAACCGCGGTCGCCTTCGGTTCTGCCGCATGTTTGGTCAGCGGTTCTCTCGCGCCTGATCCCAAGGTCATCTCCGAGATGCTTTCTCAAATCAAAATAAGAACCTGACCCG
The DNA here is from genome assembly GCA_015067485.1 of Oscillospiraceae bacterium. Taxonomy (GTDB): domain Bacteria; phylum Bacillota; class Clostridia; order Oscillospirales; family JAAYXM01; genus SIG510. Next base: position 54,721 of record SVMJ01000009.1, read on the forward strand.
ACATCGCAATCAAAGATTGCGGCCGGGTACCCCGGAACCTTGTTGTTTCACAAGAACAAAAGACGGATGTCAGATTTGACATCCGTCTTTTTCTTCGACTATATCGCGTACCGCTTGCATTTTTTCATCCAACGCACTACTGAGTGTTGCGCATTGCATCAACATATCCGCGGTCTTTGCAAGTTTTTCTTCGCTCAGGTTCTTTTTATAACGCATACGGTGTTCCAAGTTTGCCCACGATTCCATCGCGATCGTACGCAGCTGCACTTCCACTTTCATCTTGCGCTTTTCTTCGCTTAGGAAGATGGGGATTTCCAAAATCAAATGTAAACTGCGGTAGCCGTTTTCCTTGGGATTTTTGATGTAATCTTTCACCTTGAGAACCGTGATATCATCTTGCCGCGCAATGCAATCCGCCAAAACATAAATATCATCCACAAACGCGCAGATGACACGAACACCTGCAATATCGTTGATTTTCTCTTCGATCACATCGAGTGAAAACGGAAGATTGTTTCGCTGCAATTTCCCCCGAATACTGTCAAATGACTTGATTCGTGTTTTGATGCTCTCGATGGGATTTCGCTCATGTAAGAGCGAAAACTGCTCGTTTAAGACACGGAACTTTGTTTCCACTTCGAGCATCGCACAGCGGAAATATGACATCATACGAGTCGCATCCGCGATGGTTCGTTCGAGTTCTTCTGCTGTTTTTTCCTGAATCATGCGGCTGAAAAACTCACGCATTGTTTGCTGCTCTTTCATGCCTTTTCCTTCCTTTTCTGTTTCTTGGCACTATTATAGCAGATTTTACATTCGACATCTATCAACAATTTGTAAATTCTGTATTATCTTTTTTCAAAACCAACGAGCATACCGCCCTTTTCCGCATAAAAACTGCAAAGTCCCTGACACTCATAAATCTCAATCTGTGCATCTTTTACATCCGCCAAGATCATTTCTTTAAGACGCATCGCCGCACTTTCATTGAAACAATGTGCGATTCGCACTTTTCCGTTTTTCAGACCCGCTTTTTTCATGCGATGCACAATCGCAGCGATCGCTTTTTCCTGCCCGCGACACTTGTCAAGCGGCTGCAGATCACCGACCGCGCTCGCCTGGCCCACAATGCGGATGCCGAGCAGCCCTACCGCTTTTGCAACTACTGAATGGACCCTGCCGTTGTTTGCAAGGTTCTTCATGGACTCCAGCATAAAGAGAAGTCCCGTTTGCTTCGTGTACGCTTGCACCGCTTCACAAATCGCATCAAAATTCTCCCCTGCAAGGATCAGCTCACGGATTTTTTCAATCATGAGTTTCAGCTCCGGACCTGCAGAAAGCGAGTTTAGCACAAAGACACGGCGGTCGGGGTGCTGTTCTTCATAAAGTTCTTTTGCGACCAACGCCGCGTTGTAACTGCCCGAGAGTGTTCCCGTGATGGTAACACAGAAAACAAACTGAGCCTCTCCGAACCGTCCCAGCCAGTCTTCCGGGTTGGGACAGGATGTGGATGACTTCCCTTTGTATTCGGAAAGCGTCTCCACCATGTTTCTGACATCGAGCGTCCCGTCATCCACATACTCGCGCTCTGCGGTAATGATTTTAAGCGGCGCGGTGGCAAACGGAACCGCGTCAAATTCAAATAAATCCGACGATGAGTCGGTTACGATTCGAAATAATTCCATACAGCAATTTCTCCTATCATATTTCTGCGCTCATTATATTCCACACACCGATCCCGTTGCAACCTACTCCTTACTTTTGAATGTATACCGCGGTTTCCGCGGCGGTAGAGTTGCACTTTTCGAACTCCACGGCAGAGAGAGATGGCATTTTCTGCATAATCACGCGGTACGATACAAATGCTAACACCAAAGTAGCAAAGGAGTGTTTCTATGAAATCATCCGAAAATCATCGATATCGCACGACACTTCCCACAACAGAAAAAAACGGGTACTACGAGATACGTCTCGAAAGCATCGGGGGGTTGGGCGCGAATTTATGCGGAAAATTATTGGGCGAACTCGGTGCTTCCTATTTGGGATTGAATGCGGCTTCCTTTTCCAGTTACGGTTCGGAAAAGCGCGGCTCACCCGTCAAATCATTCGTGCGCTTCAGTGCGCACGACCGTGAGATTTTGCCGAGCAGTCCGATCGAGCATCCCAATATGCTCGTCTTATTCCATCACGCACTCTCTAAAACTCTTCCCGTTACCGCGGGTGTGCGAGAAGACTGCATTGTGATCGTAAACACATCTCTTTCTCCGCAAGAAGTGAGAGAAGACTTAAAACTCCATGCCGGCACGGTGCTTTGTATCGACGCCCTTTCTTTCGCGCTCAAGACCAAGAGCCGCGTGAATATGGTTCTGCTCGGTGCGATCGCAAAAGCATCCGGATTCATCCCGCTCGACGCGGTGAAAGAATTGGTAGAAGATTCATTGGGCAAGAAATACCCCGCTCTGCTCCAAAACAACCTGAATGGTTTGGAAGCAGGATACCACGAAGTGGTTTCGGAAACCTTCACAGATGACGGTCTCTTTCCCGAGCGCCCCTTTTCCGAAGCAAAAAGCAGATGGGGTTATCAAAACGCACCGCTCGGCGGAGTAAATCCGCATATCGGCAGTACGGTTTCCAATGACCTTTCCCCGTCCCGCGAAGGATTCATCCCACTCTTCGTGGCAGAAAAGTGCATCCATTGCGGTTTGTGCGACTCGACTTGCCCCGACATGGTGTTCCAGTTTCTCCCGGGGGAATATCGCGGGAAGCCTGCCATGATGAACCGTGGTCTGGACTATCACCATTGCAAAGGTTGCCTGCGTTGCGTGGATGTTTGTCCAACAAATGCCTTGGTGGTTGGAAAGGAATCGGAACATCCCGAAAAGCGTTGGTTTGTGCGCAATAAGGATCTCGCAGTCGATCATTTGGATTTCACACCAACAGGTGCCGACCCTTGGATCACGAGTGAATCCTATTTGGACGAAAAGAATTTCGAGGGAGGGATTGTATAAAATGAAAACTGCAAAACAAACACTTTTATTCGAAAGCGGGAATGAACTCGCAGCTTATGCGGCAAAACAGATTAACTACCATGTGATGGGATATTATCCCATCACCCCCTCCACTCAAATCGCGGAATATCTCGATCAAATGGCGGCAGACGGTGAGCATGGGATCGCGTTGATCCCGACTGAGGGCGAGCATAGCGCGGCAGGTCTTTGTTACGGTGCATCGGCAGGCGGTGGCAGGGTCTTCAACGCCACATCTGCAAACGGGCTTTTGTATGCACTCGAGCAACTCCCCGTACAATCAGGCACACGTCTTCCCATGGTGATGAATGTCGCGTGCCGCACGGTTTCGGGTCCTCTTTCCATCAAAGGCGACCACAGCGACATCATGTACACACTCAACTCCGGTTGGATCATTCTGTTCGCCGCATCTCCACAGCAAGTATATGACCTAAACATCTGTGCCATTAAAATCGCAGAAGCCGTCCGTCTTCCCGTGATCGTTGCATTTGACGGATTCTTCACCAGCCATCAAAAGCGAAACTCTTATGTCTTCGCGGATGACAAGACCGTACAGGATTTTGTCGGAAAACCGAACCCCGAACACACGGTTTTAGACCCCGATCATCCGATCACGCTTGGCTCGTATATGAACGAACCCGACCTAATGAACAACAAATACCAACTGCATTTGGCGATGGAAGATGCACACGATGTGATTGAATCTGTATTCGCCGAGTTTTCTAAACTCTCGGGAAGATCGCTCTCTCCGCTCAACTCCTATCAGGCAGACGATGCGGAAACCCTGCTCTTCGTGCTTGGTTCTTCTTATCTCACCGCAAAATCCGCGGTGGACAAACTGCGGGCACAAGGGGAAAAAGTCGGTCTATTCACATTGGGCGTGCTTCGCCCTTTCCCGTCCGATGAAATCGCGAATCTTTGCAAATCTGTCAAAACCATCATCATTGCCGACCGTCAGGACTCCTACGGTGCAGGCGGCGGGAATATGTCGCTCGAGATCCGTGCCGCATTGCAAAAACATGGGCTCACTCCACGCGTGCTCAGCCGCGTCTACGGTCTTGGCGGACGCGACTTTTTCGAAGAAGATGCTCTCTCGCTTTTTGAACTGTCAAGCAACCAAGACACGCCCGACTTTGATTATCTTGGGGTTTATCCGGGGGAAGATGATTTCACTCCGAAGCCCTATTTCCACCCGATTACCAACGATGAGAACTTAACGGGTCTCATCGCCTGCAGCGAGCAGGAGGGAAAACTTTCCATCCAAGGTGCAACCGTGCGTGATACTCTCGCCCGTCCCAAACGCATCGCCCCGGGACACGGTGCCTGCCCGGGTTGCGGCATCCCGGTTAATCTCAATCTCCTGCTTCGCGGAATGGAAGGGAATGTGGTATTGCTCTTCCAGACGGGTTGCGGGATGGTGGTTACCACAAATTATCCCAAAACCGCGTTTCGTGTCCCCTATCTCCACAATCTGTTCCAAAACGGTGCCGCTACCATTGGCGGACTTTCGAAAATGTATCACAAAATGCAGGAGCGCGGCGAACTGCCCAAAGGCGACATCACGTTCATCATGGTCAGCGGGGATGGTGGGCTTGATATCGGCATGGGTTCAGCACTCGGCACCGCACTCAGAAACGACCCTGTCATCCTGTTTGAATACGACAATGGCGGTTATATGAACACGGGTTATCAGCTATCTTACTCCACCCCGCTCGGGGCAAAAAGTGCCACTTCTCACTTGGGCGAGAAACAATGGGGCAAGACTTTTTTCCACAAAGATATGCCGCGCATCATGGCATCAACCGGGATGCCGTATGTCGCTACCGCGGCAGAATCCGAGCCGAATGACTTTATCCGCAAAGCGGCAAAAGCGCAATATTATGCAAAAAACCACGGTACTTCATATCTCAAATGCTTATCCGCCTGCCCGCTTAACTGGGGCGATCAGCCCAACACCGAGCGAAAAGTGATTTCCGCCGCGGTGAACAGCTGCTATTTCCCGCTCTATGAAGTGGAGCGCGGAATCACCACGCTCACATTTGATCCCGAGATTTCGGGCAAAAAAATCCCCGTCGCCGATTGGCTCGGCATGATGGGACGCACCAAGCACCTGTGTAAGGAAGCGTACCAAGACGTGCGTGAGATGATCCAAAGCGAAGTGGATGCGCGCTGGCATCGTTTGAAAGCAATGTCCGAACATCCGGATTTATAACAGAAAAAGAACTCACATTGTAATAATGTGAGTTCTTTTTCTTTACAATCGCCAGTAATTGAGTCCTGATGCATTGAGTTCTTGAATGCAATACACTCCTTTGATATCGAGCAGGATCTTTTCGGTGTCTGGTATATCTGTGCGGAACAGACCCTTGACTGCATTCAAAGAAAGTTCCTTGAATGCATCGTGCGCAACTGCAACAATGATACAGTCGGCACCTTGAATTTCATTGAGCGGTACGAGCGAAACACCATATTCGCGTTTTGCATCTTCTGCATCTGCCCAAGGGTCAACAACTGTAGGTTTGATAGAATACTGTTTGAGTCGTTTGATAATATCTTCCACTTTGCTATTTCGGACATCAGGACAATTTTCCTTGAACGTAAGACCTAAAATGACAACATTTGCAGTTTTGGGCGCCTTCCCTGCACGAATCATTTCCTTGATCGCGGCGTCGGCAACAAATTCACCCATTCCGTCATTGACCTTACGTCCGGAAAGCACGATCTGACTGTGATAGCCGAGTTTTTCCGCTTCATAGGTGAAGTAATATGGATCTACCCCGATGCAATGTCCGCCAACGAGACCCGGACGGAAGCCGAGCGCATTCCATTTGGTGTTCATTCCATCAACCACTTCGTTGGTATCAATCCCCATACGATCAAACACCATTGCCAGTTCGTTCATGAAGGCAATGTTAATATCACGCTGGCTATTTTCCACCACCTTGATCGCCTCTGCGGTCTTGATGGAAGACACCGGATACGTCCCTACTTCGATGACAATATCGTACACTTTTTTGATTTCGTCCAATGTTTCCTGGTCCATTCCGGAAACAATTTTTTTGATATTCTCCAAGCGATGAACCTTATCGCCCGGATTGATGCGTTCCGGTGAGTATCCGATTTTGAAATCTACTCCGCATTTCAAGCCCGACTCTCGCTCCAAAATCGGAACACAGATATCCTCGGTTACCCCGGGATATACGGTGGATTCGAACACAACAATGGAGCCTTTTGTTAAATTCCGACCCAAAATCGTGCTCGCACCGATGACCGGGCTGAGATCAGGCGTGTGATCGGTATTGACCGGCGTTGGCACGGCAACAATGTGGAACTTCGCTTCACGCAGAGCGGTTTCATCTGCAGTAAACTGGATCGAGGTGTTTCGTATCACCTCATTGCCGACCTCGTTAGTCGGGTCAACTCCGGACTTATAGAGTTCGATTTTCTTTTGATTCAAATCAAACCCGACAACATCGATGCCTTTTGCCGCAAAAGCCACGGCAATCGGCATCCCAACGTAGCCCAATCCAATGAGTGCCAACCTTTCTTCTTTTTTGACGAGTGCTTCGTATAGACGCATTCTTTTTCCTTCCTTTCCTATGGATGTAATTTTTTGTACAGTTCTAACCGTCCCTATCGATTAGGCCTGTCACATTGCACATTTTGCGCAAGGGGTGAGATTCGCGCTCTTTGCTTCTTCCAGCGCCACTTCACAACTGTTCTTTCCACCACAGTCGGGATCCAAATGATAACGCTTTCCGCTCGGTGTACGATACACCTTTCGCGTTTGTTCCTGCTTCGGTTTCGACACACTTCCGTTATAAGAACTTGCGCCCGTGCGATAATCGATTTGAATTTGCGGCTGGACGTTATAGCAGTAAGCACAGAATTTAATCCCGCGTCCATTGTCTTCCACCGAGTATGCTTCCAAGAGCACGCCATCTGCCAAGAGATTACTTTCGGTAAATACAGGTGTTACGCGGTACATGACGTTGTTCCCCGTTCGCTCAATATAGTCATCGATCGCGTTTTCAAACGGGAGCATCCCGTCTACGTTCAAGTAGCGCGTCCCTGTGATCAAGTTGCGCTTATTTGCGTTCTCGCCGGTAAGTTGATAGCCGATCAGATGACAGCGGTTGTATAAATATCGTCCATCCACCACGTCATATTCGCGGTTGATCCATCCGGTCGGAGTAACCGAACTGATGCTCTCACGCGCACCCGTTGGCATTAACTCCCTTGCGACCGACGCCATACACACATCGCACCGTCCGAGTTCGTCGAGATTGCTGTAATACTCAAATGCCGCATCGATAATCTCATATTCCTTGAAGAACGGAACGTTTCCGTTGAGTTCCTCATAGGGTTTTCCCGAATAGGCGGGAAGCATCCGCTTGATGGTTTGATACTCATGCTCTTCAAATAGGTTACGGATGATATAGACCGTCCGATCTTCCCCATCCCAAGCGACCCCAAGGTTAAACCCTTCCGCGATGAAGCGGATTGGGAGCATAGTGCGAGCGTTGATGATGGCAGGTGCAACATCCAGCGTGTGTGCCTTTTGGTTGAGATACGCAGTTTTACTGTTAATGGTAAGCGTAATCACATCGCTCTCCATCGCAAGTGTTACCGTTTGCGTATTCGGATTCCAATCAACCGTACCACCAAAAGATTCAATGATTGCACGAATGGGAACCAGCGTGCGCCCCTGTGTAACCTGCGGTTTTGTCCCGCGTCCCGCGTCGATTTCGGTAGATACCCCGTTTACTTCCATCAAAGGATTTTCGATCTGCAAACTCACCACAACATCCGCAGGCGCGTTCGCAAGTGCGGAAACCAAACACGAACACAGCGCGAAAACAGCAAGTAAAACAACAAGTAATTTTCGTTTCAATCTATCCACTCCCTTTGTGTGTATTATATCACGGATTGAACCGAGTGTCTATTTTATCGAGAAAAATATGGTTGACTTTTCAAAATGAAAGTGCTACAATATGAAACAACAACAGAATAATGTTGTAACACGAAATGCGAAGATCAGAAACCAGTAAGTTGGAAAGAATCTTGAGAGAGTTGCCGGTTGGTGCGAGGCAAAGTGGGCGTCCTTCTGAATTCATTCTGTTAGCAGTGCGCTGAACAAGAGCAATCTTAAGTAGGATGCAACGGGAGTTCCCGTTATAGAACCAAGGTATGTTAGTACCCGATAAGGTTGCTACCGTGAGATAGCAACGAACTGAGGTGGTACCACGGGATTATTGTTTTCTCGTCCTCTGTATCCTGAAGGCAGGATTGCAGAGGTTTTTTTATTTTCCGAACCTGCATTCCTGTTCGAATAAAAATGTTTGAAAGGATGATCCACCAATGGCACAGAACTACTATCAAAAAGACGTTGAAACCATGTCGCGTGAAGACATGAAAAAACTGCAATCCGAAAAACTCGTCAAACAAGTAAAACACGTTTACGAAAACGTTCCCTATTACCGCAATCTGATGGATGAAAAAGGCGTGAAGCCGGAAGATATTAAAGGGATTGACGATCTCCATAAACTCCCGTTTTTGACCAAAGCGGATTTGAGAGACGCGTATCCTTACGGGCTTTTGGCAAAGCCCCTTGATGAATGTGTGCGCATCCATTCCACCTCCGGGACAACCGGTCGCCGCGTAGTTGCATTCTACACGCAAAACGACGTTGACCTTTGGGAAGATTGCTGTGCCCGTGCAATCGTTGCGGCAGGCGGAAGCAAAAAAGATGTGTGTCAGGTTGCATACGGCTACGGTCTGTTCACAGGCGGCGCAGGTCTGCACGGCGGTTCGCATAAGGTCGGCTGTCTGACCCTTCCGATGTCTTCCGGTAATACCGAAAGACAGATCCAGTTTATGATGGATTTGAATGCTTCCATTATTTGCTGCACCCCGTCTTATGCTGCATATATCGCAGAAACCTTAAAAGAACAAGGATACAAACCCGAAGACATTCCGCTCAAAGCAGGTATCTTCGGTGCAGAACCGTGGACCGAAGAAATGCGCCGTGGCATTGAAGAAGCACTTGGCATCAAGGCATATGATATCTATGGTCTCACCGAAACCAGCGGTCCGGGTGTCGCGTTTGAATGCAGCGAACAGACGGGCATGCACGTAAACGAAGACCACTTCTACGCTGAAATCATCGACCCTGATACCGGCGAAGTTCTCCCCGAAGGCTCCAAGGGTGAACTCGTTTTCACTTCCCTTGACAAAGAAGCCTTCCCGCTTCTCCGTTATCGTACCCGGGACATTTGTGTTCTGTCCCGTGAAAAATGCTCTTGCGGAAGAACACTCGTCAAGATGGCAAAGCCGATGGGCAGAACCGATGATATGCTCATTATTCGTGGCGTCAATGTATTCCCCAGCCAGATTGAAACCGTTCTCTTAAACGAAGGGTATCAGCCAAACTATCAGATCGTTGTTGACCGTGTCAAGAACACTGACACCTTCGAAGTGAACGTGGAAATGACCCCCGAAAAGTTCACCGATAAGGTTGGCGAAATTATTGCGATGGAAAAATCCCTTGCAAACGCAATGAAGACTATGCTCGGCATCAACCCTGCCGTTCACCTTGTTGCGCCCAAATCCATCACAAGAAGTGAAGGCAAGGCAGTTCGCGTCATCGACAAGAGAAAACTTGTATAATATCAGAAGGGAGATATCATAATGGCTATCAAGCAATTAACTGTATTCGTTGAGAATAAACCGGGCGCGGTAGTTCCTATTACCGAAACACTTTCCAAACACAATATCAACCTTCGCGCACTTTCCATCGCGGAAACACAGGATTTCGGCATTCTTCGTCTGATCGTCAATGATGAAGCGGCTGCTGAAAAGATTTTGAAAGAAGAAGGATATCTCATTAAAGTTACCGAGGTCGTCGGCGTTAAAATCAGCGACGAGCCCGGGAAACTTTCCGAGGCATTGAAAGTTCTTCATGAAAACAAAATCAACATAGAGTATCTTTATGCGTTTATGTCCCGCACCGAAAAACACGCTTATGTAGTCATTCGCGTTGAGAATAACGATTCGGCAGAAAGCGCTCTTACAAATTACGGATTTAAACTCGTTACCGCAGCGGATGTCAATAAACTCTGATTGACTCTATGCAAAAATTGAAAAACAAACAGGAACCGAGAATTGATCTCGGTTCCTGCTTTTTTTGTAATGGATGGGCTGGGATCCATTAGAGTTTGATTCCGCCGTATATTATCTCTGCTAAAACTAATTGATTTCAATATATTCTGCCTGCATATGCGGAATAGAAATTTGACTTCCTAAAACGGAAGTGTATTCCTTTATACCTTGGATTTCCCCATACATTGTGATTATATCATCTTCAAGAACTCTGCTTTCGTTCTCTTCTTTTCTTCGATAATCAACATATACGGTATCATCCCAAATGCCATACTCACCTTTGGTGACACTAACGCGCAAAACAACCCTTTTCCCGCTTTCCTGCACTTGAATCACTTTTCCAGTAAAGACCGCCTTTTGCCCAACATGGTTGTTAGGATTTCGGGCAATATCTTTATAGGAAACAAATGTACAGCTTGCTTTGTATTCTTCTTCGGAAATCACAGGTTCTTCAACTTTTACACTTTGTTCGCCACTATCAACTTTTACAACTTCGCCCTTTTCCGTACTATTCGGCGAAGAAAAAATACTACAAACAACGATCAATGACAGAACCCAAAACCACCATTTTTTGAAAATTGACTTCTTGATTTTACAACCACAATGAACACATATCTCTGCCTTTTTGTCAATTTCTTGACCACACTTCTTGCATTTCATATCCATTCTCCTTCTATATACCATTTCGGGATATAAGGATTATACCATTGTGGGATAATGTTGTCAAGAGGTGGTTTGATGAGACTGAAAGAGCTACGAAAAAAGCATAAGCTGTCCCAAGTGCGCTTATCAATAGATCTAAATATGAGTCAAAACACTATCAGTCGCTATGAAACAGGCGAGCGTGAACCTGGAATTGCTGAATTGATTTTAATTGCAGATTATTTTGATGTTTCAGTTGATTACTTATTAGGTAGAACTGAAAATCCGAAGATCAATAAATAGCAGTGCAAGCAATAATCAATTCTAAAAAAGGAAATATAGATCATGAAAATAAGGAAGCAATCATACGGAAATAAAAATGTTGTAGGCAAAAACATAGAACGTTTGCGAAAAGCACAGGGTATTAAACAAAAAGACTTTATTGCACAAATTCAAGTGATGGGGTGCAATATGAATCCCACGAGTTATTCAAAACTTGAAGGACAGTTAAGAAGTGCCACAGATAAAGAACTTTTTGTGATTGCAAAGATTCTGAATGTAGCGATTGAAGATTTATTTGATTAAATCAAATTCTTGCTGAGAAATGATGCATTGCGCTTTTCGCAATATGATGTTGCTCGCTTCACTCGCAATGATGTGATGTCTGCTAAATGTGCCGCAAGGCACACATCATTAGGCGTAGCCGTCATCATTAGTAAAACGACATCATTTGTCGAAGACAAACATCATTGAAAAAAGCACTTCCGAAGAAGTGCTTTTTTCTTGGCAGGGGCAGAAGGACTTGAACCCTCGGCACGCGGTTTTGGAGGTCGTGTCATATAAAAAGGACTGTCCAAATTGTTCCCACTGTTGAGCCATTTGTAGCACTCAGTCTTTTGAACCTTATGCCT
>SVMJ01000010.1 GCA_015067485.1 Oscillospiraceae bacterium
ACGCCCCGATGAGTTCAAAAAACGCCTTGCGAGTTTTATGAACAAGACCCGCAGAGGGAAGTTGATTGTCGGCTTCGGTGGGATAGACAAGTATTACGGCTAAATGATCATTATTTTAAAGGTGAACTTATGAGCACATTTGAAAAGATTTATGAGGTTGTTCGAAATATCCCCAAGGGCAAGGTTGCAACTTACGGACAGGTGGCGGCTCTTGCAGGCAATCCCCGTTGGGCGAGGGTTGTGGGCTATGCTCTGCATGTTAATCCCGAGCCGGGTGTTATCCCTTGCCACAGAGTGGTAAACCGCGAGGGTAAGGTTGCCTCTGCGTTTGCATTCGGCGGTGCTGGAGTTCAAAGGGGACTCCTCGAATCCGAGGGCATTGTTTTTGAGCCCGACGGAACAATTGATTTAGAAAAGTATGGGATGTAAGCTTATGAAAAAACTATTGTTTATACTTCCGATTCTGCTTTGCATACTGCTTACATCTTGCGGAAACTATACTGATAATACTAACAAAGGAGAAAACGCTATGTACGAGCAGATTACTGCAGAAGATGCAAAAAAGATAATGGACTCGGGTGAAGAACATATCGTCCTCGATGTTCGTGAGCAGGACGAGTATGATGCAGGACATATTCCCAGTGCGATACTTCTTCCCTACACTGAAATTGAGAACGAAGCAGAGAAGTTGCTTCCCGATAAAGATAAACTGATTTTAGTATATTGCCGTAGCGGCAGACGAAGCAAAATCGCAGCCGAAGCTCTTGCAAAGCTCGGATATACCAATATAAAAGAATTCGGCGGTATTATCGACTGGCCGTATGAGGTGGAGAAATGAAAGGAGAATTACCATGATTAAATTTATTTGTTATCCAAAATGCACGACTTGTCAGAAGGCGAAGAAATGGCTTGATGACAACAAGATAGAATACGAGATTCGTGATATTAAAGAGAATAATCCGAGTCTTGAGGAGTTAACCGCATGGTATAAAATGAGCGGACTTCCGCTAAAGAAATTCTTCAACACATCTGGACTTTTATATAAGTCAATGGAGCTTAAGGACAAGCTCCCCACAATGAGCGATGAAGAGCAGTTAAAACTCCTTGCAACAGACGGAATGCTCGTAAAACGTCCGCTTGTAATAGGCGAAGATTTTGTTTTGGTTGGGTTCAAAGAAAGCGAATGGAGCGAGAAGTTATAAAAAAGAAGTCAAGTAGCCAAGCCTATTTTATATCTGTTCCAAATATAGAGACAAAAGAAAAGAGGGATAAAGATGAGTAACAAAATGTTGTTTTTAAGCAATTCAATTGATGACCCACAAAGTGATATTATTGGATTTGAAACTTATGCAAGTAACTTAAACGATTCTATTGACGAAGGGGCTCGTATGATAGCCGTAACTTCTCCTTTTGGTTCAGGCAAAACCAGTATAGTTGAATTGCTTAAGAAAAAAAGATCCAAAAATAAAAGAGAGAAATTTTTAAGCGTTCAAATGTGGTCTGAATTGAACGAGTTAAAAGATATAAACAAAACATGTGAATTGCACAAGAACTTCTTATACCAGATTGGAAGCTCTATTTCACCTCGAAAAGGAACATATATTAATCGTCGTTTAAGTAACAATTATGGGTTGTTAAAACTCCATATCAATCGTCCAATATATTGGATCATGCTCATTTTTTCATTGTTTTTTGCGTTTTTAGGATGGATTGTGAAAGAACATAGCGATTTTATCTTTAACCATTTTTCTTGTTTAAAAGATAGCATATTATCCTCTCCATATTTATTGTTTGGAGCAGCAGTAATATTAGCAGTTTTAGTTGTTGCAAGAGCTGAAATAATTTTTTCATCTAATAAATCGGAAAACGAAAGAAAAATTGAGGCTGACGAAATTATAGATCTTTACCGCAGTGAAATAATAAACGAGAAAAACAAGCTTATTTCTTTTCTGTGCCATATTTTAAAAAAATGTCCACTTGTGAAAAAAATTCCGATATTAAATAGTAAGCGTTACATTGTTGTTATAGAAGATTTAGATAGAACTGATGATGGAGAAGCGGTTATACATTTCTTGAAAGAGCTTAGAAAGTACTACATCCCTATAAACAACGACAAATTCACCTATAGTAATCAATTAGTATTTATTGTTAACATAAAGCCCGAATCCACTGTCATGGAAGAAATACAGAAAACTGGTACAACCAGAAATCACGATGACGATAACCCAGATGATGGAGAGGGCGTTCCGGCACCTATATCTATCAGAGACCCAGAAGATTTCATTTATGCAAAAGTGTTTGATTATATACTTAATTTGCAAACAATTAACATTATTGATTATAATACTATTTTGAGCTCTATCCTTGAGGAGAAAAAGGACTACATTAATAATTGTGTATCTTGCAGAAACACCAACAGTGCTTTGAACGAGATTCCCGGAATGCAATGGATCATAACGGGGGCAAATATTGATATTCGAGAAATAAAGAAAAGATTGAATAATACATTTGTTATTTTTGAGACGTTGAAAGAGAGGTTTCCAAACAGAAAAAATGACATAGATTTTCAAAAATGTGCTATTACTACGTACATAACCTCAGAATTTGAATTAGAGTTTTCAAAAACAGACGATAAAGCATTCGACGAACTTATAAAACTTTTTTTGCGCCAGGAATTAGATATCCCTTCTACAAAGAAAATCCTTGATTCAGAAAATGAGAATTATGTTAAAACCATTTATGATTTAGTGACCTCAAAATTGATAGAAGAAGACTACAGAATATACTTTTATAATTACCCTAAGCACAGTGTAATGTACAGCAGCGATGAGATGAATGTGCAAAAGGCCATTTTATACGGAACTGTTTGTGCTGATTTTGATGCCACCGTTGAGAAAGTTGTTAACAGTGGTTCGAATATTGTGCCAGAGTCTTTAAAGCGATTGCAGCAATTATCGTTGTCGCTGCCGCAAACAGTATTAAGAAATGAACAACTCTTCCTTGCTGCATTGCGCTATGAGTACAGTTTGGTTTTGGAGATGTTCGAAAGGCTAAATCCAGATAGCACTTCGTTGGATAAAAACATTTCTAACATAATGAGCATTTTGAACTATGATTCAAAACGAGAAGTATATAAAAAAGAAAATTTCAAAGACTTTTGTAATATATGGGAAGAAATATTTGAAGAGCAACACATATTGAAATTAAGAGAGGTGCTTTGTGAACAATGCAAAGATGAAATATTGATTTTTGAACAATTATTTTTTGGCGACCACAGCATTATCACTCTAAAAGAAATGGACTTTATTAGCTTTAACGATTCTCTGCAACTACTGAACACTAATAGCAAAAACTTTTCTATTTCTCACCTCAAGCATATCGTAACTAAATTTAATAATGTTGAAAACCCAACGGATGATTTAACAACCAAGATATGCAAAATCCTATCGCAATCTTGTGAGCTGTTTGAATCTACGGATATTGCAGATTTACTGATCGAATTCATGAATAAAACTCATGCAATCATACCTGAATTTGAAAACATCATTTATGACATTCTTTCGATTGAAGAAGATGATTTATCGGATATAGGAATAGATGCAGACTGGTTAAATGCTCTTTTCGATAGGTATAAAGAACTTATTTGTACAGTCCCAGTTGAAAATATATCTGACGATGTTTTTGAGCACATTTATAATTTTGATAGTTTAGCTGTTTTGGAAAATCCATACGAATTTTCTAATGCAATATCTCGTAAACTGTATGAAAAAGAATATTTTTTACACAGTACACTTATTGATGCTTACAATTCTTCGGATATTAATTTTTCGGATTCCAATATTATATTGGCTCTAAAAGAAAATATAAAGTGGTTAAAGAGCAAAGAGGCGGTTTTTTTGTCTATCAGACGACTTGTGTTGACCTATGCCACTAATTTGTCCGAATATTTATTCTTATTTTCACAAGAACTTCCGATATTATCGAAAGAAGATTTTGCGCTCCTTGTGAATAACGAGTGTGTACATCAGACAAATGTTCTTGAATATTTTCCGGAAGAAACTATCAATGAAGAAGCCATTGAGTATATCGTCAAGTATCTCAACAAAGAATACATTAACAACAATGTAGCATTTGACATTTTGGTATCATTGGAAAAATATAAGGACGATATTATTCTTTCGTTTTTCAAGAAAATAAACTTCTCGCGAGCTATCCTATATTATAAATTTGCTAGAGCGAAAAAAGCTGCTATAAAAAGAAAGTTTGCTGTAGCTTTAGATCTTGATACAGACGAAGGAATGTTGAGTTTTATGGAACTTACAAAATTTCTTGACCCGGAGTTAGAAAAAAGATTACTTGGCAATATGGATAGTGACAAGGAACAAAGATACATTAACCTTATTCGAAAAAGATTAGGTCCATTGTCTGTTGATATCTCTACTATAGATAACCTGAAATCTTTCAGTACTCTTTATCCATTTTCACCACATAGCAATGTTAATCAAAAATTATTTGAAGAAAAAGAATATATTTATTATGTTGTTTCGACAACATTGTATGGCAAAAAATTTGAGCTACACAAAGAGAAATCAGAAGAACTTTGGACAGCATATATTGAGATCTTTGCTGAACCTACAAAGTATTCAAATACCAGAGGGTATATGAAACAAAACAAAGAATTTCTCGAATTGATAGTGACTCGTTCTGGTTATATAGGATTTCCGACAACTGCGTTGGAATCATTATCTGCTGTTGCGCAAAGCGAAAACTTAATCAATCATATTTTCGCACAAGGAAAAGAATTTGTACTCAAATATTTCGCCGAAATGAACGGAGGTTTTATTAACTATGATGCAGCCAAAGCGTTTATAAATAATATCGCTCTTGCAGAAAATAGAGATGTATTAGGCAATGATGCTGTTCGTGAAAATATTTATGACAAATTAGTAGATCCAGGATTGAAAACTAAATACACAAAACTCCGAAAATCTGTAGGGTGTGAATATTAAGTTGATTATAAATAGAGCTGAAATGGACTTAGAAGAATTCAGATCAATCAACTTATGGCCCAGGTATGGCCCAGCACATCATGTCTACTGTAAACTCTGCGAAGTGGTGGGACAAGTATTTAGTGACGGTGTGAAGGTGAAGTGGAAACTTTACATACTTCAACGATATAAAGGAGTAATTCTATGCGATATTATGTGACGGCTGATGTGCATGGATTTTTTAGTGAATTGAAATCTGCATTGGATGAAAAAGGCTTTTTTGAAGATACAGAACCTCACAAATTGATTATCTGCGGCGATCTCTACGACAGAGGAAGTGAGGCTATGCAGTTGCAGGATTTCATCCTTGATTTAATTTCAAAAGATGAGATAATTCTTATTAAAGGAAATCACGAAGACCTTACTTTAGAACTTTTAAACAACTGGAATAACGGTAGTTTTATGCACCGCTGCCACTTTTCTAACGGAACGATAGATACGGTCTGCCAGCTAACAGAAACGCCTTTGAGACATTTTTTGACTGAACCACATGAGGTTTACAAGAAAATTTCAAACAACCCGTTTATCAAAAAAATCATTCCATCAATGGTTGACTTTTACGAGACCGAACATTACATATTTACGCACGGATGGATTCCTTGTACTACACTAAACAACGGTGACACAAAAACTTATCTGCCTATCGAGAACTGGCGCAAAGCAAACAATCAAGCCTGGGATAGTGCACGCTGGGTGAATGGGATGGAAGCCGCACATAATGGAATGATTGAAAAGGATAAAACCATCGTTTGCGGTCATTGGCACTGTTCTTTTGGACACTCACACTATGAGGGGGACGGTGGTGAGTTCAACGATAATCCTAACTTTGCACCGTATTATGGCGAAGGAATAATCGCACTTGATGCTTGTACACCGGTTTCAAATAAAGTTAATTGTATTGTGATTGAGGATTAAGATGCCAATTGGTTTTAACAAGCCTCAAAAATGTTCCCTTGATTTACTTAGTGCAGAGTGATTTCAAAGAGTGAATAAACGCTATATAATTGTGTAGATTCAACTGATTTTTTACACTGTGTTGCTTATGTTGCTGGAATACCTTAAGTATTAATAAGGTCGATATATTTAAGAAATGGGATGAAAACAAAATGAAGTTACCTTGGTTAAATAAAGGCTTTATATGTCGCGATTTATATGCTCCATTCATATTAGAAAAGGATAACGATTATCTGAACGATTTGAAGAAAAAATATGCAATCGTACTAAAACAAGCAGTAAAGTCTGGAGCTGATGAGGAAAGCCAGAAAATAATTCGAAAATATAAAAACAAAATTATTGAATCAATAAATTGTTATTATTGTGCAGATATTGCAAAAAGCAATACTATTATCTATAATTTATTAAAAGATATAGGTGATGATCCTTTTGCGGTAAATACACTCGAAAATAGTTGTGCATTTCCTGGAACTCATGGTCAGGAGTTGCAGTTTTTTAGGTCAAGAACTGGAAATCCATCAAAAGCGTTCACAGCCAAGGAGATGTCGATACTTCCACTTAGTTTGAGATCAAAATCGGGCAACTATAGATTTAGCATTCCCGGCAATCCTAGTTTATACTTAGCGAACTCCTCTTATGGGTGTTGGATAGAAACTGGATTCCCATCAGAAATAGATTTTAATGTCTCTCCCGTCCTCTTAGATGGAACACAAAGAATCTTCAATTTAGCTGTTACCATTAGGGACTTCCACCATATGAACGAATTTGAAGCCAATCGTGTTCATTGTTGGCTTAAACTTTATATGTTATCTATAGCAACCTCATATCGAATCAAGGAAGAAGGTCGAACTTTTAAATCTGAATATATAGTATCTCAGGCTATTATGATGGCATGTAAAAAACTGGGATATGATGGTGTGGCGTATTATTCAAAGCGTGTTGATGATGAACTTTTTGCTCTTTGTGCAATTAACCTTGCGTTGTTTTCTAATTATGGAAAGAAAAACAATTCGTTTGAAAAACATATGAAAATAGATGATTCTTTTAATTACTTTCTGTTTACACAACTGAATGCTTCCCTTAAATACAGAGAATATCCTTTGCGCTCTGTATCTACTGGTTTTATTACAAACATCGGAGGTTATGATAGGCAATATCCGTACAGAGAAATATCGTTTTATGAATTTGACCAGTTCTTATTCTCAACATGGGCAAATAAGCCTGGAGACAAGGCAAAAGACAAAGTTTCATGGGGAGCGTTTGCGTAGTGTTCAAATCCACTTATATCAAACAAAAGAAATGCGAAGCGGCTGACGAAAGTCAGCCGCTTTTACTTTTTTACGACCGGCTATGCCGGACTTTTTTATGCTCGGAATTTGTAGAAAGGTGAAGTATTTGCTGTTTTTGTCGAATTTCGCTTAATGAACATTTTGTAAACTTTTCAAAAAGGGGGTTGGAAAATGGCTGTTTTTTCTGGTGATTATTGAGGGGGTTTTTACGGAATAAAAAATTTTTGTTCAAATCTTAAGGTTTTGGAAGAGAATTTGGTTTAATAAAATTAGGAGTAAAAACTTTTGTATTTAGGAAAAGAAGTGTCCACAAGGGGTTTTAGAATAAGTTTGAAAAAATTTAAAATTATTTTTTCAAAGGTATCATTTTTTGACCCCTTTGGCTGTTATGATGGCATCAAGAAGTGAAAAACTTTTTGAAAGGTAAGGTGTGAAGCAACCTTTCACAATTATTATAAAAGTAGGAAAAGCCATTTCGCAAAAAATGTCGAAAAATTTTTCAGAAATTTTTTAGAAACATACGGTAAACTGCATAGTTTCACTGTTATTATGACAGCAGAAGAGGTCAACCTGTAAAAAATGTCGAAAACTTTTTCAAAAAAACTTTTTGAAACTACCCAAATACTGGGTGGTTTGGCTGTTATGATAGCAGAAGAAAAAGAATTTTGATTGAACCTTGACAAAGAAAGCGCGCAAGATAACGGCGTTGCAGTATAACGCACCAACGGGTGCAATCGGAAACAGATAATGATACTTCTATCCAGCCACAGTCCGAGCGTTAAAAGCGTCGCAGGCAATGGGGATAGTCCGGGCGGATGCCGGGAAGGTGAAATTCCTATGGATGTGGTTGCCGCACATCTCCGATTGATCACAGCTCATATTGTACAAGCGACTTTGAATATTTTTAAAGGAAGGAGGCGTTGCTTTGTGGAGAATATGAACGAGTCAAAATGGCAAGTTTTTACCGATGCGAAAGACCTTGATGCAAACACCGCATTCACCCTTGAGCTTCAGAAAGCAATGCTTCTTGCTCTTTATGAAAACAAAAAGCTTAACTTCAGGCAATATGAAGCGGCTTTAGCTCTTTTGGAAAAGAAAAAGCAAAATCGGGAAAGCTTTGCGGCTCAGAACGACGCAAAGTAAAATCTAAACGGAAGGAGGTGAAAGTCGGAACAACATAGTCTGACCACGCACGCGACCACTTAAAACTTTGAATAATTAGATATTTTTGCAAACTGTTTTTCGTCAGTACAAGGCAAAAACGCAGCGAATGCTTGACGCATTTGCGAGGCTTTTAACGCAGTAATGGCGGAAAACAGACAGCAAAAACGTGGTTGAGACTGTGTTGTTTCGGCTTCTTATGATTTATGTAGCAGCATATTGCCGAGTATCGACGGACAAGGATGACCAGATGAACTCTTTTGAGAGTCAGAAGCGATATTTCGAGCAAGAGATAAAGCGTAACCCCGACTGGGAGCTTTACGAGATTTATGCCGATGAGGGCTTAAGCGGAACGAACACAAAAAAGCGAAAGGCATTTCAGAAGATGATAGCGGATGCCCACCTCGGCAAATTCAGCCTGATTCTCACCAAAGAGGTCAGCCGTTTTGCGAGAAACACGGTTGATACTCTTGAATATACCCGAAATCTGCTGAGAGTCGGCGTGGGTGTGTATTTTATCCTCGACAACATAAACACCCTTGATCAGGACGGTGAATTTCGTCTTACTATGATGGCTTCCTTTGCTCAGGAAGAGAGCCGAAAAATCTCCAAACGAGTAAAGTGGGGACAATTTCAGCAAATGGAAAAAGGCGTTGTTTTCGGTCGCTCCCTTCTTGGCTACGACGTTATAGGCGGCAAGATGTACATAAACGAGAAGGGGGCGGAAATCGTGCGGCTGATTTATCACAAGTTCGTGCGTGAGCACAAGGGTACCTGCACGATTGCCCGAGAACTTCGTGAAGAGGGTATTAAAACCTTAAACGGTAACAGTACATGGTCTAATACCACCATTCTGAAAATCCTGCGAAATGAGAAATATTGCGGTGATCTGCTGCAGAAAAAGACCGTTACAAAGGACTTTCTCACTCACGAAAAGACATACAACAACGGTGAAGAAGAAAAGTCATTTCTCCCAAACCACCACGAGCCGATTATCGACCGTGAAATGTGGGATGAAGCGCAGTACATACTGGGCAAGAATAGACCGTCAGAAGAAGTGCGTTCGCAACACACAAACCGCTATCCGTTATCGGGTAAAATAAAGTGCGGACACTGCGGAAGTTCGTTCTCGGCAAAATACAAGCGCAAGAACGGTCCAACTCCCTATAAAGGTTGGCACTGCAACACGCACTCCACGCAAGGTAAAAAGCATATCGACAAGGCAGGAAACGAAGTCGGCTGTGATTTAAACTGTCAGATAAGCGAAAAGGATTTTATGGCGATTTTAGCGCAGGTTATGGCGTGCGTGGATGTGGATAAGGATAAAATCACAAATGAGCTTTGCGACATTCTCTCGGTCGTCTTAAAGCAGAATCTTGAGTTCGAAGACGATACCGAGAAGATTGCACAAAAGCTTGATGAACACCACAAGAAAAGCGATATGCTTCTCGATTTATATTTAGGAGGTGATTTAACAAAAGAAGAATACCGAACTCGAAAGGAGGAATATGCAAAAAACATAAAAGCACTTGAAAAGAGAATCCGAGAGCTTGAAAAGAAAAAAGGAACTACATACGATTTGCATGATGCCGTGCAGGATATTCGCGCACACATAAAAAGCGTTTTCGACGGCGTGAAACAAGACGAAAACTTCTATAAATACATCCTCGATAAGATAGTTGTGAACTCCAGAGAGGATATGGAGGTGTATTTAAACCTGCTGCCGTTTCGCTGGAAAATCGTTGCAAAATCAGCACTTTCGGGGGATTTTAATTTGGGTACCTCAAAAAACACGATGTACCCACATCGGTTAAGATGCCCTTGACTTCACCCCACGGCATTGCGTAGCGTTGGTTGAGATAGCGCATGGATGCGCCGAGTTCCCCATCCGGACCTCCGAGCTGGGAGATGATCACCTTGGCAAGTGCGGCGTTCGGATTCTTGATGCGAACGGGATACTCAAGTTTCTTATCATAAATCCACATAGACTAATCCTCCAATTCCCACGGCCACGCGGTTTTGACCCAATGCCAAGTGTCTTCGCTCTTGTTGGAAAACATAGTCATCGGTCCAAACGATTGCTCGTACTGTGCGCGCTTCTCGTTGCGCTTGCTCTGCAGCATATTATAATAGTTGAGTGCTTTTTTGCACGCGGGGTGTCCGTCGAGATAGAGTGCGGTCTCGATCATGGCAAAATCCAGTTGCCGAATTTCCTGCATGAGTTTTCGTTTTGCCATGTTATTTTCTGCCATTTTTCACGCACTCCTTTCCGATAAACGGTTTATCCAGGCACGGGAAAATCGTGCCGCGGCACAGTCCGACATCCAGGGCATATACTTCGTTCCAAACTTGATTCGGAACATACGCCATCGCGAGTGCAGGCATACAGTTTCCTTGCCCATTCATCTCGACGACGTGAATTGCATCCGTCATGTCTCGGTCTCCTTTGATGATATTAACGGTTTTTTTCTGTCCGTCAATTCCATCTTATGCAAAACCGCGGACACGGTTGACAAACCCACCCTATCGGTGTACCATAACCTTTGGAAAGGCGGTGTCCTTATGAAACAAAACTACCAACTGCTAACCGATGCGATCATCTTTGATAACGAAGGTCGCACCCCGTCGCTACTGCTTCACGCGTGCTGTGCACCCTGTGCCAGCTACGTGCTGGAGTATCTTGCAGAACATTTTGCGGTTACGCTCTTTTTTTATAACCCCAACATCCAGCCGGAAGAAGAATATCGCACACGCCTTGCGGAACTGGAACGGCTTGTCGGTCTGTTAAACCCCAAACACCCGATCGCCCTTCTCCCCTGCGAGTATGACCCCCACGTATTTGACACGCTCTCCCGCGGCTTGGAAGCCGAACCCGAGCGCGGTGCGCGCTGTCCCAAATGCTTTGAAGCGCGGCTGAGCAAGACCGCGCAGATCGCAAAGGAGATGGGTTTTGACTACTTTACCACTACCCTTTCGGTCAGCCCGCACAAAAACGCAGACACCCTGCATGAGATTGGCGTTCGCCTTGCAGATGCGTTGGGAATCTCCTATCTCCCCGCCGATTTCAAAAAGCGCGGGGGGTATCTCCGCTCCATCGCACTCTCAAATGAATTCGGACTCTACCGCCAAAACTACTGCGGCTGCAAGTTCTCCAAACGATAAAAAAGACCATCCTTTCGGATGGTCTTTTTTATCGTTTCTGTTAGTTCCAAGGCCAGGAAGCGTCGTTGTCTTTAGCGCCTTCAACCATATCCACGATGTTCTGGAAAACCGCTTTGTTTGCAGCGGATTCGGTGGAACTTTCCAGCCCCTTCTTCGCCACTTCGTAGACCGAGCGGGATGCACCGGTGTCGGAATAGATGATGGTTCCGTCATTCAGAATCGCATAAGCACGCGCGGTATATGCGCGGGTGTAGTTCTTTTCTGCGATTTGGGTAATAACCGCGGTGAAAGTGATGGTATCAGCAGTTTCACCATAGATTTTCTGCGCAGGAACTTTTGCCACGGTGTGTCCGTTTAATGTTGCACCGATGACCAATTCCGAGATATCGGAAATATCAGCACTCGGGATTAAGATTGTACCGAATTCTTCGACGTTTTCAAATGCAGCGTTCTTTTCAATGGTGGAAATAAAGCGAATACCCTGCTCACCTGTCGTGCGGATCTGTGCGCCGTTTATCGTGGAGAGAGCGACTGTTAAATCCGCATCTTCTTCCCAGTCACGGTTTGCTGCGGTAACGAGTACCACGTCTGCCGCACCGTCGGTGGTATTATCAACAATACTTGCGCAGTCGCTGGTGATCCAACCGACCTGCCCGTTATAATCGACCATAAACCACTTGGAATCACGGGTTTCATTCAAATATTCGTATGTTTCACCCGGATCAGCGAATGCGATCGCGGTATATCCCCTATCGGGACCGATACGAACATTTACGCCGCCGGTGATTTGTACGAGCTGCGGCGCTACTGTCTGGAACGAATAACCGTCAAGACCCAGATCATTGCTGCCGCCTAAGGTGACATTGAAGGTGAGATTGTCGATTGCGGTGAGAACCACATTTTCCTTGAACACACCGACCACATATCCGACGCCTGCGGGAGCATTGGAAATTTCACCTGCAGTCCAGCAGTCAGCCGCAGTGCTTACGATCTCAAAGCCACGCTTGATGACGATGGATTCGATCTCTTCACCGGTGCCTTCGCGACCTTTGACACGGAGACGGGACGTGTCCGCAATGTCGATACCCATGTATGTTTTTCCATCGCTTCCGGTGTATACCCAGATATTGTTGATGATCGGGTCGCCCGGACGGCTTTCCCACTTGGAAAGGGTTCTGCCGTTGATGATGATCTTATCTTTGTTGGTGCCGTAGTTTTCAAGCCCCTTGTAGTTTCCGGTATTGCCGCTAAGACCTGTTACCATGAAGTTGGGGTTTTCGTAGTTGCAATTTTCAGCTGGGAGTTTCGAGCCGCCCCAGTATGCATAGGTCTGACTGCCTTCGCTCAAAGCAATGGTTGCATCCATGCTCTTGATTTCCGGCTCTTCTGTTGTCCAATCACGGTTTGCCGCGGTAACATTTACCACGGTGGTCGATCCGTTGACCACGCTTGCTGCCTTGTTCGAAACAAAGCCGACATATCCCTTGTAATCGATCTTGAGCCATTCGGAATTCTGCACTTCGTCTAAGTATTCAAACGTTGCGCCGACTTCCTCTTCACCAAGGACTTTGTAGGTCGCACCCGGACCGCTGCGGACAATCGCACCCGCAGTGATCTTTACATTCTGTGCGGTTGCGGTGGTGAAGACATAGCCGTCAAGACCCAGCGAATTGCTGCCGCCCAAGGTGACATTGAAGGTGAGATTGTCGATTGCGGTGAGAACCACATTTTCCTTGAACACGCCGACAACGCTTCCGATGCTCGAAGAAGTGGTGGAAATTTCACCTGCACTCCAGCAGTCGGCGGTGGTGCTTACGATTTCAAAACCACGCTTGAATACGATGGATTCGATCTCTTCACCGGTGCCTTCTCTGCCCTTGATGCGGAGAACCGAGTTGTTTGCAATATCGATACCGACGAATGATTTGCCGTTACCATCGCTATAGACCCAGATATTATTGATGATCGGGGAATCTGTGTGGCTTTCCCACTTGGAAAGAGTTCTGCCGTTGATGATGATCTTATCTTTGTTGGTGCCGTAGTTTTCAAGACCCTTGTAGTTATTGGTAGTACCGTTAAGTCCGGTTACCATGAAGTTGGGGTTTTCGTAGTTGCAATTTTCAGCCGGGAGTTTCGAGCCGCCCCAGTATGCGTAGGTCTGACTGCCTTCACTCAAAGCAACGGTCGCATTCATGCTATGGCCTGCCGCAAGCTGCCAGCCGCGGTTTTCCGGAGTAACGAGAACCACGTTGGACGTTCCGCTTACCAAACTTGCATTGACATTGGAGACCCAGCCGACCGTTCCGTTGTAATCGACCATGAGCCACTTGGTATTGCGGGTTTCATTGAGATATTCAAGGGTAGTACCTGCAGTCGCGACACCGAGAGATGCATAGGTAGTGTCGGGACCTTTTCTGATATTTGCGTCTGCGTTGATCTGCACGTTCTGAGCGGTTACGGTACTGAAGGTTAAACCATCAAGTCCCAGCGAATTGCTGCCGCCCAAAGTAACATTGAAATAGACGTTGTCGATTGCGGTCAAAACCACGTTTTCCTTAAACACGCCGATCACACCGCCGACACTCGAGGAAGTGCTGGAAATTTCACCTGCAGTCCAGCAGTCGGTGGTGGTGTTTACGATTTCAAAGCCACGCTTGATGACGATGGATTCGATTTCTTCACCGGTACCTTCTCGACCTTTGACGCGGAGACGGGAAGTGTCTGCAATTTCGATGCCGAGATATGCCTGCCCGTCGCCTGCACTGTAGACCCAGATATTATTGATGATCGGGTCGCCCGGACGGCTTTCCCACTTGGAAAGGGTTCTGCCGTTGATGATGATCTTGTCTTTGTTGGTGCCGTAGTTTTCAAGACCCTTGTAGTTATTGGTGTTGCCGTTAAGACCGGTTACCAAAACGTTCGGGTTTTCGAAGCTGTTGTTGGAATCCGGAAGTTTCGAGCCGCCCATGTAGCCCGAGGTCTTGCCATCGGTTGCGGAAACGGTTACCTTGACGACCGGTGCAGCTTCGGATGCGGAAACCTGAATGGTGGTGGAACTCAGGGTTGCATAACCGGTCTTTCCACCGTAAGAAACTTTTGCATAACTGCCGTCAAAGCCGGTTACGGTGAACATTTCGTACTTGCCGACCGTGAAAGCAGTAGAGCCGCCTTTGGTGCTTGAAACTGCGAGAGTTGCGTTGTTGGTGATGTACTGACCCGCGGTTTTGTTCTTGCCGGTATAGTCGACCTTCGGTGCATTTGCGTTTGAGGGATACGGAAGGACGCCGTATCCGCAAATCTGCGAATCGCTCAAAGAATAGCTGTAAAGACCGACATGGTTGTGGCGGTTGCCTTCAACCGTGTAAACTTTTGAACCATCGGAGTACCGAACTAAACCGATGTGGTTGGTCCACGCAGTTCCGCCACCGGACATCTTGAAGAAGATGAGATCGCCCGCTTTCGGGGTATAAGTTCCGCGCGCATAATACATATCGAATCTCTTGAGCTGGTCTGCCCACTGATAGCAGGAACATTCACGCCAGATATAGTTGATGTCGCCGATGTGATTACGGCAGGACTGCGCATGGGTAGAGTGGTTGGTAACACCTGCCTGGAAGATCGCCCAGGAACAGAAAGATGCACACCATGCCATTCTGTATCCGCTACTGTCTGCGTCGCCGTAGTTGTAAACATACTCGGTGGTTTTGTCCGAGGTATAAGTGTCATAGGTGTTGTAGAGACCACTATACGGGTTACTCGTAGTACCTTCATAATATCCGAGCTGGGAAAGCGCAAGTGAAAGAGTATCGGTTACGCCGTCCCCTGTCAGGTTAATGCTTGTTGCATGGGTGTAATACTTGCCCGCCTTATAAGTCGCAGCAGCCGCGTTCGCACCCGTACGGTAAGTCAACGCCTGCGCCGTTGTGCCGAAAATATTGAAGGAAAAAATGGGAGATACCATCAATAAAAGTGCCAAAAACAGGCTAATCGGCCGTGTAAAGTTTTTCTTCATTTTTTTCATATTACGATCATGTCCTCCTCAAGGAATTTTATTGCGAATTTGTTACAATTGTATCACAATTTCAGCCTTCTTGTCAAGATAAATTCCCGCTATTTCTGTCCGCCTGAGAAAGGTTCTCTCGCTCCATCGAATTCTCCCAAAAATACAACTTCTGTCTCCAAAAACTACTGCGCTCGTAAACTCTCCAAACGATAAAAAAGACCATCCTTTCGGATGGTCTTTTTTGATGATTGTGTTAGTTCCAAGGCCAGGAAGCGTCGTTGTCATTAGCGCCTTCGACCATATCCACGATGCTCTGGAAAATCGCTATGTTTGCTGCAGACTCAGCGGGGTTTTCAAGCCCTTTCTTTGCAACCGCGTAGACCGAGCGGGATGCGCCCGTATCCGCATACACTACTCTGCCGTCTTTCAAAATCGCGTAGGCACGTGCTGTATATTCACGCGAGAGATTCTTATCCGCAATATTCGTGATAACCGCGGTGAATGTGATCGCATCATCGGTTTCCGCATAGTAATTCTTTGCGGGAACTTTTGCCACCGCGTGACCTTTGAAAATCTCCCCGATTTCAAGTTCGGAGATATCGGAAATATCCGCACTCGGAATCAAAACTGTGCCAAACTCTTGCACATCGACAAAATCGCCACTCTTTTGGATCGTGGAGGTGAAGCGGAGTCCCTGCACGCCGTGGGTTCTGATCTGTGCGCCGTTGACTGTGGAGATGGTGATGTCCGCAGGTTCCGGTTCCACCCAGTCGCTGTTTTCCGCATTCACGAACACGGTGTTGGTTGCAACGAACTTGGTATTGGCGTTGGAGATCCAACCGATCTGACCGTTATAGCCCACTTTCTGCCATTTGGTATTCTGGATCTCGTTGAGATATTCGAATTTGTGCCCTTTGAGACCGACGCCGATAGACGCATAAACTGCGCCCCCGTCCGGACCGATTCGGATATTCGCGTCTGCCGTCAATTGAATGTGCTGCGGAACATTGACAATGCTTGCGTTGACGTTGGATACCCAACCGACCTGTCCGTTGTAATCGATCTTGAGCCACTCATCATTCTGAATTTCGTCGAGATATTCGAAGGTGGCGCCTTTGATCCCTAAGCCGATAATCTCGCTACTCGTGCTCGGACCGCTTTGGACATTCGCATCAGCGGTAATCTTCACGAGCTGAGAATTTGCGACTTGGAAGGAGTAGCCCTCGAGTCCTAATGATTCGCTTCCGCCAAAAGTAACATCGAAACCACCGGTGTCATTTGCGACCAAAATCACATTTTCCTTGAACACACCGACGACGCTTTCGACGTCTGCGCTGTCCGTAGCAATTTCACCGCTGTCCCAAAGGTTGGAAGTGGTACTCACGATCTCAAATCCACGCTTGATGACGATCGTATCGATTGTTTCTCCGATTCCGCTCGTTCCTTTAACTTTCAGGCGGGAAGTGTCGCCGATTTCGATGCCGAGATATGCGATTTCATCGCTCGCTTCGGATATCCAGATGTTCTTGAGAATCTGAGTGCCGGGACGGCTTTCCCACTTATCCCAGGTTCTGCCGTTGATGATGATCTTCTCTTTGTTGGAACCGTAATTTTCGAGACCCTTATAGTGATTGGTGCCTTCTCGGAGTCCCGTAACCACGATGTTGGGGTTTTGGTCGTTGTAATTCCCTGCGGGAATACTTTCGCCCGCCGCAAAACTCGTGATCTGGGTGGTTTCGACATCGACGGATGCATCCATTTTTTCGTAACCGTTATATCCGCCGCGTGCGATGAGACTCGGATAGTCGACATAAGAAACGTTCAGGGCAACGTTTGCACTACCGCCGTCGCCTGCATAAATCCCGTCGATTTCGCCTTCATCGGTGTACTGCCACATCGTAACATTGCAGTCGCGAGATGTATCACCAAATTTTTCTCGCTCGTTGTGGTCGATGTCCACCGCGTCGGCAGGACCCGTCCCCGCATAGATCTGGTTGTCGCTGCCGTCTTTCGGGTACGCTGCTAACCAAAGATCGTAATCTTGGACCTTTGACAGACCGATGGTACTCTTGAAGTACTGGGTGTAAGAGTATACCATGGGATAGTACCCGTTTGCCGACACAATATCACAGAAGGTTTTCGCTGCGTCGCCGGCAAAAGTACTGATGTCGTAAATGTCCCCACCGTCAACGTCGGGGTCATCCGTTTTGTCGCCATCTTCCGCATCGAACACGATCGGGAAAGAGAATACGCCCGGATACTTCTTCAGTTCTTCTACGACCATATTGGCTTCGCCCGTGATCGCGTCAAGGTCTTGCGCATAGCTGAAGAAATACGCACCGAGATGGATGCCGTACTTCTGCGCTTCGCGAACATTTCGTTCAAACTGCTCGTCGATTTCGTAATCGGGGGTGTTATCTATATGGTTGAACATACGCACGATCGCAAATTCCACGCCCGCTTCTTTGACCTTCGCCCAGTCGATCTCTCCGTCCCAGGAAGAAACGTCGATACCCACCATGGGTACGGCCAGTCTCGGCCCACTCGCGCCGGCTGCAGCGCCCAGGGCACTCAGCGTGAAGATCGGTGTCAGCGTAATCAGAAGTGCCAAAAGCAGACAAATACGCCGTGTGAAGTTCTTGTTTCGTTTCATGTTAGAATCAACTCCTTTATATTTTGTGGATATTGCTGAACTAATTATAACTTAACCCATGGATTCTTGTCAAGTTTAACCATGCAATTTCTGTCTGTATCTGCCGAAAAAATTTTACTGCACCGTATACTCTCCAAACGATAAAAAAGACCATCCTTTCGGATGGTCTTTTTTGATGATTGTGTTAGTTCCAAGGCCAGGAAGCGTCGTTGTCATAAAGACCTTCGACTAAGTTCACGATGTTCTGGAAAATCGCTTTGTCTGCAGCGGATTCGGTAGAACTTTCCAGTCCCTTCTTCGCCACTTCGTAGACCGAGCGGGATGCGCCGGTGTCGGAATAGACTATGGTTCCGTCATTCAGAATCGCATATGCACGCGCGGTGTAGCTGCGGTTGTAATTCTTCTCTGCAATTTTGGTGATAACTGCGGTGAATGTGATGGTGTCAGCAGTTTCCGAATAGATATTTACTGCGGGGACTTTTGCAACTGCGTGTCCGTTTAAGGTAGCACCGATTTGGAGTTCGGAGATATCGGAAATATCCGCACTCGGGATCAGGATGGTGCCAAACTCTTTCACCTTGCTGAAATCAGCGTTCTTCTGAATGGTGGAGGTGAAACGGAGACCCTGTTCGCCGCGGGTTCTGATCTGTGCGCCGTTGACCGTGGAGAGAACGATCTCAACAGGGTCCGCAGGCTCCTCAGGCTCTTCTTCGGTCCAGTCTTGGTTTGCCGCAGTAACGAGTACGACATCGGTTCCGATTACTTCACCGTTGACATTGGAGATCCATGCGATCTGACCGTTATAATTTACTTTCAGCCACTTGGTGTTCTGAATCTCGTTCAGATAATCGAAAGTTGCGCCTTTGTAGGCGACACCGAGAGACGCGTATTCGGTGCCCGGACCGCTACGGATCTGAGAGTCTTTCACCAAATGTACATAACGCGGAGCGTCGATAACACCTGCTTCTGTGTTGGAGACCCAGCCGACCTGTCCGTTATAGTCGATCATCAGCCACTTACCATCACGAATCTCATTCAGATATTCGAAGGTATCGCCTGCAGCTGCGACACCGAGAGATGCATAGCTTGCGCCTGCTCCCTTGCGGATATTCGCATCTGCCGTGATCTGCACGTTCTGAGCATTGACTGTCTCGAAGGTATACCCGTCAAGACCAAGATCGTTGCTGCCGCCCGTAGTAATATTAAAGGTAACGTTGTCATTTGCGGTCAAAACCACGTTTTCCTTGAATACGCCGATCACATTTCCGACACTCGAGGAAGTGCTGGAAATTTCACCTGCAGTCCAGCAGTCGGAAGTAGTGTTTACGATCTCGAAACCACGCTTGATGACGATGGATTCGATTTCTTCACCGGTGCCGGCTCTGCCTTTGATGCGGAGACGGGAAGTGTCTGCAATCTCGATGCCGAGATATGCCTGTCCGTCGCCGGCACTGTAAACCCAGATGTTATTGATAATCGGGTCGCCCGGACGGCTTTCCCACTTGGAAAGGGTTCTGCCGTTGATGATGATCTTGTCTTTGTTGGTGCCGTAGTTTTCAAGACCCTTGTAGTTGTTGGTATTGCCGTTAAGACCTGTTACCAAAACGTTCGGGTTTTCGAAGCTGTTGTTGGAATCCGGAAGTTTCGAGCCGCCCCAATAGCAGTAGGTCAGTCCACCGTCGATTTCCGAAACTTTTGCGTCTATCTTAGAGTAGCCGTTATAGCCGCCCTTGATAATGATGCTCGGATAATCAACATAAGAAACGTTCAGGTCAACATTTGCGCTGCCGCCGTCGCCATAGTAAATACCGTCGCACGCGCCCGCGCCGGTGTACTGCCACATGGTAACATTGCTGTCATAGGGAGAAAGCGAGTCGCGCAGGCTGTGGTCGATGCTGCCTGCGTCAGCAGGTGTGGTATCCTGATAGATCTGCGTGGTGCCGTCAGACTCTTTCGGCCAGGATGCCAGCCACAGATCGTAATCTTTCACATTCGCAAGACCGATCGTGTTCTTGAAGTACCAGGTGTAGGAATATACCATGGGGTAATATCCGTTTGCCGCCAAAATATCACAGAATGTTTTTGCCGCATCGCCTGCGAAAGCCGCGATGTCATAAATATCATTGCCTTCAACATTGGGATCGTCTGTGGTGTCGCCGGTTTCCGCGTCAAACACGATCGGGAACGAGAATACACCCGGATACTTCTTCAGCTCGTTTACCACCATGTTTGCTTCGGTGGTGATCGCATCAAGGGTCTGTGCATAACTGAAGAAATATACACCCAGCTGGATGCCGTATTTCTGTGCTTCCGTCACGTTGCGTACAAACTGTTCGTCCAATTCATAATTGGGGGTGTTGCTGATATGATGGAACATACGCACCATCGCAAATTCTACGCCTGCTTCCTTGACTTTTGCCCAGTCGATCTCTTGGTTCCAGGAAGAAACGTCGATACCTACCATGGGCACGCTGAGTTTCGGTGCAGTGGTTGCAGGTGTTGCAAACACAGTGGTTTGCGGGAGGAGTCCTACTACCAAAACCAGGCAAAGCAGGAACGCCAAAAGTCTTTTTTTCATCATTGTTTTGCTCCTTTCGATTGTAACCGCGCAAAATTACAAATATGTTAAGAGTATATCACAGAAACGAAACACATGCAAGTACATTTTACAAAAAAAGACGGCTCAAAAGAGCCGTCTTTTTTCCTATTTATACTGCATTCTGATAGAGCTGATAGTACACGCCCTGTTTTGCCATGAGTTCGTCATGGGTGCCTTTTTCCACGATGCCGTCTTCGGTGAGGACCAAGATGACGGTTGCATTTTTGATCGTAGTCAGGCGGTGGGCGATGGTGAATGTGGTTCTGCCCTTGGCGAGCCGCTCCAAAGACTCTTGCACGATGCGTTCGCTCTCGTTATCGAGTGCGCTTGTTGCTTCGTCTAAAATCAAAATCGGCGGGTTTTTGATGAACATTCGTGCGATGGAAACGCGCTGCTTCTGTCCGCCCGAGAGTTTGACGCCACGTTCTCCGATATAGGTATCGTAGCCATTCGGGAGTTCCATGATAAACTCATGCGCGCCCGCAAGACGCGCGGCTTCGACGATCTCGTCTCGGGTGGCACCCGGTTTCCCGTATTCGATGTTTTCGCAAACTGTGCCCGAGAACAGGTAGACATCTTGCTGGACCATGCCGATCTGCTCACGGAGCGAGCGCATGGTAACCGATTGGATATCCTGTCCGTCAATCAGGATTTTACCCGCGTTTAGTTCATAAAAACGCGGGATGAGATTGCAAAGTGTGGTTTTCCCGCTTCCCGAAGTGCCGACAAGTGCGACGTTATCCCCTGCTTTGACGTTCAGACTTACATTAGATAACACAGTCTTTCCGTCTTCCGAATAGCGGAAGTTGACGTTCTCAAATACCACGTTGCCTTCCACCGCACCGAGTTCTTTTGCATCGGGGCTGTCCTGGATTTGGGGTTCTTCATCCATCACGTCAAGGAAACGCTCGATGCCTGTCATACCGCGCTGGAACTGCTCGGTGAATTCCGCGATTCTGCGGATGGAAGTGAGCAACGTACTCACATAGAGCAGGTAGGCGACATAGTCTGCCGGCTCGATTTTGCCTGCGAGCAGGAAGAGACCGCCCGCGACCACGACCACGATGTACATGATGCCGTCAAAGAGACGGGTGGAACTGTGGAACCCTGCCATGTAGCGGTACATTTCGCCTTTGATATCCAAAAAGCGGTGGTTGCCCTGATCGAATTTTTCCTGTTCGACTTCTTCGTTTGCAAAGGATTTGACCACGCGGATGCCGAGCAAGCTGTCTTCCACCTGCGCGTTGATCTCACCCACCTGCTGGCGGGATTTGCGGAAGGCCGCACGCATTCTGCGATTGAAGAAACGGACACAGACGAAAACGAGTGGTAAAAATGCGAAGACGATGAGCGTGAGCCACACGTTTGCGGTGCAAAGGATGCCAAACGAGATGGTGATTTTGAGCCCTGCAATGAAAAATTCTTCCGGACAATGGTGGGCAAATTCGGTGATATCAAAGAGATCGCTCGTGATGCGCGACATCAACTGCCCGATTTTGGTGTTGTCATAATACGAGAATGAGAGTTTATGCAGATGGCGGAACAGGTCTCTGCGCATATCGGTTTCGATGCGAGAGCCCATCACATGACCCACATCCGCCATGTAGTAATAGGCGGCGGTGTCGATGATGCGTAAAATCAGATATGCGCCACCAACTGTGAGAATGGTACTCACCGTGAGCGATGCGATGTCATTGATGGCAAGGTCGGTGAGATAGCGCACGATGAGCGGGAAAACGAGTTCGCACACGGTGGTGAGCGCCGCGCAAAGTAAATCTAAAATGACGATCCATTTATACTTTGCAAAGTACGGCAAGAATCGCCCGATGAGTTCCCGCATGGGGCGCTGAAATGCTTTTTCTTTCATGCTCTACTCCCCTTTCTCGTCAATTGCCATCGTGGCGTATGCGTTAAGGTCAAGCCCGGCACGCACGCCTGCTTGGTATTCAAAATATGCCTGACACGCGATCATTGCCGCATTATCCCCGCACAAAGAGAGCGGCGGGAAATAGGTTTTGATATTGTGTTTTTGGGTTTCGGCATTTAACCGCGTGCGCAGATGCGAGTTTGCCGCAACACCGCCCGCGATGACGAAGGTATCGCGCCCCGCCTTTTTGCACGCGGAGATAGCACGGGGTACGATGGTATCGCACACCGCTTCGGTAAACGATGCGGCAAGGTCGGCTTTATTTAATTCTTCCCCGACTTGTTCCGCGTGGTGGACGGTGTTGATGACCGCGGTTTTCAGCCCCGAGAACGACATATCGAGCTCTTCGCCTTGGATCTTGGCACGCGGGAGTTTGTAGCGGGTTTTGTCTCCTTCTTTGGCGAGCTTGTCCATTGCGGCACCGCCCGGGTACGGAAGCCCCAGCACACGGGCGCATTTATCAAACGCTTCGCCTGCCGCATCATCACGGGTACTGCCCAAAATCTCAAACTCGGTGTAGTCTTTGACGTCTACCAAAAGGGTATGTCCGCCCGATGCGACAAGGCACACGAACGGGGGGGTTAAGTCGGGAAATGCGATGTAGTTTGCCGCGATGTGTCCGCGGATGTGGTGCACCGGGATAAGCGGGAGCGAGTTTGCATAGGCATAGCCTTTGGCGAAACCAACGCCGACAAGCAGCGCACCGATGAGCCCCGGGGCATAGGTAACCGCGACCGCGTCTAAATCTTTTGCGGTGAGGTTTGCCTCACGCAGGGCTTGTCTTGTAAGCTCTACGATGCTTTCCATATGCTTTCTTGATGCGATTTCGGGAACCACACCGCCGTAGAGTGCGTGCATATCCGCTTGGGAGAGCACAACGGACGACAAAATTTCACGCCCGTCGCGACTGATTGCGACCGCGGTTTCGTCACACGAACTCTCGATTGCCAATATGGTCGTCATGTTCTCTCACCTCGCATACAAGTTAAAATCAGCGCATCTTCGGTGGGGTTTGAGTAATACCCGCGGCGAAGACCACACTGTAAAAATCCGAATTTACGATAGAGCGCGATGGCAGGCGCGTTGCTCGCGCGCACTTCCAGGCTCAAGAATGACAAGGGCTCTTCGAGCATCCGCTCGATGATGGCAGATGCCACGCCGCGGCGGCGAAACTGCCCACTTACCGCGATGTTGGTAACATACCCTTCGTCTAAGATGATCTGCATCCCGCCATAGCCGATGACTTTTCCGTCGCACTCGGCGACGAAGTAGCGGGAACAGTCCTGTGCGAGTTCTTCCAAAATCATGGCGGGTGTCCACGGGTTTGAGAAGTTTTCCTGCTCGAGTGCCGCGACCGCGTCTACGTCCCGCTCGGTCATAGGACGGATGTTAAGGTTTTGCATCATACCAAGTTTCTCCCATTCCTGCATCGACTTCCAGCGGTACGCTAAGCGTAAAGGCGCGCTCCATTTCAGCCTTTACAATTTCCATCGCTTCTTCCGCTTCTGCGACGGGTGCTTCGATGAGCAGTTCGTCATGCACCTGCAAGATCACGCGGGAAGAAAGCCCTGCGTCACGCAGACCTTTGCGGACAGCGAGCATCGCGAGTTTCATGATATCCGCCGCGGTGCCCTGGATGGGGGCATTCAGCGCGACGCGCTCCCCGAATGCGCGCAGGTTGTGGTTTTTCGCATGGAGTTCGGGGATGTTGCGGCGGCGACCCATCAGGGTTGTGACGTAGCCCATGCGTTTTGCCTGTTCCACGATGGCGTTCATATATTCGCGCACCCCGTGGTAGCGGGCAAAGTACTGTTCCATATAGCGTTTTGCTTCGTAGTAGCCGACACCCAAATCTTCCGCAAGCGAGTGTTCGCTCATGCCGTAGACGATGCCGAAATTGACCGCTTTTGCCGCGCGGCGCATCTCAGCGGTTACATCACTCTGCGGTACTCCGAAGATACCTGTCGCGGTGGCGGAATGGATATCCGCGCCCGAGCGGAATGCTTCCTGCATCACGGTATCATCTGCGATATGTGCCAAAATGCGCAGTTCGATCTGGGAATAGTCCGCATCGATCAGAACGCATCCTTCTTTCGGGACGAACATTTTGCGCACTTCACCGCCCATTTCACTGCGGACGGGGATGTTTTGCAAATTGGGCTCGACCGACGAGATACGCCCGGTCGCAGTGGTCATTTGATGGAATGCACCGTGGATGCGTCCGTCTTTTTGCGAGATTTCCTTCACCAGACCGTCCGCATAGGTGGATTTCAGTTTGGTGCATTTGCGGTACTCGATGATGAGCGGGATGACTTCGTGTTCACCCTTCAGTTTTTCCAGTACGTCAATATCGGTGGAATACCCGCTTTTGGTTTTCTTCACAGGCGGAAGCCCGAGTTCTTCAAAGAGCACTTCCCCGAGTTGCTTAGGGGATAAAATGTTAAACTCGCGCCCTGCGGCAGTGAAAATCTCCTGCGCGAGAGCACCGATTTTGGACGAGAGTGTTTCGCCGAGACTGATGAGTGCCGCACGGTCGGCTCCAATCCCCACGGTTTGGAGTTCTGATAGCATTTCGGAGAGCGGAAGTTCGATTTCATATAAAACTTTTGAAAGGTCCGCCGCTTCGATGCGCGGTTTCAGGCGGGCTTCCAGCACCGCGACTGCGACCGCGCAAGCGCGCATTGCCGCTTTACTGTCGCTCAAATCACCGAGCGGTGCGAATGCATCTTCTTCGGCGAGCAGGTCTTCATTCACGGGATATTCGGGCGCATATTCGCTTGCTACTGTGCCGAGCGGGTATTTCCCCAACGACGGCTCGAGCAGGTAGGCAGAAAGCGCGGTATCGAATACAAAGCCGCCAAATTCCATGTCTTCTTTGGAGAGCGCGACCATGAGCGCACGACTGTCGTGGCAGACTTTTTTTACCTTTTCGGAAAACAGGAGTTTCAAAAATTCATTGTAGCCGCCACACTCTGCACGGCAGACCGCGGTGCATTCTCCGTCGAATGCGAGTGCTACCCCGTCGAAATTGGGTGCGGCATAGACCGCGACGGATTCTGCTTTCACGATTTTCTCAGAAAGGGATGCCAAATCGCCTTCAAACTCGGTAAAAGTCAAGTCGGGTTCCACCAAATCTTGCGGGATATCGGACGGTTGCGTGAGACCGAATTTTGCGATGAATTTCTGAAATTCCAGTTTGGACAGGACACGGTAGAGCGCGTCTTTGTCATACTCGCGCAAGGTCGCGCGCGCACATTCAAAGCAGATGGGTGCTTCCAAACAAATGGTTGCAAGTTCGCGCGATAAAAATGCCATTTCACGGTCATTGATGAGTTTTTCTTTGACACTCGGGCGCAGGTCGGAGTCTTCGAGTTCTGCATAGAGTGTGTCGAGATTTCCGAAGCGGTGGAGCAGGTCGAGTGCGGTTTTCTCCCCGATCCCCTTAACGCCCGGGATATTGTCGGACGAGTCACCTTGCAGACCTTTGAGATCACGCATCTGCTCGGGGGAAAGCCCGTATTTTTCTTCGATTTCCGCACGGGTATAACGCACGGTTTCGGTTTTGCCCATACGCGATGTAACGAGCAGGACATTCGTCCCTTCATTTGCGATGAGCTGGAAACTGTCTCGGTCGCCCGTTACAATGTCGCATATATCTCCGCGATCCGCGCACAGTTTGCTGACCGTGCCGATGATGTCGTCCGCTTCATAGCCTTCGCATTCCAGACGGGTGATGTTCATCGCATCGAGCAGTTCCTTGAGCGGTTCCATCTGCATGGCGAGTTCTTCCGGCATGCCTTTGCGCTGGGCTTTGTAGCCCTCATAGCGTTTATGTCGGAATGTGGGCGCACGCAGATCAAACGCCACACAGACACCGTCCGGGCGTACATCTTCGAGCAGTTTTAAGTAAATGGACAAAAAGCCGTACACCGCATTGGTGTACAGCCCGTCCCGCGTGGTCAGCGGACGCACGCCGTAAAACGCGCGATTGACGATGCTATTGCCGTCAATGACCATTATCTTCATGTTATGCCTTCTTCCATTTCACACCCTGCGGTGTGTCTTCCAGGATGATGCCTTTTTCTTTGAGCAGGTCGCGGATGCGGTCTGCTTCCGCAAAGTTCTTCTCTTTGCGAGCCGCCTGACGTGCCGCAATGAGTTCTTCCACTTCAGCGGTGAGTGTATCATCTTCTTCGCTCTGGATGAGACCCAAGACATCGGTGAGTGCAAAGAGTTTTTCTGCCGCGCGGCTTGCAAATGCACGGGTGGGTGCGCCGTCAAGTTCGCTATTTACCAAACGGATCATCTCGAAAATGACCGAGATCGCATCTGCGGTGTTGAGATCGTCATCCATTGCAGCACGGAATTTTGCTTCGAATGCATCGAGTTCAGAAAGTGCTGCGGTTTCTCTTTCGGTGAGATTGCCGTCTGCGCCGTTTTCCATCAAAAACTTGATGCGGTCTTTTGCGGTGTACATACGCTCGAGTGCCGCGGATGCCTGCTCGAGCGACTCACGGGAGTAGTTGAGGGGACTGCGGTAGTGCGCAGCTAACATGAAGAAGCGGATGGGTTCATAGCCGTAGACTGCCGCCGCGTCACGCACGGTGAAGAAGTTGCCTGCGGATTTGCTCATCTTGTGGTTATCGATGTTTAAGAATGCGTTGTGCAACCAGTAGTTTGCGAAGGTGCAACCGTTTGCCGCTTCGGACTGTGCGATTTCGTTTTCATGGTGCGGGAAGGTCAAGTCCACGCCGCCGCTGTGGATGTCGATACTCTTACCCAGATAGCGGTTTGCCATCGCGCTGCATTCGATGTGCCAGCCCGGGCGACCGTTGCCCCACGGGGATTCCCAGTAGGGCTCACCCGGTTTTGCGGATTTCCAGAGCGCGAAGTCCATCGGGTCTTCCTTGCGTTCGTCGACCCCGATGCGCGCGCCGGCTTCGAGTTCTTCCAGCGGTTGCTTGGAGAGTTTGCCGTAGCCTTCAAACTTGCGTGCACGGTAGTAGACGTCCCCGTCTACCGCATAGGCATAGCCTTTATCCACCAAAGTCTGCACGATTTCGATGATGGCATCGATGTTCTCGGTTGCTTTGGGATGGACGGTTGCTTCACGGATGCCAAGACCTTTTGCATCGGTGAAGTATTCTTTGATATAGCGGTTTGCGATCTCTTCAAACGAGACCCCTTCTTCGTTTGCCTTGTTGATGACTTTATCATCTACATCGGTAAAGTTCTGGACGAATTTGACGTTATAGCCCGAGTATTCGAAATAGCGGCGCAGCACGTCAAAGACAATAAACGGACGCGCGTTGCCGATGTGGAAGAAGTTGTACACGGTGGGGCCGCAGGAATAAATCTTGACTTCGCCCGGTGTGATGGGTACAAATTCTTCTTTTTGACGCGTCATGGAGTTAAACAGTTTCATTCTTAGTTCTCCTTCTTCGCAAATAACTTACCGGTGTTTTTGAAGTATGCTGCACCGGAAATCAGCGTGATTGCAACCATGATCCAGATTGCAACATCGCCGAGAGTAACAGGGCCGAGCAGGGTCGCACCTGCAAGCGGTGTGAACAGAAGCGAGATCACGATGATCTGGATGACGGTTTTGAGTTTACCTGCAAATTTTGCGGCGACCACGATGCCTTCACCCATCGCAACGATGCGGAGCGATGTGATGATGAACTCGCGTGCCAAGATGAGCATTGCAGCACCTGTCGACATCACCCCGCGCTGGACGAAGATCATGATCGCGGCGACCACGAGCAATTTGTCAGCCAGCGGGTCAAGGAAGATGCCGAGTGTGGAGACCTGATTGTAATGACGGGCGATGTAGCCGTCCACCCCGTCAGTCACGCTCGCTACGATGAAGATCGCAAGGGCGATGGTGTCTCCGTAGGAAAGACCGCAACTTGCGGCGACCATGAAGATCGGGATGAGCAGGATGCGCAGGATGGTTACCAAATTAGCAGTTGTCATTATGATACCTTCTTTCTCAAAATCAGATACGCTCGCCGAACAAATCGCCGTCTAAATCTTCGGTGATTTTGACGTTGACGAACGCTCCAATGCTACATTTCTCTTTTGCGGTGAAGAACACTTTGCCGTCAATTTCGGGCGAGTCTGCCGCACTTCTTCCGAAAAACGCTTCCGCATAGCGGTCGTAGCCTTCGCACAGCACTTCCACTTCCGTTCCGATACGGCTTTGATGGAAGGCTTCCATGATCCGATCTTGCAGATTCATGATCAGTTCGCATCTGTGTTCTTTGATATCTTCCGGGACTTGGTCAGGGAGTTCTGCCGCGACCGTTCCCGGCTCACGGAAGTATGGGAACACGCCCACACGTTCCAGTTTATGCCGACTTAAAAAGTCGCATAACTCTTCAAATTCTTCATCGGTCTCACCGGGAAGACCCGCGATCAAACTGGTGCGGAGTACGAGCCCCGGGATTCTTGCACGGAGTTTTGTAAACAGTTCGTCGAGATACTGATGATCTCCGCGACGGTTCATCGCAGTCAAGATGCGATCGGACACGTGCTGGATCGGGATGTCTAAGTATTTTACAATCTTTTCTTCCGATGCAATGACGTCAATGAGTGCGTCATCAATTTCATCGGGATAGAGATAGTGAACGCGAATCCATTTGAGATCTTCGATTTGACACAGTTTTCCAAGCAGTTCGGGGAGTGCACGTTTCCCGTAAAGATCGGTGCCGTAACGGCTGGTGTCCTGCGCGATCACGATGAGTTCACGCGTGCCGCTCTGAGCCAAACCTTCCGCTTCCGCTACCACGTCTTCCAAAACTCTGCTGCGGTACTCTCCGCGAAGGGACGGAATCACGCAGTAGGAGCAACGGTTGTTACAACCTTCCGCAATCTTGAGATAGGAAAAATACTGCGGGGTGGTGAGAAGTCGCGATGCTTCAAGCGGTTCTGCGGTGAGTTCCCCAAACGCGGTTACGCGGTTTCCTTCGAGCGTTTTTTTCAGTACTTCCGCAATTTCGTGGTAACTGCCACAACCGACGAGTGCATCGATTTCGGGTGCCTGTTCAAAAAGCGTTTCTCGGTCGCGCTCGGCAAGGCAGCCGCAAACGATGATTTTTTGTACTTTCCCTTCGCTCTTGAGGGCGGCGACTTCCGCAATATTCTCAAGTGCTTCTGCGCGTGCGGAAGATAAAAATCCGCACGTGTTGATGACCACGGCGAGTGTGTTTTCGATCTCACCCGTTACACGGTAGCCTGCGTCATCCAGGGCGGCGAGCATATGCTCGGTGTCCACCAGATTCTTGGCGCAGCCAAGGGAAATCACCCCTATTGTTTCTGCCATCAATCAAAGTCTCCTCTCTCGAATGCGGAAAAGACCGCTCGGATCTCTTCGTACGCAAACCCGCGCCGCATGAGTGCCGCGATGAGTTTGCGTTTTTCCGCATCGTCCGGGGTTTTTCCGCGCAGTTTCTTTAGAAGAAATGCGCGGATGGGTTCTCTTGTATCTTCTTGGTACTCTTCGAGTACGCTTTGTGTAAGGTCTTTCGGGATACCACGTTTTTTCAACTCTTCGCGGATGCGGAGATCACCAAACCCCTTTGCGCGGTAATGGCGCACTAGCATCCCTGCATAGGCGGTGTCGTTCACCGCACCGATCTCTTCCATCCACGCGACCGCATCATAAGCATCGTCTTCGGTGATGCCGCGATCTGCGAGTTTTTTCATGAGTTCGCGTTTGGAATAGAGTTTCTTGCCGCAAATTTGTGCGGCTTTGACCCGTGCCGCGTGGCGACGGGACTCACTTGACAGCGCAGGAAGGGCATCGGGTGTGAGTTCCATCCCGTCGGTGAGCCCGAGTTTCTTTGCTTCGATGGCATCGACCGTGATGTAGGAGCGGTCTTCAAAATAGACCACGACGCGGGAAACGTCGTTCCGATAGGGACGGACAGATTTGATCCTCATCCTTCAAAATCACTTGCATCGACCTGGATGCCGTTGCCTGCGGGTTTTCCGTTGATAAGTGTTTCTCCGCCGGGTGCGCGTCCTGCCGCACGGGCGGCGATTTGTGCCTGCGGAGAGAGCAGTTTGTATGCATTCTCTCGGATCTCTTCTTCGAGCTTTGCCGCGATGTCCGGGTTATCACGCAAGAACTGTTTTGCGTTGTCGCGACCCTGACCGATGCGGGTTTCGCCCATGCTGAACCATGCGCCTGCTTTTTGGACAAGATCGAGTTTGACCGCAAGGTCCAAGATTTCGCCCACTTTAGAGATACCTTCCCCGTACATAATGTCGAATTCACCTTCACGGAACGGAGGCGCGACTTTGTTTTTCACGATTTTTGCACGGGTGCGGTTACCGATCATTTCGGAGCCGTTCTTGAGCGTTTCAATGCGGCGGATTTCCATACGCACGCTGGAGTAGAACTTGAGTGCGCGACCGCCCGGGGTAACTTCGGGGTTCCCGTACATCACGCCTACTTTTTCACGCAGCTGGTTGATGAAGATCGCGATACAGTTACTCTTTGCGATTGCGCCCGCGAGTTTTCTGAGTGCCTGCGACATGAGTCGTGCCTGCAGACCCACGAATGCATCGCCCATTTCGCCTTCGATTTCCATCCGCGGAACGAGTGCGGCAACCGAGTCGATGACCACGACGTCGAGCGCACCGCTGCGGACCAATGCTTCTGCGATTTCAAGCGCCTGCTCACCGGTGTCCGGCTGAGAGACCAAGAGACTGTCGATATCCACACCGAGCGCGCGGGCATAGACCGGGTCGAGCGCGTGTTCCACGTCGATAAATGCGGCATCTCCGCCGAGTTTCTGTGCTTCCGCAACGATGTGGAGCGAAACCGTGGTTTTACCGGAGGATTCCGGACCGTAGATTTCGATGATACGTCCGCGCGGTACACCACCGATACCGAGCGCAAGGTCAAGGGTCAACGATCCGGTCGGGATATGCCCGACTTCCATCTGAGCGTTTTCGCCAAGGCGCATAATAGAGCCTTTGCCAAACTGCTTTTCGATTTGAGAAAGTGCTGTCTCGAGCGCTTTTTTCTTATCCATGAGAGTAGATCCCCTTTCTATTTCCATTTCCCAAGTACGACGCGGTC
This sequence comes from Oscillospiraceae bacterium, assembly GCA_015067485.1. GTDB lineage: Bacteria > Bacillota > Clostridia > Oscillospirales > JAAYXM01 > SIG510. Next base: position 31,888 of record SVMJ01000010.1, read on the forward strand.
GATCCCCGCCGTATCTTGCTTGATTTCAATTTCACAAAGCCCTACGGTTTCCATCCGCGAAGCTAACATTTGCGCCTGACGGTAGCCGCATTCCATCGCGATGATGCCGCCCGGGTTTAAGCAGTCGACCCAGCGCATCAAGATGGCGTCGTAGTAGGTAAACCCATCCACACCGCCATAGAGCGCGGTTTCGGGTTCGAAAAATCCGACCGAACGGTCGAGTTCCTGCATCTCATCGAGTGTGATGTAGGGCGGATTGGATACGATAAAGTCAAACTTTCCGAGGGTTTCATCGGGTGCGCGGCACACGTCTCCATGCAGTACATCAAGTCTTTCGGAAAGCCCAAACCGCTTTACATTTCCGCGTGCAATTTTGAGTGCGGGTTTGGAAACATCAAGCAAAACGCCGTGTAAGTCTTCCCGCTCAAGCGCAAGCGCAATGCCGACACATCCGCTTCCCGTACACAAGTCCAAAAAACGTGTGCCGGGGACGGTCAGTGCAACATCCACCAAAGTTTCGGTGTCTGCTCTTGGAATGAGTACGTCTTTCGTTACCTTGAGGGTATGTCCGTAAAAATCCCATTCGCCCAGGATGTGTGCAAGCGGGGTGCCTGCCACTCGTTTGGCAAGCGGTTTTTTCAGTTTCTTCTCGTTGACAGGTTGGTCTTTCTCACGCAGAAATGCTTCGGGCGTAAGCCCATACACCCAGCGCACGAGTTCTTTTGCTTCAAAGCGTGCGTTTTCCACGCCTGCACAAGCAAGTTTTTCTGCCGCTTCGCGCCATACGGTATTTAACGTTACCACTTGTCTTTGCCCTCTTCTTCCGGGATGACGGCCGAGAGTGCCGAGATTGCGATTTCAATCATCGAGTCATCGGGTTCAAATGTGGTAAAGCCTTGAAACCACACACCGGGTGCGCGCATGAATTTGGTAAACGGATTATCAAAACGGCCGATGAGACGGTTGACTTCGAAACTGATGCCGATGACCACGGGAAGGAGCGCTAAACGGAGCGCCATACGGATCCACGGGTTGGACCACTGCACCACGCTGAAGACCAGAATGCTGATTACCATGACGCTGAACAGGAAACTGGTACCGCAGCGGGGATGCTCTTTGGGGAACTTCTTCACGTTTTCCACCGTGAGGTCTTCCCCTGCTTCGTAGCAGAAGATGGTTTTATGCTCGGCGCCGTGGTAAGAGAACACACGTTTCATGTCTTTCATGTGCGAGACCGAGTACATAAACCCGAGGAAGATGATGATGCGCAAAAGCCCTTCCAACAGGTTGCGTAAAATGCCTGCGCCGATGACCCCGTCCAGCAGACCTGCAAGCAGGGTGGGCAAAAATACGAACAGGACGATTGGGATGACGACCCCGAATACGCCGGCGATCCCAAGCAGGATGTTTTCCACCGCTTTGGAGCCGATTTTTGCTTCCAACCAGCGCTCGAATTTACTCGGCTCTTCTTCAATTTCGTCGATGGCGAAACTTGCCGAGTAGTTGATGGCGGAAAAGCCGAGGCGCATGGAATCGAACATGCCGATAATTCCGCGGAGAAACGGGATGCGGAAGATTTTGAAGCGGTTTCGCAGGGTTTTCAGCGGTTCGACCTTCAAGTCGATTTCCCCGCCCGCTTTCCGAATGGCGATGGCGGATTTATCGGGACCAAGCATCATAATACCTTCGATGAGTGCTTGTCCGCCAATCGTTGTTTTCTTACATTGTTTGTTCATGGTTTTACTCCTCTTCTGCGACCGGCTCTGCCTCTTCGGTCTTCATGAGCGGCAGGCGGATGGTAACGGTTGTCCCTTCCCCGTAGACACTCGCAACGTCGAGCGTACCACTGTGGAGACTTACAATTTCATCACTGACCGCAAGACCGATGCCGCTGCCGGTTACCTTGGAAGTGCCTTTATAGAACTTCACCTTGACGTACGGGAGTTCTTCTTCCGGGATGCCTTCGCCGTAGTCGCGGATGATGATGGTCGCGTGGGTTTTGTCGCTTTCGGCACGGACTTCGATTTTGCCGCCCTTGCCGTGTTTGACCGCGTTGTCAAGCAGGTTGAAGAACACTTGTTTTAGGCGTTCGCGGTCGCCGTTTACAAAGATATCGCTGTCGTTTTGGGTATAATCCAGAACGATTGCTTGCTTTTTGAATGTTTCGGTGTACATGAAAAGCGTTTCTTCGAGTTCTGCCTTGAGATCCATTTCTTCCATGAGTAGGGTGAAACGTCCGCTTTCCATACGGGCAAAGTCGAGCAGTTCTTCCACCATCTTGGACAGACGGCGAGTTTCTTTGAGAATGATCCCGATGCCCTTTTGCACGTCTTCCTGACGCTCGGTGCCCACCGCGGTCAGGGTTTCGCCCCAGCCGATGATGGCGGTAAGCGGGGTTCGGAGTTCATGCGAGACCGATGAGATGAATTCGTTTTTCATCTTCTCGGCGCGGGAGATCTCAGACGACATTTCGTTGATGGAGGTACAGAGTTCTCCGATTTCGTCCTCGTATTTCTTCTCGATGCGGACCCCATATCCGCCCTTGGTGATCTGCTTTGTGATGTCGGTGATCTCACGGAGCGGTGTTACGATGGAGCGGATGAAGTATGCGTTTGTGATGAGCAGAAACAAAATGATGGAAAGTCCCAAAAGCGCCACCATGCCGCTCTGCACCACAAGTTCACGGTCGATGAGTTTCAGACTGGTAACATAACGGAGCACGCCCACCACCTGCGTTCCGCCCACCGTGATGGGGCTGGACACGCTCAAAATCCGCTCGCCCGTAATTGGGTCTTTGCCGATGTAGTTCTGAGTCTCGTTTTCGCTGACCGCACGGTCGATATCAGGCGTGCCCGGCATCATGCCGGCAGGCAGACCGCTGTACGAGAACAGCACGCGCCCGTCTGTGGTGAGCGTCTGGCGCTCGACCTGACGGTCCACCGCATATTCCAGCGTCTGACGGCGTGCGTTTTGGTAGAACGTGTCGTAGTTTGTGATGCTTTCGTTGAAGTAGCGCGCATTGATGATGGCGCGCCCGATCATATTCTCGCGCACGTTGTTGTAGTAATAATTCACCATGCCGACCGAGTAGATCACCACCGCCAGCACGACCACAAGCACGATATAGGACAGGTTATTGACAATCCATCTGCGTTGGATGCCTTGCAGTTTCGGTTTCTGCACCATTTGCCAGTCTCCTTTAGTCATTACCCCATTTATACCCATAGCCCCAAACCGTTTGGATATGGCTCGGGAATGCAGGGTCATCTTCGATTTTGAGTCGCAGACGGCGGATGTTGACGTCTACGATCTTGTATTCCCCGAAGTATTCGTTTCCCCATACCGCGGTGAGCATATCGCCGCGCGAGATGGCTTTGCCGGGGTTGTCCATAAAATACTTCATGATGGTATATTCCACCTGTGTCAGGCGGATGCGCTCCCCGTTCTTCTCAAGGGTACGGTTACGGGTGTTGAGCACAAACGGACCGCTCACCAAACGACCCGGGTCTTCCACCACCGCATCCCCGATTCTGCGGTAGAGCGCGTCAATACGCGCGATGAGTTCGGTGGGAGAAAACGGCTTTGTAACATAGTCGTCCGCACCGGTCATGAGACCTGTGACACGGTCGACCTCCTGTGTCTTGGATGTGAGCATAATGATCCCGATCTTCGAGCCGGTACCACGGATACGGCGGCACACTTCAAACCCGTCGATATCGGGGAGCATGATGTCAAGCAGTGCCATGCGGATATCGGGTTGTTCTTTGAGCAGTTTCAGCGCGACTTCCCCTGCTTCCGCTTCCACGACTTCGTAGCCTGCGCGCTCCAAATTGATGACAACAAAACTGCGGATACTCGGTTCGTCTTCTAAAACCAAGATTTTCTTTGCATTACTCAAACCGATTGCCCTCCCTTAACTGATGATGGAATTGGAATCCGTCCAAAGGCTTCTTCTCTGACGGAAGATACCGCCGAGCCATTCGGGCGTCAATATTTCGTCTAAATACCGCTCGCGCTCGATCTTGACCGCGTAGACGGTTTTGTCCTGCTCGCCCACCTGCTCCATGCCTTCCTGTTCCATCAAAGTCATGCGCTTTTCGCCGCTGATGGCGGCAAAGGTAAAAATGGGCTCATACGCTTCGGTGAAAAACATGGCTTTGACCACCGCGGCATTCGAGCTGTCACACTCGGTTTTGACTTTCCCCTTCCACGAAAGCGGAAGCGTGAGATACCAGTTTTGATCCGCACAGTGGTAAGTGCACTGTTCTTCTTTGAGCAAACCGTCTTCCCCGTAGCTGCACCAAACCACTTCCCACAATGCGGAAGGGCCGGAGAGCGGGTCGGGCACACCTTTCGGGATCTCGAGTTCCCCGTCGCCGTCAAGGTCGGTTACATTGAGCGGATACTCACAGTAGATAGGCGCGCCGAGTGCCAGGTTTTTGAGCATACGGTCATGCACGCATACCACATCGGTTACATAAGCGTTTCCGAAACTTGATGTAACAAACACCGCGGGCATACCACCCGTCATCCCCACGCTCACGCGCGAAACCGCGGCGGAAGCACAAGTGAGAGATGCTTGTGCCATGGGGACCAGGCGCCCGTCCTGCACGGTGTGGACCGAAAGACGCGCGGTCTCACCCGGCGCGGATGTGATGAGATTGAGATCACTCACCCCGTCGCCGCTTAAGTCATACACCACGAGATAGTCATACGCCATTTCGTACTGCGAGATCAAGCCTTCATCGGTCTTTTCATAGACCGCGATGGTTTTCTTGCCGCCTTGGTCCCAACCCACGATGAGTTCGTGGTTGCCGCGGCCCAAAACGTCTGCATATTCCACGCTCGTGATGGAAGACGACAGCCCCGCGGCGGTGGCATAAAGCCAGTACTTTCCGTCGGTATATTCATAGAGATAGATCTGCACTTCGTCCGCATGTTCGGGATTGCGGAAGAAGACCACACACTCGTCTTCCCCGTCGGTATCCAGATCGAACATCTGCACCGCCTGACGGTTGATCCCCGATGCGGGATAGACATATTCCGCACCCGTCGCACGGACTTCCCCGAGCGCCGCATTGAGCTGGGCATAGTCTTCGGGAAGCGCGGGCGGCGAGAATAAATTTTCTGCCGAATACGGGCTGCAACCGCAAAGCAAAAGCAGTGCGCAAAGCCCTAAAATCAGTTTACATTTCATAGGTACTTCACCCCAAATACATTCTACCATAAACTCTGTCATTTTGGTAGTCTATTTTCAAAAAAAATTGCCGTATTTGCGAGAATGCAAATACGGCAAAGATAATTGATTTTTCTAACGCTTCAGCCACTTGCGACACAGACCGAAATAGACGATCATGGAAATCCCCGCCGCCGCGTAAATCAGACAACTTGCGCACTCCCAATAGCGTGCCTTTCCTTCCCAAAAGCTGAGAGAAACGCCGAGTGCAAACACCGAGAAAATGCACAGAATGATCCCGAACACCAAATAACGCGCATGGATGGGTGAAAACGCGCCTTGCGGGTTCATTCCTTTGAGACGTGCGCGTTCTCGTCTTACGTAAATCAGAATCCCCGCACCAATACCGATCGCAAAGCACAAAAAAGCAAGACCCGCAGGGAGATTGAACGTCCATCTCCACACCGCGAATGCGATGATGGCAAACGGCGAGAGTACGAAGAGTCCGATTGCAATCGCAGTCCAGAAATGCAAGCGGCGCACTTCACGGTCATACCATTTGGCGTCGCAGTTGCGTTCACGCTCAAAAATGTCAAGTTCACGGCAGATCGCTTCATAGACGGGCGCGGAAGCAACCACGGTTTCCATGGCTTCGTCTTCGGTTTTGCCCGCCGCACATTCGGCGCGGAACACCACTTCGAGTTGTTTTTGCAGGGTATCACGATATTCCAAAACCTGCTCGGTTTGCGGCAGGCTAAAAAAAACTTGGTCTAAATACTGCGTAACTTTTTCCACAGTTCTATCCCCTTTCTGTGCTATTGTAACACAATGCATTTGGTTTTTCAACTATGCGTACAACTCATCCAGCACACGGTCTAAATTTTCTTCCGAATACTCCACTTCGCTTGAGAACATCCGCACGAGTTCCACCTGATCTTCCACCGAAAACGTACCGTTTTCCGTCCACATCGCACATCCGATGCGCCCGATGGCGAGACACGCAAACACCGCAAAACGGGCACGCGATGCCGCATCAGAGAAATCAAACGCGAGTGCGAAATAACGGTAGAGAAAATAGAAAAGCAGATTCTCATACTCATACTCGCGCGGTTTCATAAACTCTGCAAACCCTTTGGTATCAATGGGTTTCCTGAGTTTTTCGAGATAAGAATCCCACGCGGGAGAAAGCCGTTCCAAACCCTTTAAGAGCAGATAAAAATCAAGTGTCGGGAGCGTGGTCTCCATGCGGTGGATCACAGTTTCCATACGAGCCATAAGCGGCAGGTTCCGATTTTGTACGATCGTGAAAAGTTCATCCCGCAGGGTGAGCAGTTCATCATCGGTCTCGGGTTCGTGATCAAAGGTTACCTTCTCGTTCCAAGTGAGAATCAGCCGTGCGGCTTCTTCACAGCACAAGCCGAGCCCCGCTTCCGTGCGCCCCGGAAGGTCGTTATAAAACCTTGGATGTTCACGGCAAATATCACAGAGCACATCTTCCCCGAATTCCAGAATCAGATCGCACAGATTGTCCCCGTTCAAAAACGGGCAGCGTTCATGCTCACGCATACGGAAACGCGGTGGGTTTCCCCACACGATGTCATTTTGCAGGCGCGGCATCTCACGGTAGCGCGCAGATGTTTTCTCATCGATACCGATTTCCCAGCCGATACAGCAGGAATGTTTACACGCCCCTGCGATGCAGGAAAACCGAGAAAAATAACTCGGTACAACCATCGTTTCACCCCCGAAGCAGAGAAAAAACGGACTCCCGCAGGAGTCCGTTTGGAGCAGGTGATGGGAATCGAACCCACGCTACCAGCTTGGGAAGCTGGGGCACTACCATTATGCAACACCTGCGGATGGAATGAGTTTTGGAGCCGGAGGTGGGACTTGAACCCATGACCTCATCATTACGAGTGATGTGCTCTACCGGCTGAGCTACTCCGGCACACCCAAACCTTCAGTCAAAACTGACTGTGTTATTATAATACAAAAAAAACTCGCCGTCAATGCGGAAATACGAATTTCTGTATTTTTTCCCTAAAAGGGAGATGAAAATTTTCGCAGTTTTCTAACTTTTCCATGTTGCGAAAAAACTGTTTTTATGTTACCATAGATTTGCAAAGGTGATTTGTGAATTTAACTCAAAGGGGAATGTACAAATGGCAAGTTCGTTTATGCCCGGAATGGAAGATAAAATCCCTTACGCGCCGCTTGGCATCATCTCGCTCATCGGCAGTCGTGAATTGGGAAATCTGGTGGACACAAATCTGGTGCAGCAGCGCCGTTTCAATGTGGAAAACGGTCATGTTCCGCTCCACTTCCCCGCATATCTGCGTGAGTCGTATCTGATCGACCATGCAACCCCGCGATTTGCATCCGGCGAAGGCAAGGCGATCTTGCGCGACTCTGTCCGTGGGCATGATATTTTCATCCTTGCGGATATCAGCAACTACACTTGCACTTACAAAATGTTTGGGAAAGACTGCCCGATGAGTCCGGACGATCATTTTCAGGACATCAAGCGCGTCATCGCTGCGATCAGCGGTAAGGCTCGCCGCATCACGGTCATCATGCCCCTTTTGTACGAAAGCCGTCAGCACAAGAGAAGCGCTCGCGAATCCCTTGACTGTGCGCTCGCACTTCAGGAACTCGAGCATCTCGGCATCAACAACATCATCACCTTTGATGCACACGATCCGCGCGTGCAGAACGCGATCCCGCTCGGCAGTTTTGAAAACATCCAACCCACCTATCAAATCGTAAAGGCTTTGGTGGCGGAATATCCGGATATCGAAATCAATAAAGACAAGATGATCGTCATCAGCCCGGACGAAGGCGGCATGAGCCGTTCTTTGTTCTTCGCAAGTATGCTGGGGCTCGATGTCGGTATGTTCTACAAACGCCGCGACTACTCCCGTGTGGTCAACGGCAGAAACCCGATCGTCAGCCACGAATTCCTCGGCGACTCGGTGGACGGCAAAGATGTTCTCATCGTAGACGATATGATCTCTTCCGGCGAATCCGTACTCGATATCGCACGCGACTTAAAACAGCGCAACGCGCGCCGCATCAACGTCGCGGTTACCTTCGGTCTCTTCACCGAAGGGGTGGACGCATTCAACAAGGCTTACGAAGAAGGCATTATTTCGCGCGTCTTCTCCACCAACTTAAACTACCGCACCCCGGAAGTGCTGAACGCTCCGTGGTATGTAAACGTCGATATGGCAAAGTTCCTGTCGCTCATCATCGACACACTCAACCACGACCAGTCCATCTCCCCGCTGCTCAACCCGGCAGACAAGATCAACAATCTGCTCGCAAAATTCAAAAAGTAAAACCAAAAAGCAAAAGACCCTTGAAGTCAACCTTCAAGGGTCTTTTTTTAATCATCTTCCAACAAATTGATCACGGTTTTCTTTTTCCTTAACGCATAATCGTAGGCAAGTTTTGTTCCGCTTTTCGTTCCGGTTGGTTTTCCATGTTTTGCCGGTGCGTAATTTTCATCAAAATACACCACGCAGAACCGACTGCGATCGATCATTTCGTAATTTCTTTTGATATAGACGGATTTTCCCGCGTTTAAGATTTTTTCTGGAAAATAGGTTTCTTCACACCATTCCAAAAGATGCGACTCGTATTGTTTGCTGATATACGGGAATTCTGCTCTTACATAAATCCGTTTGAGATGGGGGTAGTTTTCTTTCAAGTCGCTCACGACTGTATGGCACAAATCATCAAACTCGCTCTTACTGCCAAACAAAAATGTGTTGACGTCGTGTTCCAAAACCAAGTTTCCGATGATTGCGCGCAAGGTTTCTTCTCGCTCCCGTGTGAATTCAATTTTTCTGTGTCCAAAAAAACAACAAGTGTGTTCCATCTTTTACTCCAAATAAACAATCTTTTTCTCATTGTATAACAACATTTAGTAGAAGTAAAGGAAAATACAATTTAATCCAATTATATTTTATTCTCTTTGTCGATACAATAAGAGTAAGAGATGGAGGGGATGAAATGAAAACAGACTTTCCCGAACGTTATATCACGCTTGGACTGAAAATTGCTTATTACAGAAAGAAAAAGGGATATACGCAGGAAGTGTTTGCCGAACTCATTGACCGAAGTACGAACTTCGTCGCACAAGTCGAAGGACCGGGTTGTGTGTGCGGAGTCTCTTTGGAGAGTTTGTTCCGAATGGCGCAGGTTTTGGATATTCCACCATCGAAACTTTTGGAAGACGATTAAAAAGACCCTTGAAGTCAAACTTCAAGGGTCTTTTTTTATTTCTTATTCTTCAAAATGCCGATTTTGCGAACGACCGAGCGATAGAAGGTCTGTGCGATCTCGATGAGTTCCGCGCGTTTGGGCATGAAGATCATATCCATCTTACCCACGAAATCGTCCTGAATCGCGCCGAAGCCTGCTTTGAAGCGGATGAGACCGTCTAAGAATGTTTTTTCCATATCGCCGGTAACACCGCGGAAATCGTAGATGCGGCAGTTTTTCTCCACCGCCCATTGGATCATTTCCCATTGCATCAAGTAATTGGGCATACGGTTGCGTTCGCGGTTACTGCTTGCGCCGTAGAGATACCACATCTTATCACCATAGTAGATGGTGATGGCACCCGCGATCGCCTGTCCCTGGTACTCCATGAGATACAGGCGCAAATGTTCGGGGCCCAAAATATCGTACATGGACTCGAAATAGGAAAGACTGCGCGCAAGGAATCCGTCTCGCACCGCGGTCTCTTTCATAATCTCCACGAATGCGGGCAGGTCTTCTTTTGTACCGATGCGGCAGGTAACTTCCTTGCGGGTGGCAAGGCGCACGTTGTAACGGGTCTTGGAATGGAAGTTTGCAAAGATCTCGTCCGCGGTCATCCCTTCCATATACAGGCGGAAGACATAGCGTGCCTGCAAATACTCGGGACGGCGTTTGGTGTTGTTGAGTTTGAACCCTGCACTCTTCAGCATTTCAAAATACGCGGTGTCTTTCTCGGTGATGTCGGGGTCGATGGAGAGTTCGTATGCGTTTTTCTCCGCCGCGATTTTCTTTGCTTCCGCGCAGAGTTCTGCCAAGGTTTCCGCATCCCCGTCATCCACCACGGGTCCGCGCGGACAGTAGAGATGGGTGTATTTGGTTTTCGGGATGCGGCTTACATAAAGCAGCATACTGCCGCGGATGTTGCCATCTGCGTCGAGCGATAAAAAAGTCAGCACTTCGTGGGGTTTTTTGAACTCTGCCCATTTCAGGGATTTGACGAAGTGTCCCTTGGGGTGTCCGCTGATGAATGCTTCGTATTTCGCTTCCCATTCGGGCGTAACGTACTGTATCATACTGCTCTCCTACTTCCTGACAAGATGTTTGACTTTTCGCGCAAGGTCGATGGTGCATCTCTTCCAAGGGGACAGCACCAAGTCCATACGCCCCACCATGGGGACAAGTTCGCCGCCGAAGCGTTTTTTGAATCGGAGTAAACCTTCGAGCGGGGTGGTTTTATCCTGCTCCCCTGCCACACCGCGCATATCGTAAAGCGTACAGCCTTGTTCCATCGACCAGGTCTGCATCGCCCATTGCATCAGGTAGTTGGGGTATGTTTCTTTGTGTTCGTCGCTGCATCCGCCGTAGAGATGCCATGTTTTCGCACCCACACGCAAGAGTACCGAGCCTGCGACCGCTTTCCCCTCCACTTCGATCAGAAACAACAAGAACCGCTCGGGGGTGAGTGCATCATACATCTCATAGAGGTACTCAATCGGGCGGACGTGGAACCCGTCTTTCTGCGCGGTCTGTGTGAGAAGTGCTTGGAAGACCGGGAGTTCGTCGCGCGTACCGATGCGCCAAGTCGCTTCGCTCTTGAGAGAAGCGCGCACGCTGTAACGGGTTTTGGAATGATAAGACGCCATCAGGCTTTCTTCATCTTTCCCCGCAAGATTGATGCGATAGCACGCAAGGGGTTGTAAGATCGCGTTGTCCACGCGGTTATCACCCATGGAAAAACCAACGGTCTGCAAGCACTTCACAAATGCATCGTCTTCGCGTGCATCCGGGTCAACCGTGATTTGGTAAGCCCCGACACTTTTCGCATATTCCTTTGCGCCACGGATGAGTTCTTTCATCACGGCTACGTCGTCATCACACACGGGTCCGCGCGGGGAGTACACCGTGCAGGTGTTCAGGATGGGAGCGCGCCACGTAAAGAGCGACATACCGCCACGGATGTTGCCTTTTTCGTCAAACGATGCGAGGACTTTAGGTTTCCCCTTGGTTTTGAAGCACGCCCAAGCATACGTTTGCAGAAAATGCCCCTTGGGGTGGCGTTCCACAAACGCTTCATACAAAGCGCGGTCTTCTTCGGTGATAAAACGATACATTTGATCCAATCCCATCCGTTAGAATATCTTTATTGTACCATTTTCCCAAGTGCTTTGCAACTGAAAAACGCCCTCGTAAAAAACGAGGGTGTTTTTGCATTGATTCAGTTAGTTACAACGGCAGCCGCAGCCGGTGTTCCGCGCGGTATTTGCACAATTGTTGCAGCCACAACCGCAGTCGCAGTCGCAGTTGTTGTTCTGTGCGGAATTTCCGCAGGTGTCGCAACCGCACACATCGTCAGCCGCGCACTGGCAGTTGCCGCAAACCACAGTGGTATCAATGTCGTCGTAGCCACAGTAGTTGTCGCTTACCTCGTTATTACAACCGAGAATGTTTCTCACGCAGTTACAAAAATTACACATAGTAGTCCCACCATCCCAAAAGATTTGGCAGGGACTCAGCCTTCGGCAGAAGGCTTTATGCCCCTGCCTGTCTTATCTTATGTGAGACGCCCACGTTTGGTGACAGAAAAAACACGATTCCCGGGGTATGTAGAAGCGTGTTCCACAGACCCCCGGAATTGTGTTTGTTATTCAAAAAGCATCCCAACCCACCGCGTAATAGCCTGTAAGCACGGTACTTTGCCGCCGCCATTGAGCCGAAGCCATCTTGTTTCTGTATACATAGTATACCACAAGATATAGCGGTCAGTCAGTTAAAATATCATCACATATAGTTACAAATAGTTACAGTTGTTACCGAAGAAGATTCATCGCTTCGTCGATGGAAGATGCCGAGACTACCCCGCTCACGCGCAGGTATTCAAGCAGGGTCCCAGTGCTGCCTTTGCGAGCGGTAAGTAGTGCGCGATACGAGAGATAGACCATCTGATCGCGGTAGAATGTGGACTTGTTCAGACTATCTTGTTCTGCTTTGGAAATGAGCCCGATTTTGACCGCGTGAGCGAGTGCCGCGTCCCACTGAAAGTCGCCCTTTGCATCGTCGTAGCCGAGTGCGCGGAGCAGGAATGTCATGTACTGGGTGGCGCTGACCGGGTTGTTCGGCGTGAAGCGATTAGCAGATGTGCCGTTGGTGTAGCCCTTGCTGTAGGCATGACCGATGTAGCCATTTGCCCAAGTCGGGACATCGCCGAACGGATGACGGGATGTGCCGCGAAGTGCGACGGATTCTTCCCCGAGCAAGCGGACCAGCATGGTGGCGGCTTCCGCACGGGTGGCGGTTTTGCCGAGATTAAAGCCGGTGGATGTACCTTGGAAGAGACCCATGCGTTTGAGTGCTTGCGCGTGCGCTACATATTGTGGCTCGTATGCCACAGAAGTTACACGGTAGAAGCCTTGTACGCCCACGGTTGCGGACTGGGATGTGATACGCACACCCGACCGGTCGCGTGCAGGGAGCATATAACGCGCGTTTTGGCTCACTGAGCCGCCTGCCGCAAGGGACTTGCCCGCGGTCAGATCGATGATCGAGCCGCCGTTTGCAATACCCGAACCCGAGCGGAGCAGGATTTGTGTTCCTGCCGCGCCCGAGATTACATCGTCTTTTTGCAGGTGGATGAAGCGGGTGGTATCCGAATAGTAGAAGTATTTTCCGTTTTGCTGGAGATACGCGAGTACTTTATCGGATGCCGCACCGATGAGACCTGCGTTACTGAGTTTTCCCAACGCCTCGGTGCGTTTTTCACGCAGATCGTCCACGTCTACGCCCGCGGCAGAATCCACACGGGATTTGATCGCGGCGGTGAGTTCGGCATGGATCTGGTTGGACAAGTAGCTGAGCGAGACCACGGGGTCTGCCGCATCTCCGCCCGACGCGCAGGTAAGCCATGTGAGCCCGAGCAGGATCACACAGCACAGCACGAGGGATACTCTTGTCCAAATTCGTTTCATGAAAAACTCCTTAATCTTCGCTGATTTGGTAGCACAGGGTCATCATACTGTCGGAGAAGTGGACATTTTCCACGGTAACCGACGGGTTTTTGACCTGAAGTTCTACGTTGGTGAAATTCCAAATGCCTTTGACGCCCAAGTCGCTCAGACGCTCGGCAGTCGCTTTTGCAAATGCTGCCGGGATGGTCAGGATCGCGACTTCAACTTTGTTTTCACGGATGAAAGCGTCCATCTCGTCGACGGGAAGCACCGGGATCTGATGGATGACGTCGCCCACGATGGAAGTGTCGGTATCAAAGGCGGCGAGCAACTGAAATCCGCATTGCACGAAATTGAAATTTCGGATGAGTGCGCGACCGATGTTACCCACGCCCAAGATGACCGCGGAATGCGTGCGGTCAATCCCGATGATGGAAGCCACCTGTTCGCGTAAGGTGTCAACATTGTATCCGTAACCTTGCTGACCGAATCCACCGAAGCAGTTGAAATCCTGACGGATCTGCGATGCGGTGAGCCCCATCTGTTCGGCAAGCGCGCGCGACGAGATCTTTTGGATCCCGTTTTGATACAACTCGTCCAGATAGCGGTAGTACTTCGGCATACGACGAATGACCGCCATGGATACATTTTCCTTACGCATGGTTTTTCACCTACTTACTTCTCGAGTTTGCTCATGACGTAATCTGCGAATTCCGCACAGGTTGCGCCGGTATCACGACCGGTGATCACGAGCTTCTTTTCTTCAAACATACACACGTTGAGTGCGTTCTCCAAGCGAGCTGCTTTTTCGGTCTCGCCGATGTGCTCAAGCAGCATGACAGCCGCACGGAGCATACTGCACGGGTCTGCGTACTTGTCGCGACCTTCCTGTACCATACGCGGAGCCGAGCCGTGGATCGCTTCAAACATTGCGTAGCGTTTCCCCACGTTTGCGCTGCCCGCGGTACCCACACCGCCTTGGAATTCTGCTGCTTCGTCGGTCAGAATGTCGCCGTAGAGGTTCGGGAGAACCATGACCTGGAAGTCGCGGCGGCGCTTCTGGTCGACCAGTTTTGCGGTCATAATATCGATGTACCAGTCGTCAAATGCAATATCCGGATGCTCTGCCGCAACCGCTTTGCAGATGTCAAGGAACTTACCGTCGGTGGTCTTGATGACATTTGCCTTGGTAACCGCAGTTACACGGGTACGACCCATGCGCTCCGCATAGTCGAATGCCAGACGCGCGATACGATCGCTCCCCTGAGTGGTTGCGATGGTGAAGTCGATCGCCAGATCTTCGGTAACATTGATGCCCATGCTGCCGACCGCATAGCCGCCTTCGGTGTTTTCACGGAAGAACATCCAGTCGATGCCTTCTTCCGGGACTTTGACCGGGCGCATATTTGCAAACAGATCAAGTTCCTTACGCATTGCAACGTTTGCGCTTTCGATGTTCGGCCACGGATCACCCTTACGCGGGGTGGTGGTCGGACCCTTCAAAATGACGTGGCATTCTTTGAGTTCTGCCAAAACGTCATCCGGGATCGCTTTGCCGACCGCTGCACGGTTTTCAATGGTGAGCCCGTTGATGTCGCGGAATTCGATCTTCCCGCTTGCAATTTCATCTTTGAGTAAGAACTTCAAAACGCGAGCCGCCTGCTCGGTGATCGCCGGACCGATGCCGTCGCCACCGCAAACGCCGATGATGAGTTTCGGGAGTTTTGCATAATCAATGAAATCGTCTTCCGCTTTCATCTTCTCGACGCGCGCGAGCTGCAGTTCAATAATCTTCTCAAATGCTGCACGAACCTGTTCTGTCATAGTAAAACCACCTTATCTAAGTTGAGAATTTTTACACATTCTATATTTTACTGTTTTTTTCGTCAAATGTCAATCGTTGCGCACACGGAAAATTCATCCGAAAAACGGCGATATTACAATTTGTATTATCCAAATTATTCATCATTCTGTATATCCTGTATGCGTCGTATAAAGTTTTGGGTTTTGATTTCCTTTTTTTGCCTTTTTCGGGCAAATCACCCGTGGCACAATGGGTTGTGCAGGTTTTCCCCAAATATGCATTTTTTCGCTTTTCGGTATTTTTTTCGCATAAATTTCCCCGCGTTTTGGTTTACGTAAATCTTTTATTTTTAGTGGATTGCGGATAGTTTTCCACATTATCCACAGAGTTTTCCACATGGCAAATCCCTTGTATTCACAGGCTGTTTTCTCTTTCTCCACTTTTACTCCACCCCGCGCAAGTTGAATTTCGGCTTGTTTCGACTTTTGCGTTTTGGTTTACATAAATACCGACTCTTTCCATCTCCCTCACCCGGATTTGTTACCAAAAAGTTTCTTTTTTGCGAAACCGCGCCAAAACCCCTTGATTTCCATGATTTTTCGCCTTGTTACCCCTTTGTTACCTCTTTGTTTTTATTCATTATATTGTATAAATATGAGAGAACCGACCTTGGAAGACTCCAAGGTCGGTTTTTGTTTAATTCCACGGATCGGAGTAATCGTTGTCGATGTTGGGTTGCGATTCCACCACGGCTACGATTTTGCGGAACACTTCTTTGTTCGTCTCCGATTCATCCGGATTTTCAAGCCCTTTCTTTGCCACTTCATAGACCGAGCGGGATGCGCCCGTATCCGAATACACCACTCTGCCGTCTTCCAAAATCGCGTAGGCACGTGCGGTATAGGCGCGCGTGTAGTTCTGTTCTGCGATCTGAGTGATAACCGCGGTGAACGTGATGGTGTCATCGGTTTCCGCATAGAGATTCTTTGCGGGGACTTTTGCTACCGTATGACCGCCCAATGTCGCACCGATCTCAAGTTCCGAGATGTCTTTGATATCGGCAGTCGGGATCAAGATAGTTCCAAACTCTTTCACTTTCCCGAAATCCCCACTCTTCTCAATGGTGGAGAAGAAGCGAAGCCCCTGATCGCCTTTCATGCGAATCTGCGCACCGTTTATGGTCGTGAGTGTTACATCGGGACCACCAAGTGAAGCTTCCTTGGTGAGCGGGATTTCGAAGTTGTTGCCGACTGCGATATCGTAGGTGTAACCCGAGCCGTTGACAAAACTGAAATCCCCCACATCCAGGGTAACCGTTCCGTCTGCATTCTTCACGGCATTTTTAATTTTGTAGGAGTGTGCTTTGTCTTTGATAAACACATAGCGCCCCACGATATCTTCGAGATCCATCCCGGTATTCGGCGTTACTGTAATGGTGTTTTCAAACGAGAGCGTTTTGGTGAAGTCTTTTACCTTGCCTGTATAAGACGCGGTCGCAGTCATATCACCGAGTTTCGTGCCGTCACTGATAAAGGAGTTTACAATGATACCATTTTCGCGTGTTACGACGCCCACAAAGCCTTGGAAGTCGAGCCACCCGTCCACTTGGTACGCTACCTGGTTGTTTGTTGCATAGATGATGTAATCTTCGCGCCCGTTTTCCATCGTAACCTTGACCGCATACGCCTTATCGGTGGAAGTCGGGGTTGCGCCGCCGGTGCGAACCACACTCACCACTTCGCTCTTTGCGATGTAGGGTTCGGCATCATACGGTTCATAGACCGTGGTGAACAGGCTGTCGAGATTTGAGCCTTTGCGGGAGACCAAAAGCGAACGAACAGAACTCGGGTTGGAATTGGTCTGTGGGGGCTCTGCGGACGCGATGGAGACTTGCGTAGGAATGAAATCATTCAGCTGTGTAATTTTGAGATGCAGATTAACATTTGTCGGACCGAGTTTTCTGAAGTCCGTAATCTTGTAATCCAAGCTGAACGGACCGGTTGGGGTTGCGTGGGAAACATCGTAGAACCCGTCATAGCCCGAAGCCTTGGCATAATTTCCGTATTCCACACCCGGACCTGCATAAGTGCCGCCGCTTTGCTTGGTAAACGTCAGATTTTCGGCAAACGGCGCGGTGTTGGACACCGGATGGAATGCGAAGGTGTGGGTATTTCCGCCGATGACACGGAAGAAGTCCACCCCGTAACTGACATCGTCATCGTAATCTACCATGACCAAAGTACGGCGGTATTCGCTTGTTACGGAATATGCGCCCGGGACACGTGCATCCATCACCTGAACTCTGCCGTCATTGTCCCCGTCGAAGTGGAGTGCTGTGCCTTGGGTAACTTCGCTCTGCTTTACATCGTTTACCTGAACGGTATTATGGATGATGGTGGAACGGTCCCAGTTGAGGGTACGCGGCGTCTCCGATGTGGATTCCGGGTAACCGAAATCAGATGCAACCGGTACGCCGTACGCATCGATGCCAATGTTCAGAACCGCAGGATGCCCGTGGTTGGTGGTACGCCCGAAGTACATCCAGAAATCACGTTGGGTATCGTCTTGGACAGAATTCTGTGTCCCATCACGGAGCGCGAAGTAGCCGAAGGATCCCGTCATTGCGGAAGATTCATCAAACGGATACTCGCCGTGCGTGTCAACGACCGCTTGGATATCGTCTGCGATCGTTTCCGCAGGGGTAAAGATACTCGCCTGGATACCATCAGATTGATTGCCGTTTAAGAAGTAGATATACTGTGCGATTTCCGGGTCTTTTGTGCGTTGGAATGCAGTGATGAGACGTGAGATATTCACATTGAACGCATTGTTTGCAATCCCGCCCGAGTCGCCGATGGGGGCAGTTCCGTTTCGTGCGAGAGTGAGTGGGAAATTGGTTTTTAAGAGTTTTACAAATTTGACATTGTCATACAGGTTTGCGCCCGCATAGCCATCGTAACTCTCCAGCGCATCGACAATACCGAGGTAGGATGTTACCCAGGTATCCGCGTATCCCGGTGCAGCTTCGTTCCCCTGCCCGTCGCGGTTGATCGCACTTAAAATATTGGCAGTAACGTTACCACCCGAGCCCATGACCCAGTCGAGCGTGTTTGCGGTGTCCGGCATGGTGTCAAGCACCACCGCCGCCATGGTTGCGGTGGACTGATGCATACCGGAGTTGCCGTAGATCTGATTTTCGCTGCGGACGCCTTTGATGACTTCACGGAGTAGTCCGTTTTCGATATTCTGACGAATTTTTGCGGAGGTGGATTTATCATTCCCTACCCCGCCGCGAGATTCATTTGTGCTTCCGTGTGCGCCGCGCGCATCACCGAGCGAATAGGTTTTGGCTTTATCGGACAAAAACGCAACGACCGATTCATCGTCGTATGCGGGATAGAAATAGTCATAGTACATACAGAGGTCTCGTGCAAGACCCGTTTCCCAAATCCCGCCGATCACGCGACCGCGTGCGGTGTTGAAGTCCGAGTTTGCCATGGTGGGGAAATATTCGGAAACATACATATCGGGGTAGACGTCTGCAATACGGTCCACCATGATCGCGCCCAGGCGCCCGTACTTGATATCGCCCGTGTAGATGTATGCATTTCCGAGCGCACCTAAAATACTGCGGATGGCGCCGCCGTACCACACCGCCCAGTGGTTGTAATATGCGATATAGGTATGTGTGCGCTCAAGATTATAAGTAGTTGTATTCAATTTGAACGAGTAACTTTCTCCGGTTCTATAGCCGTAGCCGTCGTCTACACCCCAGCCCGCTCCCTTTTGGGGGTAGAGGTCATTGGTCAAATACTGCGAGCCGTTTTTCTTTGCGAGTTCATAATCGAAAAAGCCGTGTTCGTTGATGCCGGCTTCATAGAACTTCCCAAAATCATTGGATGGGAAGTAGTTTCGGCAAGCCGGACACTGAAGTTTCCACGGATTGTTTATCACATCGTACTTCCACGGATAGAAGTCGCCCGTGTAATCCACCAGGTTCTGATCGCAGTAATGGCAGTTATAGATTTCCGGGTCCCAACGCGCCGCAGTGTTGCACGCACGCGGGAGATCCTGCGATGTGATAAGGCTCCACAGCAGGTCTTCTTGTCCGACATAAAAGTCGGCCAAGGCGATCGCATTTTGTTTCGTCTGTTGCGCCCAGTCGTATTGGGCGATATTCTGCTGTGCGGCTTCACGCTTTTCCATGGTCATATAGGTCGGTTTGGTCTTGCTTACGGAACCCGACTGCTCCGCCGCGACCGTAACCGAAATTGAGTGGGACCCCACGACTTCTCCGCAGGCCGCAGAGACGGTTACCGTACAGGAACCGCTTTTGAGTGCAGATACTTTGACAGATGCGCTCTCTCCGTCATGGATCAGTTCCGCAGTCGCAACCGAAGTGTCGGAAGATGCCACGGAGAGCGCGGTCAAATCACTTGCGTTCAATTCTGTACCGTCCACCGAGAAAGTAAGCGGAACGGTTTTGGTTTCACTCTTTTCAAGACTGACTGCATCTGCCGTGATCTTCAGAACACCACCGTCCGCCGCAAACAGAGAGAGCGCACTCACCCATGCCGCTTTTGCAACCTGTTCGGGTGCAACTTCCATGGTAAAGATATAGTCGCCGGCATCCAGCGTCTGCACGTCAAATTCCGGCTGCAGCTGATAGGCAGTCGATGCGCGGTATGTGTCAAAATCACCGATGAAGTATTTGGTATCGCGCGGATTTTCCGCACCGAGCGGTGCAAGATATGCGTTGAATTTACCGCCGCTTGTAAGCCCTGCATGTGTGAGTACAGGGAGATAGGTTCCGCCGGTCTCCACACGAATCGTCCATGCCACCCATTCTCCCGCGGAGCCCAGGAAATGCGGACCGAATTCCGGAAGGTTTGCGGAAGATTTCACCCACTGCCAAGTGGTCCCTTCGGATTTTCCATAGTAAATGAAGGAGTCGCTTAAATAGTTGTGATAGTTTTCGGATGTGTCTTCCCAGCCCCAGGTGGTTACCTCGTGCGGCTGGTAAGCGGAAGTACTCCACTGCCCATGACGCAAACGCATGAAGTTATAATAATAGGCCGGCGTGATTTCCGTTTCTGTTTCGGCCGCCATGACGGGGACAAACGACAGAAGCATGCAAAACACCAAAAGCAAACTCAAAACTCTCTTTTTCATGTTGTTTCTCCTTAAAATCGCATTTTGCGTATACGGATAAATTTTATCACAGAAGAAACAAATTTGCAATCAATATTTTACACTTTCGCAAAAACTACGACCACGAAGATCGCCTTTTGCTTTGCAAAGGAAATAGCGCGCCAAAGGCGAGACGATGGGGATCTACCCGCGCACTCACAAACAGTTATTTTCTCGATGGGGATCGCTTTTCTGTCTTCGCAAAGGATGTGAAATGAGACGATGGGGATCGCTTTTCCGTCTCCGCAAAGGAAGTGGATTGTGAAGGAGAAACCATTTGCGGGTTTCTCCTTCACGTTTTATCAGCGCGCCGCAGGCGCTATTGTTCCCGTAGGGAACACTCCACCAAAAAGAAAAACCACACCCTGTGGTGTGGTTTTCTTTTTGGTGGAGACGATGGGGATCGAACCCACTACCTTTTGACTGCCAGTCAAACGCTCTCCCAGGTGAGCTACGCCCCCGTAAAGCGCCCCTTTACGGAACGCTATTATTATACTGATTTTCGGCTTTACTGTCAAGAGTGAATCACATTTGTGAACAGATTGGCGCCCGATTTGAGCACAAATTCGGCGGTGAGTTCTCCCGGCGCAAAGTCGCCTTTTCCCATATTCGGGTCGCGTTCTCCGCGCGGCGGCATTTCGGGGCGTTTTCCGTCAAACGGCGGTTCTTTGCCGTCAAACGGTTTCTCCCCTTTTGGCGGCTCGCCACCCGGCATCATACCGGGGCCGCCCATTCTGCCACCGCTTTGACCTTGCATTTGCACCCCGTCACACCACAGGGTGTACCTGCCTTCCGTGAAACTCTCACTTGCGAGTGCCACCACCGAGTATGCGTTTTGCGGAGTGAATTCCATGGCGGTGTTGCCCTGCTCGTCTTTGAGCAAAAGGGTCTTGCCGCCCGCCTGTTTTTCAGCGAATTGGAACGCGGCATACGTTGTTCCGTCCGCCTGGAGCGGATCAAACATATTCCCTGCCGCAAGCACGATCCCGCCGCGTACGAAAACGCCTTTGTCCGCGTCCACGCCCGCATCCGCGCTGAGCGCATTTGCGGATGCGATGACGGTTCCGCCGTTTACCACGATCCAGCCGTTGGAGTCGATCCCGTCACCTTCGCCTGTTTCGCCCGTGACCGTGACGTTTACCACCCCGTCATTTACCGTGAGAACCGAGACGTTGTCTTCGTTGGTGTTGATACCGTCATTTCCCGAACGGATCTCGAGATGTCCGCCGTTTATCGTCAGGTGCATTTCACTGCAAAGCCCTTCGTTTGTGCCGCGGATGTTCAGCACACCGTCGCCCGAAACGTTCATGGACATACGCGAATACACCGCGCCGTCATACTCATGCAGTTCGTCTTCGGGGTCATCGGGATCTAAGATGGTTGCGACGTAAGCGCCGCTTATGTTGTTGACCGTGTCATCGCTGATGACGATGTTTGCGCCCGCCTTGGTCGTATCCACGTCCATGGTTGCGCGGTCTTCGTCGTCTTCGCCGCATTCATAGACATTATAGAAAATCAACGCGGGAGCGACTTCACAGGTGATGTCCGCCCCGTCTAAAATCAGCGTGACGACCGCATTCGGGTTATCTTCCGCGTTTTCGCCCAGGTCCACCGCGATCTGCCCGCGCTCCAACTTCCCACTGAGACGGTACGTGCCGGGTTTTGTGATGTGTACCACCGTGTGTGCGTTTGCGGCTTCCGCATCGTGGGCGTCTTGCTCGCTTCCCTTTCCGTAAGCGGCGGGTTGTCCCGCTTCGTAGTAGACGATGTCATGCGCGGTATAGACCCCGTCTGCGTTGATTTCTCCGCCGAGCGCGACGTCAACGATCTCACCGCTTGTCGGATCGCCGCAAGCGGAAATCACCGCTAAAAGTGTGAGCGTTGCGAAAAACAAACCAAGTTTTTTCATTGGGACCTCCTTAAATTCTGCCATACAGCGCGGCTTTGCTGCGCAAGTCCTGTGCGAGTTCTTTGGTGAGTGCATTTACATCGCACTTCCAACCCCAGTTTCCCTCGATCGTTCCGGGAACATTCATGCGCGCCGATCCGTCAAGCCCCAGCACATCCTGCAGCTGCAGGACCGCAAGGTTTGCGACCGAGGAGAGCGCGGCACGGGTGAGCCCGTCGACCGGATCGGTACAGCTGAGATACTCGCAGGCAAATGCGGCATCGATCGGGTATTCTTCCACCCAGCCGCGGAGGGTATTGTTATCATGTGTTCCGGTATAGACCACCGAGTTTTGAACGTGGTGGTGCGGTAAGTACAGACTGTCGCAGCCCGGCGTGAATGCAAACTGCAAAACGGTCATACCGGGAAGCCCGACGCGATCGCGCAGTGCGTACACTTCGGGGGTTAAAAAACCCAAATCTTCTGCGACCAGCGGTGCAGGACCAAGCGCGGCAAAGAGTTCATCCCCCGGACCTTTCACCCACTCGCCCGCAGCGGCAGATTCCGCGCCTTTCGGGATGGACCAGAACGCTTCCATCGCGCGGAAGTGGTCGATCCGCAATCGGTCATAGAGTCTGAGCGAATGGCGGATGCGTGCCACCCACCAAGCGTATCCGCTTTTGCGGTGCGCTTCAAAATTATAGACAGGATTTCCCCAAAACTGTCCGTCCGCGCAGAATGCATCGGGCGGGCAACCTGCCACGCGGTCTAAATCAAAGAGCGACTGATTGCACCAAATGTCCACACTATCGGGTGCGACGTAAAAGGGCAAATCCCCCATCACCGAGATCCCGCGCTCACCCGCATAGGCGCGCACGCGCGCCCACTCTCTGTAAAACAGGTACTGTTCTTTGTAGATCTCACGCATACGGGGTTGCAGGCGGTTTGCATGATAGCCGAGTGCGGAAGAATCGCGTCTCACCACGTCTTCGGGCCACTCCCACCACGGTTTCCCCAAATCTTCACGCAGAGCGGTAAAGAGTGCAAAGTCGGCAAGCCAGGTAAACTCCCGTTCCAAAAACGCATCGATCTCTTCGTCTGATACGGGAGCGTCTTTTGCAAAGCTCTCTTCCCCTGCCCACGCAGAAGTCGAGTGGTACGGGCACCCACCCGGACCGATGGGGCCGAGTGGCAGGGTTTGCCACACGCGTACACCCGCTTCCTGCAGGAAATCCAAAAACCGCATGAGTTCGGGCGTAAACCCGCCAAACGATGCGACATGGGCTAAAATTCCAAGTTCACGACTCATGAAACACGCTTCCAATCAAAAAAGTGATAGAACGGATTGTGCACCGCAGGGGTGAGTTCCGCAAAGTAATTCTTCTGCACGAGCAGGGTGTCGCGTTTGAACAGGATGGGTGCAAACGGGACTTCGTCTGCAAACTGGCGCAGATATGCGCTATCGTCCCCGCCCGAGCGCGCGGTGTAGATAGCAGAACTTAAATATTCGGAAGAAAATCCGCCGTAGTTGAGCGCGCCGCCCGGTGCAACCAGGGGTGCGATGTCAAAATCGGCACTTAAGACCACTTCACCGAGATAGAGTTCAAACCGCCCCGACTGCAGGCGAGATACAAACTGCTCCCATGGCACGGTCTCCACGTTCACCGTGATACTCGCCGCACTCAGCGATTCCGCAATTCTCTGCGCCGCCGAGACTTTGCTCGGGTTTTCCGCATTCACCAAAAGGGAGACCGTGAGCGTCTCACGCCCCGCCGCCGCGAGATGGTCGCGGGCGGTTTCGGGAGAATATGCGAGAAGGTCTGCCACCTGCGCGGAGTACTGCGCGGCGGCGGGATGGACGGGGATGCCCGATGCATCCGCAAAGCCCGAGAAGTCTTTCCCCGCGATGGATTCACGGTCGAGCGCGCACGCGATGGCGCGGCGCACGGTGGCGGAGCGGAGTGCTTTGGAACGGGTTTGGAACCCGAGATACAGCATGGTGGTTGTGGGGTAGTCCACGTGGTCGCAGTCCCCACCCCAGGAGACCGCATCGGTTGCGGTGATATCCACCGCCGCCATGCTGATCTTTCCTGCACGGAGTTCTTTTGCGAGTTGCTCTTCGCTGCCCACCGAGACGATCTCGATGCGTTCATACGGCATCGCCGCTTCCCCGTAGTAATGGTTTTTCACCAGCACGGGAGAAACGCCTTCATAGATGATTTGATAGGGACCCGTGCCGACCGCGACGGTCGCATTCTCATCGCGCTTGATCACGGGAATATCAAGCAGAGCGGGAAGATCATCGTTCGGGGATTTGGTAACCACTTCCACCACCGAAGAATTTACCGCTCGGAAGCGCTCAATGTTTTGGAAGCGGCTTGCGTATGCACTTTCTTCCTGTTTTGCAAGGTTATACGAATAGACCACATCTTGTGCGGTCAGCGCGGTGCCGTCCGAGAACGTCATACTGCGCAGGGTAAACTTCCACACGTTTCCGTCGCGGGTGTAACCGTCGCACAGCATGGGTACCGCCTGAAAGTCGGGCGTGAGTTCAAAAAGCCCGTCGAACACCAAACGATAGAGTGCGACGTTTGCACCAACGCGTGTGGTGAGCGGGTTGATCGTGCGTTCTTCAAAAAATGCGACCCGACAGATTTGATTTTGGCTTTGCTCTTGCACAATGGGCGTATCCGCAGACGGGGTTTCTCCCCCGCGCGGCGCACAACCGCAGAGCAAGCATAGCAGGAGACACAATGCTGTCATCCGCTTCATTTGATTCACCTCTTTTTCAAAAGTGGCTTCATTTCTCTGCCACAGAACAACGATTTTCTTCCAAAAATCCCGGGATCGCGCGGAGCAGGAGATCGTCGTAGCGGTAATAGTCAAAGTCTTTCGCGGTGTAGGTTTTACCGCCTGCAATTTCGTTTGCGCGCGCGCTCAACTCATTTGAGAGTGCATGAAGCCCCGCAAACGTGGTGATACACGCGTGTTTTTTCAAGGTATCGTCTTTGATGGTCTTTTTGATCTTGCCGTTTTCTTCCCACACTTTGACCCTGCACCGTTTCATCGGGAGATAGCCCGCGAGCAGATGGAATGCGTTCCAGCGAAAGTGTTCTTGTGCGAGAAGTGCGTTGCGCACACTCACGCCGAAGCAGGATTCGTAGTCGGTGGCATCCCCGAGTTTTGCGGGAAGTTCGGATGCCAAATCCAATCCTTCTCCACGCCCGTCATTTTGATAATCCACACCCAACAGATTGAGTTTCAGACGCAGATTTTGGGCAAGTGCGATGTTGCTTGCCATACCGAAATAGGAAAGATCATTCCAAGTATCTTTGCCCGAATAGAAACGGTTGACATCCCGTGCCAGCCCGACCAGCGCATCCCCTACGATGACATCATGGGTAAAGACCGACCCCGTGTCCCCGTAGCAGGTGATACGGTCATGTGTGAGCGCGATCGAGCGGTTGCGGACGAATATGTGATAGCAGTTACATTTATCCAGTAAAAGCGAGAACTTTTCCGCAATTTCGATGTTTCGGTATACGTTTCCCGTATCAACGATGATATAACTGAAACTGTCTTCATCCAATGCTTTGTTTGCGATCTCGCGGATGGTGTCAAACTCATAACCGCCGTCTTTCACGCAGTCCACTTCATAGGGATACTCAGGCATCGGGAAATATTCGGTTTGGTTTTCTTCCAAGATGCGCAGCGCATTGGGAAGTCCGCAGAGAGACCATGCATTTTTGTCAGCCGTTTTGTCATACACCGAAAGACGGATGGGGGATGCGTGATACTCCCCGTCTTTCTGTACCGCAAATTGGTTGTTTATCACAAACTGTCTGCAGATCTCACCGCTCAAAGCACCGTAACCGAGCAGGAATAAGTTGAGTTTGACCCCGTCTTTGAGCGAGGTGTCGTCTCCGAAAAATTCGCGCGGCATATGCTTAGTGTACGGGTTTTTATCCACAAACACACGCGCGAGCAATTCGTTTCTGCTAAAGAGTGTGATGCGTGTGCGGTAGAGACTGCCCATCGCATCGATGCGGCGTTTGAGTGTTTCCAAAACACCGCTTTCCGTCTCCAAGTAAAAGCGGATGTCTTTCGTTTTCCGCTCGTCGCCGAGATAGGCTAAAATCTCGTCGAGCGCTTCGTCCTGCAGCAGGATCACATTGTAGCGGGTTTTGGTGTGAAACCATTTCCCTGCAAAAAATGCTTTGGAGAGTTTGCGACGTATCACCGTGCACCCGTTTTCGATGTATTCCGTCATAGCCGATTTTTCTGTATTTTCGGGCAAAACCAAAACCGCATTTTTCTGTGTTTTGGCGTATTGGATGGCTTCCTCGCTGTTTCCTGCGATGAGATCGCAAGTATTGCCACTAAAACGCAAGACCAGTTTGAATGCGTTTGAAATTCTGCGCCCGAAAGTGGAAATTGCCGCAAAGGAGGTGGAGACCACCGCAATTGCGATGCCCAAGCCAAAGATGAGCCCGTATTCGGGAAAGTGCGAAGCATAGACTTCCACAATGCCTGTTTCGGTGTCACCTACAAGGGATTTTGCCGCGGCGGGGATGCCGTCGAGCAGGTAGAGAAAGAAACTGCGTTCTTCCCCGAGCACCAGTTTTTCAAAAAACGCGGGGAGCAAGTAGATGACGAAATTGAGTGCCACCACGCATCCCATAAAAATCACGGTTTTGACCGTGTTTCTCTTACGGAATACAAGCGGAAGCCCGACAAAGATCAGCAGAAGTTCCGCAACGAATATGATTTGATTCAACACTTCCCACACGAGACTTTTCCCCCTTACGCTCCTTTGAGCGCCGTGATTTTTTCTTTTGCCGCAATGATCTGTACGGCATCCGGTTCATACATCTTTTCCGCGATCTTCAGTGCGCGTTCATATGCCTCAAGTGCTTCTGCGCGCTCACCGAGTTTTGAGCAGCATTCTCCGAGATGGGTAAACAACTGGTAGTTTCTCGGATGGTGTTCGCCAAAATAATTGCAGTAGCCGTCCGCACTTTTCTTTGCATAGTCTTTTGCCTTGTCAAAATCACCCAGACCAAAGAGTGCGGCTGATTTGAGGAAATATGCGAGCATGATATCCACGTGCGTTTCATCGAAGAGGGAAAGTAAAATCTCAACTGCGGTTTCGGTGTGCATGAGACTCTCTTCGAACTGCTCGCCGTCCAGTAAAATTTCGGCAAGCTGCATATGCGCACCCCCGAGTTTGGCGTGATGGAAGTCATCGGGTGCGAAACTTTTGGCCGCGTGGTCGATGGAGGCATACGCATATTCTTTTGCAGTTTCGTAATCGCTTTTGTCTCCCGTTTCGCGGTACTTCATGAGATACTGTTTGGAGAGATTGGTTTTGGTCATGGTGTGACGGGATTTTGCATCCGAGCCGACCAGTTCCACTTGCCCGAAAATCTCATCCGCGGTTTTGAGCCAGTAAAACGCATTCTCAACAGAGTTTTCCAGATGGCTGTCAAACGAGTACACCCAACCGAGTTTGAACGCGCTTCGTGCCGTCTCGAAACTCTGCTCCCCTTTTGAGCTGCGGAAAAATTCATAAAGCCGTTTGGCAAGCTGCACCGCACATTCGGTATCCACCGCAAAACTTAAGAGACTTTCCGCATGGTAATAGAACATGGCGTTCGTTTCTGTGATGTTGTCAAACTGCTTTAAGAGTTCTTTTGCGATCAGCGCATAGCGGTCTTTCTCGCTCTTTTTCATGCCATAGGTCTTTTTATCTTCGATGGAATCGGTAAAGCGGGAAAGAAACTCCGCGCAGTTTTCTTCGGTTGCGGGGATCTCATGGCGCACCACTTCCTTGATGATGGGGTGCAGCGCGATCCCCTCGGTGTTTTTCAAAAGCCAACTTCTGGTTTCCAAGTCCTTGATGAGTTTGGTGGAATCGAGATCCGCCCATGCGCGGAAGTTGCGGACGTTGACCCCTTCTGTGGGCATCAGCGAGAGATACATGAGCACACGGCGTTCTTCTTCGGTGAGTGTGAAGAGTTTGAACATCTTGAGCAGGTTCTCATATGCCGCGGCTTTCACCATGTTCTCGCCCACCACTTCTTCGCTGAGCGAGCGGATGCCCTCACGCTTCAGCGCGGCGAGCATTTCTTCCGGGGTCTGTCCGCTGTTTTCCATATGCTGTGCCAAAAGTTCCACCGTGTAAGTGTGGCGGTTGACCAATTCGATGAGTTCTTCGAGTTTCGGATCGTCTTCTTCCACGTCGTAGCCGTCATAATTTTGCATGAAAATCTCTTTGAGATCGTCCATATCTTCCAGCACGTCGATCTTCACAGTGGGATAATGGCGCGAGAAATCGGTACGCGTGGTGATGAGAAGATGATAATTCCCTTGAATCAGATCCCCAAGGGCTTCGTCTTGTTCCACATCGAAGTTATCGATCACGATGAGGGTCCTCTCGTTTGCGATTTTACGGATTTTTTCCATCTTTCGCGCAAAGAATGCGTCGTCGCTTTCTTTGGACCCGTCCGACATGGTATAGCGCACGAGTTCGGGTTCAAGCGCAAACGGGTTTTCTGCGATCACCATGTCCTTGAGGCTGCCGTTGTAGGTGGCGAAAATCACCGTATCGTAATCGTTTTGATGGCGTTTTGCGTACTGCTTTGCGATCTGGGTTTTGCCGATGCCGCCCACCCCGTACAGGAACTGGACGTTCTCACCGTTTTGGAAGTTTTGGGAAATTTCATCCAGCACCGCATCTCTGCCGCAAAAGACTTTTTTCGGGATGACGGTCGGGGTGGAAATCAGCGAATATCCGCGGAAGTTACGGCTCCACGGGTTCTCCGCCCCATTTTTTGCGAGCACCGCATAGATCTGACGGGAGAGTTCTTCGATGCGCTCGTCCATGGTGGGTTTGGTCGCGTCCACACGGTGGACCGCCAAAAGATCGTATTCGAGATCGCCCGTGAGTTCCGCATAGTCAATGACAAACGGGATGACGATCTTGTTTTTATCAAGCGCAAGCGCGATCTCTTTCGGCACTTCTTTGGAGCCGATCGAGTGCTCGCTTTGGATCAAAAGCACGATTTTCGCGATCGCGATTGCGTCCACGATCACTTCTTTGTAATGCTCGCCTGCCAGGATTTCGCTTGTGCAAATCCAGCAGGGGATATTATACTCACTCAGCAGCCGGTTTACCACATACTGGGAAATCTCTTGGTCTGCAAACGAAAAACTGACAAATACGTCATGCATCGCGTTTTCTCTCCTTTTGGTTAATAGATGTATTTTATCATAAACCGAGACTCAATTCAACAAAAAACGGACTGCCGAGCAGTCCGTTTGTCCGATTATTTGCAGAAATGTTCCACGTAGTGATCGATCGCGTTTGCGATGATTTTAACAGATTCCGCTCTGCCGCGTACCTCGTCGACCGCGGTTTCCTTGTTCTCGAGCGTTTTATAAACGCTGAAGAAGTGCCGCATTTCTTCAAAGATGTGGCAAGGCAGTTCCGAGATGTCGTTGTACATATTGTAGTTCGGATCTTGAAACGGGATGGCGATGATCTTTTCATCGCTTCTGCCGTTGTCGATCATGGTGATCACCCCGACAGGATATGCGCGCACGAGTGTCATCGGCTCGATTTGCTCGGAGCAAAGCACGAGCACGTCCAGCGGGTCATTATCATCCCCGTAAGTGCGCGGAATGAAGCCGTAGTTTGCAGGATAGTGTGTGGAGGTGTGCAAAATGCGATCCAGCATCAGATACCCTGTTTCCTTATCCAGTTCATATTTCTTTTTACTGCCTTTTGTGATCTCAATCACGCACATAAAATCTTCCGCATTGATGCGTTTCGGGGAAATATCGTGCCAAATATTCGACATTGTATCGCTCCTTTTTATGCATTTTTGCCTTTGGTTGCTTTCATGCGTGCAGCATTCTGCAGGATGCGTTTGCGGATACGCAGATTGTTCGGGGTAACTTCCAAAAGTTCGTCATCGCCCAAGAATTCCAGGCATTGTTCCAAACTCATGATGCGCGGCGGGGTCAGGCGGAGTGCATCGTCGCTACCCGATGCGCGCATATTGGTCAGTTGTTTTCTCTTGCAGACGTTTACCGTGATGTCCTCGGTTTTCGGAGAGCATCCAACCACCATGCCTTCGTAGACTTCCACGCCCGGACCGATGAACAGCGCGCCGCGGTCCTGTGCGTTAAAGAGCCCGTAGGTAACCGCTTCACCCGTTTCGTATGCGATGAGTGATCCGGTGTGGCGGCGTTCAATGTCGCCTTTATACGGGGCATAGCCGTGGAACACGGTGTTCAGAATGCCTTCGCCGCGAGTATCGGTGAGAAATTCGTTGCGGTAGCCGAACAGTCCGCGGGTAGGTGCCAAAAATTCCAGACGCATACGGCTTCCTGTCGGTGCCATTTTGGTCAGTTCCGCTTTTCGGGTGCCCATCTTTTCCATGACCGCGCCGACCGAATCTTCGGGAACGTCGATGATGAGCTCTTCAATGGGTTCGCAGAGAACCCCGTCGATTTCGCGCATCAGTACGCGCGGGGTGCTGACCTGGAATTCGTAGCCTTCGCGGCGCATATTTTCCATCAGGATCGAAAGGTGCATTTCGCCGCGCCCTGCCACGCAGAAGGAATCCATCGAGCCTTCGACCGGGGTAACGCGAAGCGATACGTCTTTCAAGAGTTCGCGCTCTAAGCGTTCACGGATGTTACGGGTGGTAACGAGTTTGCCGTCTCGACCCGCAAACGGAGAGTCATTGACCGAGAAGGTCATTTCCATCGTGGGTTCGGAGATCTTGACAAACGGGAGCGGAGACACATCTGCGGAATCACAGACCGTGTCCCCGATGGTGATTCCGTCTATCCCCGAAAAACTTACGATGTTGCCTGCGGTGGCGGATTCCACCGGCACACGGGAGAGTCCTTCAAATTGATAAATTGCGGTGATCTTTGCCTTTTTCGGGGTACGCAGTCCGTGCCAGTCGCACACCTGGACTTCCATGCCCTGGCGCAGGATACCTGTTTCGATCCGACCCACGCCGATACGACCGACATAGTCGTTGTAATCGATGGAAGAAACCAGCATTTTGAGCGGAGTTTCGGTATCCGCTTCGGGTGCGGGGATGTAGTCTAAAATGGTATCGAAGAGCGGTTTCATGTCAACCCCTGCTTCGAACGGGTTGAGCGATGCGGTGCCTGCACGTGCGGAGCAGAACAGCACGGGAGATTCGAGCTGCTCTTCGTTTGCATCCAAATCAAACAAAAGTTCCAAAAGTTCATCGCCGATTTCGTCAAGGCGGGCATCGGGACGGTCGATCTTATTGACCACGATGATGACGCGATGCTGCAGTTCCAGCGCGCGCTGGAGCACGAATCGGGTCTGCGGCATCGGGCCTTCCGCCGCGTCGACAAGCAGGACAACGCCCGAGACCATCTTGAGAATGCGCTCCACTTCACCGCCGAAGTCCGCGTGCCCAGGGGTGTCAATGATATTGATTTTGACGTCTTTGTAAGTAACCGCGGTATTTTTTGCCAAAATGGTGATGCCGCGTTCACGCTCAATGTCGTTAGAGTCCATCACGCGGTCCGCAACCACTTGGTTATCACGGAATGTGCCCGACTGTTTGAGCAGCTCGTCCACCAAAGTTGTTTTGCCGTGATCAACGTGAGCGATGATGGCGACGTTACGAATCGAAGTATCAGTCAAGAAAATGCTCCTTTCAAACAGAAAAACGGCTCTTATGCTATTTCCGCATAAGAGCCCTTTTGCTTCTCTTACAGAACGCTGAGTGCCAGAGTGAGTGCGACGAACAAGAATGCAACCAGAGTGGTGAGTTTTGCAAGGCGAACTTCCCAACTCTTGGACTTGTTCTTGGACAAGAATGTTTCAGCCGCACCGGACACAACGCCGAGACCCTGCTGCTTGCTGGGCTGCAACATAATTGTTACGATCAAAAAGATTGCAAGCAAAACCTGCACAACTGTCAAAACTACTTTCAATGCTTCCATAGTAACGGAAACCTCCCATTCAATATGTTCACTATCCGATATGATAACACACATTTTCTAAAATTACAACACTTTTTTCGGGAAAAATTACAACTCATATTCTTTTTTCTCTTCGCGCACACTAAATGTGAAATCAAAATACGGGAGGTGAACGGATATGGCAATGGTACCGGGTGCAAGAGAAGCGCTGAACCGTTTCAAAATGGAAGCGGCAAGTGAAGTCGGCGTTCCGCTCAAAGACGGCTACAACGGTGACTTGACTTCCCGTCAGGCAGGTTCCATCGGCGGTCAGATGGTCAAAAAGATGATCATGAGCTACGAACAGAACCTTGAACGATAGAGAAAAAAGCCCGCTTTTGCGGGCTTTTTCTTAGCTTTCCATTTGTTTTCCCAGAAACCCCGCGACTGTTTGTGCGAGTTTGTACTCGGTCTCCCCCATCGGGGATGCATCACTCGTGAGAAACACCACACTCCCCGACACGTCGCCTTCTGCCAAAATGGGCGCGGCGACCGAGACGAAATACCCCGCAGAGTCCGAAAGCGCCTGCAGTTTCCGCTCGCCCGACTTCATCTGGTACATGAGACGCGACTCGATGATGCGCTCAAGATCTTCCGAAATGCGTTTGTCGAGCACCTCGCGTTTGGGAAGACCCGAGACCGCGATCACCGTGTCGCGGTCAGTTACCGCACAGGCACAGCCTGTGGTTTTGGAAAGCGTGTCGCACATCTGCGCGGCAAAGAGCGAGAGTTCTCCCACGGGCGAGTATTTCTTGAAGATCACTTCCCCGTCTTTGTCGGTGTAGATCTCCAGCGGGTCGCCATCTCATACCTCATTGGTACAGGAATAACGACCCACTGACAAAGTTCATATTTAACTGATTTCATTATACGCTAACCGACAAAAATTGTCAATAAAAAACACAGTAATTGATGCTATA
>SVMJ01000001.1 GCA_015067485.1 Oscillospiraceae bacterium
TCACATTTTGGAAACTGCAACACTCGCAGAGAAAAACGGTATTTCCTGTGAAGTGTATAAACTCAATTCTATCACCGCGTTTGACTTGGATGCCTTGGCAGAATCTGTTTCCAAAACCAAGCGATTGATCGTGGTGGAAGATTGTATGGATGTCGGTTGTGTTGGTCGTGATCTGATCGCAAAACTGAACGATTGCGGTGTTTCATTCCGTGCAAAATTACTCAATCTCGGAACGGAATTTACCAAAAACGGTGATATGAATCACCTTTTTGCGGAAAATCAAATTGATGTTTCCGGAATTTACCGTGCAATTACGGAGGATTAATCTGTGGCAAAAATTCGTTTGGATGTTGCTTTGGTAGAGCGTGGCTTGATTGAAAGCCGTGAGCGCGCCAAAACAACCATTATGGAAGGCACCGTTTATGTAAACGCACAAAAGGCTGATAAACCTGGAATGCAGGTGTCCGATCAAGATGATATTGAAGTGCGTGGAAAAACGCTCGCATACGTCAGTCGCGGTGGATTGAAACTCGAAAAAGCGCTTGATTATTTCGGAGTCGATCCAAGTGGCATGACAGTCATCGACGCAGGTGCATCCACCGGTGGTTTTTCCGATTGTCTGCTCAAGCGCAATGCAAAGAAGATTTATGCAGTCGACGTGGGCTATGGTCAGCTTGCATGGAGCATCCGAAACCATGAACGCGTAGTGTGTATGGAACGCACTAACATACGTTATCTGACCCATGAACAGATTCCGGAAGAATTGGATCTTGCGGTAATCGATGTTTCTTTCATTTCGCTTTCCTTGGTACTTCCTGCGGTTTCCGGACTTTTATCCCAAAACGGGAAGATCCTTTGTCTGATCAAACCCCAATTTGAAGCAGGGCGCGATAAAGTGGGGAAGAAAGGTGTTGTCCGTGATCCCGCGGTGCACCTTGAAGTTTTGGAACGCTTTTCTGATACCGCACATTCCCTTGGACTCTCGGTGCTCGGCATTACATTTTCGCCGATTACGGGACCGGAAGGCAATATTGAATTTTTGGGACATTTATCTAAGTGTGCACAGGAAGAGCCGACCTTAGATCTTACAGCTTTGCTCGATGAAGCATACAGCAGTTTGAAAGGATAGATGAGTATGAAACGAGTGATGTTATCGCCGAATCACACGCGTGATATTAACCTGGAACTCTCTAAAAAAATCGCTACCATATTGAAAAAAGCCGATATTCAAGTCGTGCTTCCGGATCATATCCCGTTTTCCGGGGATGCGGATTTTGATGTTGTTCCGTTTGATCATGCCATTCGCGATGCGGAGATGATCATCTGCCTTGGCGGCGACGGCTCCATTCTGAACATCGCAAAACCGGCCGCAATTCATGAAATCCCGATTCTCGGCATTAACAAGGGAAATATGGGATATATGACCGAGATGAATGCGAATGAGATCGAACTCCTTCCTGAAATCATTCTCGGCAAAAAATTCAATATTGATGAACGTATGATGCTCAATGTTTCCATCATGCGTGGGGATGATACCATTTTCTCCACAGTCGCACTCAACGACGTTGGTGTCTGTAAGAGTGGTCTGACTAAAATCATTGACCTGGACGTATTTGCGGATAATTCTTTCATATCGCATTATAACGGCGATGGTGTTGTGATCGCATCTCCGACGGGTTCCACCGCATATTCCATGTCCGCAGGCGGTCCGATCATTGACCCGTTGGCACGCAATATCACCCTAACTCCGATTTGCTCTCATTCGCTCTCCGACAAGCCGATTGTTCTGTCTTATCGCCGCACCATTTCCATTCTCGCGAAAACGATCGCGGATGACATGATCGTTGTCAGCGCAGACGGTGGCGAGAGCATTCCGGTTCGTTACGGCGATCGTGTCATTATCAACATTTCAGATTTGAAAACGCGCTTGATCCGCTATAAAGATCGCAATTTCTATGACATTGTCTACAGTAAACTCTCCGATCGAAGGGTGGACGAAAGATGAAATCCCAGCGCCAAGCAAAAATTTTAAGTCTCATTCAGGAATATGAGATCGAAACCCAAATGGAACTTACCGATAAACTCAATGAATCCGGTTTTTCGGCAACCCAGGCAACCGTTTCCCGTGATATCAAAGAACTTCATTTGGTCAAATCGATTTCAAAATCCGGAAAAAGTAAATACAGCACGAGTGCATCGCACACCGCGAGTGCATTTTCTTCGCGGCTTCTCACCATTTTCCGCGAAAGCGTGCTCTCGTATGATTTTGCACAAAACATCGTTGTTATCAAAACCATGCCGGGGCTTGCATCCGCTGCATGTTCCGCGCTTGACGGAATGCATGTATCCGATGTCGTCGGCACAATTGCAGGTGATGACACGGGCTTTTTAGTCATGCGCACCACAAAAGCCGCAACTGCTTTTTGTGCTGAACTCAAACGGATCTTAGTCAACCAGTAGGAGGGATTTTGCCGTGCTTTCAGTCCTTCACATCGAGAATATTGCAGTCATCGAGCGTTGCGATCTAGAGTTTCGGCACGGTTTCCATGTTCTGACAGGTGAGACGGGCGCGGGTAAATCAATCATCATCGATGCGCTCAACATGATACTTGGTGAACGTACATCACGTGATTTGATCCGCTCCGGTGCAGAGAAAGCGCTGGTCAGTGCATTGTTTGATATCCGTGATTCTGATGCTGCAATCTGGCTTTCCGAATGCGGGTATGAAAATGAAGACGACCCGGATATGCTTTTATTGCAGAGAGAGATCTCGCTTGACGGGCGCAACAACTGCCGCATCAACGGACGTCCTGCAACAGTATCTTTGCTAAAAGAGCTCGGCTCTCTCTTGGTAAACATCCACGGTCAGCACGGCAGTCAGCAACTCTTAAACCGTGAATTTCATGCGACTTTTTTAGACCGCTTCACCGAAGATCCGGACGGACTTTTTGCACAATATCAGTCGGCATTTGATACATATACGAGTCTCTGTTCCGAAGAAAAAACAATCATTACCAACGAGGAAGAAAAAGCGCGCAGGATTGAATTTTTGAACTATCAGATCAACGAACTGACTTCTGCAAATTTGCGTATTGGTGAAGATGTTGAACTTACAGAACGCCGTAAAGTCCTGCAAAATTCAACCAAGTTGATCGATTCTCTATCTCAGATCTATACATTATTTTCCGGCACCGATGATACGCCCGGAATCACCGCATCCATTCAGCAGGCGGACCGTATCTTAAACCAAATTGCGGGTATCACATCCGATTTGGAATCCTGGTCAGCCGGTCTCACCGCAACCGTTGATTCTCTTTACGATTTTTCCGAGAATATTCGCGGATATTTGGATGAAATTGATTGCTCGCCCGAAGAAATTGAGCAAATCGAATCCCGATATGATTTGATCCGCAAATTAAAAGGGAAGTACGGAAACTCGGTGGAAGAGATGCTTGCTTTCCTGGACAATGCAAGGGCTGAACTGGACGATATTACATTCGCTTCCGAGCGCGCCGAAAAACTCGCGCGTGAACGTAAAGAAGCCCAAGAAAAAGCCGAAGCGCTTGCAATTGCATTGTTTGATCTACGCACTCTCTCGGCCCGCGAACTCGAAACTCGCGTCTCTGAAGAACTGCATTCGCTTGATATGAAAAACGTTGTATTTTCGGTTTCTGTTTCAAAACGCAACACACTCGACCGTCGAGGCTTGGATGATGTTGAATTTCTCATTTCAACCAATCCGGGTGAACCGTTAAAGCCTTTAGAAAAAATCGCATCAGGCGGTGAATTATCCCGCATAATGCTTGCGATTCAAAATGTGTTTGCAGAAAAAGACCATGTACCCACTTTGATTTTTGACGAAGTGGATTCCGGAATCAGCGGTCGTGCGGCACAGCGCGTTGCAGAAAAGCTGTGGACGGTATCAGGCTGCAAGCAAGTAATTTGTGTTTCGCATTTGTCGCAAATCGCCGCAATGGCTGATGAGCATTTTTACATAGAAAAAGTTGTTCGAAACGAGCGCACCTATACGCAAGTGCTTCCGCTGGATTTTGACGGGCGCGTCATGGAACTTGCTCGTATTACGGGCGGTAGTGATATCACAGAAATGACGCGTAATAATGCGCGAGATTTACTTTTCATTGCAGAACAATTAAAAAAGGAGTTACGATAATGACTTTATTTGAAGAACTGAAAGCGCGTGGTTTGGTTGCGCAATTTACCAACGAAGAAGAAATCAAGCATATGCTGGACGAAGAAAAGATCACATTTTACTGCGGTTTTGACCCGACTGCCGACAGTTTGACGGTCGGTCACTTTCTGGTTCTGACTGTTATGAAGCGTTTGCAGATGGCAGGCCACCGTCCGATCGCTTTGCTTGGTGGAGGTACCACTTTGGTTGGTGATCCGACAGGGAAGACCGATATGCGTAAAATGCTCACCATCGAGCAGATCCAGAACAATGCAAACCGTTTCAAAGAACAGATGAGCAGATTCATCGACTTTTCCGATGATAAGGCGATTATGGTCAACAACGCGGATTGGCTTTTGGAACTGAAATACTTGGAATTCTTGCGTGAAATCGGTATTTATTTCTCGGTCAACCGTATGCTCACCGCAGAATGCTTTAAGAGCCGTTTGGAAAAAGGCTTGACTTTCATTGAATTCAACTATATGCTCATGCAGAGTTACGACTTTCTCATGCTTCATAAGAAATATGGTTGCCGCTTGGAAGTCGGTGGTGATGACCAGTGGTCCAACATTTTGGGCGGTACCGATTTGATCCGCCGTGTTACCGGTGATACCGGTCACGGTTTGACTTTCACCTTGCTCACTACTTCAGAAGGCAAAAAGATGGGCAAGACGGAAAAGGGTGCTGTTTGGCTCGATCCCGAAAAAACTCCGCCGTACGAATTTTATCAGTACTGGCGCAACACACGCGACGACGATGTCATCCGTTGTATGAAAATGTTGACGTTTGTTTCGCTGGATGAAATCGCGCAGTACGAAAGTTTGACCGGCAGTGAACTCAACGTCGCAAAAGAACGCTTAGCATATGAACTGACTTTGATGGTTCACGGCGAAGAAGAAGCGAAAAAGGCACAGGAAGCGGCACGTTCACTCTTCAGCGCACAGACCGATTCCGAGAATATGCCGTCTACCGACTTTACATTTGACGGTTTAGAATCCGATACCATCTCGGTTGCTGACTTGCTCGTCCATTGCAAATTGGCTCCGTCCCGCTCGGAAGCAAAGCGTAATATTACACAGGGCGGTGTGGAAGTAAACGATGTCAAGGTAACCGACTTTGGTGCAAAAGTTTCCGCTGCAGACTTCAAAGACGGAAAACTCATCATCAAAAAAGGCAAGAAAACCTACCATCGTGTCAACTTAGTATAAATGAAAACGGTCTGACTAACGTCAGACCGTTTTATTATGTTTTCCAGGTAAATAGATTGGGCTGATATTCCATTCCTGTTGTCCTGACATGGGAGTTGGCATTCCCAATACATAAAGATCGGTTGCCAAAACTTCAAGATCGAACACATTTTTGGAAAGTCCGGATAAGTTTTTGGCGTGCGCCGGCTTTGTGATGATTGGAAGTTCGGTTTTGGTTTTTGAAAGCAATTCACGCCCGGTATCATTAAACGCCAAAACACGCAGATACGGAGGGGTTTGTATGCAAAAATCTCTTGGAATACCAAGGAATGCGTTAAAGAAAATTCTGCGGATCCGCGCATGGGTATAGCGCTTGGTTTTGGTATATTCAATCGCATCATGGAGCGTAGACGTCTTTTGCAGCGCCTCTTTAATACGAAATTGCAATCCTTCGCCGACGTCCGCAAAACGTAAAAAGTCATCAGAATCCAGCCCTTTTAACGCGGCAGGAACGATGCGAGAAAAAGCATCTGCAAAAACAGGGCAATGCCCGG
Source organism: Oscillospiraceae bacterium (assembly GCA_015067485.1). Lineage (GTDB taxonomy): Bacteria > Bacillota > Clostridia > Oscillospirales > JAAYXM01 > SIG510. The sequence goes on from SVMJ01000001.1 coordinate 5,931, forward strand.
CATCAATTTCTTCCAAATAAGAATCGGAGAACGGTAGAAAATCAGAGATATGCGTAAAATCATTTTGCTTCCACAGATTTCGGATGTTAGAAGCGCTGGAATATTCATCACTTGTAACGGTTGAATCGTGATCGATTTGATGACGTTTTACCGGGAATAATTCGATTTTTCGCTTGTTTTGAAGCGCTTTGATGTATTCAACCGCAAGAATGTTATTCGGCTCGCGCAAAATCTCTGCACATTCAACCGAAAGCTCCGAAACTGCTTTTTCACGCGCTGCTGCAAAGGTCATTCCACTTGCCAGATATGGCTTTATTTTGTCGAAAAAAACATCAGAAATGAGAAAATCCGCGATTTTTTGCATCAATTTAATATTATTTGTTTCGACACCGAAAGAAATCGTCGTAAGTTCCGGAATTGCGGTCAATAAGGAGACCGCACCGTTTGCAAAGCGTTCCGCAGAAGAGAGCACCCACGGGGTAGGGAGTTCAATCACCAAATCCGCACCGCCACGAACCGCATTTTCTGCGCGGAGATGTTTCCGAACGATCGCAGGTTCACCGCGTTGCACAAAATTACCACTCATCACGCAAACAACCGCATCAGCGCTCAAACGAACCTGATTTAAGTGATATAAATGTCCGTAATGAAATGGATTATATTCACATACAACTCCGCAAACTTTCATCAAAACAACTCCTTATAGATACCATTTTACTGTGATTTTAACTTTTTTTCAAGTCATACAGTTTGTTAAAAAAATCACAAATTATGTTATAAATGAATGTATGGTATTAGAAGGACGTATTATTCTGTTGTGCTTTTGATTCTGTGCCAAAACATGACTTCGTGTAAAAGGCGAACCGCTGATTAGTATACCGATTGGCCGAACAGAATTCTGAATGAAATTTAGAATTACAACAAAAACATTGTTCGATAGAAACGTTCTGTTTGATACAAGATTCGTTTGAACAATTTCTATCAAACAGAAAACGGAGAAAATTTTTCTTCCAATAATGTAGATGAAAAAAACAAGCAAAACTTTACATGATAAATAGAAAAAGTTTTTGAAATTATACGATACATTCATAAATGGATCTTTCTGCCGAAGAACATTTAAATCAGCTCTCATCAGCCTGTTCCGCAATTCCACCCATCCTATAATATACATTTATAATATCATTCTCACTCCATTCACTCTCCGTCTTTCATCTCCACTCCAAATTAAGTAAAATTTTTATTTTGCTTAATTTTATATCTGAGTGTCGGGAAGTGATCGGCAGATGCTGTCGCGCTATTTGCAGCACTTCCCTGTGATTTACTCACTTCGCAAAGCTTGAATCGGATCAAGTTTTGATGCCCGAATTGCAGGAATCACCGAAAACAAAATTCCGAGAATCACGGTCAACAGTTCAATTTGAAAAAATAAACCAAAATTCAAACTTACCGCCGATAATATATTGTTCAAAAGAATGTATGACAGCAATATCCCGACAGTACCTCCTATCAGACCTCCAAGTGCTGAAATGATCGCACCTTCGCACATGAAGCACATGACAATATCTCTTTCCTTTGCGCCGATTGCCATGCAAATCCCAATTTCCTTTTTTCGTTCATTGACGGTCGCGAGCATCGTATTCATGATACCAAGCCCCGCCACGCAAAGTGATATTGCCGCAATTGCCGCGATTACAAGCCCGATAATGGATGTTGCTGAACGAAACCCATTCACATATTCGGCAATATTCTCCGCTTGATATTCCCCTTTTTTTCTGCGCTCCAAAAGTGTTACAATCTCATGTTCCGCTTTTGGGAAATCATTTGGATCGAAACAACGTACCGCAATCTGCGTAATATCGTTTTTTCCTCGCATTTGATTTAGCGTGGTGTACGGCAAATAAATAAAGTCCGGGATCGATCCGCCAACCAGTTGATTGATCGCATCTTTCTGCGGACTGACAACGCCGATGATTTCAAATGTTTTATCGATCCCACTCACTGAAAGGACGATTTTTTTACCGACAATATTTTCCCTGCTGTAGAGTTTTTTTGCAAGTTCTGAATCGACGATCGCAAGATTTGTGCTTGAATTTATATCATTTTTACTTAAAATTCTTCCAAACAGAAGACGGATATCCATTACTGAAGTCACATCAGAGTCAACACCCCAAAGTACCGACGTCCCGGTCGTTCCTTTAAGTTTATAGCTTCCGTATTCCATTACAATCGGAGATGCAGCTGACACTACCCCCACGTTTTCACGAATGACATCGGCATCATCTTCTGATAATTTGCTTTTTTCATTGGAACCAAACACCGCCAGACTTTCAAATCCGATTTTATCCAGCTCTTGGTTTACAACAGAAACACCGGCATCTCCCAACATCCGAATTAGCATGATGGAACCAACGCTGACTGCGATTGCAACCACCGTAAGTATAACGCGGATTCTTCCGCGCAGAGTCGATTGAACAGCAAACCGCACTACATTTGCAAAATTCATTCTTTCACCAATACCTTTTGTCCCGTTTTCATTGTTTCAGATGGATTTATAACAACTTTATCACCAAATTTTAGTCCATATAATATCTCAGTTTCCCGCTCCAATTCCAACCCGGTCATCACACGTCTGAGTTCCAAAACACCATCTTTTACCACATACACCAGTTCTCTGTTTTCTTTGTCCTGAAAAACACATTGATAAGGCAAAGAAAGAGTATTTTCGTGCTTTTCGGTACAAATCCTTGCATTTACACTATATCCCGGCTTCAGATTTTCATCAGCATTTTCCATCGTGATTTTGATTGGAACATACACCTCCTGTCCACCGATCAAACTCCCCTTTTTCCTTGCAGAGTTTGCAATGGAACTCACGCGCCCCTTATATTTTTTATCTGGCAATGCATCACATGTAATATCCACGCTTTGACCTACCGCGATCGATGACAAATAAATTTCCGAAAGGTCGACGGTTACTTGAAAACTACTGTAATCTGAGATTTTTGCCGCAACAGTAAGTCCATCAACTCTCCCATCATCAGAAACGTTCAACTCGGTGATAACACCGCTTGCAGGACTTCTGATCAACACATCGTTTCCGGAAACCGTCGGGACCAAGATGCTGTTTTCCAAGAAAATTCCATACTCCGAAACCGCAGATACAATTTGGTCTGTTAAATTGCTGATTTCCTTTGCAAACAGTATGGAGTTCTTTTCAGGCTCTTCCCGTTTCATCAATAAATCGCCTTGATCCACGCATTCGCCAAGTGAAACCGCAACATCCTTGATGAATGTATCATCCGCAAAAACGATATCGTAAATTCCAACCGAATCAATCGTTCCGGGCGCAATTACACTGTTGTAGATATCCTTTTGTTTGACGGTTGTTACCTCTACTAAAACAGGAGTTTCTGCTTGAACTGTTCTGTAATAGCAATAGAAACTTGCTGAAAGTAAACTACCACATAGTAAAACATAGCAAAATTTCTTACATCCCCTGCCCCTTCCCTTTTTTCGCGTTTTTTCGTATAAAAACAGAACGTTCGGAGAGAGTAATAACATAAAATGCTGAATCGGAGTTGATTTTATGTCATTGATTTCCTGTAGCAGCGACTGCTTTTATCAGGAAAACGGCTACTGCAATTTGGACCAGGTCGCCTCAGTCGGTGTCCCTTCCGAATCGGGTTGTATTCATTATATCCCGAAGGAAAAACCAAAATACAACACGGTGCGAAAAAAAGATGAAACAAGCCCGCCGTTCCAAACCAAATAAGATCAACATAAACTGGGTTTGGAAGGATGTGTTCTGATTGGCATTTTCAGACCGTGAACTTTTGGCGCGCTTGATTGAGTGCGAAGCCGGTGGCGAAGGCGATACCGGGATGCGTGCAGTCGCCAGCGTTGTCATGAATCGTGTGAATGCCCCGGGCGGCGAATACGCCAGAGTCGGTCAAGGAAGTATCCGAAATATCATTTTTCAACCAGACCAATTTGTCTGTGCCTCCACCTTCGAAAATGGAGTTCCAAACTCTCAAAACATCTATAATATGCGCCCAACTCAGGTCCACTACGACATTGCCGACTGGGCAATCGCAGGAAATCGCTTGACATCACTCGGTACTGCACTTTGGTTTTACAACCCTTACGATGCTCCGTGCCGCCCAATGTTCCCCGGTCCAAGTGGCGTGTACTTGACCAAAATCCGCAAGCACTGCTTCTATAATCCGACCGACGCTTATTACAATACATAATATGAGGTGTTAATTTATGGATCGTTCCAGCTTCCCCACAGACCTGTTCCAGCCCAATATCAGCGCAGAACAAATCGCAAATCCACAAACAAATGAAGAGGCCTTTCAGGCATCTATGCTTGGTTTGCTTGAAAAAGGCCGCGGTTACTATGTGATCGTGGAATTTCTGATCGGAACCCAAAACATGGTGATCAAAGACGGTATTCTCGTAGGCGTTGGAAACAACTTCATCACATTGTACCAAGAAGAGGAAGACCGTTACGTCGTCTGTGATCTGTATTCGATCAAATTCATAAACTTCTACGATTCCAAAACAAAACCGCGCAACATCCGCCCATTCCGCCAAACTGTATAAATAAAAAGAAGCCTTGGTTGAAACATACAATCAAGGCTTCTTTTTATTTCATTCTGCTTTTATATTGCGTGTGCGATGACTGTTTCAAGTTTGATGGAACTTGACAGATAATCGCTCTTTTCTTCAAATTTCTGTGAATAGTCGGTAGACAGATACTTTTTATTATCGTCCGCAAAGACGGTGGTTACGATCGCATCATCACCCAGCATATTTTGTGCCAACACGCAACCCAAGAAGTTGGCTCCCGACGAGATACCAACTCCGATTCCAAGTTCTCTTGAGAGTTTTTGTGCCATGATGATAGACTCTTCATCACCGACCGAGACCACATCATCCAATTCATCAAGCCGTAGTAAACTCGGGATAAATTCATCCGAAATTCCTTGAATCTTATGTGCGCCAACTTTAAACCCCGTCGACAAAGTCGGAGAGTTTTTGGGTTCCAACGGAAATACTTTGCATACGGGATTGACAGTTTTCAATGCATTTCCGATCCCCATAACGGTACCTCCGGTACCAACGCCTGCAACAACTGCATCAGCAGTCAACCCGATTTTCTCAAGTTGCGCAATGATTTCAGCACCTGTCGTGAGTTCGTGTGTCGCAGTATTTTCCGGATTGGAGAACTGACGCGGGAGAAAAATCCCGTCTTCTTTCGCGATCTGCTCGGTCATTTCGATCGAACCTAAGAACCCCCCCTGCTCTTTGGAGACCAAAACTACTTCCGCGCCAAACGCGGACATCAGATTCACACGCTCAGCACTCATCCAATCGGGCATATAAATCGTAACCGGATGCCCAAGATTACGGCCAATCGCAGAAAATGCGATCCCGGTATTACCGCTTGTCGCTTCGATGATGCGATCACCCGGACGAATGCTTCCGTCTCGGTATGCCTCACGCATGATATGAAGCGCAACACGGTCTTTGATGCTTCCGCTCAAATTCAGCCATTCCGCTTTTGCAAACACTCTGCGTTTTTTACCGCAATATGTAAATCGAATTTCCAAAAGCGGAGTATTTCCGACCAGCGCAGAGATCTGTTCAAATTTTTGCTGTTGTTCGTTTGTCATAAATCGAAACCCTCTTATGAAAAAATGCGTGATAGAAATGCTCTGAATCCTTTTCTCTCTGCTTGCGGAATATCACTCGAAACCACAAGCGGAACAGAGCCTATCATTTGCCCGTTTTTGGATACTACCGCACGGCCGACAACCGCGTCTTTCGATTGCGGTGCGTATAAAAAACGCGGCAAAAAATATGTAACGGTAAGTTGTTCCGCATCTTCTGGAGAAACAATCGTTTCCAAATGCTCTGACACAACAATTTCGGCGTTTTTAGAATCACTTCCAACGATCGGAAGCTCTGCTACCGGTTCGTTTTGCTCCAGTAAAACAACGTGTCGCACGTTAGAAAAACCGTAATCGAAAAGCGTAGTGTGATCTTTCCAATCATCAGGCGCGGAAAGTGTTACGCAAACAAGACGCGTATCATTGCGCATAGCGGTTGATACCAAACATCTCCCAGCCGATTTGGTAAACCCCGTCTTCACCCCATCTACCCCATCATACATCGAAAGCAGGCGGTTGTGATTGGATAAAAAACGTGTTCCTGCCCGATGTGTACGGGTGGAAACAATGGTACGAAAGTCGGAGTTTTGCATTGCCGCCAATGTCAAAACCGCCATATCGCGCGCGGTGGAATAGTGTTCCTCGTGCGGAAGACCGCTTGGGTTCATAAAATGTGTGTTGGAAAGACCCAATTCACGCGCTTTTTGATTCATCAGATCCACAAATGAAGTTCCACTTCCCGCAACATAATCTGCAAGGGTTGCCGCACAGTCGTTTCCCGACTGTAACAGTAATCCGTAAAGCAAATCACGCACGGTGAGTTCTTCGCCGGGCTGCAGATACATTGAAGATCCTTCGATCCCAGTACAAGACCGTTTCACTGTTACAATGTCATCAAGTGAAACTTGTTCCAACACGATTAGCGCGGTCATGATTTTCGTAGTGGAAGCCATGCCGCGACGCGTATCTGCGTTTTTTTCATATACAACTTTTCTGGATGATGCTTCCATTAGAATCGCAGATTTTGCGGAAATCGATACCGCGAATGTCGCCTGCGCCAAAATGAAGAGTGATAGAACACAAATAACAATGCGTTTCAAGAAAGTCGCCTCCCCGATCAGACTGCTTCATCTTACGGGAAAGCATACAAAATTATGCTGTTATTCCGCGTCTTTCTTCTTTCTTTTGATCATATCGTCCACGCGGTCAATCACTTGCGGGACAAGTTCGATCGCGCGGTCTACCGTGGTGTTTGCAGGAGTTGCGACCGGAATCATCTTAACCGATTCGCCCTGTACCATCAAAAATGCAACAGGGACGATCGATGCGCCTGCACCGCTTCCGCCACCAAAGTTGACCGAGTTTTCTGTGCTTTTGCCTTGATTTGCATCGGCACCGCCTGCCGCAAATCCGAATGTTACTTTCGAAATTGGAATCAGCATGATGCCATCCGGAGTGGTGATCGGTGTTCCGACAATGGTATTGACATCGATGATATCCTTCACTTTGCTCATTGTGGTCGACATGATATCATTCAAATTTTGCCCTGCCATGTAACTCATCCTTTCTCTTGACCAATATTTTCATCTTTTGTTCTTTCCAAAGATTATATGCAAAACAGAGTGCAGCGGCAAGAAGATGCCACACCAATACACTACAATCTGCAAACAATACGATTTTCGTCTCATCCGATTCGAAGTCGGCGTTTACATTTACCGTTCGTTTTTCAAGTCTGAAATGGTGCTCAATAAGCGGGAGTAAAACCCCAACTCCAGCACCGCTTCCGCCAAACATCATTGCGGTTTTGAACGGGTCTTTGGATGCAACAGTCGCATCGATTCTAAGATTTCGGATTCGGACTTTGGAAAGCAGTTTTCCTGCGGCTTTGATTCCCAAACGAATGAGTGAGATTAGCCGTTTCAAATCTCCGCCCTGTTTTTCCTTCGGTGAATCTTCCTTGGGTTTTGACCCTTTTTCTGCTTTCCTTTTTTCACGCGGAAACCGAAAGCGAAGAAACAAAATGCGTACCGCACCGGAAAATCCTTCCGCATGGTATGTGATCTCTGCGTGCACCGGTGTAAAAATCAATAAAAGCACCAACAAAAAAACTGCAAACAGAATCCACAAGAGTACGTTCAATTTTCCGACACCTCCGCAGAATCGGCAAATGAGAGTTGTTTTTCGGTATCTTCCAGTTCGGGAAGCGGTGGAAGATCTTCTAAATTGGTGAGCCCGAACACACGCAGGAAGTTCTGCGTTGTGCGGTAGAGAATCGGACGCCCGGGAACATCCAGACGTCCCGCTTCTTCGATCAAATCTTTTTCAACCAGCGAAGAAACTGAGTAACTGCTGTCTACCCCACGTACCTGTTCAATGTATGCGCGTGTAACCGGCTGACGGTATGCAATGATTGACAGTACTTCGAGAAGCACCGCAGACAACTGCCCTGCCTTGCGGGTTTCCAGCACCTTGCGAACAATATCCGCATGAAGCGGATCGGAACACATTTGGAATGAATTTTCCAAACGGATAACACGAATTCCGCGCTGATCGAATTGATATGAGTCTGAAAGCGACTGTGCTGCTTCGATGACCTGATCTTCGCTCACTTCCAGTGCATCGGCCAAACGGCGGATCGAAATTGCATCCCCTGATGCAAACAAGACAGCTTCAATCGCATGTTCAAGAAAAACCTTTTCCATATTATGAATCCTCTTCCGTTACAAGCGTGAGTTGTGTGTCGTCGCCATCATCGTTAAACCGAATCTTGTTGGACTTACAAAGTTCCAACACGGCAAGGAAAGTTGCTACCACTTCCGAGCGCGTTTTTACTTTGCGGAATAAACCCTTAAATGACGCTTTTCCCGAGTCCAAAAGACTCTTCAGCACAAACGCAACTTTCGAACTGACCGAGTATACTTCCCGTCCGACAATGCCTTTGAAACTGCTGACCGGAGGCGGGAGTTTCTGATCGGCGCGGTCAAACATCTTATGGATCGCATGGATGAGTTCATCAACGCGATGGGAATGCCGATAGGTCTTGTCCGGCTCAAACGACTCCTGCCCTTTGACAAAGATATCACGACCGATTTCGTAGCGAGTATACAGTGTACCGCTGATTTCTTTAAACTGTTGGTATTCCAAAAGCATCTGTACCAGTTCACGGCGCGGGTCTTGTTCTTCGTCCAGTTCATCATGACGCGGAAGCAATAATTTGGATTTGATATATACAAGGTGTGCAGACATTGCGACGAAATCGCTGAGCAGATCCAGATCCTGAATGTCCATCGCACGAAACGCCGCATTGTACTGTTCGAGTATTTCCGCAATCGGGATATCGTAGATATTTACTTTGTTCTTACTGATGAGTTGCAAAAGCAAATCGAGCGGACCGTCAAACGCATCCAAATGATATGTGATTGTCTGCATTCAAACGCCCCCTAAAAAAACAGTCCGTACAAAAGATCAAACAAACCGTTTCGTAACATACTGATGAGTGAATCAAACCACGGAAGATTCAGAAGTAAAATCAGAATCAAAAATCCGTACTGTTCAAACTGCAAAATCTTGATATACAAGTGATTCGGCAAAACCGCGATCAAAATCTTCGATCCGTCAAGTGGCGAGATCGGGATCAGGTTGAACACCGCAAGACCGATGTTTAACACGGTGAAAATAACGAGAAAAACAGCCAATCCCTCCATGAAGGAAAACAATGCTTCACTTCGAATCGGAATCACCGTGATCCACTTACAAAGCACCAGTGCAATAATTGCGCACAGAATGTTGGAAAGCGGACCTGCGATTGCAACAAGCGACATTCCAAGTTTTCTGCGTTTGAAATAGTACGGATTGACCGGGACAGGTTTTGCCCAGCCGAAACCAAAAATGATCATAGAAAGCAAACCGATGATGTCCAAATGCTGCAGAGGATTCAAACTCAAACGTTTCTGCAGTTTCGCAGTGGGATCACCCAACAAATAAGCAACATAACCGTGCGAAATCTCATGAAAAACCACAGAGAGAAATGCTGCAGGAATGATCATCCAGTTGCTGCCTTGAAAGAGACTTGCAATTTTCTCGACGATAAACAAAGTTTTCTCCTCCAAACGGCAAAATTACCCAATGATTAGTATAACAAAAAACCAAAAAAAACACAAGTCTTCCCGTCCTTTTTCTCAAAAAAACACTTCCAAAACACAAATGTATATGATATAATGATAAAAATTGAAAGGAGTGTAGTTTTCTTGTTACAATTTCAAACCGTATCACCGGAAGAAATGCAAGAAAATCCGTTTCGCTTGATCGGAAAGGATTGGATGTTGGTTACCGCAGGAACTCCTGATTCTTACAATACCATGACCGCGTCTTGGGGCGGCGTTGGTGTGTTGTGGAACAAAAATGTTTGTTTTGTTTTCATTCGTCCATCGCGTTATACTTATGAATTCATCGAACAAAACGATCTTTTGACTCTTTCTTTCTTTGAAGAACAGTATCGCAATGCGCTCAAAATCTGCGGAAGTAAAAGCGGTCGTGAGATCGACAAAGCAAAAGTCTGCGCTCTCACCTCGTTTGTTACCGATGCACAGGGCATCTCGTTTGAAGAAGCGCGCCTTGTGCTCACTTGTAAAAAACTATATGCATGCGATTTGACACCGGACGCGTGTCTAGACCCGTCCATCTTGCAAAATTATCAAAACGGTGATTTTCATCGTATGTATGTATGTGAAATCATAAACGCTGTGCAAAAATAAACAGATAAAGGAGAAGAAGAAAATGAAAGCAATCGTCTTAGCAGCAGGAAAAGGAAAACGTCTCCAGAGTGAAAAGTTTAACCTGCCGAAAGTTCTGCGCGAAGCAAAGGGTCGTCCGTTGCTTGGTTATGTTCTGGAAAACGTCAACTTCATCGCACCGGAAGACACTACGGTAGTCGTTGGCTACAAGAAGGAAATGGTCAAAAAAGCGATTTCCAGCGCATACAAGTTTGCAGATCAGGACGAACAGCTCGGCACCGGTCATGCAGTTGCATGCGCGGCCTCCCAGTTCGAAGACTATGACGGACCGGTTTTGATCCTCTATGGCGATATGCCGATGCTCAAGCGCGAAACTTATCAGGCACTGGTGAACAAGCATCTGGAAGAAAAGGCAGCTTGCACCTTCCTGACCACAATCACCGAGTCTCCCCTTGCATACGGCCGTATCATCCGCGAAGACGGAAAAATCGTCAATATCGTGGAAGAAAAAGACTGTACTCCGGAACAGTTTGCGATCAAAGAACGCAATGTCGGTGTGTATGTATTTGATTCAAAGTTATTGTTTGAAAATTTGAAACTTTTGAAAAATGACAACGCACAGGGCGAATACTATCTAACCGATGTTCCGAAGCTCTTGATCTCCGCAGGCAAGGCAGTTACCTCTTATACCATCGGGGACACTTGCGAAATCTACGGCGTCAACACTTTGGAAGATTTGGATTTCTGCGAAAAAAATCTTTAATTTTTGCATAATCCCCTTTATGTGCGTCATACTACTTTTGTATCACATGATAAAAAGGAGTGGACTCACATGTGGGATAAACTTGCGCTGATCCTTGTGATCATCGGTGCATTGAACTGGGGTCTGATCGGCTTTTTCGGTTTCGATTTGGTTGCATCAATTTTCGGCGGTCAAGCAGCTTTGATCAGTCGTATCGTATACGCACTGGTCGGTCTTGCCGGCATTTGGTGCATTACCCTCTTGTTTCGAGAAGACGCCCTCCCTTCAAACATGTAAAAAAACGGAGCGATTTAATCGCTCCGTTTTTTTCTATTATCGATTCCGCATAGTCAAGGATCCCTTCTGCGATCCCATCCGCAATCAACTGTTGGTATTCTTCGGTTACCATGAGTAAACTCTCATTTGCATTGGTCAAAAATCCCATTTCAACAAGAACTGCGGGCATAAGTGTATTTTTGCAAACATAGAAATTTGCCGTCTTGGTCTTTCGGTTTTTCGCCTCGGTCGTTTCAATCACATTCTTTTGCACACAGGATGCAAGAATCGCACCTTCTCTATCATCCGAATAATAATAGGTCTCGATCCCATGTGCCGACGGGGCATCTTCCGCTGCGTTGGAGTGCATACTCACAAAAATATTTGCAAGCAGTTCATTAGCAAACGTGGTGCGTTCTGAAAGTGATACATGCGAATCGTCTTCACGGGTCAAGTACACTTGTACCCCCGCTTCTTCCAAGCGATCAGACACCATGAGTGTTACGGCAAGGTTGATTTCCTTTTCTTCCACAAATTCATTTATTGCACCGGGATCGCTTCCACCGTGCCCTGCATCCAAAACAACTACCAGCTCTTCAAGAGAAGTAAACGGCGGAATGAGCGGGGGTTCCGGCTCTTCTTCGACCGGTTCATCAATGTCTTGGTTCATCTCATTTTCCGCATCTTCTTGCGGTTTTTCGTCATTTTCAGGGAGAGATTCGGGTTCTGCTTCCCGTTCAAAGAACATGGTTACAGTATATGTATCCGGATCCCATTCCACCGTTGCACCCAACTGCTCGGCAACAAAACGCCACGGCACCATGGTACGATCCGCACCGTTGTATTTGACCAGCGCGGCAGGGATCCCATCGGGCAGTTCCACTTCCTGACCGTTGACACGAGCGAGAGAACTTCCGATGGTCAAAATCAACGACTTGTCCGCTGTGGTGATTTGTGCGCGACGAAACTCCTGATTCCACTCGACCTGTGCATTCAAGAGATCACCAATGATATAGATCGGAACCAATGTTCTTCCACGATCGATGAGTGCTGGAACGTCCGGGGTCAGCACTTCCCCGTCGCAAACCAAATCCACCGTGGTTACTTGTCTTGAAACATATTTTGCATTGTTGACATCATAAAATTGTACCGTGAGTATTTCCTTTGCCGCGCTTGCGGAAAGTGTAACACAGACAATACATAAAATGAAACAGAAAAATTTTGAAATTTTGTGTCTCATGATCCGTCTCCTAAAATAAGATTATGTAAACCTATTTTAGGATAGCATTTTTCGACGCATTTTTCAAGACAGAATCGATTTTGTAAGAAAGGTGTAATATTCCATGAACGAACACTTCCCGTTTCAATTGCCATCTCTACCTTATCCCGAAGACGCATTGGTTCCGATTTTGAGCAAAGAAACTTTGTATTATCACCACGATAAGCACTTTGCAAATTACATTGATACGTTAAATAAAATCATCGAACCGTTTCCGCGCTATCACACTTGGACACTCGCCGAATTGTATCAAAATGCATCCATGATGCCACCGAAAATTCGCGATGCTGTTTTACTCAATGCAGGCGGAGTTTTAAACCATGATTTATACTTTCGTTCAATGATCCATCCGCAAGAAGCGACAATTCCACGTGGAGCCCTGCGTTATTCAATCGATCGATATTTCGGATCATTTGCGGAATTTTTGAACCAATTTATTTCCGCCGCCGAAAAGGTTGTAGGTTCCGGGTGGCTGTTTTTGGCATCAAATCAAAAGGGGAAATTGTTTCTTGTGCAGACACAGCAGCAATACTCCCCACTCTCGGAAAATCTGCAGCCGCTTCTTGCGCTTGACCTGTGGGAGCATGCGTATTATCTGCAATATAAAAACGACCGCAAAGGATATATCAATGCCTGGCCGACTCTCATCAACTGGGATGAAGCACTCAAAAATTACAGACGCATTTATGCAAAATAAAGAAAGCACAATTTAAAAACCAAAAACAAAAAGGGCGGCATACGCCACCCTTTTTGTTTTTGGTGCCGGCGGTGGGACTTGAACCCACACGACGTTGCCGCCAACGGATTTTGAGTCCGTCTCGTCTGCCATTCCGACACGCCGGCACATCGGTAGTTATTATACCGCAAGTGTTCGGAATTTGCAAGTGTTTTTTTATTCTTTTTCTAAATATTGTGAAGCGGTGTTATAAAGCAAACGTTTTGTTCCTGCATTGTCAAATGCAATCTCGAGCAGAAAGTCCCCTGCCATAGGTTTCACAGACACGACCATACCGGTACCGAACGTTTTGTGGCGCAGGCGATTTCCCGCTTCAAAAGTATTCTTTGCAGGTGCAGTTTTTTGTGCAAACGATGTTTTTTGCACCGCGGAACGATACGGTGTTTCTTTGCGTCTGCTTGGGCTAAGTTCCACACGGTCAAATGCTGACGGATACGAAACTTCCACACATTCAGGCGGAATCTCATCCAAGAATTTTGACGCACGATTATAAGATGTCTGCCCAAAGAGCATACGCGAAGATGCGCGCGTTAAATGGAGTTTCCGCTTTGCACGCGTTGTTGCTACGTACATGAGTCGGCGCTCTTCTTCAATCTCTTCTTCGTTTCCGAGCGAGCGGTAGCTCGGAAAAATCCCGTCTTCCATGCCGATTACAAAGACCGTCGGGAATTCCAACCCCTTTGCGCTGTGGATGGTCATCACGGTAACTGCATCTGTTTCACCGTCGAGTGTTTCGAGATCTGTAAAGAGTGAGATTTCAGCCAAGAACTCGTCAAGCCCCGGCTCCCCTTCACGGCTTTCAAACTCAAGAATATTGGATTTCAGTTCCCAAATATTTTCCAGTTGCGTTTTGCTCTCTTCTTTTTCACTGCTGATGAGCGCTTCCGCATAGCCGCTTTTAGTCACCAAAAGATCGTACATATCGCTCATTTTGGATTTTTTGAGAGATTCTCGTAACGATTCAATCAATTCCACAAATCGATCGATTGCTGCCTTTCCGCTCTTGAGCAGCGGGAAAGATTCCGCGCGCTGCATCACTTCAAACATGGAAAGCCCTGTATCTCGTGCGATACTCTCGATATTTTCGATCAGTTTGGAACCGATTTTTCGTGCAGGGACGTTGATGATACGCTTGAGTCGCAACTGATCGGATGGGTTTTGCACCACCCAAAGATAAGCAAGCATATCCTTGATTTCTTTTCGGTCAAAGAAGCGCATCCCGCCAAATACGCGATACGGGATTGCATTCCGTTGGAAAACACGTTCAATCTGGTTGGAAAGTGCGTTGATTCGGTACAAAACCGCGTAATCGGACCACTTTCTCCCAACACGATAGGCAGACATAATTTGATCTGCAACATAACTTGCTTCTTCCGCTTCGTTTTGCGCGCAATAAACCTTGGGCAGCTCCCCATCCTGGTTTTCTGTCCACAATTTCTTTTCTTTTCGTTTGGAGTTGTTTGCAATAATTTTATTCGCAACCGTCAAAATCTGATCAGTCGAGCGATAATTCTGCTCCAAGCGGATGACTTTTGCATTCGGATACTGGTCTTCAAATTCCAAAATATTTTCAACTGTTGCACCGCGGAAGCGGTAGATGCTTTGGTCATCATCCCCTACGACGCAGAAATTCTGATATCCACCTGCAAGCAATGATGAAAGAAGATACTGAATGTGATTGGTGTCCTGATACTCATCAATCATGACATACTGGAATTTTCTCTGATAATAGGCTCGGACATCCGGGAACTGCTGTAAGATCGTAACCGTATGTAAAATGATGTCATCAAAGTCAAGTGCATTGGACTGTTTCAAAACCGTCTGATAACGGTCATACACCTTTGCGACTGTGTTCATACGGTACTCCCCACCCGTTTGTTCGGCAAACGCAGCAGGCAGAATCATTTGCTCCTTTGCACGACTGATGACATTCAAGATCCCCTTCGGCGGGAACATTTTTTCGTCCACTTCAAGTGAGCGTAGAATGTCTTTGATGACGCGTTCGCTGTCAGCAGCATCGTAAATGGTAAAAGACTTATCAAATCCGATTTTGTCGATCTCTCGGCGCAAAATTCTGACACAGGCAGAGTGGAACGTTGCCGCCCAAATATCTTTGGATGCAGGGCCAATCGCTTGTTCCAAACGGTCTTTGATTTCTTTTGCCGCTTTATTGGTAAACGTGATGGCGAGAATCGACCATGGATTTGCCGGGCGCAACGCGCAGATATCGTTGACCCTACTTTCATCAATATCTGAATTTCCATCTAAAAAATCACGCAACAAGTCTGCATCATCATCGGTGATATGTTCCGGCACATCGCTTGAATGATATGCGTTTCCGAACCGCATGAGATTATAGATCCGGTTGATCAGAACTGTGGTTTTACCACTCCCCGCGCCCGCCAAAAGAAGCAGTGGACCTTCGGTGTGCAAGACCGCTTGTTTCTGCATATCATTCAGCGAAGAAAAGACCTGATCGATGCGTCTTTTTCGTAATTTTATGAATTCTTCGTTTGTATATTTTTGTAGCATAGTTCCCCGATTCTTTCTGTTATAATTGAGATGCGCCGATGATCCCCGCATCGTTGCCCAACTCAGCAATCAAGATCTCTGTCTGGACGCCATCTTTGGAATAACGTTCTCTTTTGAGTTGCGGATTGATCATATTCAAAAGTGTATCTCCTTCTTTAGAGATGCCACCGCCAATGATGATCGCTTCCGGCTGAAGGACGTTTACGACATCGATGATACCGATGACTAGGTAGGAAATGAACTTTTCCACCACCGCAGTCCCGACTTTATCCTTTTCTCTCCATGCATCAAATGCGGTTTTCCCGTTCACATTCTCAAGCGAACCACCGCAAATTTTCCACATAATCGTTTCAGGATATTTCTGCATTGCTTCTTTGGTCGCTTCGATGAGAGCAGTTGTGGAAGCGTATTTTTCGTAGCATCCGCGACGCCCGCAGTTGCACGGAATTCCGTCCGCAACGATCACTTTATGACCGATCTCGCCTGCCGCACCGTTACATCCGCGATAGACTTGGTTGTTCAAAACGATGCCACAACCGACACCGGTTCCGACTGTGATCATAACCGCGTCTTGATACTGCTTTGCAGCACCGGCAAGTACTTCACCGAGTGCCGCGACGTTTGCGTCATTGTCAACGCTGACAGGAATTCCAAATTCCGCGCTCATTTTCCCGCGAAGATCAATATTTTCAAGCGGGATGTTGTTGCAGTTTTTCACCATCTGTTGTTTGTCCACATACCCCGGAACACCGATACCGATGCCATCCACTTGACAGTCCGGATGTTTCTCCATGACCGAATGGATCAAAGCAATCATGTCATGCATAATGCCTTCTGCACCTGAATCCACATCGGTCGGTGCAGTTTCTTTATATATAATTTCTAAATTCTCATCGACAAGACCCGCTTTAATGCTCATGCCTCCGAGATCGATTCCAATTCGCATTGTTCTCCTGCCCTTCACTTACTGATCGGAAAAATTCTGATCAAAATGATCGTTGATACGCTGTGTGAGTTCCTGCGCCGCGTTATAGCCCATCTTTTTGTTACGGTTATTCATCGCAGCGACTTCGATGATAACAGCAAGGTTTCGACCCGGTTTTACCGGAACGGTAAGGCACGGGATATTCACATCAAGAATGTTCATGTATTCAGTTTCCATGCCTAAACGGTCATAATGCTTGTCCTGACGCCACTGCTCCAGATTGATGATCAAATCAACTTTTTCGGTAGGTTTGACAGCACCCATACCAAAGATTCGTCTTACATCAACGACCCCGATGCCGCGCAGTTCAATAAAGTGGCGGATGATTTCGGGAGCACTGCCGACTAAAGTCTTAGCGCTGACGCGCTTGATCTCAACCGCGTCATCCGCGACCAGACGGTGTCCACGTTTAACCAATTCAATTGCGGTTTCGCTCTTACCGACACCGCTCTCGCCAAGGAGTAAAATACCTTCACCGTAAACTTCGACCAAAACGCCGTGGCGGGTAATACGCGGAGCCAGATTCAAATTCAAAAACGCCATCATCGCTGCCATGAAATAAGAAGTCGGCTCATCAGTACGCATGAACGGAGTTTCGTATTTACGAGCCAGTTCGATAAAATCTTCCGAAACTTCGGTACCGCGTGTGACCACTACGAGTGGAACATCCATTTTGAGAAGTGCTTCAAACTTTGCATTTCGCTCTTCTCTGCTCAAACTTTGCAAATATGTCGTTTCAACCTTACCTAAAATTTCGACACGTGTATTGTCAAAATGATCATAGTATCCTGCAAGCTGCAGAGCCGGACGGTTCACATCATTGCAATTGATGAGTCGTTCCTTGTATCCTTCAGGTGCATACAGCACTTCCAAATGAAATTCCTGTTCGATTTTTTCAATTGAAATGGAGTATTCTCTCGTAGGTTCTTTCAAAGTATTTCCTCCTCACAATATGATTTCACAAACTAAATAAATTATATACTTTTTACACCCCCATTGCAATCTGATTTTCGTTTTTCTTTTACGCTCAAAAAAAACTTACTATTTTTTGAAATTTTACTTGCTTTTTTTGAAAAACTCTGTTATTATATCTTATGTTGCTTCAGTAGCAATTGATTTTGATGAGAATCCGTCGTATGTGGCGGTGCTTGATTTCAAAGGAGGTGCAGCAGATGGCTAAGTGCGAAATTTGTGAGAAGGGTGTTACATTTGGTATTAAGGTGTCCCACTCCCACAGACGTTCCAACAGAACTTGGAAGCCCAATGTCAGACGTGTCAAGGCAATCGTTGATGGTTCCCCGCGTCACATTTACGTCTGTACGAGATGCCTCCGCTCCGGTAAGGTTCAGCGTGCTGTGTAACCAATAAAAGAGTCGTGAAGTTCACGGCTCTTTTTTGTTTTCTGTGGAACTTTTTCCCTTTCACTTCCGTCTAAGGATACAGAACGATTACGGAGGTGTATCTTTCATGAAAAAGAGAATTTTGTTTTCACTCATACTCCTTTGTTTCTCACTTCTCATCGGTTGTCAAAATGAGCCGACTACCGACACACAAGGAAAAGTGATCACCACACGTGCTGTCATGGTGGATGACGAACTCTATTTTGAGACAGGATTTGAAAGCCCGCTGACAGGAAGATGCGGTGTGCTTGATGGTACCATCACTTCTACTGTCCCTGAAAACAGACTCCCTACGGAGAATGACCAATCGAATTTTGGACTTGATTACGGATATCAACGAGTCGGCGACGGAAGTATCGAAATCATCATGGATGACAAATGGATGATTTTCCGGACCAAGGAGCGCATGGTGGAAAATCAGTTTGGAATCTTGATGTCCGTGAAAAATGTTACGCCCACCGGTTGTACGATTGTGTTCCAGCAATCGGGTGGAAATGTCGGTGGAGAGTTGCAGACCGGACCGAATTTTAAACTCTTCCGCAAAGAGAATGATAGATGGATCAATCTCATACCGGAAGATACAGTTTGGAATTCAATCGCCTATTTGATCAACATCGGAACAACGACTGAAATGGAACTTAATTGGTCTGTATTTCTTGGCGAACTTCCGGACGGAGAATACAAATTAGAAAAAGAAATTATGGATTTCCACGGTCCCGGCGGTTATGATACTCATTCATATTCTACTTATTTTTATATCTCCAAATAGAAAACACCCTGTCCGAATTTTCGGACAGGGTGCCTTTTTATGCCGCGGGCTCTTCGATTTCTTCTTCATAAAACGGTTCATCTTCATATAGGAACCGATGCAGTTTTGCACTTGCTTCATCAAGGTCGTAGATCAAATTTCCACCGCCCGAACGGTACTGCCCATCAAGTGGGAATCGACCTTGTTCCAAAGTGGGTTTTCCGAACAGGACCAAACGGGATGCAATCCCTAAAATTTCAGAGTTACTGAGTGATGTTTCGATCATCGGAAGCATTGTGTTCAGCAATGACGGATAGCGAACAACACTTGTATCAAGCGCTTTCTGGAACACTTGTTCCAGCACCGCGCGCTGACGTTCGGTTCTCGTGAAGTCGGAATTTCCGACATAACGAATGCGTGCGTATGCTACCACTTGTTCCCCGGTCAGATGCTGCAAACCCGATTTTTTCACGAGTTTATAATCACGTCCCGCAAAATCCGCCGCTTCTTTGATATAGAAATTCATATTTTTGCGTTCCGCTTCCGTGATTTCAAATTCCATGCCGCCCAAAGCATCGATGACATCTGCCAACTGATAGAAGTTGACCGTAACATAGTCTTTGATATTTAAATTGAAGTTTTGATTGAGTGTCTTGATCGCAAGTTCCGCCCCGCCGTATGCATAGGCATGGTTGATTTTGGTGTAGCCGTAGCCTTCTACCTTTGCCTGACTGTCACGCATGATCGAAACAAGCTTGACTTTGTGGTGTTTGGCATCAAAACTTGCAATCATGATTGCATCGGAACGACCAATGTTTTCTTCTACAGAGCGTGAATCTACGCCGAACAGCGCGATATTGATGACATTTTCATCTTGCCAAACATCTGCGCCGATCCCGAGATCCTGCTCGTTTTGCGTAAGATCTGTGCGTTCCACGTTCCAAAGTAAATATGTGATATAAAAACAAAGAAGCCCGATGAGAAAAAGAAGTGTGAAAAGAATCCCAAGAAAAGCCCTTTTTCCTTTCCCCTTTTTCTTTTTGGAAGACGGGTCATTCTTATATGTTTCGTGCTTTTCGGAATGCTTGTCCATACCCGAGACCTCCTAACAGAATACGTTATTATACTAACAGAAAATCAAGCGACTTACAAGTTACAAATTCGACATAGAATATCGAAAAAAAGAATGTGATATTTTGTGAATATTGACCGAATAACATCTGCGATTCTCTCTTGCGTAATTGCTTTGTTTATGCTATCCTATATATTGGTATTATTTTGTTGGTTAAATATATCAATATATTTTTTGAGGAGGTTCAGTCATGAACGAAGTATTAAAGCAAATTGGCGCTTTCGGCGTCGTCCCGGTTGTCAAGTTGGACCGTGTTGAAGATGCTGTCCCGCTTGCAAAAGCGTTGGTCGATGGTGGTCTTCCGCTTGCCGAAGTCACTTTCCGTACCGATGCTGCAGAAGCATCCATCAAAGCGATGAGTGAATCATATCCGGAAATGCTCATCGGTGCAGGTACCGTCTTGACCACCGATCAGGTCGACCGTGCGATGAATGCAGGTGCAAAATTCATCGTTTCCCCCGGTCTGAATCCGAAGATTGTTTCCTACTGTATCGAGAAAAACATCCCGATCACCCCGGGTTGCAGCAATCCGTCTGATATTGAAGCTGCAATCGAACTCGGTCTGGAAGTTGTCAAGTTCTTCCCGGCAGAAGCTTGCGGAGGCCTTGCTGCAATCAAAGCAATGAGCGCTCCGTACGGCGGTATCAAGTTTATGCCGACCGGCGGTATCAATGAAAACAACATCGGTTCCTACCTTGCATTTAACAAGATCCTGGCTTGCGGCGGCAGCTGGATGGTTAAGGATTCTCTTGTCAAGGAAGGTAACTTCGCTGAAATTACCAAGATGACCCGTGCAGCAGTTCAGAAAGTTCTCGGCTTCGAACTCGCTCACATCGGTATCAACATGGAATGCGAAAACTGCGCGATGGAAGTTGCGACTGCCTTCTCCACCATGTTTGGCTTTGACGTCAAGAACGGCAACAGTTCCATCTTTGCCGGCACCGGTATTGAAGTCAACAAATCCGTGGGTCTTGGCAAAAACGGTCATATCGCAATCAAGACCGCAAACATCGCTCGCGCAACCGCATATCTCGAACGCATCGGTGTTGCGATCAATTGGGATTCCGCAAAGAAAGATGCAAACGGCAACATGATCGCTGTTTACCTTGCAAGTGAATTCGGTGGATTTGCAATCCATCTTCTCCAGGCAAAATAATGAATTGAGGTGTATTGATTATGAAACATCGCGTAGTAACATTCGGCGAAATTATGCTTCGTCTGAAGCCGCCGGCACATCAGCGTTTTCTGCAGTCCCCGACCTTCGAAGCAACCTTCGGCGGAGGCGAAGCAAACGTTGCAGTTTCCCTTTCCAACTTTGGTGTTGACGCATCCTTCATGTCCGTCCTTCCGGATAACGACATCGGTACCGCTTGCATCGGTGAACTCCGCCGCTTCGGTGTAGACACCAGTTCCATCCAGCAGGTTCCGGGCCGTATGGGCATCTACTTCTTGGAAACCGGTTCCAACCAGCGTCCGTCCAAGGTCATTTACGACCGTGCAGATGCTACCATTGCAGTCGCAAAGCCGGGCAGCATCGATTGGAAGAGCGTCTTTGCCGGCGCAACCTGGTTCCATATCACCGGTATTACCCCGGCATTGAGCCAGACCGCAGCTGATCTCTCCTTCGAAGCAGTGAAAGCTGCAAAAGAACTCGGTCTCACCGTTTCCTGCGACTTGAACTTCAGAAAGAATCTCTGGAAGTACGGCAAGACCGCTCCGGAAGTTATGTGCGAACTGACCAAGTATGTCGACGTTGCAATTGCAAACGAAGAAGACTGCCAGAAGTCTCTCGGCATCCAGGTTGATGCAAACGTTGAAAAGGGTGAACTGAACACCGATACATACAAGCAGCTCGCTGAAAAGGTTCTCGATCAGTACCCGAACCTGTCCACCATTGCGATCACTCTCCGCGAAAGCAAGAGTGCTGATACCAACGGCTGGTCTGCATGCTTGCATGACCGCAAGAACTTCTATCATAGCAAGAAGTATCTCATCACCGACATCGTTGACCGCGTAGGCGGCGGCGACTCCTTCTCTGCAGGTATGATCTACGGTCTTATGATGTACGAAAATCACGAAGACTCCCTCAACTATGCAGTAGCTGCAAGTTGCCTGAAGCACACCATCGACGGTGACTTCAACCGCGTCTCCGTGAAGGAAGTACAGGCTCTGATGGGCGGCGACGGTTCGGGTCGCGTGCAGCGCTAATCAAATCAAACAAAAAAGGCTTTGAAGATTTTCTTCAAAGCCTTTTTCTTTATTCATCTTTTGCCGAGTCGGTCGGTTTCTCTTTTTCAAACGAAACCCCTGCAACGTGAACATTGACCGCAGATACGGTAAGCCCGGTCATCGATTCGACCGCAGACATGACTTTGTCTTGAATCTGTGCGGCAATGGTGGGAATCACTTCCCCGTAACGAATGGAAAGGAATAAATCAACGGTAACCTGATCTTCGCCGAGTTGAACTTTAACGCCTTTCGACGATGCTTTCTTCCCGCCAAAAATTTCAGAGAAATTGATCCCGGAAGTCAGACCGGTTACGCCTTCCACTTCGGTTGCGGAAACCGCGGCAATGGATGCGATGACATCTTCAGAAATATTGACATTTCCAATTTCGTTTTCATGCTTTAAGTATTCTTTCGATTCTGCCATTTGTTTTACACTCCTTTATACGGACTTGCAGAAAATACTACAGACGAATGTCTATAATACTATTATATCCGATTTTTATTTTATTTCAACTACTTTTATTTTACTTGCATCCAAATCAGTTTCCGCCATCACGATATCCTTGATTTTTGCAATGTCGCCCGCAGTCAATCCGTCAGCCGGCGCCTTCACAATCACATTGACGCTATCTTCATTCATCAAAGCGACACAATCTTCAAAGCCTTTGGCTTTGACCAATGTTTCGATTCGGTTTTCGCAAACACCACTCACCGCAATTTGCTCCATACTCGCCGCTGCTTGGTCGCGGCTTTCTTGCGAAACATCTTCTTTCTCGGATGTTTCTTTTAAGATATTGAGCGCACTATCACGCGATTTTTGTTTTTCCAAGCGTGCTTCATCGAAATAATTCCCATCTTTCTTTTCTGCCGAATCCTCTTGATTTACCAGCGCCGCTTCGCCGAGAATCTTGGTTTTCCCGGCAGTTTCGAGCAGTTCATCAGTTCCACTCTGCGTGTAACTCCAGTTTAAGTACACCGCAACACATACAAACAGTACGATCATCGCAGTCACCGCACTTTTTCGTTTCATAAACATAAGAATCTCCTCCTTATTGCTTCATTTTCAGGATCGCGATTTTGTCCGCAGTGATTCCTGTGAGCGCACCGATTGCATCTGTAATCAATCTACGGACGGTTGCATTCTCTGCACCGTCGCAAACAACAGTCGCGCCTAAGAACTCCGGATAAATCTGTTTCACAAGCACCGGGGTCTCTGCCCCCGTATCGCCCGAAATGATACTTGGTTTTTTATCACTGTCTTCATGGTAATCAAATTGCTCTTCACTCTCCTGTCGATCCCGTGTAACGCGTGCATCTTCCGCATAAATCTGTTCCACACCGGACTTGAGTGTCAAAAGCAATTCAACCCTGCCGACACCTTCGCTTTTTGCTAACATTTTTTCAATCTTATTTTGCAGCGACTCCACCGAGAATTCCAATTCAGTCCGATCCGACTCCTTCGTATTTTCCCCGTCGGATGTCGGAACGATCAGAAACAGGAGTCCGATCAATATCACAATGAAAAAATATCGGTATTTCTGAAAAATAAGTTTTACCGATTCCGGTATCACCATCATATCACTTTTTTCCTTTCGCACGGAACATCGGCTCGATTCCACATTCATTTCGGATGATCTCGCGCACTTTTTCCTGATCTTCATCTTCACAGACAATCAAAATATTCTCCGGGAATGCATGACCTTCATCGTCCTTCCCGACTCCAACTCTCACCTCACAATCTATCCCCAACTGCTTTGTTCTTTTCAAAATATATGCAGTTAAATGCTGCTGTATGATTTCACCTTTGAACACTTCATTTTGCTCGAGTACTTCTTGTTCGGAAACATTTAACACATTTACGGATACATCCTTCCAATCAAAGCCCTTTGTCAGAAGTTTTTTTATCGGGGAAAACACACATAAAACCAATACAATCCCACAACAAAGCCGCACAGTATTCGATCCCGAAGTTTTGGGAGAAACTGCAGTTATGATTGCAGTCAGAATCCCGGTCGCCGTGATTGAAAGAATCCATGTCTTCATTTCTACACTTCCATTCTCATATCATTCCGATCACATACATCCCTGAAATGATTGAAATAAACAGGAGCAATGCACTCGATCCCAACATTGCCAAAACCATTCCCAGCCCGCCGCCGATTTTATCAAGCAAGCCACCCAATCGACTATCACACATCGGTTCAGACAGTGCTGCCGCCACTTTGAACAAACAGTAGTTTGCTCCAAGGGTCAAAAACGGCGTTAAAATGATTGAAAGAACCCCAAGCATTCCAACTATGCCAATCGAGTTTTTGATCGCCAAAGCACCTGCAATCACGGTCTCACCTGCATCCGCAAGGATCCCACCAACAACCGGAACCGCACCGCTAATCGCAAACTGTGCGGTTTTGACCCCCAGCATATCGGTAGTGCTTGCAATGAGTCCCGAGGCGGTGATGTATCCAACAAAAACCATGAGAAAAACTTTGAGACTCCCGGTAATCGCCCATTTGAGAAATCCCGATATTTTCTCAAGAGAACGATTGGATAATGCCGCACTCGCCGTGATCGCACCAAAATACGAATAAACGAGCGGAAGAAACACCTTGTGCATCATCGTGAGCAACGCATCGGAAAACAACATTGTAATTCCGTAACGTGTGGATGCACCGAGTGGTGTTCCCGACGCGATCCCCGCAGTAACGAGAGACGGCATCAAAACATGAGAAAACGCTGTGATCTCTTCAATCGCAGCGCGACCGATTCCGATCATTCCAACCGTACTGCCAAAGACCGAACCCATCACCGCGAGCACAGACAAGACCGACAATACCGTCGGATGTTCCCCCATGAACATTGTTCCCACGATCCCGCAGAGTGCAGAGATGGCGATTGCAACCACAACACAGGAAATTCCTTGTGTCAAGATTCCACGAAACTCTTTTGTTGCACGCTCGAGTAGTGCATTCAAACCATCATCCAATGTGGTATCGCGGTCTATTTTGACGGTCTCTGCCACCCGATTCAGTCCGTAAGCTTCTTTCTGTTCTTCCATTACAGTCTCGGTCGCAAGAGAGGTATAGGATAGCATCAGAACGAACATAGCACAAATGATGATTTTCTTCAATGTTTCACATCCTGTCTAAATCGACGATATAAACTTCAGTAATTCTTCCAAAAGAGGTGCCGCCGCGATGATCGCAAGGGCATTCCCCACGATCTCGGTCATTCCCGCAAGACCGGCACACCCTGCATCTTTGCAAAAATCTCTGGTTAGTTTTGTGAGAACGGTAACTGCCAGGACTTTCAAAATGCTCCCTAATTGTTTTCCCGAAACCGATGAGAGTTTTGCAATATCTTGTCCGAGCGAAACGACCGAAGTGAGCGCTTCTCTGCCCGTTTCAAACACCACGATCATCGCAACCAAAGCCAGCAGAAGTGAAACGGAGGGCAAATCACGGCGCAACGTTGTGATCAAAACCGCTGAAACGATGATGATCCCGACTACTTTCAAAATCATTTCCATTCTCAGAACCCAAATGTGGTTTTGATAAACCGAAACAAGTCGCTGATTTCCTGCACGATCATCATCAGTACCACGATCAAACCTGCAAGGGTTGTCATCATGGCTTGTTCTTCGCGACCCGATCGGATTAGCAACTGATTGAGTACCGATACCAAAATCCCGATCGCCGCCACTTTGAATATCATTTCAACCTGCATTTTTTCACCTTAAATCAATAAGATCACCAGCGCAATTCCACACGTAATACCCAAACTGCGGTACAGTCGGACATTCCTGGAACTTTCTTCCTGCGCAGATTTTTGAAGCTGAACGAGTTTTTCTCGGATGCCACCGAGCACTCGCACCTGTTCTTCGCCCGTATAGCGACCAAAGGAATTCCCGATTTCCGCAAAAAGCGGAATATCCCCCTCTTTGAGACACAAGTCTTCTGCACGGGTGAGTTCTTCCTGCCAAATATCGGAAAACCGTGATTCTTTTCTTCTTTTGTGTGCGAGCAGGCACCCATAAAAAAACTTCCGTGTCGGCTCGCTCTGTTGTGCGACAAGTTTCTCTAAAATCTCTTCGATTGGGGTCAAAAGACACGTAATCTCAGCACACATACAATCAATCGCGCTGATAAATCCCGAAAGCACCTTGCACCTTGTTTTGATTCGGTTTCCGACCGAGATCCCGATCATCGCACTGCTGAAACAAATCATCACGACACCTATCATCTTGAGCATGGTTCTCCTCCGTTTTTACAATTCGATCATCTTGATATTTCGCTCTCCGTGTTTCATTTCGATCACAATGCAGTAACAAAAAATCCCCTGATCCATCATTTCGCGGTAAAGCGGTCTGCTCATCAGGCAGTCCAGATCATATCCGTGTGCGGTCGCAAGAAGGCCCACCCCGCAATGACTCGCGTATTTCAGCGCTTTCACATCTTCAGGCGCGGTAATTTCGTCCATTGCGATAATTTGTGGCGACATGGTACGAAGAAGCATCATGCACCCATCAGCTTTGCAGACACCGTCTAAAACGTCGGTGTGCACTCCAACATCCAATTGCGGCACACCGCTCCATTTTGCCGCAATTTCCCCACGTTCATCGATGAGTGAGATTCGGTAGTGCGGTGTGGTTTTCCCCGCGAGTTTCCGTATCAAATCACGCAAAAGCGTTGTTTTTCCGCACCCCGGCGCAGACACAATCAGCGTGTTTTCAAAACTTCCGTTCTGCAAAACAAACGGGAGAACTTCATCAGAGACCCCTTTGATCTCCCGCGCAATACGAACAGACACCGAAGACAGATTCTTGACAAATGCAATTTCACGATTTTTGGTGACAGCAGTCCCGCATAGACCCACACGGTGTCCGCCGGGAAGCGTTATGTAGCCGTTTTTCAAACTTTCTTCCGCACAGTGAAGTGAACTGCCCGTAATCAAATCAAGCATTGCAGAGAGCTCCTCGTGCCGTACAACCGAATCCGTGTCCGCGATTTTATCTCCGCACGAGGTTGTGATCACCATGTGTTGTCCCGCACGCAAGCGAAATTCCGATGCGGTTTTTTGAATCTCATCAGATTGTTTCATCGCACAGGCGCGCAGGCGCGGCGGCAAACTTTGCACGGCCTGTCCGTAGCATTTTTTCAAATATGTGTCATATTTCATCTGTATCACCGTTCCTTTCCGCTAACCCATCCTATGATTTCGATGAGTACTTTAGAACAAAAAAAGACTGAACCGAACCGGTTCAGTCTTTTCAATTAAATTTTCATTTTCTTCGGATCAACCGATTTCCCAAGAAGCTCCAAAAAGATTGCTTCCTGATTTGGTTCAAAGTTTCGTTTTGGGAAATAGAATGCCTGTTTGGGATTCAAAAACACAAAATAGCACTCACGGTTCTTGCGAACCGAGAAAACATCTTCCCACAAAAGTTCTGTCTCACCGGAGTTGGATGTTTGAACGATCCCTTTGTCATCCAAAACCAGTTTTAACTCATCCGAAACATCCGCACGGCGGTAAATCGAAACAGAGCGACGCTGGATATAAATGTATCCAAGTGTTAGCGCAACACCGAACAGAACCACCGCAAGCAGAATCAACTGCAATAATTTATCCGGCATTTTTGCATACAAAGTCCCGCCGAAGAATAGCCCGAGCATGACCGAAAACAAATAAGTCGACGATTTACTCATGAGCCAATTCAATCCGATAAAATCACGTTCTGTCAAATCTGTCTTAAAAACCATTTTGATGACTCCTTCTAAAATGTGAGTTGAACTTCTTCCTCTTCGCCTACCAGTTGCAAAAATTCACTCTCGCTCAAAACTGTGATTCCGAGTTCCTGTGCTTTCGTAAGTTTTGATCCTGCATTTTCCCCCGCAACAACATAATTCGTTTTCTTTGAGACCGAAGATGCAACTTTTCCTCCAAGGCGTGCGATCATTGCGCTCGCCTCATCGCGGGTGAACGCAGAAAGAGAACCTGTCAAAACAAACACACTTCCTGCCAATCGGTCATCGGTTACTTCCGAAATGTCGTTCATATTCACTCCTGCTTCACGGAGTTTCAGCAAATACTCATCTGCGGTTTCAAACCAATTCACCAGACTGTGTGCAGTTGCAGGTCCGACATCTTCAATCGCACACAATTCTTCTTCGCTTGCCTTTGCAATCGCATCCATTGAGCCGAAATACTGCGAAATCACCTTGGCGGTTTTCTGTCCGACATGACGGATCCCAAGTGCAAAGAGCAGTCTTCCTAAATCATTTTCCTTGGATTTTTCGATACCGTCCATTAGATTCTGTGCGGATTTCTCACCCATACGCGGAAGCATCGCAACATCGGAGATTCTCAAAGCATACAGATCCGCAGGATTTGATACCAAATTCTCGCTTACAAGCAAATCAACCAAAGCAGGTCCGAGACCTTCGATATCCATTGCACCGCGCGATGCAAAATGGATGACATTCCGTCGCACCTGTGCAGGACACATCGAGTTTTGGCAACGCACCGCCGCCTCGTCTTCTTCCTGATAAACAGGTGCGCCACACGCAGGACACTCGGTTGGCATTTCAAACGGAGCCGCACCGTCAAGGCGTTTTTCATTTACCACGCGCACAATCTCAGGGATGATATCTCCTGCTTTTTGCACGACCACCGTATCACCGATGCGGATGTCGCGCTCTTTGATAAAATCGCGATTATGCAGGGTTGCACGACTCACAGTAACCCCTGCCACTCGCACGGGTTCTAAAACTGCATTCGGCGTCAGAACACCGGTACGCCCGACCTGGATGACAATATCACGTAAGACGGTTTGTTTTTGTTCGGGCGGATATTTGTATGCCACCGCCCACTTGGGGAACTTACTTGTTTTTCCGAGAAGCGGGCGTTGTGCCAAATCATCGACTTTGATGACCGCGCCGTCGATTTGGAACGGCAATTCTCCGCGCAGTTCACCAAGTCTCAACACTTCATCAAATGCTTCTTCAATGGTAGAAAAACCTTGATAGAACGGACTTGTCCGAAATCCTGCTTGTTTGAGATAATCAAGCGACTCGCGGTGGGTCTTGAATTCCACACCTTCTGCCAACTGCAGATTGAAGATAATGATGTCGAGTTTGCGTTCTGCCGCGATTTTCGGATCCAGCTGACGGAGTGAACCCGCCGCCGCATTGCGCGGATTTGCAAACAGTGCTTCCCCACGATCTTCGCGCACTTCGTTTAATTCAAGGAACACTTCGTGCGGCATATACACTTCACCGCGTACGATCAATCGTTTCGGAGCATTTGGAATACTCATAGGAACAGAGCGGATGGTACGGATATTTGGGGTAACCACTTCACCCTTTACACCGTCGCCACGTGTGATACCGCGAACGAGTTTTCCGTCTTCATACTCCAAAGAAACGGACAACCCATCGATCTTGCACTCGACCACATAAGTCGGATTTTCCACACCTTCGCGGACGCGCGCATCAAACGCGAACACTTCTTCCTCGGAAAATACGTCCTGCAAACTATCAAGCGGAATCGGATGCGTGTATTCTTCAAACTGCGACGATACAGCCCCGCCAACGCGTTGCGTGGGCGAATCTTCGGTGATCAGTTCGGGGTGCTCCGCTTCGATTTGCTTGAGTCTTTGCATGAGCATATCGTATTCATAATCTGAAATTGTCGGTGCATCCTGCACATAGTAACGCGTGCTATGCTCTTGTATGGTTTGTTTCAGTTGTTCCAGTTCCTGTTTGATCTGATCCATACGATTTTCTCCCTTATCTCAGATAATGTTATTATAACAGATTTTTCTCCATCATTCAACGGTTGCGAAGAAATCCGGTACATCGCCCACCAAAATCATTTCTGCAAGGCAAACGCTGATAATAAGACTGGTCTTCTCATGCTCGACAGGGTATAAAATCCCGGTATGTATCGTGATATTCATCATGATTCGATGGTGTGTCTGATTGATTCCGGCAGACGAAAATTCATTTTCATATTCTGCCTCGATCGATTGCACGGGAAGCACTTTGATCGGCATTTTCGGACCGCGACCCGAGAGAAAAATGTTTTTCGTGAGATTTCCCATCGGGATACGGATTAGACTTTCTTCTTTATCTCGAAGTGTGCGGAGCAGCCGCATCAAAAGCTCGGTTTTGATTTGGTTTAATTTCATTGAATTCGTTTGCAAAGACGAGATTTTCCCGGTAGAATCCTTTTCCACATCGACCAGATTCTCATACGCAACACCTTCGGTTTTCACAATGTCGCGGATGATCTCATTTGCTCCGAGATACGCTTTTTGATAGAGTGCGGCGGATGCATATTCAAGAATCATTGGCTGAACTTTATAAAAAATCAAGTTGATACTTATCACCAGCAGAACTAAAAGAAATAAAATAATAAACATATCAAACCGATACTTTTTCCGAAATCGAACTCCCACTCTTTCCCCGCCCTTCTCGTAACAGTTTATGTAAAAGTGCAAAAAATAGTGCTGAAATTGCATCAATCTCTTTTTTATGCTATAATGTAAAAAAAGAGAAAGGTGGTGGTTTTTGTGGCAGTTGATTATCGCAGTGAAATGCCCTCCATCCTGCGTGACTTTACAAGTTACCTTGTTACCATCAGCGGCAAATCCCCAAAAACCGCTGACCAATATTATCTTGACTTGCGTCTGTTTTTCCGCTTTATGCGTTGTCATTTTGGTGAAGATTACTCACTGGATGAACTCAATGCTATTCCCATCAACGACATTGACTTGGATTTTATCAAAAAAATCAAGTTGACCGATATCTATCAGTTTTTGGATTATCTCAGCCGTGACCGTGAGAAACACAAAAACAGCCCTTCCACCCGTTACGGTTTGGAATCATCTTCCCGCTCCCGCAAAGTCTCGGCGATTCGTTCTTTTTTCTTTTATTTGGAACGCAAAGCGCAACTCATCGAAAACAATCCCGCAAAGGAATTGGAACTTCCAAAGCAAAAGAAATCTTTGGTGAAGTATCTGGATCTGGAGTCCAGCAAAGCACTGCTCTCCCACATTTCGGGCAAGAACGAGATTCGCGACTACTGCATCATCATGCTGTTTCTAAACTGTGGGATGCGTGTTTCCGAATTGGTGGGAATCAATCTGAACGATATTCAGGGTGACCGTTTGCGCGTACTCGGAAAAGGTAACCGTGAACGGATGCTCTATCTGAATGATGCTTGTTTGGATGCCTTAAATGAATATCTCCCCATCCGCAAAGCAATCAACGGGATTCCTGCCAAGGATGCAAATGCTCTCTTCATCAGCCAAAAAAAGAACCGAATCAGCACAGAGACTGTAAAATGGCTGGTCAAAAAATATTGTGCACTTGCAAATTTGGACCCACGGATTTCGGTGCATAAACTCCGCCATACATCTGCGACTCTAATGTACCGCAGCGGTGTTGATCTGCGTGTACTGCAAGAAGTTTTGGGGCATAAAAATCTGAATACGACCGAAATATACACGCACGTCGATAGTGATGATATGCGCCTGGCGACTCGCGCAAATCCGCTCTCATCAATGAAACGAGATGATAAAAAAGAGGATGCCTAATTGGCATCCTCTTCTGTTTCTTCTTCAATTACTTCGGATTCTTCCGACGGATACATATATTTTTTCACGACCGGGAATGTGAGATACATCGCGACAAATGCACAGCACGAGAACAAGAACGTCGCGAGCAATACAATGTCGATAAACGATGTGGAAAGGAACGAGAACACCGCGATTACGATAATCAGGAGCGCGAGCAAATTACGCCCTGCGCCCAATACCAAGAACAAGCGTGCGTTGCGAAAAATATCCCTGAGTTTTAGCTCGACCGAAACCGCCATTGTATAAGTGTAAAAGCGCATCATGAAATACAGGACCGATGCGAAAATCGCAATGTACTTCATGCATAAAATCATGTAATAATATACGGTTTGCGATGCGATCACGCTGATATCCATTGCGAGATACAAAATCAAGCAGACACACAGCATGATGTCAATAAAGCCAAGCAGGATACCCTGTTTCCAGTTTTCCTTTGCACGGCTGAAGAAGTCTGAAAACCAAGCGTGTTGCTCGGTTGCGTGGTTGCGGATGACATAGGTGAACCCGCAAGTGAGCGGACCGAACGCGACTGCAGAAATAAGCACCAAAGCACCTTTCACAACAGACGGAAGCCACGGGATTCCACCGAGTTTCAAAAAGACCTTTGCCGCATATGTATTGTCGATGATTTCAGGAGAAACTTCAAACAAACCGAGCACCAAATAGAAAGCGGCGCAAATGAGCGGCAAAATGCAGAGAAAGTAAACCAAATTGAGTGCGACTAATTTGGGGAATTTACGATAGAGTAATTCAAAAAACGCAAAAAATTTATTTTTACGACGGCGTTCCATATCTTTCATTTGTGTTTCTCCTTTTATGCTCTCGGGTGGAACTTCTGATAGGTTTTCTTCATATTTTCCTGGATCATCTGCGAATAGATTTGCGTAGAAGAAATGTCTGCATGACCCAACATCTCCTGGATAGAACGGAGATCTGCTCCGTTTTCCAAAAGATGAGCGGCAAACGAGTGGCGCAGAGTATGCGGCGTGATCTCCTTACGGATATTTGCAGATTCCTGATAATTCTTGATCAGTTTCCAAAAACCCTGACGGGTCATGCGCTCGCCGTTTAAGTTGACAAACAATGCCTTTTCGCTCTTGGAAGTTACCAGCATCTTGCGAGCCAGGCGGCAATAGTCGGAAACCGCTTTGATCGCCGCAGGATAAAGAGGGATCATGCGTTCTTTTGTGCCTGTGGTACAACGGATAAAACCGAGATCCAAATTGATGTGATTCAAATTGAGTTGGATCAGTTCACTCACGCGGATACCGGTTGCATACAGAAGTTCCAGCATTGCTTTATCACGATATCCTTTGAGTGTACTGCAATCCGGTTGGCTGAGCAAAAGTTCCACTTCGCTACCGGTTAAAATCTGCGGGAGTTTCTTGACCGCTTTGGTATATTTGATATTCGCGGTCGGATTGGTGCGGACAACACCTTTCAGTGCCAAAAACTGATAGAAACTACGCACCGAGGCGATGTTGCGCGTCACGGTGGCTTGGGATTTCCCCATTCCCTGCAGTTCTTTGAGAAAGTTCGATATGTCCTGTGTTTTGACTCGTTCCACCGACTTGATGCCGGATGCGGTAAGATACTCTGTGAAATGTCGGATATCACGCAAATATGAACTGATCGTGTTTTCCGATGCGTGTTTTTCGTCGATTAAATACTGTTCAAACTGATCAAGGTAACTCATATCTGCCGATACCCTCCTTTCAATGTAGAATAAATGTATTGGAAACGAATGAAATCAATTGTCTTGCAAAAAAATAATCAAGTATTGCACCAAAAATCAACATGACTACGCCCAAAAACAGAGCAAAAAAGAACCCGCGCGGAAAAACGATCATCCCCTGCGGTTCAGCATGTTTCGTTGGGATCAGCATTTTCAAAAACTGTTTCGAAACCGAAAACGATTGTGTGGACCACAACAGAATGCACGGTATCAAAAACAACGCTTGAATGCCGAATCCGGCGATACCAAGGAGCAGTCCCTTGAACCCAAGAAGACGTACCATGACTGCAGTTGTAAAAGAAAGCAAATACCCTTGCATCCCGACCGAAACCGGGACTCCGATCACACCGAAGCAGGTGAAAGCTAAAAGTACAATCATCAACGGGATGCGACCGATGCTCCAAAGCGACTGCCAAATCGAGACGGTGTCGGAACGCGGATCGGATAAGAACCCTGTTACATCGGAATACAATGCCTGTTGCGCGTTAAAATCCAAAAAATATGCGGTGATCACGCCGCACACTACCCCGAACAGCAGTGCTGCAGAAAACAAAAAAAACAAGCGATTTGGCGACTGCACTTGGTCGACAGAATCAGAAAAATGATGTTTCACACAACTCGTCCCCTTTCATCTCTATCATTATGAGACGAAAGGAGAAAATATGTTATTGTTTTCCAAGCTCATTTGCGCGGTTGATACAACGCGCAAACGCATCATCCATTAATCCTTCAAAATCGCGATCATCAAACGCAGAAAGTGCCGCAACCGTTGTGCCACCCTTGGACGAAACCTGTGCAATCAATTCATCAGGTGTTTTTCCGCTTTCACGCATCATATGCGCGGCACCGTGCATGGTTTCAATCGCAAGGCGAAGCGCTTCCCCATAGGGAATCCCGTTCTTGGTTGCCGATTCTGCCATCGCCCGTACAAAACGGAAGAAAAATGCAGGAGAAGAACTGGAGACGGGAATCACCGCATTGATGAGCGATTCGTCCAGAAATTCCACCATGCCAGCAGCATGAAAAATTTGAACAACCAAATCCAAAAACTCGCTGTTACACTCTTTGGGATTTGCAATAACCGTTGCACCACGCATCACCAACATCGGTGTATTGGGGAGAACGCGGATCAAATCAGTATTCGGTCCGAGCACCGAACGCAAGGATTCGACAGAAACACCTGCAGCAATTGAGACCAAACACTTCCCGTCGAGTTTCCCGCAAAGTTCAGGCAAGACAAGAGAAACAATCTGTGGCTTCACCGCCAAAAATACGATATCGCATTCCTGCGCCAGTTGCGAATTGTTTAATGCGATCCGCAGACCCTTAGCGCGAAGAGAGTCGCAAATATCAGTATTGGGATCAAACACGGACAGCGAATCCGCCGACAACAGCCCGGACTGCAACACAGCATCAATCATTGCGCCCGCCATGTTTCCTCCGCCGATAAATCCTACCCGAAGTTCTTTTGCCACAATCGCATCTCCTTAACTTTACATAAAACTTTGGAAATAAATTGTACCGCATTTTGCTTGAAATTTCAAGTGATTTTCAGTATTTTTTCAAGTTTTCGTCATGCATTTTCAAGTTTTATGTAAACTTTTTTATGTAAACTTCGCAACCACGCATATACGTTGTGTATATCATATTTCATGGACACAAGATTTCGTAGATATCACTCCCCTTCCCTTTTTCTGCAAAAAACGAAAAATGCCACACAAATACATGTGTGGCATTTTCTTTCAAGTGTCAGATATCCATCTCTGCGCAAACTATATATGGAGGTGTATTTCATGGAAAGCAAAGTTGTACAGGCAACGTTTGAAAACATTGACTTCGCCGAAGATGCGATCCGAAATATCAAACATCAAACAACCTTATCTGATCATAGTATTTCTTTACTCAAACAAAATCATGCACGAAAAACCAAAATTATCTTGCCGATTCGCCCCTTATCAAACAGCGACCTTGATGAGCAAATGCACAGTAACCTGCTACCGATTATTGAAGTAGACGGACCAAAAACATCAGGTGAATGTCAACTAAGACTTAGCCTGCCGGCAAAAGATGCGAAAGCTGTCTCCGGAAGACTTTATAATTTACACGGCTATCATGTCTCGATGT
Organism: Oscillospiraceae bacterium; assembly: GCA_015067485.1. Lineage (GTDB taxonomy): Bacteria > Bacillota > Clostridia > Oscillospirales > JAAYXM01 > SIG510. The sequence continues at coordinate 41,894 of SVMJ01000001.1, forward strand.
TCTAAAACAAAAGGACTGACTATTGTCAGTCCTTTTATCTGATTATGCATCAATTTCTTCGACGGTTTCAATGGAATCGGATTCCACTTCAACATCAAAGTCGCGATAGCGGTCCATACCGGAACCTGCAGGGATGAGTTTACCGATGATAACATTTTCCTTAAGACCAAGCAGCGGATCGATTTTGCCCTTGATTGCAGCTTCAGTCAAGACACGAGTGGTCTCCTGGAAGGATGCCGCAGACAAGAAGGAATCGGTTGCAAGGGATGCTTTGGTAATACCAAGCAGGACAGGAATGTAAGTTGCTTCGGTAAGTGCTTCTTCACCTGCTGCAATACGCTGACGCACTTTTTCGTTTGCATCTTCAAACTCAAAGATATCAACCATTGCGCCGGTAAGCAGTTCGGTGTCACCCGGTTCATCAACACGAACTTTACGCATCATCTGGCGAACGATAACTTCGATATGGCGGTCATTGGTATCAACGCCCTGCTGACGGTAAACGCGCTGAACTTCACGGATGAGATAGTTCTGAACTGCAGAGACACCCAATACGCGAAGGACGTCATGCGGGTTAAATGCACCTTCGGTCAACGGATCGCCACATTCGACGTGCTGACCTTCAGAAACCTTAAGCACAGAACCAAACGGGATCGCATAGGTGTGAACTTCACCGGTCTTTTCATCAGCAACTACGATGCTACGCGGTGCGTTCTTCTTGATTTCCTCAAACTGAACGATACCTGCGCATTCGGAGATGATTGCCATCTTCTTCGGCTTTCTGCCTTCGAAGAGTTCTTCAACACGCGGCAGACCCTGGGTAATGTCATCACCCGCGACACCACCGGTATGGAAGGTACGCATGGTAAGCTGAGTACCCGGTTCACCGATGGACTGTGCCGCAATGATACCGACGGATTCGCCGATGTTCGCCGCCTCACCGTTTGCAAGGTTTGCACCGTAGCACTTGGAACAAACGCCATGGCGTGCGCGACACTTGAGAACAGAGCGAATCTTGAGAGAAGTAATGCCCGCTGCAACAATACGGTCAGCATCAGCATCACGAATGATGGTGTTGTTGTCAATGATGAGATTGCCATCATTGTCGTAGACCGGATCAACCGCATAACGGCCGATCAAACGATCGCGAAGCGGTTCGATGGTCTGGTTGCCGTCTTTAATTTCATAGACTTCGATACCATCGGTTGCGCCACAGTCGTGCTCGCGGATGATAACATCCTGCGAAACGTCGACCAGACGACGAGTCAGGTAACCGGAGTCCGCGGTACGAAGCGCGGTATCAGCGAGACCCTTACGCGCACCACGGGAAGAAATGAAGTATTCCAAAACAGACAGACCTTCACGGAAGTTTGCCTTAATCGGAATTTCAATCGCCTTACCTGCGGTGTTCGCCATCAAACCACGCATACCTGCAAGCTGACGGATCTGATTCATGGAACCACGAGCACCGGAATGAGCCATCATAAAGATCGGGTTGAAGCGATCAAGTGCTTTTTCCAGCGCGCCTGTAACGTTTTTGGTGGTCTTGGTCCACTCTTCGATAACCAAACGATAACGTTCGTCATCGGTGATAAAGCCCTTCTTGAACTGCTTTTCAATATCAGCAACACGCTTTTCGGTTTCAGAAATGTATTCGTACTTTTCCTTCGGGATAACCATGTCGGAAACCGAGATGGTCATTGCACCGCGAGTAGAATACTTGAATCCGAGATTCTTCAAATTATCAAGCAATTCTGCAGTATCCGCAAAGCCATGCTTGTGGATGGACTTTTCAATGATTTTACCAAGTTCTTTCTTGGTAACAACGAAGTTGACTTCGAGATCAAGTTCATGTGCCGGGTCAGAACGATCGACAAAACCGAGATCCTGCGGGATCGGTGCGTTGAAGATCAAGCGACCTGCAGTACAGTCAATGATACCGGTCTTTTCAACACCGTCGATTACGCGAGTGATGCGCATCTTGATCGGAGAATGGAGTCCGATGATTTTTTCATCAAGTGCGAGCTGAACTTCGTCCATATCTCGGAAGACCTTACCGGTACCCTGTTCTTCACGTTCAACGGTCAGGTAGTAAGCACCCAAGACCATGTCCTGAGACGGAACGGTAACCGGCTTACCATCCTGCGGTTTGAGCAAGTTGTTTGCGGAGAGCATCAAGAAGCGAGCTTCTGCCTGTGCTTCAGCGGAAAGCGGTACGTGAACTGCCATCTGGTCACCGTCGAAGTCCGCGTTAAATGCGGTACAAACGAGCGGATGCAACTTGAGCGCACGACCTTCAACCAAAATCGGCTCAAACGCCTGGATACCCAAGCGGTGCAAGGTAGGTGCACGGTTGAGCAGAACCGGATGTTCTTTGATGATGGTTTCCAAAGCATCCCAAACTTCACGCTGCTGACGCTCGACCATCTTCTTTGCACTCTTGATGTTGTTTGCGAAACCGTCTTCCACGAGTTTTTTCATGACAAACGGCTTGAACAATTCGAGTGCCATTTCTTTTGGCAAACCGCACTGATAGATTTTGAGTTCCGGACCGACAACGATAACCGAACGACCGGAATAGTCAACACGCTTACCGAGCAAGTTCTGGCGGAAACGCCCCTGCTTACCCTTCAGCATATCGGAAAGAGACTTGAGTGCACGGTTGTTCGGACCGGTAACCGGTCTGCCGCGGCGACCGTTATCGATCAGCGCGTCAACAGCTTCCTGAAGCATTCTCTTTTCGTTACGGACAATGATATCCGGTGCCTTGAGCATCAAAAGTCTTTTCAGACGGTTGTTACGGTTGATAACACGGCGGTAAAGGTCGTTCAGATCGCTGGTCGCGAAACGGCCACCATCGAGCTGAACCATCGGGCGGATTTCCGGCGGAATAACCGGAAGAACAGTCATGATCATCCATTCCGGACGGTTGTTGGAAGCACGGAATGCTTCTACAACTTCAAGACGCTTAATGATGCGCATCTTCTTCTGACCGCTGGTGGTTCTGAGTTCTTCACGCAGTTCTGCGGAAAGTTTCTCAAGATCCAATTCACGCAGAAGTTCAATAATCGCCTCTGCACCCATACCTGCCTTGAAATCGTCTTCGTACTTGAGTCGCATATCGCGGTATTCTTTTTCGCTCAAAATTTGCATCTTTTCCAGCGGAGTGAATCCCGGATCGGTTACGATGTAAGAAGCGAAATAAAGAACTTTTTCGAGTACACGCGGGGACAAATCAAGGATCAAGCCCATACGGGACGGGATGCCCTTAAAGTACCAAATGTGAGAAACCGGTGCTGCAAGTTCGATGTGACCCATACGTTCACGGCGAACCTTTGCCTTGGTAACTTCAACGCCGCAGCGATCACAGATTTTGCCTTTATAACGGATCTTCTTGTACTTACCGCAATGGCATTCCCAGTCCTTCATCGGACCAAAGATGCGTTCGCAGAACAAGCCGTCCTTTTCCGGTTTCAAAGTTCTGTAGTTGATGGTCTCGGGTTTTTTGACTTCACCATAAGACCATTCCCGAATCATATCGGGCGATGCAAGACCAATTTTAATTGCTTCAAAAGTAGTATAACTCATATTCGTCTGCTCCTCCCGTCTTACAGTGTTTCTTCGCCGTCATACATGTCGGCTTCGTCAAAATCAGCGTCGGACATCAGATCGAAATCCATTTCATCGTCAGAATCTGTGGTTTCTTCATCGTCCATCAAGTATCCAGCCTGATCGAGATCGGTGTCCATCACGTAGGATTCTTCCTCGCGCTGGAATCTTGCAAACGGTTCATCATCGTCCTCATCTTTCAGCTCGATTTCTTCCATGTTCTTATCAAGCACACAGACATTGAGACAGAGAGACTGCAATTCTTTGATCAAGACTTTGAAGGATTCCGGAACACCCGGTTCCGGTACATTATGACCCTTAACGATTGCTTCGTAAGTCTTGACACGACCAACGATATCGTCAGACTTAACGGTCAGGATTTCCTGAAGCGTGTATGCTGCGCCATATGCTTCCAGAGCCCAAACTTCCATTTCACCGAAACGCTGACCGCCGAACTGTGCCTTACCACCGAGCGGCTGCTGAGTAACCAGCGAGTACGGACCGGTAGAACGAGCATGGATCTTGTCGTCAACCAAGTGGTGCAACTTCAGGAAGTATACATAACCGACGGTAACCGGGTTATCAAATGCAAGTCCGGTACGTCCATCGTAAAGGACGCTCTTTCCGTCCGGGCTGAGGTTTGCAAGTTTCAGTGTTTCTTCGATATCAGTTTCCTTTGCGCCGTCAAAGACCGGAGTTGCAACCTTCCAGCCAAGTTCATGCGCAGCGTAACCCAAGTGAACTTCGAGAACCTGACCGATGTTCATACGAGACGGAACACCCAGCGGGTTCAGAACGATATCGAGCGGTGTGCCATCCGGCAAGTACGGCATATCTTCCTGCGGCAAAATACGGGAAACAACACCCTTGTTACCGTGGCGACCTGCCATCTTATCACCGACAGAGATCTTACGCTTACGAGCGATGTAGCAGCGAACGACCATGTTGACACCCGGGTTGAGTTCGTCGCCAGCCTGGCGAGTGAACACCTTTACATCAACAATGATACCACTTTCGCCGTGCGGTACACGGAGAGAAGTATCACGGACTTCGCGTGCCTTTTCACCGAAGATTGCACGGAGCAAACGTTCTTCCGCGGTGAGTTCGGTTTCACCCTTCGGGGTAACCTTACCGACCAAGATATCACCGGAGCGGACTTCTGCACCGACACGGATGATACCGCGTTCGTCCAAATCACGGAGTGCATCTTCACCGACATTCGGAATGTCGCGGGTGATTTCTTCACTACCGAGTTTGGTATCACGTGCTTCGGTTTCATACTCTTCAATGTGGATGGAAGAGTATACATCGTCGCGAACCAAACGCTCATTCAGAAGAATTGCGTCTTCGTAGTTGTAGCCTTCCCAGTTCATATAACCGACCAGGATGTTCTTACCAAGTGAGATTTCACCGTTATCGGTGGACGGACCGTCAGCAATGACGGTACCCTCGCTTACGCGGTCGCCCTTGAAGACGATCGGGCGTTGGTTGATGCAAGTACCCTGGTTGGAACGCATAAACTTGGTGAGTTCATATTCCTTGATGTCGCCGTTATCGTAGCGAATTTCAACGCTGTCAGCACTCACTGCGGTAACCACGCCGTCGCCTTCAGCCAATTCACAAACACCGGAATCAACCGCTGCTTTATATTCCATACCGGTTGCAACGATCGGTGCTTCCGGAATGAGAAGCGGAACTGCCTGACGCTGCATGTTCGAACCCATGAGCGCACGGTTTGCGTCGTCGTTTTCAAGAAACGGGATCATCGCGGTTGCGATGGAAACCATCATACGCGGAGATACGTCGATGTAATCAATGCGGGACTTTTCAACTTCAACGATTTCTTCACGAACACGGCAGGTAACGCGGTCTGCCTTGATGCAACCGTTTTCATCGAGCGGTTCATTTGCCTGTGCAATGATGTACTGATCTTCCACATCAGCAGTCATGTATTCGACAATATCGGTAACCTTGCCGGTTTCCTTGTCGATCTTACGGTACGGTGCTTCGATGAAGCCGTACTCATTGATGCGAGCAAAGCTCGAGAGGTAAGAAATCAAGCCGATGTTCGGACCTTCCGGAGTCTCGATCGGGCACATACGTCCAAAGTGGCTGTAGTGAACGTCACGGACTTCAAAGTTTGCGCGTTCACGGGACAAACCGCCCGGACCAAGCGCAGACATACGACGCTTATGAGTCAGTTCAGCAAGCGGGTTGTTCTGATCCATAAACTGCGAAAGCGGAGAGGAACCGAAGAATTCCTTGAGTGCTGCAGTTACAGGACGAATGTTGATGAGAGACTGCGGGGTAACGATATCCAGATCCTGGATGGTCATGCGTTCGCGGATAACGCGTTCCATACGAGCGAAACCAATACGGAACTGGTTCTGCAACAGTTCACCGACCGAGCGGAGACGACGATTACCCAGGTGGTCAATGTCGTCAGTGTTGCCTAAACCGTATGCAAGACCCAGCAAGTAGTTGATGGAAGCAAAAATATCATCGATGATGATGTGCTTCGGAATCAAGTCATCACGGCGTTCGATGATTGCGTTCTTGAGATCTTCGCCCTGGAACTGTTCCATCAGTTCCTTCAGAACACTCAAACGCACCTTTTCATGGATACCCATGCATTCCTGCGGGTCAAAATCAACAAAGTCCTTCATATCAACCATGCCGTTGCCAAAGACCTTGACCGCCTTGCCGTCAATATCGAGCACGACTTCGTTGACACCCTTGCTTGCGAGTTCTTCTGCGCGTGCACGGGTCAGAATTTCTTCCGCTTCCGCCAAAATTTCACCGGTGAACGGATCGACAACCGGAAGCATCAGCTTGCGGTTTGCGATACGCGGAACGATACACATCTTCTTATTGTACTTATAACGACCGACATTGGAAAGGTCATAGCGTCTTGCGTCAAAGAACAAGTTGTTGATCAAGGTCTTTGCGCCGTCGATTGTCGGCGGTTCACCCGGACGCAAACGCTTGTAAATTTCGATGAGTGCTTCTTCTTCGGTCTTGGAAGTATCCTTTTCCAAAGTAGCAAGAATACGCTCGTCTTCGCCGAATACACGGATGATGTCTTCATCGGTGGTCAGACCAAGCGAACGAATAAAAGATGTAATCGGAAGTTTACGGTTTTTGTCGATACGGATATAGAAGACGTCATTCAAATCCGTCTCGTATTCCAACCATGCACCACGGTACGGGATGACGGTTGCACTATAAATTGCGCTATCCGAGCGATCGGTCTTCCCTTCAAAGTACATACCCGGGGAACGAACGATCTGAGAAACAACCACGCGTTCAGCGCCGTTGATGACAAAGGTACCGGTACGGGTCATCTTCGGGAAGTCACCCATGAAGATTTCCTGTTCCTTAATTTCTTCGGTTTCTTTGTTGCGCAAACGCACAGTTACTTTGAGCGGTGCTGCATAGGTTGCATCACGCTCTTTGCATTCCTTGACCGAATATTTCGGAGTATCCTCCAAAACATAGTCGACAAAGCTGAGCTCCAGATTGCCGGAATAGTCGGTGATCGCATCAACATCGTTGAACACTTCACGCAACCCGGTCTCCAGGAACCAGCGATAGGAATCCTTTTGAATTTCGATTAAATTCGGCATTTGCAGAATCTCATCGATGTGGGCATAACTCTTACGCAGAGTCTTTCCGTACTTGACGTCTTTGACCATGAAATTCATCACTCCCGTTTATCATTTCAAACACTTCTTTCGACACACCCGGAAGGGTTGTCGAAAACGCTAGGAATATACTTGTCAAGCCAATCAAACGGTGGTAAAATTAATCCGTAAGGGATATCGGCCCTTAAACATATTCATAGAGATATTTATCATATCATACTCTTGTCAACGTGTCAAGTTTTTTTGCACCAAATGTTTCATTTGGTGTGTTTTCTTTTTGAGTGGTGAATTTATGGAGTTTTTTGAACTGAGCGGAGTGCTGTATCTCTCCGTAATTAATCTGATAACCTTAATCGCTTTTGGTCTGGACAAACTGTTTGCGGTTCGAAAACAGTTTCGTGTTTCCGAAAAAGCGCTTCTGACCCTTTCCGCCGTCGGCGGTTGCGTTGGCGCTTTGGTTGGAATGGTGTTGTTTCATCACAAAACATCAAAACCAAAATTCCGCTATACGGTTCCGATTCTCTTCTGTATCTACTTGTTTCTACTCATCGCATATTTGTTTGAACTGAATTTCGGCTTTACGATTGCATAAAAAAAGACGGCAACTAAAATTGCCGTCTTTTTTGTTTTAGTATTGGCTCATGCTGCGCTTAATTGCAGCACGGACAGTTGCGACTCCATTTTCTCCATCAAGCAATTCTGCATAGCGCATGATCTGCTGATATTCTTCGGAATCGACACTAAGTTTGGAAATCTCAGTCAAGATTTCACTTGCAGGTTTCTCGGAAGTTTCATCCGGTGCAAAACGAAGTGCCGCTGCGACCGCCGCATAAAGCGGTGCAGGATTGACACCTGTTTCGAGGCATGCACGAATTGCGCCGATCAAGCGATCATCGGGAGAAAGTTTTCTCGGAAGATCACGTCCCACGCGGAACACGGTATCGCCCAGTTTACGATTGGTAAAGCGATAAAGCAAATCTTCGACATGCTCGTACAAATCCTTGAACGGAACATTGTAGCGAAGCGAGAGAGCCAAAGCGGTCGCGGTCATACCGCGCTGAACAATGGTCTCAATTTCCGGATCTTCGATCGCCTGCCAAATATACTCATAGCCTTTGAGTTGTCCAAGATACGCGGTCATAGAATGCCCCATATTGTGGACATAGAGTTTACGCTCAATGTAGAGTTGGAACGGAGCATATGCTGACATATTCACGACAGGCGGGATCTCACCGCGGAATGCATCACGGTCAACGATCAAATTGCAGAATGGTTCAACGCAAACACGAAGCGGATCGTTTTTGGTCATTTCAGGGGTCTGAATTGGGACCATACGACCGATCGAGGCTTCCACCAAACCGACGCGAGAATCAAACTTTTCGACTTCATCTGCACTCAAAAGTTCGCAGATTTTTTCACGCAGAAAAGAGTCTGCTCCAATTAAGTTTTCACAGATAATAATGTTGAGTGGAGTTTCATTTCCTTCATCCCAGCGTGCTTTCAAACCTTTGGCGATATTCCCGACAATGCGCGGCAATACGTTAACACCGACTGCAGTTGCCATAACATCTGCACGGCGGATCTCATCCGCAACTGCGTCAACATCCATCCCGTCAACGCCATAGACATTTTCCACAAGAACTTCGGAGTTTGCTTCGTTTTCCAAAATCTCAACCGGGTATGATTTCCGCTCATTAAGAGCGGAAATCACCGTTTGGTTTACATCAATAAATGCTACTTGATATCCGGATTGGCTGAGAAGCTGACCGATGAATCCGCGGCCAATATTCCCTGCCCCGTACATTACCGCCCGCATGGATTATACACCCAGTTTTGCGCGGCGCAACTTTTCACCGTCGGTGAAGTTGCCGTTCGGAGTGTAACCCGGAATCGGCATGATCTTTTCATGGATGGTATCAATGATCCAATCTGCCTGCGGGAAGAAGTCTGCATCCAATTCATAGCATGGAGTGATCCAGTTGCGTGCACCAACAACACAAACCGGTGCATCCAAATCATCAAAGCAAACTTCAGAGATGTTCTGTGCGATATCGTTCAGGATCGAGCCGCGTGCACAAGCATCACTTGCAAGCACAATGCGTCCGGTCTTCTTGACAGATTCAATAACCTTGTCATAGTTGAACGGAACGATGGAACGAGCATCAATTACTTCTGCAGAAATGCCGTACTTTTCTTCCAGAATCTTTGCCGCATCCAATGCACGGTAGAGAGTTGCACCAATGGTCAAAATGGTAACATCGGTACCAACCTTCTTGACATCCGGTTCACCGAACGGGATTTCGTAACTACCTTCCGGAACGCCTTCCTTCACAAACTGTTCGCCAACATCGTAAATACGCTGGCTTTCGAAGAAGATGACCGGATCGGTGCCATTGAGCGCAGTGTTCATGAGACCCTTAGCATCGTACGGGGTGGTCGGGAATACGCACTTCAGTCCCGGAATGTGAGCGATCATGGAAGACCAGTCCTGAGAATGCTGTGCGCCGTACTTAGAGCCAACAGAGATTCTCAAAACGACCGGCATCTTCAGAATACCAGCACTCATGGACTGCCATTTAGCGAGCTGGTTGAAGACTTCGTCGCCTGCACGGCCAAGGAAGTCGCAGTACATCAGTTCAACGATCGCACGACCGCCGCACATTGCATAACCGACTGCACTACCAACGATTGCCGCTTCGGAAATCGGAGAGTTGAAGAAACGGTGATACGGGATCGCTTCGGTAAGTCCACGGTAAACCGCGAATGCACCACCCCAGTCACGGTTATCTTCGCCGTATGCGACCAAAGTCGGGTCTTCATAGAACTTATCCAAAATTGCTTCGAAGATACCGTCACGCAACTGGTAAACCTTGTTCTTGGAAACAGGCTTGCCGTTTGCATCGAATGCATAGCGTTCTTTCTTTGCGATCTGCTTTACGCGCGGATTTTCTTCCTTCGGCATCAAAACGTCGCATGCACGGTCTTCCATCTTTGCAATCTTGCCATTGGAGAACATGAGATCTTCGAGCATCTTCGGATTTGCTTTCAAATCCATACGCGGAGAAACGCTTTCATCAACAGCAAGTTTGCATGCACGAGTAATAAGTGCAGTAACATCTGCATGAATTGCATCGAATTCTTCCTTGGTTGCAATTTTTGCATCAATCAACTTTGCAGAGAAGCTCTTAAGTACATCTTCATTGACCCATGCTTCGATTTCTTCCGGAGTACGGTAGCTGGACGCATCGGACGGAGAATGACCGGTAACACGATAAGTCAGAACATCGAGCAGGACCGGACCTTCCTTCTTGTCAATCAGTTCTTTCTTTCTACGCATTGCATCGATGACTGCGAGCGGGTTGTAACCGTCAACACGTTCTGCATGCATCTGATTCGGAGCAATACCTGCACCGATACGAGCCGGCATATTGTAACCCATGGTTTCACCGATGGTCTGACCGCCCATGCCGTACATGTTATCGAAGATGTTGAAGATGAGCGGGAGCCCGCCGCTGTGTGCTTCATCCCACAACTGATGGAACTGATCCATCACGGACATATTCATTGCTTCCCAAACCGGACCGCAGCCCAAAGAAGCGTCACCGATATTACAGATAACAAGACCCTTCTTCTCATTGACTTTCTTATACAAAGCTGCACCCAACGCAATCGTGCCGCTGCCGCCAACGATTGCGTTGTTCGGATAAATACCAAACGGGGTGAAGAATGCGTGCATGGAGCCGCCGAGACCGCGGTTAAAGCCGGTGGTTCTTGCAAAGATTTCAGCCAAAGCACCGTAAATCAAGAATTCGATCGCAAGTTCCTTGACCGAAAGTTTTTCGTCTTCGATGACTTTCAAAATTGCGCCGTCAAAGAATTCTTCCATGATGGTGTAGAGTTCTTTGTCATCGAGTTTTTCGATGCAGGAAAGACCCTTTGCAAGGATTTCGCCGTGGCTTCTATGGGAACCGAAGATGAAGTCATCCTTGTCCAAAATATATGCCTGACCGACCGCAGATGCTTCCTGACCGGTCGACAAGTGTGCCGGACCCGGGTTGTTGTAGTCAACACCGTTGTAAGAACTGGTGGTCTTGATGGAATACAACATAGTTTCAAACTCACGAATGATTGCCATGTCGCGGTAGATACGCATGAAGTCAGCTTTGGTGTAAATCTTGCTTTCTTCTTCGATGGTCTTGTTGTATTGGTTGACCGGAATGTCTTCAAAATGAATCATTCCGCTCTTTCTGCATTCTTTCGGATCTAAAAATTGAGATTTCGGCATTTCTGTCCACTCCTTACTTTAATTTGAAAATCGCTTCGCGAATGATTTCACAAACTGTCGGATGCGGGAAGACCATTTCCTTGACATCCGAAACACGCATTTCGCATTCCACCATCATTGCGGCACTGAAAATGATCTCGGAAGCATAACTGCCGATCATATGTACCCCGATGATTTTGTCGGTTTTCTCTTCCACGAGCACTTTGCAGATTCCGTCATACTCGGTGTTTTCCGCCACATAACGACCACTGTACATCATGCTGACAGTCGACTTCTTGTAGCGAATTCCTTTCTTGGTTGCGCTCTCTTCGGTTTCACCAACGCCTGCAACTTCCGGATTGGTGTAAACAACTGCAGGGATCGCATGATAACGCATGACATCGCGTTTTCCGAGAATGTGGTTGACCGCAACTTCTGCTTCGCGATATGCAGTGTGTGCAAGCATTGACTTGCCGTTGACATCGCCGACCGCATAAACACCCGGAATATTGGTACGGCAGAACTGATCGGTGACAACAGCGCCACGCTCTGTCGCAACCCCGATGCTTTCAAGCCCAATCCCATTGGTTGCCGCGCGGCGACCAATAGAAACCAAAACACAATCCGCCTTGACTTTCTGGGTCTTGCCTTCAAATTCAAAGGTAACAGAATCGCTTCCGAGCGCGGTAACTTTTGCACCGAGTTTGAAGTCAATTCCCTTCTTTGTATAACTCTTGCAGAGCAGATCCGAGATTTCTCGATCCATAGCACCTGCGATGTTCGGGAGCATTTCCAAAACGGTTACTTTACTGCCTGCAGAATTGAAATAGGACGCCATTTCCAAACCGATGACACCACCGCCAATGACCGCCATGGTCTTTGGAACGGTTGTCATATCGAGCAGCTCGCGGTTGGTCACTGCAAAACCTGCATCGAGTGCTTCTTTCAACCCCGGAATCGGCGGAACAACCGGCATGGATCCTGCAGCGATGATCAAGTTCTTACCACTGACCACTTCATCACCGACGCGGACGTTATATCCTTCGCCTTTTCCTTCAATGATGCCTTCGCATTCATAGATTTTGACCTTGCCGGCCTTCAGCGCGCCTTTAACACCTGCAACCAGTTTCTTAACGACTGCATCTTTGCGCGCAACGACCGCTGCATGGTCGATCCCCGAGCCGTCGACAGTAACACCGTAGTCGGAACTGTGCTTGGTGTAGTCATAAATCTTTGCAGAGTTGAGCAAAGTCTTGGTCGGCACACAGCCTTCATTTAAGCAAACGCCGCCAACCGAGCGTTTTTCGATCAAAGCGACCGAAAGACCTGCTTCTGCCGCGCGTTCTGCGGCAAGATATCCACCCGGGCCACCGCCCAGTACTACCAAATCATACATACTATTTCCTCCTTATGCGCCCAAAACCATCGAGAAGTTTTCGAGTGCGACGACGAGTTCCTTTAAGAATCTTGCAACCGGCGCACCGTCGAGTGCTCTGTGGTCGAAGGTCAGAGAGAGTCCCATTGCCGGATAGGTCTTGATTTCGCCGTTTACTTCACGCACACGGGTAGTGGTTGCGCAAACGCCAAGGATCGCGACCTGCGGCGGATTGATGATCGGAGTGAAGCTTTCCACGCCCATACTGCCAAGGTTGGAAACGGTGAAGGTGCCGCCCTTGAGCAGGTCAGGGCTACAAGCACCATTGCGGCACATACCGCAAACGGATTTTGCTTGGTTGGAAATTTCCTTGAGGGACATCTTGTTTGCGTTGAAGATGGTCGGAACCATCAGTCCGCGTTCGGTATCGGTCGCAACGCCGAGATGGACGTTCTTAAAGAGAAGCATCTTATCATCGTAATAATGCGCGTTGAATTCCGGATTGTTCATCAAAACGCGGGAAACCGCAAACAAAATCATGTCATTGATGGTAACTTTGTCCATGCCGTATGCTTCACCCTGTGCTTTGAGCAGTTTGCGATAATTGAGAATCGCAGTTGCATCAAAGGTGGTGTTGAAGGTAAGCTGTGCCATGTTGGACAGCGAGTTGTGCATGGATTTTGCAATGACCTTGCGGATGTTGGAGTGCTTGACTTCTTCATAATCCAATCCGTTGTCAACAGGTGCAACAACAGCTGCCGGAGCACTTGCAAGGTCTGCAGTGGAAACGCGACCACCGATGCCGGTGCCGGAAACTGCATCTGCGCCCTGTGCCGCATAAGTAGTGCACTTTCCTTCTGCGATCAGCTTTTCAATGTCACGTTCAATCACGCGACCATTCGGTCCGGTCGCTTCTACCAGATTCAGATTTGCACAAGATCTTTCCGCCAGGTTCTTTGCACGCGGGGATATCTTCATTTCCGAACCCGCAGTTGCAGTAACGGTTGCAGTTACAACAGGTGCCGCAACAGTTTCAGCAGGCTTTTCTTCTACTGCTTCCGCAGCTTCCGCGCCTTCCGGGCGGAATGCGCTGACGTCTTCCCCTTCGTCGCCGATGACACAGACGTTCAAGAGACACGGAACATCGTCGCCTTCTTCGAAGAAGATTTCAAGAAGCGTACCACCGACCTTTGCAGTTTCTTCAAAACTTGCTTTGTCGGTTTCATAGGAGAACAGAACATCACCGATTTCGACTTTGTCGCCTTTCTTCTTGTTCCATTCCGCAATGATACAACTTTCAACAGACTGACCCTGACGGGGCATAATTACCGGTGTTGCCATTCTAAATTACCACCTTTCCTATTTATCGGTTTGCAAGCAGATACTGTTCTGCTTCTGCACACCACAACCCGTTATTACGGGAAACGATTTCATCGAGTGCTTTGAAGAACGGATCGCTCTCGCCGAGTGCTTTGAAGTCAGCAATCGCGGTGAGCGGCATATCCACATGCGTATAAATCAGTTTCTTGCCACCCTTGATGTTCGGCAGATTCAGCGTTGCTTCCGCAGCACTGTCGATACCGCCGACGTGTGTGATCATAACAGACGGATTGAGTTTCCCGTCTTTGATCATATCAAGAGATTCGATCATGTCCGCAGTGCTGCCACCGGTGGTCCCGATGATGTGCGTTGCGCTGTAATGGACATTGTAAAAGTTGACGCTTGCGGAGAATGCATGATCGGTCGGACCTGCAAAGAAGTTCATACAACCGTCATGTGCCAAAACCTGATCACCAAGTTCCACAACAGGCTTGACCGGTGCCATGATGAACACGTCGTCATAACCTGCGCCACCCGTGAGACCCATCAGATATTCGCACGGATTTTCGAGCGTTGCGGTATTGACGTAAATCAATTCAACCCCGTTATTTTTTGCATCTTCCACGGTGAGCACTTCTGCCGCGCGAGCAAGACGTGCATCGTCAATATCGGTAACCACCATACGCTTCGGCTTACGGTCGCAATGTACCGCATAGTCGACTGCACCGAGACCCATCGGACCTGCACCTGCCATCAGGATCAGGTTTCCGCCTTCGCGAATGCCCATGATGTGTTCGGGAGAACTCGGGTTGGTGTGATAGAACGCATGGTACGCGCCGACGATGCAGGACATGGGTTCTGCCAAAGAACCGTAGAAGTATGCATCGCCTTCATAATCGAGCAGGCAGTTCTGAATCATAACTTCTGCCGGGAGGATCACATAAGTAGCGCAACCACCACAGTATGCGTAAGAATAACCCGGCGCTTCCGGACCACCCTTATAGTTGATCGCAGGCTGAATGGAGAACTTCTGTCCGGCAGCAAACTGATTCTTCCAGTTTTCGCCTACTTCAACGATCTTACCGCAGAATTCATGACCGATGATGATCGGATTTTCCGCAACGTTGTCGGGAACACGCTTGTGTTCGCCACCCTGAACCGCCGCTTTGTAACTGGACATACAAATACTGTCGGTTACGATTTCAGCCAGGATTTCATCCGGACCGATTGCGGGAAGTTCAAACGACTCCAAACGCATATCATTTTTTCCGTAAAGACGTACTGCTTTTGTCTGCATAATGACACCTCTTTCTATTTGTTTGAAACGAACATTTCTGTTCCTTATACGACTTTGACACCAAGGTTTGTGAAATACTCACGCATTTCCTGTGGGAATGCGCTATCGCAAACCAAAACGTCGATCTCATCCGCCTGCGCAAAGGTATACGGCATGGAAAGCCCGATTTTGGTGCTATCCATTAAGAGAATTTTTTGTTTTGCTTTTTTGAGAACCATGCGTTTCAATTCGCAATCATTGACTCCGCCGCAAGAGAACCCGGATTCGACCGAAAAGGCGGTGGATGCAATGAACGCTTGGTCGATATTGAGCCGTTCAATACACGAAAGTGCTTGCGGTCCCGAAACAGAAATACTGTTCCGACTGGCTTCCCCGCCGATGAGATTCAGCGTGGTCTGATCCAAGCGCAGAAGCTCCAACGCGATGTTGATGCCGCTTGTGGAAATGAGCAAGCGCTTATTCGGCATACGCTCGGCAAGCGCCATTGTAGTACTGCCTGAGTCTAAATAAATGGACGTATGCTCTTTGACCATTTCTGCCGCCTTTTCACCGATTTCGCGTTTCTTTTCGGTGTTAAGCGAAAGACGTCTGGAAAACACATCTTCCACCAAGCGGTTGATCGACTTGACCGACTTCGCACCACCGTGGATTCGGATGATGCTTCCTTCCTGCTCCAACGCTTCCAGATCACGGCGAATCGTCATCTCGGAAACATCCGGAACCAAGTCTTTTAATTCACCCAAGAACACTTCGTGTTTGCGCTGAATATAATCGTTAATTTGTTGTCTTCTTACATTCATTGCCACACCTCCGTGTGCGAAATTAACAAAAATAAGTAAATTTCAAACACATGTAAACATAGTGTACCATTCTTTTCTAAAAATTGCAAGTGATAAAACACAGAAAAATTCTCTTTTTCTTGGAACTTTTTACAGATTTTCCCGTCTACCCAAATAGAGATAGAATTTTCGGGAGGGTGTTCCTATGAAAAAGATACGAGTTATGATCGGCTTATTGTGTGCTGTTGTTCTACTGGTGTCCTTTGGACTAGTTGATTATATCTTGAATTTGAAATCAGCCGATGATTTTCTTCCTGAAACTGAACCCGCTGAAACGATCCCCCAAAATACAACCTTAAAAGAACCGCCTACACTGACTGTGGGCTGCGGCTTGAAAGAAGCGAACGCCCTGCGTGGAACAACTTCTTGGACGTATCAAAATGCAGATGGAACAGTGACGGGAATTGAAGCGGACGGCATGCATCCGTTACAAGCCAAAAAGCATATGCCATCAATCCCACTCAAAAACAGAACTATCGAGTCAAGGCTTGATGCACATTTATTTTGGAGCATATCTCCCGACGATGTTGCAGTCCGTTGTTGGCACGAAACAGACTGGGGAGAACCAGGTGCTGAAAGCGAAGAAATCCCGGTAAATATTCTTATGGTTGACTCCAATATTGAAACCGCACCAATTTTTTGTATTCCGCTAAAAAACGGAAACTACATTTATGAGATTATCGCCGAATGGAATCGAGAAACGTATCACGGGAGAACCCACTACAGTTTTTATACTGTTCAACCATCAAGCGTCAAATGATATTGATATGTAAAAAGAGCGATTGAATCATCAATCGCTCTTTAATATTGATTAGTTTCTTGCACGGTGTTTCCCCCACCAATAGCCGCAAGCAAAAACAAGCATCATGAATACGACAGCAAATATTTGCATAGAAAGCATGATGGTATAAGTTTGAGATCCAAATGCGGTGATAATCCAGCCAAACAAATATGTGGGAACCGATGCAGAAAAATATTGAGACAGTGCGGCAAGCACAAGGTTTCTTGTGTCAGCCGTATGAAACCAAAACTGCCATATGTAAATGAGAAGTGAGAGTATCCCGGTCGCATTTGCAATCAAAATCGAAGCAAACACATTCCAGCCACTCTGTGCAAACTTTTTCCCAAGATAAAACCAAAAAATCGTGGTTGCAATGGGAAGAAGTGTGAAACTCGCACTTCCGATGACGGGTACCATGATAGAGAAATTGATCAAACACCCGATTAAGAACGGAATGAATGTCAAAAGTACCAATACACTTCTCTTCATACGTATCTCCTATTCAACCGCTACGATCACTTTCAAACTCTGTCCTTCTTTTTCCTCATAGGAAATCGTGATCTGCTCTGCAGTTTCTTCTGCGATACTGAGTTTTTCCGCTACCTCATCGTCAAAAAAGAGAAAGGACTGCACACTACCGTCTTCCAAAATCACTTCCACCGTGCGATTGTCGATCAAACCCGTCACCGTAGCACCTATCTGCTCATATGTCGGAGCTTGATACACACGGCATCCACACAAACAAAGAAGCATCAAAGAAATTGCTAAGATTTTTTTCTTCATCTTATTTCTCTCCTTTCTTAACTGTGTCCCAATATTGTTTTGTGGTTTGTTCCACTTTATTCGCGCCATATTCGTAATATGTACTATCCCGCAGTTCATCCGGAAGATACTGTTGCGCGACCCAATGATTCGGAAAACTGTGCGGATACTGGTAGGTCAGTCCGCGCCCCAATTTCTTTGCCCCTTCATAGTGTGCATCTTTGAGATGCTTTGGAATCTCCCCGGTCTTCCCCGCGCGCAGATCGGAAATCGCCGCATCAATCGCGCAAATGGCCGAGTTTGACTTTGGCGCAGTCGCAAGCAGGATGACCGCTTCTGCAAGCGGAATGCGTGCTTCGGGAAGTCCCAGTTGAAATGCGCTGTCCACGCACGCTTTTACGATTGCAATCGCTTGTGGATACGCAAGCCCCACATCTTCGCTTGCCACCACCAAAATTCTGCGGCACGCGCTTGCAAGG
The DNA here is from genome assembly GCA_015067485.1 of Oscillospiraceae bacterium. Taxonomy (GTDB): domain Bacteria; phylum Bacillota; class Clostridia; order Oscillospirales; family JAAYXM01; genus SIG510. The sequence continues at coordinate 60,264 of SVMJ01000001.1, forward strand.
TCTCCACCTTCCAACAGTCGCGCCAAATAATGGACCGCAGCATCGGGATCGGAACCTCGAATGGATTTTTGAAGTGCAGACATTACGTCATAATGTGCGTCCCCGTCGCGGTCGTATCTCATAGCACTTTTTTGCGCGACCAAAAGAGCATCATCCAGGGTAACGTTTTTGTTTTCCGCCGCATGGCAAAGCAATTCCACCGCATTGAGTGCTTTCCTGACATCACCGCCGCAAGTGCTTGCAATGTGTTCTGCAACCGTATCTTCATATTGAATTTCCGGATCACAGAGTGAAAAACCGCGTTTGATCGCAGGTAAAACATCTTTTGCGGAAAGTGCTTGGAATTCAAACACGGTAGATCGCGACAAAATTGCGCTGTACACATAGAAATACGGGTTCTCAGTGGTCGCGGCAATCAGCGTGATCTTACCGTTTTCGATAAACTCAAGAAGAGATTGCTGTTGCTTTTTATTGAAGTACTGAATCTCATCCAAATAGAGCAACACACCACTCGGCGCCATGAACGTATCAAGCTCGGCAATGATGTCTTTGATATCCGAAATGGAGGCATTGGTGGCATTGAGTTTATAAAGTTTTCGGTTGGTTTGTTTTGCAATCAGGTTTGCAATGGTGGTTTTGCCCGAACCGCTTGGCCCGTAAAACACCATATTGGGAATCTCGCCCGACTCAATGATACGGCGCAAAATTCCACGTTCACCCAAGATATGTCCCTGCCCCACCACTTCTTCCAATGTCGTGGGACGGATACGGTCGGCCAACGGTTGGTACATACACTCACCTCAAGAGAAAAAAGACGGGCAAGCGCAACCCACCCCACGAAGGGTGTGGGGCGTTTGCCCGTTTCATTTAGGAAATTATTCGTAGAGCGGATACTTGTCGCACAAGGTGTTGACACATTCACGAATGTAGTCCGCCTTGGTGTCGAAGCTGGTAGCAGTCAAATGGATCAAGCGTGCAATTTCTGCCATATCGGATTCGTTAAATCCACGGCTGGTTGCCGCCGGAGTACCGATACGGACACCACTGGTAACAAACGGACTCTGCGGATCGTTCGGGATGGTGTTCTTATTCACGGTGATTTGAACTTCATCCAAACGCTTTTCGAGTTCCTTACCGGTCAGGTCAAACTTACGCAAGTCGACCAGCATCAAGTGGTTGTCGGTGCCATCGGAAACCAAATCAAAACCACATGCCTGCAATGCGTTTGCAAGAGCGGCTGCATTGTTGACCACGCGCTGCTGGTATTCCTTAAAGCTCGGCTTCAATGCTTCGCCGAAGCAAACTGCCTTTGCCGCAATGATGTGCATGAGCGGACCGCCCATAGTGCCCGGGAAGACTGCTTTGTCGATTGCCTTCGCAAGTTCTGCCTTGCACATGATGATACCGCCGCGCGGACCACGCAGGGTCTTATGAGTGGTGGTGGTAACAACGTCTGCGTACGGAACCGGGCTCGGATGGAGTCCTGCTGCAACCAAGCCTGCGATATGTGCCATATCGACCATCAAGTATGCTCCGACGCTGTGTGCGATTTCAGCCATACGCGGGAAGTCGATGATACGCGGATATGCAGAAGCACCTGCGATGATCATTTTCGGCTTGGTTTCTTCTGCGATCGCCTGCAACTTATCATAATCAATGCGATGGGTTTCAGGATCGACACCATAGGGCACGATGTTGTAGTAAGAACCGGAAATATTGACCGGGCTACCGTGGGTCAAGTGACCACCTTCGCTCAGGTTCATACCCAAAACGGTTTCACCCGGCTTGACCAGTGCAAAGTACACCGCCATATTTGCGGATGCACCACTGTGCGGCTGAACATTGACGTGTTCTGCGCCGAACAATGCTTTTGCACGTTCAATTGCCAAGTTTTCCACAACGTCAACACATTCGCAACCGCCATAATAGCGCTTGCCCGGAAGCCCTTCCGCGTACTTGTTGGTAAGTACGGTACCTGCAGCGGCAAGAACCGCCGGAGATACGAAGTTTTCGGATGCGATCAACTCAATATTGTGCTGCTGACGCTGATATTCAGCACGGACCGCTTCGCCGATTTCCGGATCAAAAGATGTCAGAAAATCCATACTTTCTTTAATCATGATTGTCTCTCCTTTTCACACGCATCTACGTGTCACATCACAAAATATGTACCATTATAACACACTTCTACGCAAGATACAATGTTTTTCTGAAAATTCTTAAAGAGTGATATTGTTCTGAATGCAAGCAGCGCGCAAGGTGTTCTGCATCAACATGGTAATGGTCATCGGACCGACACCGCCCGGAACGGGTGTGATATAAGACGCAAGATCGACCACATCGTCGAAATTGACATCGCCACGCAGTTTTCCTTCCGCGTTACGGTTGATACCGACATCAATGACAACTGCGCCGGGTTTCACCATATCGCGTGTAACAAATTCGAGTTTACCAATCGCCGCAACCAAGATGTCTGCCTCACGGCAAATCGCCGCAAGATCTTTGGTGCGGGAATGGCAGACCGTAACGGTTGCATTTTCGTGGAGCAAGAGCATTGCCGCAGGTTTTCCAACGATATTGGAACGGCCGATGATGACCGCACGCTTTCCGGTCGGATCGATGTCATATTCTTTCAAAAGTTCCATGACACCTGCTGGAGTGCACGGAACGAATGCAAAATCACCTGTCATAATATGTCCGACATTTTCCGGATGGAATGCATCCACGTCTTTGAGCGGATGAATTGCACGGATGACATGGTCTTCGCAGATATGCTTCGGAAGCGGAAGTTGAACCAGGATGCCATTGATCTCATCACGACCGTTGAGCTTCTCAATGAGTGCCAAAAGCTCTGCTTCGCTTGTTTCTTCGGGGAGCGCATACTTTTCGCTGTAATAGCCGCATTCCACGCATGCCTTTTCCTTATTCTTGACATAAGTCTGGCTTGCAGGGTCTTCACCCACAATGATAACTGCAAGCCCCGGGGTAACCCCTTTTTCCTTCAGAAGCGATACTTTCTCCAAAAACTCCTTGCGAAGTTTTGCAGATGTCGCCTTTCCGTCCATAATAACTGCCATTTCTTTATACCTCCGTCTGTTTCTTTCTCTGAATCGATTTTACCACAAGTACGACACTCGCCGCAACAAAACTTACAATTCCGACCATTTGCGAGATCCGAATTCCGCTTCCGAACAGGTACAAACTATCGGTTCTGAGCCCTTCGATAAAAGCGCGTCCCAATCCGTACCATGCTACATACAGAAAGAAAATCTCGCCGGAAAACATCCGTTTCTTTGAGTAGAAATGAAGCAGGATGAACCCAAGTAAATTCCAAAGCGATTCATACAAAAACGTCGGATGTACTTCTACCATTGCACGGGAAACCCGATCATACAGTCTCATCCGCCACGGTAGCGTTGTGGGACCTCCAAATGCTTCGGCATTCACAAAATTCCCCCATCGCCCAATCGATTGTCCGATGAGAAGCCCCAGCGCACCGATGTCCACCATATCGCCGAGTGGCAATTTTCGTTTTCTGCAAAACATAATGACCGTGATGAGACTTCCGATGATCGCGCCGTAAATCGCGATTCCGCCTTCCCAAATATACAACACGCGGATCAAATCATGGCGGTATTCCGAGAAGTTAAAAATCACATAATATGCACGTGCGGAAAGAATCGCAATCGGAACTGCAAATAGCAACATATCGAGCAAATCATCTTGTTTGAGAGAAAATTCGTGTGCGCGGCGCATTCCATAAGAAACTGCGAGAAGAAATCCGCATGCGATTATGATCGCGTACCAATAGATTTCTTTCCCGAACACATCAAATGCAACACGGTCTATTTCAAACGTCAGCCCGAGACCGGGAAATCCAATCTGATTCATTCTCCCGCCTCCCTTGGAATCACTTGCGAAAGTGTGCAAGTTCCGTTTTTGAACACACGGGTCAAAAACTCCAGCACATCGTCCTTTGTAACGCTCTCGAAAGTCTCAGAAAATCCGAGTGCAGAATATCCGCTCAGATAACAACGCGCTTGTGTTCTGCACATCATTTCAAAGGAATCGGTACGGCGTACCCATGCGCCGTACTGTGCACGTTTTGCTCGTTCAAATTCGCGCGCACATATCCCATCGATGTTCTGTGCCGCTTTGTTGATGGCATCACGAACCGCTGTTGGATCTTTCCCTTCGCCCGAGATCATCACACCACAAACGCCACGATGCAGCAAGGAATCCACATCAAAATCATGACTGATTTCCCCTTGTTCATAAAGCGTTTGATAAAGCGAGGACGATGTTCCAAGGAAAAACTCCAATGCAATATCTGCCACGACTTCTTCTTTCAAACCGTTCAAGTATTGTGCAGTCTGATACCCGATCGCGAAAATCGGAGTAGGCACTTCCATCTCTTTTGAAACAAATGTGCCCGGAACATCTCGTGGCATCAGATCAGTAATCTTTTCCGGTTTGGATAATTTCTGATACCCCAAAATCTGTTCTGCGGTTTCGAACACTTCTTCGGGCGCAATATCGCCCGCAACCACCAGAACCATATTCGACGGGCGGTAGAAAGAACGGTAACAGGAAAAGAGAGTTTCGCGGTCAATTTCCCGAATACTGTCCACCGTTCCAATGATGGAATCCCCAAGGGAACTGCCCGGGAACATCGTCTGCATCAGATTTTCATATACACACCAACCGGGTCGGTCTTGCACCATCCCGATCTCCTGTGCAATGATCCCCTGTTCTTTTTCCACATTTTCGTCGGTAAAGTACGGTGTGGAAACGAAACTCAGCAGAATCTCAAGATTTTGTTTTAAGTTTTTCGTGCAGGAAAAATGATATGCGGTCATTTCCTTAGAGGTGAATGCATTCGGAGATGCTCCCGTTTGTGCGAAAATCTGTAACGCATTTCCACCATCCGGTTGTTCAAACACCTTATGCTCCAAGAAATGAGCTACTCCTTTCGGTGGAGTCATAGAGACCCCGTCGCACAAGAAGGATGCATCGACCGATCCGTATCCCACTGCAAGGATCGCAAATGCTTTGGTGAACCCGTGTTTTGGAACCACAGAAACCGTGAGCCCGTTGCTGAGTTTCGCGACGCATTCACACTCACCGATACTATCGTAATAATTTTCTTGCATCAGCGCGAATCTCCTTTCCGCACAGGCGGTAAATCATTTTTAGTTCACAAGCTCTCGCTGCGGAAATCACCTGTTCCAAGGTAACCGAACGGATCGCACGCTCGGTTTCTTCAATCGATTTCTGTTCCGTATCAACTGCACGGTCAAGCCAATAATTCAAGAGCCCTCCTGCAGTATCTTTGATGATTTTGAGTTTGCTGATGAGCAGTCGCTTTGCTTGGGAAAGTTCTTCTTCGTCCACTTTCCCTTGCGCGCAGTCATGCAGCTGTTCTGTCATCTTTTGATATGCAAGTGTTGCGGTCTCGTCTTTCACACCCGCATAGAAAAACATGGTGTCCTGTCTTGCGTCAAAGACCGATCCGGTATAATAACACAAGGAAGCGCGTTCTCGCACATTCAAAAAGAGTTTCGATGCGGTACCACCGCCCAAAACCGCAGAAAGCACCTTGGACACAGCCTCATCGGCATTTGTATGATAACCGACGAGCAACACGGTTTGCGCCATATCTTGATTTTCTTCCACATCAAACACTTCATCGGAAAAATTCGGATTTGAAACGGAAACCGAGTTTATCACTTCACGCTTGTAATCCGAGAACACAGATGTAACCATCTCGGAGATCGTTTCAAAAGACTCGCTTCCACAATAAGTGATCTGCATCGGTGCGTGTTTCAAAAGTGCACGGTATGCCGAGAAAACCGACTCACGAGTCAATGCTTTTGCGTGGTTGAGAGTTCCAAAAGCACTCAATCCAAACCCTTGTTTTACAAACAGTTTCTCACACGCCTGTTGATATGCATAGGAGAGTTTTTCATTCTTTTCGGACAAAATCATAGAAACCAGGTTCTCCCGTTCGCCCGAAACATATTGTTCCAAAAATGCGCCGTTCTCCAAAAGCGGATCAAACAGAAGTTCATGTACCAAAGAGAATAGCGACTTAGGAATCGATTCATCCCCTGTTGCGAATCGGTCATCGATCCCATCACAGGAAAATCCGATATATTGCACATCGCCCTGTTTATAAACGAACGGCTCAATACTTGCACCATACAAATAGTCGAGTTCACTGTTCAGATCCTGCAGAGTGGCAAGCCGCTTACAACCGCGACGCAAAACATATGGAACAAGTGCGTTTGCGGATGCGGTTTCTTTCTGATGCTGTGTCAAAAAAGAGACATGAAACGAGCACGTTTTGAAACGGTCCGTTTCAATCACCCGTAAAGAAACGCCGGGTATCATTTCCCGATCCAACGACTTCATTGAACCCCCTCCTTTTCCTGCAATTTATTATACCTTTTTTTCTTTGGAAATACAATAAAAAAACTTGCAAAATCCTATTGACAAATTGACGGATTTCGGGTAAACTATCACAAGTGTAAAGTAATTCCACTTTACACTTGGAGGTTTCCATGAAAACGAAATCTGTTGAAATGACCTTGTTGTTCGATCTTTACGGTGAATTGCTCACCGCAAAACAACAACAATTGTTCGATTTATACTATAACGAAGACTTATCCCTTGCAGAGATTGCAGATCTGCTCCAAATCTCCCGTCAGGGCGCACGCGATGGAATCGTCCGTGCAGAAAACCTGTTGCGTGAGTTTGACGAGACTCTGGCGCTCACATCCACAATGGAGCAAAACAGTCAAATCGCAGCATTGGCAAACCAAATCATTCTCTCTTCTGAAATCGATGAAGTGAAGAAACTTGCCGAACAAATCAAATCACTTGCGCTGTCACAAGGAGGAAATTATGGCATTTGAAGGCCTTTCTGAAAAACTGAATGCCGCCTTTCAAAAACTCCGCAAAAAAGGCAGACTGACTGAAAAAGACATCAAAGAAGCAATGCGCGAAGTGCGTATAGCTCTTTTGGAAGCAGATGTCAACTTCAAAGTTGCCCGTGATTTTATCGCGCGCGTTTCCGAGCGTGCGGTGGGTGTTGAAGTCTTGGAAGGACTCAACCCCGCACAACAACTCATCAAAGTTGTCAACGAAGAATTGACCGAGTTGATGGGAAGTACCAATTCCAAAATCATGATCGCACCCAAGCCCCCGACCGTCATCATGTTCGTGGGTCTGCAAGGTGCCGGTAAAACAACAAACATTGCAAAACTCGGCGGATACCTTGCCAAAAAGCAAAACAAGCGTCCGCTCTTGGTCGCCTGCGACGTATACCGTCCTGCCGCAATCCAGCAATTAGAAGTGGTCGGCAAACAATTGGATCTCCCCGTCTTCCAGCAAGGTGCCGGAAATCCCGTAGAGATTGCACAAGCTGCAATCGACCATGCCCTTAAAAACGGCAATGATATGGTGCTCATCGATACCGCAGGTCGTTTGCATATCGACGAAACGTTGATGGACGAACTCAAGTCGATTAAGTCCGAAGTCAAACCGCATGAAATTATCCTTGTTTTGGATGCAATGACGGGTCAGGATGCGGTCAACGCCGCTTCCGCATTCGATGAAGCGCTTGGAATCGACGGTGTTTATCTCACCAAGCTCGACGGTGATGCCCGTGGCGGTGCGGCACTCTCAGTTCGTGCGGTAACCGGAAAACCCATCAAATTCATCGGCGTCGGCGAAAAGCTCGACCAAATCGAGCCCTTCCACCCCGAGCGAATGGCATCCCGTATCCTCGGCATGGGCGATGTACTTTCGCTCATCGAAAAAGCACAAACCGCATTTGATGAAAAAAGCGCGGCAGAACTGGAACAGAAGATTCGTGCAAACCGTTTCACTCTTTCGGATTTCTACGAACAGATGAAACAAATGAAGAGCATGGGTTCCATGACCGACCTGCTCGGCATGATCCCGGGAATGAACGCGAAGGCACTCTCGGGTGCTCAGATCGATGAACGCGCTCTTGCTCGCACCGAAGCGATCATTCTTTCCATGACACCGTATGAGCGCGAAAATCCGAAAGTTTTGGGCTTTGCTCGCAAAAAACGAATCGCCGCAGGCAGCGGAACTAAAGTCGAAGATGTCAACCGTCTGCTCAAGCAATTCGAGGCTTCCTGCAAAATGATGAAGCAAATGACCGACGGCGGCATGAAAAAGATGGCAAAATTCGGAAAACGTCGCGGCTTCCCCTTTTAACCCGCAGCAAATAAAATTCATATAGATTTGCGAAAATTTTTTTGGAGGTGAAACACAATGGTTAAAATCAGACTTCGCAGAATGGGCGCAAAGAAGAATCCGTTCTACCGCGTCATCGTTGCTGACTCCCGCTCCCCGCGTGACGGCAGATTCATCGAAGAACTCGGCACTTACAATCCGCTCACCGAGCCGGCAGAAATCAAGATCGATACTGATCGTGCTCTCGAATGGATCAAGAAGGGTGCACAGCCGACCGATACCGTTAAGGTATTGCTGAAGCGTACCGGCGCTCTCTAAGTCACGGAAGAAGAGGAATCAAACCGATGAAAGAGTTACTTACCTACATCGCAAAAAACCTTGTGGATGCACCGGATGAAGTCAATGTCACCGAAGTCGAACGCGAAGATGAGCTTTTGCTTGAACTCCGTGTTGCGGCAGATGACATGGGCAAGGTCATCGGGAAGCACGGCAGAATCGCAAAGGAAATCCGCGCGATCATGAAAGCTGCCGGCAACCACAAAAACATCAAAGTATCCGTCGATATTCTTGACTGATGCAAACGATAGGGCTGCGTGATCTCGCGCAGCCCTAATCAAATTTTCGGAGAAATGACTATGAAACGAATGGAAGCAGGAAAAATCGTCAACACACATGGAATTCGCGGCGAAGTGAAAATCCAGCCATGGTGCGATAGCGCCGAGTTTTTGTGTAAATTTGACGTCTATTATATTAACGAAACCCCTTATCGTGTTCTTGCATCCCGCCCGCACAAGGGTTGCGTCCTTGCAAAACTCGAAGGAGTTTCTGATATCAACGCCGCCATGTGTCTGAAAAACAAAGTCATCTCGGTTGACCGAGAAGGCATCACCCTACCCGAAGGACAGTATTTCATTTCAGATCTTTTGGGGCTTTCGGTGGTAACGGTTGACGGAGAAACCATCGGGACCATCAAAGACGTGCTGAATCTCCCCGCAAACGATGTCTATGTGGTTCAAGGCGAAACAGAGTACATGATCCCGGTGGTCAAGGAATTTGTGCAGAGTGTCGATCTTGTCGCAAAGTGTGTCACGGTAAAACTCATCCCCGGCATGGAGACCGAAAGGAGTGCACCCCGTGAGAATTGATATTTTAACGCTCTTCCCCGACGCAGTGCTCGCCATGATGAAAGAGAGCATTATCGGACGTGCGCTGGAGCGTGGTATCATCGATATCCGCGCACATCAAATCCGCGACTACACGAAAAACAAGCAAAAACAAGTGGATGATTATCCGTATGGTGGCGGTCTCGGAATGGTGATGAATGCCGATCCCCTGTACAACACCTGGAAGCACGTGATCGATGAAGTCGGACATCCGATTCACACCATCTATCTCTCCCCCCAAGGCGCGGTGTTCAATCAAGCACATGCGCGCCGTCTGGTTTCCGATTATGAAAATCTGATTTTGGTATGCGGACACTACGAAGGCGTCGATGAGCGCTTCATTGAAGAGTGTGTTGACGAAGAAATCTCCATGGGTGATTTCGTCCTGACCGGTGGTGAGATCCCTGCCATGGCAATCGCAGACGCGGTTTGCAGAATGATTCCCGGGGTTCTGTCTGACGAAGCCTGTTTTACTGACGAAAGCCATTTCAGCGGTCTTTTGGAGTATCCGCAATACACGCGCCCGGCAGTTTGGCACGACCGTGCAGTCCCCGAAATCCTGCTCTCCGGTCATCATGCAAACATCGCAAAATGGCGACACGAACAGGCGGTTTTACGCACCAAAGCAAAACGTCCCGATATGTACAAAGAGTATGAAAAGTAATTTTTCATACTCTTTTTTTGCATAAATTTACAATTTGGTCATAAAACAATTGTAAAACCTTTCTTGTTTTGGTTGCATTTTGAAACAAAATGTGTTACAATTTGTTACAAGAACTTTGTAAGGAGCAGAATATGAAAAAAAACTCCATGCGAATCGTATCACTTTTGATTGTAACGATTTATTGTTGCTGTTTGTTTGCGCAGGCGTCTTTCACCCCGCGCACATCGGCACCGTCTTTGAATGACCCCTATTATACAAAGCCCATCAATCCCTATTCCAATCACAACGGAATCGGAAACTGTGCGTGGTATGCCTTCGGTCGCGCGCACGAGATTTTGGGCTACGCCCCGTCTTTCTCGGGGAACGCATCCCTTTGGTGGAACTACCGTGACTCCTATGCTGGATTTGGCGATGAACCGCGTGTCGGTGCGATTGCGGTTTGGGATGGAATCGGCGCATCCGCATCGGGACACGTCGCAGTCGTTGAAGCAGTGGAAGGCGATCAAATCACCATCAGTGAATCATCCTATAACGGAGTAAGTTACACCGGTACTTACTGGGGCAACCGTACCTATTCGGAAGAATATATGCGTAGCAGTCTCTCCTATCGCGGATGCCCGCTCTACTTGCTCGGTTATATTTATCTGATCGATGAAGCAGATGAAACCGAAATCGAGCATGTGCACACCTTCTCCGCCTACCGCGAAAAAACACATCCGCATATCGGATACGACTTGTGTACCGGTTGCGGACTGCGTTTGGATACCGCATCGGAAGTCTTCGATGCTGATTGTACGGAGTGCAGAGAACTGTTGATTTCCGAACAAATGGAACATTTCATCGAGGTAAACACCTATGAATCCGGTCTGTTTAAAGATGTATCCGACTCCGAATGGTATACAGAAGGCATATCGCAAGCATATGAACTCGGATTGATGCAGGGCATCGGAAACTCGTTCTTCTCGGTCGACGGCACGGTAACCCTTGCGGAAACTGTTGCGATGGCAGCACGCTTACACAGTATCTACCACACAGGAACTGCCGAATTTGAATCCGCAAGCACTTGGTATGCCCCCTACGTGTTCTACGCACGCAAAAGCGGTATTATTACCGATTTATACGAAGACTACACCCAACCTGCAACCCGCGCTCAATTTGCAGAAATTCTGTCCAATGCACTCCCGGGCAACGCATTGTTTGAAATCAACCCGGTCGAATCCAATGCGATTCCGGATGTCGCACACACCATGCAGTGCGCAGAAGCGATTTACCAGTTGTACCGCGCCGGCATCTTGACAGGCTCCGATGAGAAAGGAACCTTCTTCCCTGCCAGCACCATTCGCCGCAGCGAAGCTGCAACAATCATTACGCGCATGGCGTGTCCCGAAAAGCGTAAATCCATTTCACTCCGGTTCCACATTTCTAATCTGCGCACACAAGCGCTGGCGCAGTTGATGCAGCGTCCGCAATACATCATTCATACAAAACTGAATATCGCATAAAAACAAAGCACCGTGAAACAATACTCACGGTGCTTTTCTTATGCATTTTCTTTTTTCCAGCGTCCGGTGCAGTAGAACACCACGCCAATCCAAAACGGCGTAAAACCAGCCAAAGCATCGCCCAGCCAGAATCCGTAGTGGCGCAAATCCAGCGCGAGTCCAAACAGAACCGCCAGACCGATACGCAAGATGATTCCGTCTAAAATCGCAGTAACAAAATTAATTCGATAATTTCCGCTTCCATTCAGCAACGGGTTCATAATCGAACGGGCAGCCGCGCCGAAAAAGAGCAAAATCGCAATCGGAATATATCCCCCAACCAACGCCAAAACCGTATCATCCGCGGTAAACAATCCAAACACTTGATTTGGGAAAATCATAATGAGCGCGGATAAGACCGATGCGGTACAAAGCATGATAACCGCAATATTTAGAAGTATTTTCTTCACGCGTCGGTATTCATGTGAAGCAAGATTTTGCCCTACCATGGTGGACCCTGCGGTATTGACCGCCATGGAAATCAAATTGGCAACACTTGCGAGTTTGTTTGCAATGCCTGCAAATGCGGAAACTTCCACACCATAGGAGTTGACCCAGGAATTGACAAACAGTTTAGAAACTTGAATGGATGCGTTCTTGATCGCCATCGGAATTCCGAGTTTCAGGAGAGATGTAAGCATTTCACGGTTCCAAACAAAGAAATCCCGCACGCGGACAAACAAATGGAATGAAGTATGTTTGTGAATGAGAAATACTGTACAGGATATGAAACTCACGCCTTGGCTGATGATAGTCGCAAGCGCGGCACCACCTGCTCCAAAATCAAGGAATGCAACGAAAACAATGTCAAGAATAATGTTGAGTACCGCCGCGATTGCAATGAAATAAAACGGGTGTTTCGAGTCCCCCATGCCACGCAAAATCGCGCTGACCACGTTGTATCCATAGACAAAAACCAACCCGATCATACAGATTGCGGAATAATGTGTCGCACCGAGATAAGACTCACCGGGTGTGTTCATCCATAACAGCAACTTATTTTGAAAAATGAGTCCAAGCCCACTGATGAGAAACGCAGCAAAGAACAAAAAACCACACATGGTTCCGACAAACTTCCCGATCTTGTCCTTCTGCCCCGAACCGATATAACGCGCAATCAGCACTTGACCCGCGTTAGAAAATCCGATCGCAATGAATGTAAGCAGCATGGAAATATCGCCGCCTACCGAAACCGCAGATGTTCCTGTCTTGCCCAAGACCTGACCGACAATGATCATGTCTGCCATGTTATAGACTACCTGTAACAGATTGGACAAAAGGATCGGAAGTGCAAACAGAAACAATTGCTTGGTAATATTCCCTTGTGTAAAATCTTTGATTTCTGTACCTTGCATATTCACATCACCACAACTATAAAAAAACCGAAACAAAGCATAGCGCTTTGTTTCGGCATGGTCCGAGTGACAGGAATTGAACCTGCGGCCTCTTGAACCCCATTCAAGCGCGCTACCAAGCTGCGCCACACCCGGATAGAAACCTATAGCAGTATATCACACTTTTTATCATCTGTCAAAACATTCTTTTGGAGGTTTTTATGATCATCTCAATCACACGAACGATCATCCTTTATCTCCTGGTAATCTTCATCCTTCGCGTCATGGGAAAACGACAAATCGGAGAACTCTCTCCGTCCGATCTGGTCATCACGATCCTGATTTCAGAACTTGCCACAATCCCGATGCAGGATGATACTATCCCGCTACTGCACGGCATCTCACCGATTTTAACACTTTTGGCCATTGAACTTCTGGTATCAACGCTCACATTAAAAAGCCGATTTTCGCGTAAAGTCATCGTGGGAAGTGCCAGTGTGTTGATTGAAAACGGCGAGATCAACCAAGAAGAAATGCGGCGACTACGCCTGAATTTAGACGAACTGTTGGAAGAACTCCGTCTGAAAGGACATTCCAATATCGCAAACGTGGAAATCGCGATTTTGGAATCAAACGGAAAGCTGAGCGTTTTTCCAAGTTCCCCACCGGAAGAAAAAAATCTCCCAGTCACATTGATTTCCGACGGAAAACTGATCACGCCCGCACTCAAGCGAGTGGACAAAGAAATTTCCTGGGTAAAACAAGAACTGAAAAAACGCGGAGTATCACGCATCCGAGATGTTTTTCTCTTTCAACTGGACGGGAACAAACGCATCATAATGATCCCACGTGATAAAACCCGCAAGGAGGCATCATGAAAGCAACACTAACTTCTCTTCTGATTTTGACCATGCTGATCGGAAGCGGAATCTATTTCCATCATGTAACGGAAAACACTTGTGGGTTTCTGCATGATAATTTGAAGGCAGCAACAGATCACGTCGCTGCAAGCAACTGGGATGAAGCGAACAAAACATTCTTGCTCATGCAGAAAACATGGGAAAAGCGCAAAAAATATCTTGCTCTTTTTACCCATCACAATCTGCTCGATAATGTACAGATCGCACTCGCACGTGTTGCTGCGGCATCGGAGAGTCGCGATGCGAGTGCACTTAGCGTCGAATGTGCATCACTCAAGAAAGAACTCGATGATCTGCATCATGCCGACCGACTGGAAGCAGAAAATATCTTTTAATCTCCGGTACGCAATCGGTTGAGTTCTTTCAGGAAAGAATCCACATCCTCAAACGAGCGATAAACCGAAACAAAGCGGACATAAGCAACCTGGTCGATGGACTTGAGACGCTTCATGATGAGTTCGCCGATGGTACTGGTCGGAATTTCGCGCTCCATTGAATTGAGCAGGAACTGTTCGACTTCGTCTGCAACACCTTCCAAAGTCTGAAGCGGGACCGGGCGCTTTTCGCAAGCATGGAACAAGCCTTTGAGCAACTTCTGTTTATCAAACGGCTGGCGGCTGCCGTCTTTTTTGATTACAAACAGCGGCATATGCTCCACAACTTCATAGGTTGTAAATCTTTTCTTGCACGACAGGCATTCACGTCTGCGACGGATGCTGGTTCCTTCATCGGTTGGACGCGTGTCGATAACCTTACTTTCCAAATGACTGCAAAATGGGCAAATCATCTCTGCACCTCATTTCTCTAAAATGCTCGCTCCACTCGGTAATCATCCAAAATATCGGAGACCGAAGTTGGCGTTACGCTACATGTAGATAATACCACAAGTAAGCGCTCAATTTCAAGTGGATTTGAAGTAATGTTTGGAATTTGGACTGATTCAATCGGCATTCTGCGCTGAGCGGTCAGTTGTATCCCGTAATCCGAATCACCCTCGATGACTTCATATGTGAGATACAGCGTATCACCGTTTTCCAACGAAACTTCTTTTGTGATTGGTTCCATGATCGTCCCTCCTAAGATTTGTTAGGGAGATTATAAAACGAACTTTCACAAATTACCAGTAAAATTTTTCGGGGCGAATCACCATTTTCTGCGGGATTTTTTACCGATTTTCACCGAAAACACTCTCTACATAGCGTTTTGCGTCGACCAACTCAAAGAATTGGTTATAATCTTCGCGGTACACTTCGATAATTGAGTCTCCTTTGTATCCGAATTTCTTCAAAAATCGATAAAATTCGATATAGTCAAAATCACCGCAACCGGGGAGAAGCGACGTTTTATCCCCTTTCACATCGCTGATGTGTAAATTTACGATACGGTCCCCCATCGCATCCGCATAGGCTTGCCACGGAATATTCGCCCGTCTCGCCTGTTTCAGATCCAAGGTATAGCCAATCACATCGCCCAAATTCTCACGTAATCCACGGATATACGCGGGATCTGCCGACGTGCACCACGAAACATTTTCCTGCGCGATCAAGATCCCGTGTTCCTTTGCGGCATTTGCAAGGCGAAATAAAACTTCGCTATGGCGCTCGATCGGTGTTTGGTGTACCGATCGTCCTCCGGTCAAAGTGCGGTCGCCATGGAATGTAAAGTATTTCGCGCCCAATATCTCTGCTGCGCGAAAATACTTGCGGTATGCTTCGATGCTGTCTGCGGTGCGCCGCGGATAATCACCAAAAAAGTAAATCCCTTCTACTGCTGCGGTATATGCATGAACGGACACAACTGAAACACCTGCCGCATCCAATGTACTGCGCAGTTTTTGGCAGTATTCAAACTCAAATTCCGATTCGCTATTCAGAAACAACTCTGTTTTCCGAAATCCGAGTTTGATCAGTTCAGACACCGCAAACTCTGTTTCCAGCGGATAGAACGAAGCGCTGGAGATACCGATTTCCATATGATGACACACCTTCCATAATCTTAGTGTTGAGTCGCATCTCCCTCCTGTGATATTATACGATACGGAGGGACTCGGAATGAAAACTATTATAACACAATTCTTAAAAAAACAAAACCCCGGGGTATTTTTACTACGCTTCGGGCTGACATACTCGGCAGTCCTTGCGGTACTTGCAATCATATTCCAGCATCAAACAATGGAGCTTTTTACATCACATCATCAGACTGTGGAGTTGTTACTTGTTGCTTCAATCACCGCATTTTTACAAACTCTGATTGGCTACGGATTTCTTTCTTATTCCATGAAAAAAGGCAGGTTCAAATAGAACCTGCCTTTGATACATCTTATGCCTTTTTCTTCTTGCGGTACATCTTTGCCCAGAAAGAACCGGAAAGGAAAACCGAAGAGTAAAGACCTGCCACGATACCAACGACCAACGGCAATGCAAAATTCTGCAAAGACGGAACACCCAAAATCAAGATCATTACGATGGTGAACAAGGTGGTGAGAGTGGTGTTGATACTACGGGTCATAGACTGCCAAATGCTGACATTGACAACATCGTCGAAACTCTGCTTGCGCAGGAGTTTTCTGTTTTCACGGATGCGGTCGAACACAACGATGGTTGCGTTGATGGAATAACCGAGAATGGTCAAAATCGCAGCAATAAAGGTCATATTGATCGGAATCTGCAAAATGACATATGCGCTGAGCATAACGCAAACGTCATGGAGCAGAGCCAAAACAGCCGCCAAACCGGAACGGAAATCGAAACGGATGGTGATGTAGACCAGCATCAGGAAAATCGCAACAACCGCTGCGGTAACGGCTGCATTACGCAAGTCGTTACTCATGACCGGGTCAACGTTGTCAACTGCGAGCAGGTCGGAAACACTACCTTCTGCAGAACCGTCGCTAAGTTCATACTTTGCAGCAAGTGCCTGGAAGACCGCATCACGGGTCTGGGTATCAAGGGTCTTGGTCTTGATGATGACCTGAGTTGCACCGTCGCCGGACTTCTGAATGGAAGAAACTTTCTCGCCGGTTACTTCTTCGACGACGCCTGCAATTTCATCCAATGCCGCTTTGTCGAGTTGTTCGTGCATCTCAACATTCATCATGGTACCGCCAACAAAGTCGATATCATAATTAAAGAAATTGATACCAAACGGCAAAAGAATCATCGAAACAAAACCAATCAGCGCAAACAGTGCACCGATTGTTACGAAAAGCGGGAACTTGTTCGGGATATGAAGTTTTTCACTCATTTTCTGAAACATCTTTCTGCCCTCCCCTTATATGCCGAATGCTTTGAGCGATTTGATGTTCATGCCGACCAACTGCTTGAGCAAGAAGCGGCTGACGACCAAAACGGTAAACATGGATACGAGAACACCAAGGCCGAGCGTAATTGCGAAGCCACGGATCGTACCGGTACCGAGGAAGTACAGAACAATCGCTGCAATCATAGTTGTTATATTGGAGTCCAGAATTGCGGTGAATGCACGCTTGAATCCTGCATCC
Organism: Oscillospiraceae bacterium; assembly: GCA_015067485.1. Lineage (GTDB taxonomy): Bacteria > Bacillota > Clostridia > Oscillospirales > JAAYXM01 > SIG510. Next base: position 77,614 of record SVMJ01000001.1, read on the forward strand.
ACGCCTGCGCGAATGGTTTTGCCAAGGCGGAGTTCTTCTTTGATACGTTCAAAGATGATAACGTTCGCATCGACCGCCATGCCGATTGACAGGATGATACCTGCCATACCCGGCAAGGAGAGGTTGACACCCATGATCGCCATCAGGATCACCATCAGTGCCCCGTAGAAGATCAGTGCAATGTCAGCAACGATGCCCGGAACGCGATAGATGATCGCCATGAACAGCAAGACCAAAATCAAGCCGATCAAGCCTGCAGTCAAGCTCTTGGAGAGTGCTTCTTCACCCAAGGTTGCGCCAACGGTACGAAGCTCAATGTCTTTGAGATTGAACGGGAGACGACCGGAGTTGATGATCGCTGCCAAATCCTTTGCATACTGTGCCGGAGAAGTTCCGTCTTCGCCGCTACCGACGGTGATGGTAACTTCAGCGGTGTTGATACCGGTGGTCTTGTATTCTTCACCAACAAACGGAGTACTCTGCACTTCACCGTCAAGCTGAATTGCGATAAAGTTCTTGTTTTCACCTGCACGATTTGCCGCAGCTTTGGTTGCTTCGGTAAACTTAGAGACAGCATCGGTGCTGAGTTTCAGCGCAATGTAGTGCTGGCTGATACCGTTCTGTTCAAGCTGACCGTACTCAGCTTTTGCGCTTTCAATATCAGCGCCGCTGATAACGACGTTGCCGTCTGCATCTGCAAACTCTAAAAGTGCGGTCTTACCAAGCATCTGAACTGCTTCTTCCGGATCGCTGACAGCCGGGATTTCGACCATGACACGACGGTCACCAACCAACTGAACAGTTGCTTCGGAATAGTTCAAACTATCCAAACGGCGCTGCAGAACGGTCTGGACGATTGCCATATCGTCTGACAAATCGCCCGAATAGTCATCGCCGATCTGTGCTTCGAAAGTGATGCTTGATCCACCTTTCAGATCAAGACCCTGCTTAATCCCCTCTGCTGCGCTCGGGATTCGGAGATTTCCTACCTGAAAACCGAAAACCGTAATGCTGACCAGCAATGCCAAGACGAGGATTGAAGCGGTGAAAATACCTACTCTTTTACCCATGGTAATTGCCTCCTTCGTGATATATTGTATACCACAATATAAATACTTTGATATTATATCTCTTTTCGGTACGCTCGTCAATAATGATTTCGCGATTTTGTGGTTAAACCTTCAAATCTGCCGCAAAATCTACTTCATGTAGATATTTTTCAATTGCAGGTTTGACTTCATTTTCAAGGAAATCATCGACCTGTTCCGCACTACGCCCGATGTAATCTTTTGGATTCAGTTTGGCGCGAATCTCGCTCTCGGTCAAGCCGAACATCGGATCCTGTGCGATACGCTGAATCAAGTCATTCTCCAAGCCGTCTTCCTTCACGCGTTTTCCCGCCGCAATGGAATGGGTGCGAATCCGTTCATGTAATTCCTGACGGTCTCCGCCCTTCTTCACCGCATCCATCATGATATTCTCGGATGCCATGAACGGGAGTTCGCTCATCACGTGTTTTTCAATTACCTTCGGATAGACAACAATACCATTCGCAATATTGAGATAGATATTCAAAATCGCATCAATTGCAAGGAATGCTTCCGGAATAGAGATGCGTTTATTCGCAGAGTCATCCAAAGTTCTTTCAAACCACTGAGTCGATGCCGTGATCGCGGGATTCTGCGCATCCACCATGACATAACGGGAAAGCGCGCAAATGCGCTCACTGCGCATCGGATTACGCTTATACGGCATTGCGGAAGACCCAATCTGTTTCTTTTCAAACGGCTCTTCCAGTTCTTTCAAGTGTGCAAGCAAGCGCAAGTCAGTTGCAAACTTGGAAGCACTCTGTGCAATTCCGGAAAGAGTCGACAAAATCTGTGCATCCAGTTTGCGGGAGTAAGTCTGCCCGGAAACCGCGAAACAAGACTTGTATCCCATCTTTTCCGCAATCAAATCTTCAAGTTTTTTAACCTTTTCATGGTCGCCGTCGAAGAGTTCCAAGAAACTCGCCTGTGTACCGGTAGTACCCTTAGAACCGAGCAAACGCATATTCTCAATGCGGTATTCCACTTCACTCAGATCCATCAAGAGATCCTGGATCCAAAGTGTTGCACGCTTGCCGACCGAAGTCAGCTGAGCCGCCTGAAAATGCGTGAAGCCGAGAGTCGGCAGATCGCGGTATTGCTCCGCAAATTTGGAAAGCGCCGCAATGACACTCACCAAACGTTTCCGCACCAATTTAAGCCCTTCATCCATCAAAATGACATCGGTGTTATCACCGACATAGCAACTGGTTGCGCCAAGATGGATGATTGGTTTTGCCTTCGGACACTGTTCCCCAAACGCAAGAACGTGTGCCATGACATCGTGGCGGACTTCTTTTTCTCTGCGCGCCGCGGTTTCGTAGTCCACCACATCACAATGCTCGATCATTTCATCGATCTGCTCACTCGTGATCGGAAGACCCAATTCCATTTCTGCCTGCGCCAAAGCGATCCAAAGTTTGTGCCAAGTGGTAAACTTTTTATCCGGCGAGAACAGATACAACATCTCTTCACTTGCATATCGGGAAGCAAGCGGAGACTGATACTGATTGTTCACGGTTACTTCTCCTTTGTATCTTATCGTTTATGCTTCAAGCAGTTTGCTTACCGCCGCAAGACGTACACACAGGCAAAGCATATTCATTGCTGCAGCAAGTTCCGGAACAGTCGGAAGCGTCGGCGCAATACGCAAGTTGGAATCCTTCGGATCAACGCCATACGGATAAGTTGCGCCTGCTTTTGTCATGACGACATTAGCGTCCTTTAAAAGTGCATGAACCTTCTTTGCACAACCGGGCAAAACATCCAGGCTGACAAAGTAACCGCCGTTCGGACGTACCCAAGATGCGATCCCGAGACCGGAGAGTTCTTTTTCCAAAGTATCGCATACAATGTCAAACTTCGGTTTGAGCAATGCTGCCTGTTTCTTCATATGTGCATGAACGCCGTCTGCATCCTTGAAGTACTTGACATGGCGGTACTGGTTGATCTTGTCCGGACCGATGGTCTGGAATGTGATGATTTTCTTGACTGCATCCAGATTTTCTTCACTTGCGACCATGACCGCAACACCGCCGCCCGGGAAGGAGATTTTGGAAGTGGATGCAAATTCAAACACCATATTCGGATTGCCCGCTTCTTTACATGCAGAAAGGATTTCTTTGAGTTGATCCGGAGTGTCGGTCAAATCATGTACACAGTATGCGTTATCCCAGAAAATGCGGAAATCTTTTGCCGCCGGCTTCAAATTTGCGAAACGGGTAACAACTTCATCCGCGTATGTGATGCCCTGGGGGTTGGAGTACTTCGGAACGCACCAAATCCCCTTGACAGAAGCATCTGTGGAGACGAGTTTTTCAACTGTGTCCATATCTGGGCCATCATGATTCATTTCGACCGGGATCATTTTGATACCGAATGCTTCGCAAACCGCGAAGTGGCGGTCATAACCCGGACTCGGGCACAGGAACTTGATTTCTCCCTGCTGAGACCACGGCTTTTCGCCCAAGATACCAAAGAGCATTGCGCGTGCGATGGTATCGTACATCATATTAAGGCTGGAGTTTCCGCCCACCAAAACTTCACTTGCAGAAACGCCAAGAAGTTCCGCAAACATTGCTTTCATCGGAGCAATTCCATCGAGACCGCCATAGTTACGCAAGTCGGTTCCGTTCAAGACCGCTTCGTCCGATGTGCTGACTGCAGTAAGCAGTCCTTCACACAGATCTAACTGATCTGCGCCCGGTTTTCCGCGCGACATATCAAGATTGAGCCCAAGAGCACTCTGTTCTTTGTATTTCGCTTCCAGTTCTGCTTTCAGAGCCTCAAGCTCTGCCTTGCTCATGTTTTTATATTCAGCCATTCTGTTTCCTCCAAAAAGAATCTGATTCAATAAATTTTATTCGCAGATCTGCCCTGTCGTTCTCGGGAACGCAATAACGTCACGGATATTCGTAACGCCGGTAAGGTACATAATCATACGCTCAAACCCGAGACCGAAGCCTGCATGGCGGGTACCGCCGTATTTACGCAGATCCATATACCAGCCGTAATCTGCCGGATTGAGTCCAAGTTCTGCAATGCGTGCTTCCAAACGGTCGTAGCGCTCTTCACGCTGACTGCCACCGATCAACTCACCGATGCCCGGAACGAACAGGTCCATCGCCGCAACGGTCTTGTTGTCTTCATTCATACGCATATAGAATGCCTTGATTTCCTTCGGATAGTTGATGAGGAACATGGGTTTTCCCATCACCTGTTCGGTCAGGAAGCGTTCATGTTCGGTCTGCAAGTCGCAACCCCAAAAGACCGGATATTCAAACTGATCCTTGTGCTGTTCCAAAATCTTGATGCCTTCGGTGTAATCCATAACACCAAATTCCGCATCCACGATTTTGGACAGACGTTCGATCAGACCGTTATCAAAGAACTGATTGAAGAATGCCATTTCTTCCGGGCAAGTTTCAAGCACATAGCGGATGATGTATTTGACCATTGCTTCCGCAAGTTCCATATCATCATTCAAGTCTGCGAATGCGATTTCCGGCTCGATCATCCAGAATTCCGCCGCATGACGAGCAGTATTGGATTTTTCTGCACGGAAAGTCGGACCGAATGTATAGGTTTTACCGAATGCAAGTGCAAAGGTCTCTGCTTCCAGCTGACCGGAAACGGTCAAATTGGTTTCGCGACCGAAGAAGTCTTTGCTAAAGTCCACAGCACCGTCTTCGGTTTTCGGAAGATCGTTCATATCCAGTGTGGTCACACGGAACATTTCACCCGCGCCTTCACAGTCGCTTCCGGTGATGATTGGGGTTTGTGCATAGACAAAGCCGCGTTCCTGGAAGAACTGATGAACCGCATATGCCGCCGCACTGCGGACACGGAACACCGCAGAGAATGTATTGGTACGCGGACGCAAGTAAGAGATTGTACGTAAGAATTCCATCGAATGACGCTTTTTCTGAAGCGGATAATCCGAAGTGGAAGCCCCTTCGATTTCAACTTCGCTTGCGCGAATTTCAAACGGCTGCTTTGCATCCGGAGTCAAAATGACTTCACCTTTGACCACGATCGCACTACCCACGTTGAGTTTGACGATTTCTTTGAAATTCGCAAGGGATTCATCAATAACGATCTGGACACCTTTGAAGAAGGAACCATCGTTGAGTTCAATAAACCCGAATACTTTGGAATCGCGAACGGTTCTTACCCAACCGCCGATTGTAACGGTCTTTCCACCATACACTTCGGTTTCGCGATACAGGGTTTTCACGTTTGTTAATTTCATCTCTGCTCACTCCAATTACACGAAATAACATAATATATTATTTAACCACATTTTCCAAAAAAAGTCTATATTTTTTATCAGAAAATAATTGTTTCTTTTGAACTTCCGCAAGACACGAAAAAGACCGCACCTTTGCATTTGCAAAGCGCGGTCTTTTCCTGCTTTTCAGATGTTTGAAAATGTGACGCGAACCGTGGTTCCCACGCACTCTTCGCTCTGCAGAGTAATTGTCGCACGGTGCTGTTCGGCAATGTGCTTGACGATTGCAAGTCCAAGCCCTGTACCACCCGTTTCCCTGCTTCTGCTTTTGTCAACACGATAAAATCGCTCAAAAATTCTTTTTTGATGTTTTTCCGAAATCCCAATTCCTGTATCCCGTACCATGAGATACGGTTTTCCGTTTTGTTTTCCCGTTTCAATGACTACCTCACCGTTCGGGGTGTTATATCGAATCGCATTGTCGCATAAATTGTAGATCAATTCTTCCAGCATGGTTCTGCTGCCGTCAACCGTGACCGAACTCCCTTCCGTGCGCAAATTCACGCCACGACGCTTCGCGTGAAACACCAACAGTTCCATCGTATCAAGCGCCAGCTCATGAAGATCGATTTTCTCTGTTTCGAGCTTTGAGTTTGGCTCATCCAGTTCCGAAAGGCGAATGATATCACCAATCAGCGCGATCATCCGCCCCGCTTCTGCGTGGATTTTTCCGGCAAACGCCGGGATATCGTCTGCCTTCACCATTCCGTTTTCAATCATTTCCGCATATCCGGAAATCGAAGTGAGCGGTGTTTTCAACTCATGTGAAACGTTTGCGGTGAAGTCCTTTCGCATCTGCTCTGTGTCGCTTTTCTCAGAACTCTTTTCTCTTTTATGGCGCGAGCAAAAAATGGCCGCAACGAGCGAAATAGCGGATACAAGCACGAGAAACGATCCCGCTTGAAATGTATAACGCAGCCATTGCTCCGACGAAAAAATGCCATGAAAGGCGGCCGCGAACATCGCACCTGCAAGCAACATCAAAACCGCAAGTTTCCACCACAGTTTTAAGACTTGTTTTCCCATCACAGCATTCTCCTCATCACTCTTCAATTTTATAACCTACATTACGGACAGTTTTAATCAGCTTTCCCCAATAGCCGAGTTTTTGTCGCAGCGTTTTGATGTGCATATCAACCGTGCGGCTTTCACCTTCAAAATTGATTCCCCAAACGCGATCCATAATTTTTTCGCGTGAAAGGACAATTTTCTGATTTTGCAAAAAGAACTTCAGTAATTCGTACTCTTTGTATGTTAAATCGCACGGCTTTTCTTCCACAAAAACCATATGTCGGTCATCATCCATGCGGATTCGTTCAAAGGTGAGCATTGTAATTTCATCGGTTTGTACGCGCCGCAGAACCGCCTTGACACGTGAAATCAATTCCATAATTCCAAATGGTTTGACCAAATAGTCATCGGCACCGGAATCGAGTGCTTTTACCGTATCAAGTTCAGTAGCTTTTGCGGTCACCATAATCACCGGGATTTTTTTGGTTTGCGCATTTTCACGAAGCCGTTTCAAAATGGCAAACCCGTCTTCCCCGGGAAGCATGATGTCGAGCAAAACCAATTCGGGAAGTTTCTCACTACATGCCGCAAAGAAACTTTCCGCTTCGCCGAATTCACAAATGGAATACCCACTGTTTTTGAGTGCATACCCTTCCATTTGGCGGATATTCTCATCATCTTCGACAATATAAATCATGGCGTATCACCTACTTACAGCGAATACTTCTCCTTGTATTTTTCATAACGTTTGCTGAACAAGTTCTTATCGGAATGTTTGACTTCGTTTAAGTATTCGTGTGTCTCCAAACTACCGTGGGAAATTTCAATGATGCAAACCGCAATATTGGAACAATGGTCTGCAATTCGTTCGTAGTTGGTAATCAAATCGGAGAAGACAAAACCTGTTTCGATAGTGCATTCGCCCGCCTGCAATCGGGAAACATGGTGTGCCTTCAACTGTGTTTTGAGCAAGTCAACCACCTGTTCAAGCGGTTCAATCTGAATTGCGAGTGTCAAGTCGTCCGCGGTAAAGGAATCGATTGCAAGATCAACGATTTCTTCAACTGCTTTGCGCGCAGTCATCAGTTCTTTCATTGCATCATCCGAGAAAGTAATCTTCTTTTCATGGATTTCCAAAGCAACCTGCTGAACATTCACTGCATGGTCGCTGATTCGTTCCAAGTCACCAATGCAATGAAGCAATCTGGAAACTTCACGACTGTCTGCAACCGACAAATCTTTTCCGCTGATGCGAACAAGATATGTTCCGAGTTTATCTTCATACATATCAATTTCGGATTCAACTTCTAAAACACGCTGTTCCATCTCGCCAGAATAAGAATCGAGCAAAGAGATTGCATCTTGCAAGTTTTTACGAGCAAGTTCTGCCATCTGATTGGTCAGACTTCTGCACTGTTCAATCGCAAAAGACGGGGTGTGAAGGAAGCGGTCATCCAGCTGACGGAACTTATCTTCCTTCACGTCATCGCGAACAGTAAGTTCTGCGAGTTTTTCCAGAAGTTTGGTAAACGGAAGCCAAGCAAATGCCGCCGCAACGTTATAAATCGTGTGGAAAATCGCGATATTAACCGGATTTGCCATGGAATCAAGGAACGCAAAGTCAACCAACGAATCCACCACATAGAACAAAATCAGGAAAATAATTGCGCTGATTGCACTCGAATACAAATGAATCAAAGCAGAACGGCGTGCTTGCTTGTTGGTGCCGATTGATGCAAGCATTGCGGTAATGCAGGTACCGATGTTCTGACCCAAAACAATGGGGACTGCAGCAGCAAACGGAACTGTTCCACTCATGGAAAGCGCCTGCAAAATACCGACTGAGGCCGAAGAACTCTGAATAATCATCGTAACGATCACACCACAGAGCAAACCGAGAATCGGATTTTGGAATGCGACCAAAACATTCTTAAAGGTTTCATTTTCCGCAAGCGGTGCAACAGCGCCCGACATGATTTCCATACCGTACATCAAAACGCCAAAGCCAATCATGGTGATTGCAATATCACGCTTTTTGGCATTCTTGGTTGCCATTGTGATAATAACACCAATCAAAGCAAGAATCGGAGCGAGTGCTTCCGGTTTGAAGATAGCAACAAGCGGATTGCTGCCTTGAATACCGGTCAAACTCAAAATCCACGCGGTTGCGGTTGTACCGATTTTCGCGCCTAAAATAACACCGACCGATTGGCTGAGCTGCATAATTCCTGCATTCACAAGACCAACAACCATAACCGTGGTCGCAGAAGACGACTGAATAACTGCAGTAACACCCGCACCCAAAAGCAAAGCGCGGAACTTATTTGCAGTCAAACGCTCCATAATCTGTGTCAACTTACGTCCGGACTGTTTTTCCAGCGCTTTTCCCATGACATCCATACCGTACAGGAACAACGCAAGCCCACCGAACAAATTCAGCAACGAGAAAAAATCCATATTTTCCCCTTTCCCTGCTACGCGCAGATAACACGATTTTTTATACTACCTATATTTTACTGTTTTCATGTAAAGGTTTCTTTCGTATCTATGTAAAAATTATGTAAAGTCAACCAAGCAGACACGTGCAAGAATATCCAAAAACTCTTCACGGGAAATAATCAAATTCACCGCTTCCAGCATTGCATTTGCGGTCATTTCAAGCGGAAGATTCAATTCTTTCAAAACCGCAGAGCGAAGTTGTGCGCTATCAGGCTTGCCGGAAAGTCCAAACTCATAGAACTCCGCTTTGGAAAAACCTGCATTGTTGCATGAAACTTCTCCGTCTTCAAATGTCGCACCTGCTCGCTCAAGTGCGATCAGAATATCTTCCGGGCGCATTCCTTCCACGCCGAGCAGTCCTTCTTTCGACGGTGCTGCTTTCCGTTTTTCTTTCCCTTCAATTTGCGGGATATATGCATGTTTCACCTGTTCTTTGGGAAGCATCCCGCGTAAATGATTTCGAATCAGAAAGCCCGCTCGGTCGGAATCCGTCAGTATGATAAGACCTCGTGTCTCCGCAATTCGCTTGAGAAGAGCACGTTTTTCCGCATCGTGAAAAATGCCGAAACCTGACGTTTCAATCACCTGTGTATCCACGATTTGCTTGAGTTTGTTGACATCGTATCTGCCTTCGACCAGAATACTCTCACGAATCTTTCTCACAGTGTCTCACCGCTTTCTGCCAAACGCGCAATGAACACGCGGATAGCCGGGAAACTTTCTCCAGATTTGAGTTTCCGGTCGGTCTCCTCACACAAAAGCAGTGCATTTCTCAGCCACTCGACAGAAACACCGCGTACCGACTGCAGCATTTTTTTCGCCACAAAATCGCTTTTCATATTCCAAAGCAACATAAAATCCCGCACGGTTCCGCCGTTTTTCAGTACAAGCCCTGCACAGTAGAGTTGCCGCATTTGTTTGCCGATGAGCGACATCACCCCGATTGCGTTTTCTTTCATCGCATCAAGCGATTCGGTGATTTGGATCGCCTGCGCATAATCTTTTGCTACGATCGCTTTTGTAAGATCAAACACAATGGTTTCAAGGCAGGGTGAAACCACCGCATCAATGTCTTCTTTTTTGATGATTTCTTTTTTTGCGTACGCGGAGATCTTCTCAATTTCGGGCAACAAATTCCCCATCAGATTTCCGCATTGGAAGATCAGATGCTCACAAAGTTCGGTGCTAATATCGTGGTTTAAGTCGAGGAAATGCCGCTTAATCCAGGTGATCAGATCTGTTTGTGCCGCGCGTTGGAACTCGACTACCGCGCCAACTTTGCCGAAAAGAGAGAATAACTTCACTCGCTTATCCGGCTTCCATGTTTCGCCGAACACAAACACAAGAACACAAGTTTCCGGGATGTCCTGAATGAGCGCGGCGAAACGTTCGCGTACAGATTCATTTGCTTTGAACAAATCATAGTCGCGAACCAAGACCATTTTTCGTTCCTGCATCACAGGATAAGAATCTACCGCTTCCTGCAAATCTTCGAATACGACATTCTCGGAGAAAGTCTTAAAATTGAATTCTTCCAATCCGTCCCCGACTATTTTTTTCTTGAGCATAGCAAGATAATGCTCGCGCAAATACCACTCTTCCCCGTAAAACAGGTATAGACGGGCAAGATCATTTTGTTTGAAACTTTGTTTGAATGTTTGCCAGTCCATCCTGTCTCCTCCTTGTTTACAGAATTACGATAAAGAGATAGTACATCAGCGGGATCGTGATAACGGAAAGTGTATGTGAAACCACGGTCATCGATGCACCTGTACTGGTATCGCCGCCGTATGCCGCCGGGAACACGATGGTATTCATTCCAAGCGGAGTTGCAAATGCGATCAGAATGAGCGTCATGATGTCTTTGCTTGCACCAATCAGATTCAAAAGCAACATGAAGAATGCCGGAATCACGATCAGACGCAACGCGGTAACAATGTAGATTCGCTTATCGGAAAGAAGTTTACGGATATCGTATTCACCGATAATCATACCTGCAAGAAGCATTGCAATCGGACCCATGCAGGGAGAAAGATTGTCAAACGCACTGATCGCAAACTGCGGCACATACTGTTCGACGTTCAAAAGCCCACAAATCATACCGAGTACCAGCGCAATGATGGGCGGCGCCGTCAAACTTTTTCGCATATTTGCCCAAAACGAACACTGCCCCTTCGGAATCAGAATATAAAGCCCCCATGAATGGCAAACAATACCGACAATAAATGTCAGCATCAAATACTGGAACAGGAACGCATCGCCCCAAATGCCCAGGACGATGAAGTTTCCCATGAACCCATAATTCCCGAACGTCAGAGCATACTTATAGACATTTCTCTGATATTCCAGTTCCGGCGATGCTTTCGAATTTCTCACAAACAGTTTGGACACGGGATATGCGAGCCCAACTGCAAGGAATACAAAGACCGCGCCATAAAGGATGAGTGAGCTGTGTTTTGTGAAATTTTCAACCGTGCAATTACGCAACTGATTGACAAACGTCAGCGCAGGAAGGAGTACAAACGTTTCAAGTTTTGAGAGTGCAGTTCCTGTGATACTCGGAACCAACTCCTTTTTTCGCAAAAAGAATCCAATCAAAATAAGGCTCGCCATCATCATTAATTGCTGCAAAGCCAGCTTGAAAATTTCCACCAGACCCACACCTCTGTTTGAACCATAAAATCTCTCGTCAGTATATCACAAAAAAAGAAACCCTGCAACCAAAAGATTGCAGGGTTTTAAAACCTTGTTAGATTTTGTCGTTACTGCCGAGTACGTTGATGATCTTGTGTTTGACAAGTTCCTTGATGTTAGCACGTGCCGGGGACAGATACTGACGCGGGTCGAAATGATCCGGATGCTGTGCGAAGTATTCGCGAACGGTACCGGTCATTGCAAGACGCAGGTCGGAGTCGATGTTGATTTTGCAAACAGCCATACCTGCTGCTTTGCGGAGCATGTCTTCCGGAACGCCCTGTGCGCCCGGCATGTTGCCGCCGTTTGCATTGATCATGTCAACATACTTCGGAATGACCGAGGATGCGCCATGAAGAACGATCGGGAAATTCGGCAAACGCTTGGAGATTTCATCCAAGATGTCAAAACGAAGGCGCGGTTCGCCTTTGAACTTGAATGCGCCGTGGCTGGTACCGATTGCGATTGCAAGGGAGTCAACGCCGGTGCGTTCAACAAATTCTTCAACTTCTGCCGGATTGGTGAACTGTGCATCTTCTTCACTGACGTTAACGTCATCTTCGATGCCTGCGAGCTTACCGAGCTCGCCTTCAACGACAACGCCGTGTGCGTGTGCGTAGTCAACGACCTGCTTGGTGAGTGCAATGTTGTCTTCAAAAGAGTGCTTGGAACCGTCGATCATAACGGAAGTGAAGCCGCCGTCGACGCAAGACTTACAAACTTCGAAGGAATCACCGTGGTCGAGGTGCACGCAGATCGGAAGATTGGTATCTTCGATCGCTGCTTCGATCAACTTCATCAAATAAACGTGCTTTGCATACTTTCTTGCGCCGGCCGAAACCTGGAGAATCAACGGAGAGTTGACTTCCTTTGCAGCTTCGGTAATGCCCTGAACAATTTCCATGTTGTTGACATTGAATGCGCCGATTGCGTATCCGCCTTCATATGCTTTGCGGAACATTTCTGTGGATGTTACGAGTGGCATAAAACACATCTCCTACTTTAGATTTTTTATTATTGTACCAATCTTATTGCATAAAATCAAGGGGTTATACAAAAAAACTGCACACTCTTTCATATTTTCGGCATAATTACGGATTTCATCCGATTCTACACCGAATTTCATGTCATTTAGAACAGTGACATTTGACTGCTCTGCGGAATCTCGTCGAGCACATGGTTTTCGTTTAAGAGTTCCACCACCGCTTTTGAGACCTTCGCACAGCGATTTTGCATCTCTTCAACCGAAAGGAATTCGCTCTTTTCTCGTTCTGCCATAATTCCGCGTGCAGCAACTTCGCCAAGCCCCGGGATCGCGGTAAACGGCGGAAGCAGTCCCTTTTCGGTGATTTGGAAATCCACCGCATCGGATCGATATAAGTCGATTGGTTCGAAGCGGAATCCACGTGCATAGAATTCGTGGCAAACTTCGAGCGTTACCAGCATTTCCTTTTCGACCGGGCTGGGCTTTTCCTTCTTCTGGATTTCTTCCATTTTCGCAAGAACCACCGCATCCCCGTTGATCATGCAAGTCGCATCAAATGCTTTTGCACGGACCGAGAAATACGCTGCGTAGAATGCAAGCGGCTGATGCACCTTAAACCATGCGATGCGGAACGCCATCATAACGTACGCGACCGCGTGCGCTTTCGGGAACATATATTTGATCTTCTTGCAGGAATCAATGTACCATTGCGGTACACCGTGTTCCGCCATTTCGGCTTCCCATTCAGGTTTAAGTCCTTTGCCCTTACGCACGCTTTCCATGATGGTAAAGGAGAGTTTTGACTCAACCCCCTTGGAAATCAAATACAACATGATGTCATCACGTGCGCAAATGACTTCTTTCAGCGTGGCTTGTCCACTTTTTACCAGCGTTTGCGCATTGTTGAGCCAAACATCAGTACCGTGGGACAGGCCGGAAATACGCACCAGTTCGTCAAAGGTCTGCGGTTGGGTGTCAAGCAGCATTTCGCGAACAAATTTTGTGCCGAATTCCGGGACTGCAACCGAACCTGTTTTACCGAGAATGGGGTCTTCCTCGATTCCGAGTACCTGCAAGGATGTGAAGATGCTCATGGTGTCCGGATCATCGAGCGGAACTTTTCTCGCATTGAGCCCGGTGAGAAGTTCCAGCATTCTGATCATGGTGGGATCATCGTGCCCCAGCAGGTCAAGTTTTAAGATATTATCGTGGATAGAGTGGTAGTCAAAGTGCGTGGTAATAATGTCACTGGTGCAGTCATTTGCAGGATGTTGGATGGGTGAAAAGTCGTAAATCTCCTTTTCTTTCGGAACGATCATAACACCGCCCGGATGCTGACCCGTTGTGCGTTTGATGCCTGTGCATCCAACCACCATACGCCCTTCTTCCGCACGTGTAACATGGACTTCACGCTCTTCCAGATACTTACGCACAAATCCAAACGCGGTGTTTTTCTGTACCGCCGCGATCGTCCCCGCACGGAAGACGTTGTCTTCCCCGAAAATTTCAATCGTATGACGATGGGCTCGTCCCTGATACTCACCCGAGAAGTTTAAGTCAATATCAGGCGTCTTATCCCCGTCAAATCCAAGGAACGTCGCAAACGGGATATCAAACCCGTCTTTTTGATAGGGCGTTCCACAATTGGGACACATACGGTCTGGCATATCGACGCCCGCGCCGTAACCTTGATTTTCAACGAATTCGGAATGTTTACAGTTTGGGCAACGATAATGCGGCGCGAGTGCATTTACCTCAGTGATGCCCGAGAAATATGCAACCACAGATGAACCGACCGAACCACGTGATCCAACGAGATATCCTTCTTCAATCGAGCGGGAAACCAGTTTCTGCGCGATGATATACATGACATCAAATCCGTGCGTAGTGATTTTATCGAGTTCGTATTCCAAGCGGTCATCGACGATTTTCGGAAGCGGGTCGCCATAGAGCTCGCGTGCACGTGCACGACACATATTGACCAGTTCTTCTTTCGATCCTTCAATGGACGGCGGATACTGCTCTTTCGGGATCGGGCGAATTGCTTCGCACATTTCCGCAATCTTATTGGGATTTTTCACGACTACTTCGTATGCGCGGTCTTCCCCGAGATACGAGAATTCTTCCAGCATCTCATCGGTGGTCTTCAGATACAGCGGTGCCTGGTTATCAGCATCAGCAAAGCCTTTGCCCGCCATCAACACACGGCGGTAAACTTCGTCGTGCGGCTCTAAAAAGTGTACATCGCCCGTCGCAACTGTCATCTTCCCAAGTTCGTCGCCGAGTTTCAGCACCTTACGATTGAAATCGCGAATGGTATCAAGAGACTCTGCTAAGCCCTTCTCCACCATAAACGCATTGTTTCCGACAGGCTGAATTTCGAGATAGTCATAATAACTTGCAATTTCGCGCAGTTCTTCATCCGGGCGACCTGCCACGATTGCGGCATAGAGTTCCCCTGCTTCGCAGGCAGACCCAATGATGAGTCCTTCTCTGTACTGATCAAGCACACTGCGCGGAACAATGGGACGCTTGTTGTAATACTTGAGATGTGCGAGCGATACGATCTTATACAAGTTTTTCAGCCCGACATAGTTCTTGACCAAAATGATTTGGTGATACGGGCGTACCTTGCCCACTTTCCCTGCTGATAAATTGGTCAGATCCGCATTGATTTCGCTGACTCGTTTCGTGCCGGAAGATTCTTTGAGCATTGCAAAGAATCGAATCAGCATATAAGCAACGGTTGCCGCATCGTCGGCTGCACGGTGATGCGTAAAACTCGGGAGTTCCAACGCCTGTGCGACCACATTCAGACGGTGGCGCGACAAATCGGGAAGCAGAACGCGTGCCATCGCCAACGTATCGAGCGATACAAAGTCATACTCGATTTCAAGGCGTTCTGCCGCAAGTTTTAAGAATCCGATATCAAAATCCGCATTGTGTGCGACCAAGACACGACCGTTTGCAAACGCAAGGAATTCGCGTAAAGCCGGTTCAATTGTCGGCGCGTCCTTGACCGTTTCATTGCTGATCCCGGTCAGCTGGGTGATTTTTTCCGAAATCGGCATCATCGGATTCACGTATGTATGGAAGGTCTCTGCGATCTCACCGTTTCGCAATACGGTTGCCGCGATTTCCGTAACCCCATCCACCTTCGGATTCAAGCCGGTTGTTTCAATGTCAAAACAGACAAACTCGCCCGTGAGCGGTGTATCGGAAGTACCTACCAAAGCGCGGATTGGTTTTGCATTGTTGACAAAATATGCTTCCACACCGTAGATGATTTTGATCTGGTGCTTTTCTGCAGCTTTCATCGCATCCGGGAACGCCTGCACCACACCATGGTCGGTTACCGCAATCGCAGAATGGCCCCAATATGCGGCGCGTTTTGCCAAATCATCAAACGAAGTCATACCGTCCATTTCAGACATATTGGTATGCAGATGAAGTTCCACGCGCTTTTCTTGCGCGTTGTCTTTTCGGATTTCTTTGTTGGTTTCCATGATATTCTGCGCTTTCAGCACAATATCCTGCGCATACATATCATAATTCAGTTGCCCGTGAACACGCAAACGCATTCCGGGTTTGATGACTTTCGCGAGTTCTTTTCCTTCTTCCATCGGCATCGCTCTGCTCACGCGGAGAGAACCGCTGTAGTCTGTAATATCAAATTTCAGGATAAACAAATCACGTGCGGTGATTTCCACATGATCTGTTTCAAATACATCGCCTTCAACCGTAACTTTACCGAAAGAATCGTCAAGTCCTTTCATGGGAACAACCGCATCAAATTGCGCTTTCCCGAGAAGCGCATCCCCTTCCACCTTGGAAAGTTTCTTGCTTGCCATTTTCCCATCCCAAGGCTTCTTGATCGGTGCATCTTCTTTTTTCGGGCGCGATTCAACTTTGGGCATCGCGGCAATTCGCTTTGCATTTTCTTCCATCAGGCGTTCATGCAACGCTTCGATTTCGCGTGCTTGGTCTTCTTCCGAGCGTGCAATTGTTTCAAGTTCCACCGGAACACGTATTTCAAACGATTTCAAAACTTCTCGCTGGAGTTTGCGCACGCATTCTTTCAGATATTCTTCGCCGCCGTTTGGGAGCCGAATGACCAATTTCTCACCATCCCAAACCCATTCGGACCCGGTCAAATACGCACAAACGCCCGGGAAATCCGCAATCATCCGTTCTTTCAGACCGTCGAAATATTCTGCATTCAGCAGGTTTTCATGATAACGGATTTTGAGATTCAACCCGCCCAAATGAAAGCGCTCAACCAATGCTTTTTTTGCAGCAGAAACTGCCGCTCCGTCGCATAACACGTCAGAGTGGACAACTAAATTCAAAGTATTGGTTTCTTTTTGAATCGAGATGGATTCCACCAAAGCATCGCATATCGGATTATGGGGTTCTTCCCCCATGCCGATATGGAATACTTCGTAGAATGTCATACGTTCTTTCTGCTCCATTCCATATCCTCTGCTACTTCTTTTGCCAATTTGATTAGTTCTTCCACGATGGAATCCATCGGGACTTTTTTCACGATCTCGCCTTTGCGGAACAGCAATCCATCGCCATTCCCGCCTGCCATACCGACATCCGCTTCGCGCGCTTCACCCGGCCCGTTCACAGCACAACCCATCACCGCGACCTTGAGCGGTGCACGGATCTCTTTGAGACGCGCTTCCACTTCACCCGCGATACGGATGAGTTCAATGCGGCATCTGCCACAAGTCGGGCAGGAAATCAATTCAGGTGTTTCGGTGGACAGACCGCACGCGTGCAATATCTGCTGCGCGCTCAACACTTCTTCGACAGGGTCTGCCGTGAGCGAAACACGGATGGTATCCCCGATCCCGTCGCACAGCAAACTTCCGATCCCAATCGCGGATTTGATACTGCCCATCTGTGCGGTGCCTGTTTCGGTTACGCCCAAATGTAGCGGATACGCGGTTTTCTCCGCAAGTAAACGATATGCTTCAATCGTTTTTTGCACATTCGATACCTTGATTGAGATGCAAATATCATCAAAATCGCATTGATTCAAAAGAGCGACGTGTTCGAGTGCGGATTCCACCAGAGCCTCGGGGCAAACACTACCGTATTTTTGAAGTAATTTCTTATCCAGCGATCCGCCGTTGACCCCAATGCGAATCGGGATCGATGCACCCGTACACGCATCTGCAACTGTGCGAACACGCTCGGAATCACCGATATTTCCGGGATTGATGCGAATTTTATCCATTCCTGCACGGACCGCTTCGAGCGCCAATCTCCAATCAAAATGGATGTCTGCAACCAAAGGAACAGGAGAGCCTTTTCGAATATCGTGAAGCGCGGTCGCCGCTTCCATATCGGGAACTGCCAAACGCACAATTTCACACCCAGCATCCGCAAGTCGCTTGATTTGGGCAAGGGTTGCATTGACATCGCGGGTATCGGTGTTACACATAGACTGAACACGAATCGGCGCGCCACCGCCAATTTGAATGCCACCTACTGAAATTGTTTTCGAATCACGTCGTTTCATGTTATGTTCCCCTTATGCAAAAATCAACTTCCAAACGTCCTGAAATGCAACGAACACCATAAATCCCATCAAAAGGATCATGCCTGCTGCATGAACATACCCTTCATATTTCGCACTAATCGGCTTCCCGCGGATCAATTCCAAGAGCAAAAACAGAAGTCTGCCACCGTCCAATGCAGGAATCGGAAGTAAGTTCATAATTCCGAGATTGATTGAGATAAACGCAACCAAAAACAGGAGCGAGAACAGCGAGGTTTGTGCGGTCTCTACCATGATTTTGCCGATCCCGATCGGGCCTGCCATATCTTGCATTCCTGCCTGCCCCGTGAGCAGTTGAACCAAGCCGAGTTTGACCATACGCACCAGATTATACGCGTTTTGGAAAATCAGTTTCAGTTTACCAAAAAATGTACTCTCTTCGGTTTCAAACAAAACACCGTAGTTTTGCACGGTTTTTCCATCACGCTCGTACTCGTGCAGTTCAAATTTTACATCTTCGAGTTCAACGGTTTCATCTCCGCGTTTGAGTTTCAAATCATAATACGGTGCATCCGTTCCGATCTGCAATGCGGTTACAATGTCATTTGCAAGATGGATGCGATAGCCGTCAATCGAGATGAAGGTATCGCCGGGAAGAATCCCCGATTCGCCCATGATCTCGGGGACGATTTCAGAGACCGTTGGTGTCACCCAACGCTCGGTCGGGGCAAGAAATACTGCGAGAAGCAGCACCCCTGCAAGTAGGTTCATCGCAGAGCCTGCGACCACGATCAAAATCCGCTTCCACACATTTTTTGAGCCGAATGCCTTTGGGTCGGCACTTTCTCGGTCTTCCCCTTCCATTGCGCAGAAGCCACCGATGGGTAAAATGCGCAGAGCATAAACCGTTTCACCTTTTGTAAATCGAAAGATTGCGGGACCCATGCCAAGTGCAAACTCGTTGACACGCACCCCACACATCTTTGCAGTGATAAAATGCCCGAATTCATGAATGAAAATCAAGAAGCCAAATGCCAAAACGGCAAGTAAAATATAAATATCAATCACCCTTTTTCGGGGCGTACCCCGAAGATAGAATAGATATGTTCGCGCGCCGCGCGATCTGCATCCAGCACGGATTCAAGTGTTGGATGCGCCTTAAGTGCTATTGTTTCCATTGCACTACCCACCGATTCCCCGATTTGTGTAAAACCGATCTTCTTCTCAAGGAACAACGCGACCGCCACTTCATTCGCTCCGTTTAACACCGCGCCTGCGGTTTTGCCCGTGCGTGCGGCTTGCATCGCGTATCGGAGGCACGGAAAAGCATCGAGATCCGGCTGAGCAAATGTCATTTGTGAGATTTTACTAAAATCAAGCGGTTTTCCTTCAAACGGAACGCGGTTCGGAAAGTTTAGCGCATATGCGATTGGAAGTTTCATATCGGGTGTTCCGAGTTGTGCAATCACCGCACCGTCACAGAATTCCACCATAGAATGGATAATGCTTTCCCGATGCACCACGACTTCGATTTGGTCAGGTGTCACCCCAAAGAGCCACATGGCTTCAATGAATTCCAGACCCTTGTTCATTAGGCTTGCGGAATCCACTGTGATTTTGCTGCCCATCGACCAGTTCGGATGACGGAGTGCCTGTTCAAGCGTTACATGTTTGAGTTCTTCTTTGGTCTTTCCGAAAAACGGACCCCCCGATGCGGTAAGCAGCAGTTTTTTCACTTCTCTTTCTGCACCGCCGCGAAGGCTTTGGAAAATGGCGGAGTGTTCGGAATCCACAGGAAGCAACTTGACATTCGCGCGTTTTGCACGTTCAGTTACCAATTCACCCGCACAAACCAAGGTTTCTTTGTTTGCGAGCGCGATGTCTTTTCCTGCATCGATTGCGGCAAGGGTCGGGAGAAGTCCAACCATACCGACCACCGCGGTCAGCACGCACTCTGCCTGCGGCATAGATGCCGCCGAAACCAAGCCTTGCATTCCACTCTCGACGCGGACGTTCGTATCTGCAAGGCGAATTTTCAAATCTTTTGCCGCATTTTCGTCAAATGCAACCACCAGTTCCGGATGGAATTCTCGCGCTTGCTCTTCCAAAAGTCGAGCGTTGCGATTGGTTGTCAAAGCACAGGGGTGGATACCGAATTCGCGGATGAGTTCAATCGTTTGCGTTCCGATTGAACCGGTTGAACCCAAAACAGATAACTCTTTCATACTTCCTCCGTTTATGCAAACAGTTGCATGATCTGCAATGCAAAATAGGTTGCAGGCGCGGTAAACAGCACCGAATCAAAACGGTCCAGGATTCCACCGTGACCTGGGAAAATGACGCCGTAATCCTTGATATTATATTCGCGTTTGATGATGGATAATGACAAATCACCCATCTGTGACAGGAGAGATAATACAAGCCCGATCAGTGCAAAAAGCATCGGGTCAAATGCGCCACCGAAATACTTGTTGCACAAGACTCCGTAAAACGCCATGGACAGCACACAAATCAGCACACCGCCGACTGCGCCCTCCACCGTTTTCTTCGGGCTGATGCGAGGTGCCAGTTTATGTTTACCAAGAAAGAAACCAACAAAATACGCACCCGTATCTGTCATCCAAGCGCCGATAAACGGAATGAACACCAGCAAAAGCCCCTGTTCCATTTCTCTCAGCAAAATAAAGGTTGAAAAAAGAAGCGGAATCAAAGTAGCGCCAAACAGCGTCATTGCAAGTTTTGAAAAATGACCTTTCGGTTCATCGTTGAGCCAAAATGCCGCCAGGACAACAAAAAGCGCAAAAACTCCAAGCAGCAAAACCCAGGTTTCTTTGCAATATGCGGTCCAAAGCGGGATGAGTGCCGCAAGAGTGCAAGCGGATACCACATATTTCCCTTCATCCACCGCACCTGTGCGCCAAAGGAGTTCATAGGTTGCGACCACGCACAACACGGATGTCGCAAGGGTCAGACCAACCGGCGGCAAGAGCAGAACAATTGCGAGAAAAAGAGGCAGCGCAACGGCCGCTGATAAAATTCGGATAAGCATACCAATTCCCCTTATTTCTTTGCTTCGACACCGCCAAAACGGCGCGATCTGTTTTGGAATGAGACGATTGCACGATCGAGTTCCCGTTCATCAAAATCAGGCCAAAGCACATCGGTGAAGTAATATTCGGAATAAGCCGACTGCCAGAGCAAAAAGTTGGAAACACGAATTTCCCCGCTCGGACGGATGATGAGATCGGGGTCGGGTGTACCTGCAGAATAAAGCGATTCGCTGACCATGTCAGCAGTGATATTTTCCGGTTCAAGTTCCCCGGCACGCACCGCGCCTGCAAGTTTCTGCACCGCTTTCGTGATTTCATCTCGGCTACCGTAATTTAGGCATACATTGACAAAAATACCGGTCATGGTCTCAGATTTTTTCTCTGCATATTCCATCAATTCCAAAAGTTCCTTTGGAATACGACTGCGGTCTCCCCAAAAGCGGAGGTGAATGTTATCTTTTTCAACCGAGTCGATCGCTTCCAAAACATACTTTTTGAGCAAACTCATGATTGCAGAGACTTCTTCCTGCGGTCTGCTCCAGTTTTCCGTGGAAAACGCATAAACAGTCAGATATTTCACGCCGATATCGTTGCAATATGTTGCAATTTTACGGAATGTTTCCGATCCAACAGAGTGCCCCGCAGTGCGCGGGAGATGACGTTTCTTCGCCCATCTGCCGTTTCCGTCCATAATAATTGCAATGTGCTTCGGCAGCGCATTCATATCGGGTTTGTGCGAAATAAGCGTACGCTTTTTCTTTCCAAACAAGGCCATAACCAAGCCCCTTTCTACTGAAAAACAAGCATAAGAGTGCATAGGCACTCTTATGCTGAATCGTTTTTACTAAATTTCGCTGAGTTCTTTTTCCTTCTTATCGATGATGCCGTCGATTTCTTTACACTTAAGATCCGTCATATTCTGAATCTCTTTTTCTGCATTTTTCAGATCGTCTTCGGTAATCTCGGATTTTTTCTTCAGGTCCTTGAACTGATCCATCGCATCGCGGCGGATGTTACGGACAGCGACCTTTGCATTTTCACCGGTCTTCTGTACTTGTTTGATCAGATCGCGGCGGCGTTCCTCGGTGAGTTGCGGGAACATCAGGCGAATCACCTTACCATCGTTAGACGGGTTGATGCCGAGATCGGAAGACTGGATCGCCTTTTCGATTGCTTTGAGAGCCGATGCATCCCACGGCTGAATGACCAACGCACGCGGTTCCGGAACGGAAACCGAGCCAATCTGATTGATCGGGGTCATTGCGCCGTAATACTCAACCATGATTTTATCCAAAACCGCAGGGTTTGCGCGTCCTGCACGAACTGCGCCCAATTCTTCCACCAGCACATCAACACTGCGCTGCATCTTGCGGTTTACCTCGTTAAATCTCTCTTTCATTATACTTCCTCCTTAACGATTGTTCCGATGTTTTCACCCATGATGACGCGTTTGATATTCTCGCAATCCTGCAATGCAAACACGATGATCGGAATCTTGTTGTCCATCGAAAGCGATGTTGCCGTAGTATCCATGACGTTTAAGTGTCTTGCCAACACTTCGTCATAAGTCAGCTTGTCAAACTTCTTCGCATCCGGATTCTTCTTCGGATCCGAATCATAAATCCCATCGACGTTGGTCGCTTTCAAAATGACTTCTGCGTCGATTTCAGCCGCGCGCAGAACTGCACCGGTATCGGTAGAGAAGAACGGGTTACCAGTTCCGCAAGCAAAAATGACAACGCGTCCTTTTTCCAAATGACGTACTGCACGGTTACGAACATACGGTTCTGCCAACGCACGCATTTCGATCGCGGTTTGTACGCGAACCGCTACACCATGTTGTTCCAAAACGTCAGCAACCGCAAGCGAGTTGATAGTGGTTGCCAGCATACCCATATGGTCAGCACGCGTACGGTTCATTCTGTCTCCGCCGTCTTTCACGCCGCGCCAGAAGTTTCCGCCACCGATTACGATCCCGATTTCTACGCCTTCCTTAACACAATCAGCAACCGCCTCTGCGACACAGTTAATCACACCAAAATCCAAACCGGTTTTCTTATCACCGGCGAGCGCTTCCCCGCTCAGTTTCAAGAGCACTCTGCGATACTGCGGTTTTTGCAAGGTGTATCCCTCCTAAAGCCAAATCGACTTATTTTTTCTTATCTATATAATAAATGTTTTTGCCCGAATTGTCCACAGATTTTTTGCTTTTTCACAAAAAAAGAAGCAGAGAATTTCTCCGCTTCTTTGCGCCGATTACTTTCCACCCTTGAAAGTCATAGGGTTTCCGTCCCGATCGACGCCCAACACCGCATACTGTCTCCCGGAAAATTCCATCATAGTTGCAAGGCAGAGTGCGGGAGCACAGGCACACTCTCCATCCAGCGGAAAGGCAATTCGCGCAGGTCTCCTTACCGAATCGACAAGCACACCTTTTCCTCTCCGCACCGCGTTTTTTAGCGCATCATCTGAAAACACTTTCGCCAGGACTTCACAAGCAACCCACCGAAGCTCGCTTAGTTCCAGCATTCTGTCAAACCGCAGTTTTCCGAAAAGGCGATCTGAGTCCATTCCGATTCGGGAGTATTCCGACTTGAAAATCCGCTTTTTCGCAAAATATCCATCACCGATCGGTTGCATCACACCAAGCAAGAATTCCCGTCTCCCGTCGGTCAAATATGCGCGCCAAATCCCGTCTAAGATTTCTTCACACGATGCGGTCAACACCACATCTGTACTTCGTGTTTCAATGTGAACATTCCCGACCGTTTGTCCATCCTTTTCAAGCGGTAACTTCACCACGATCACCTCATGTGAATTTACGCAAATTCCGCACAAAATATGAATAGGAGAAAGCACGTTCGCACTTTCTCCTACAACTTATTGAATTTGATATGCGCCACGCACAAGTGCGGTCACTTGAGTCGATGCTTTTACACCGCTCCCCTGTGCACTCGCAAGATACAGGTGGAAAGCTGGAACCGAACCGCCTGTAGAAACAACCGCACCGGTCGTTGTGTCAAGCAAACTCGAAACACACTTGCCTGTCCCCGCCTGTAAAACCATCTCGGAACCAACACTCAAAATCAACTGTTTTCCTGCAGGCACGGTAACCGCACGGAATGTTGACTGGTTGTATGACTGATCCTGTACGGTTTGGATCACGCGATTTGACACGTTGTCCATAAACGCCTGATCCACAGAAACCGATAACTGACGGGATTCAAACTCGCTCATTTTTTGGTCAATAATATCCTGTGCCGCTTGAATTTCACTTGATGCATTCCCGAGTTTCTGTGCCACCAAGGAGTCAACCTGCGACAACAGTTGCGGGGCAAAGACACTGTCTATGTAGCCCTTGCTGACAAGCGGATCCGACTGTGTGCCGTACTCGGCGGCAATTGCAAAAACTCCCGCAAGCAATAACACCGCTAAGCCGATCATGGCAATCTTTACTGAATTTTTCTTTTGTTTCATAGTTCTCCCCTCCGCCAAAATTACAATTCCGTCCCAAGTCCGAAACTCACCGCAATCGCATTGTCCACGCGTTGCATCACCGCATCATCCAGCCGTCCCATCCGCTCTTTCAGTCTGCGTTTGTCAATGGTTCGGATCTGCTCCAACAAAACCACCGAATGCTTGGACAATCCGTAACTGCGTGCGCCAAGTTCGATGTGTGTCGGAAGCCGTGCTTTGTTGATTTGTGATGTGATGGCCGCCGCGATCACGGTCGGGCTGTGTTTATTTCCAACATCATTTTGGATAATCAGCACAGGACGGATCCCGCCCTGCTCACTGCCGACAACAGGGCTTAAGTCGGCATAGTAAATATCCCCACGTTTGATTAAATCGTTCACGCAATTCACGCTCCGCCGGAAGTATAGTCCCGTGCTTTTACAAAGCCGGTAACCCTATTTTTCCCACAGGTCGTTGCGTTTTAGTCATGTGCGTCTGAAATCTCCAAAAATTTACAGTTGCTATTTCCGTTTGCCTTCCCGTTTCATTCTATTCAGAAGGACGCTGATATGTCCATCACTTCTCAAAATAAATACGGGGCACGCGTTTCGAAACGCCGCAACAAAGCTCGTAAGAAATCGTGTCTGCCTGTTTTGCCAGTACATCCGCGGATGCGCCTGCCCCAAAAATCGTAACAACATCTCCGATTTTCACATTCGGAACTTCCGTAACATCGATCATGGTCATATCCATACAAACTCTACCGCAAATCGGAACAAAAATCCCATTTAACAGAACTTGTCCACATCCCGAAAGGGCACGTTTTACCCCGTCAGCATATCCCGCCGGAACCACCGCAATTGTTCTGACTTCCTTTGCAGTATAGGTGCGTCCGTAACTGACCGTATCACCCGATTGAATCGTTCGAATATCACAAATGCGCGTTTTCAGCTCCATGACCGGTTGTAAATCCAGTTTTTTATTCTCACAACCCCAGCCGTACAGAATGATGCCCGCACGGACATGGGTAAGCCATGCTTTCTTATAGTTTAGCACAGCCGCACTATTTGCACAATGGCAAATTTTGAATGTGATCCCGCAACCTTTCAATTGTGCAACCATGTTCTCAAATCTCGCAAACTGCAGATCGGTAAAACTTTGGTCCGGGTTTTCCGCATCTGCAAAGTGCGTAAACATCCCCTCCGCCTCAAGATTCGGAAGATTCAGCGCAGCGTACACATCTTCATACGCGTCGAAGCGGAATCCGATGCGTGACATGCCTGTATCGATTTTCACATGAACTTTCGCGGTTTTTCCGCATTCATGCGCGAGCTCAGAGATCGTTTTCGCCGATTCCGGGCTGTGTACCGCAAGTGTAAGATCAAGCATCAATGCTTCCGCCACATTTTCGGGTGCAGTCGTACCCAAAACCAAAATCGGTGCTTCGATTCCGTTCTCGCGTAATTCAGCACCCTCCTGCACACAGGCGACTGCCAAATATGACACATGCAAAGATTCAAAGAGCCGTGCCATTTCTACCGCACCGTGTCCGTATGCATCAGCCTTTACCACCGCAATCACTTCTCGGTCTGTGTGGCGTTTGATTTCATTTAAGTTATGTACTGCGCGGTCAAGATAAATCTCCGCCCAAGTTCGACTCTGTTGAGACACTACTCTGTTCTCCTTCCGCTGCATATTGCAGCCGTAATACACATTCATCATCACAAAACACTTCTGCACGGATCGGCAGATAAGTCTCGCGTGAAAACACCGTCCGGTATAAAACTGCATCGTCTTCGTAATCCAAAAGTAAATAGTCGCATCCGTTTTCCCGAACAGACTCGACTCCGCTCGGGTGTGTTTCCCAGGAATCAAACAACTTCGGAAGTGCCGAGATCGGGGTCAATCCATTTTTGTCCAAACTGCCGGTTTCCAGTTGCAGTTCATCCACGGATAAAACCGCCGCTCCGTCTCGAAGCGTTACGGTTACCCCTGCGATGCTTTCAGGCTCTAAAACCGTGAGCAAATGGTCTCCGTCTTTTCGATACTCATAAGTAATCAAATATTCGCTCACATAATTCGGGAACTCTGCGGATATTGTAATTTTTTGCTCGATTTCTTCCAAATTTTCATAGAAGTTGCGGATTCCTACCTCATCGGTTTCCACCGATCTCGAGAGCATACATCCGCTCAAAACAAAACACAAAAAGAGTCCTGCCGCTATTCGGCGCATAAAAACGCCTCCCTAAAGCAAATTAGCAATCACGCAGCACGGTTTTGATTGCGGAAAGCATATCGGTTGGCGTCATTCCATACTCCCCGATCAACTTTTTGCATACATCACCTGCGCGCCCGTGAAGCCACACGGCAGTGTATGCAGCGATTTCAGGAGATATGCCTTGCCCGATCAAGGATGCTATCATTCCGGAAAGCACATCCCCGCTTCCGCCTTTTGCCATTCCGGGGTTTCCCGTGGTGTTTTCAAATAAACGTCCATCGGGAAGCGCGGTGATCGTGCGATGTCCTTTGAGCACCACAATCACTTGATATTCTTTTGCAAAACTCAGCGCATCTTCCACGCGTCTTCTCTCTGAAAACGCAGGAAACAAGCGAGAAAACTCGCCCACATGAGGTGTCAGCACGATCGGCGCTTTTGCTTCTTTTAAAACTTCGGGAGTCTTTGCAATCGCGTTGAGCCCATCGGCATCCAATACCACCGGACAGTCAAGTGATCGTACACACTCCCGCGCCAGATCGGATACCGCCCGACTTTGACCCAAGCCTGGTCCGAACAAGCAAACATCTTTTTTCTGTTTCAAGATCGTAGGAAGTGCCGCCTCTGTAATTTTTCCGTTTTCATCAGACGGAACAGGCAAAAAAATCGGTTCATTCAACTTATGTGCAACAATGGGATAAATCACATCGGGCGTCATCAAATACACCAGTCCGCTTCCCGTGTTGACTGCGGCAGATGCGGCAAAAAACGGAGCGCCGACATAGTTTCTGCTTCCGCTTACGATCAGCACACGCCCGTAGTCTCCTTTGTGAGAATCCGCTACGCGGCGCGGAATATTCCGGTAGATTTCTCTCTCATGCATTGTGCCCGTCCTCCTTTAAGACGACAGTCTTCGACACTTGCTTCAAAAGACCTTGCAGCATTTTCTCATTCGGCTGGAACAAAAGCAGATTCTTTCCGCCGCCTTTTTGATTGGGAAACACCGCAAACCAACCGTCATTTGTCTCCGTGTCCCCGCGTGCATCATGCACATTTTGCACGCGTTTTTTCCATTCTTCCATTTGCGGATGTGAGATCGGTCCAAACACATCAAATGTTTTGACATCCGCCCATACGACCAGTCGACGACCCGATCGATTACGAATACGATCCACCGTGAGATCCTGCTCGAGAAGCGTGTATTCATACTCGACATTCATGCGCACAAAGAGAACTCCCGCCGCGATGAGTCCTCCCAAAAACACGGGGATCATGACGAGAATCAGCCCCGACAAACAAAAAATCAATACAAACAGCACGGTCAAAAAGACAATCCCGGATTGAATGAACACATCCCGCTTTGTCATTTTCTTTTTTATCAATTGTTCAATCATAGCACGATCCATAAATCTTTCCTCTTTTAGCAGATAAATGTTTTCTTTATTATAACACATTTATTTTTTTACTTCCAGTATCTTTTTTCGGATTCGGTGTTGTCTGGAAAAGAATTTTGTGGTATACTGTAAAAAATCTGCGGTAAGGATGTGCGTAAACCATGACAAAACATTTGCTGGACTTTATTGATTTGACCCCCGAGGAGTTCGATCATCTGTATCAACTCTGCGAAAAGATCATGAAGCATCCGGAACGTTTCGTTCATGCGGCTTCCGGCAAAGTCAGCGCTTCCCTGTTTTACGAGCCCAGCACACGCACCAACTTATCCTTCCAAACCGCAATGCTTCGCCTTGGTGGTTCGGTCATCGGTTTTTCCGATCCCGGTGCTTCTTCCGTAGCAAAAGGCGAATCGCTCAAAGATACGGTTATGATGATGTCCAATTACGCAGATGTCATCGTGATCCGCAACCCGTGGGAAGGTGCGGCACGCGCAGCATCCCTTTACTCTCGCGTTCCTGTCATCAACGCAGGCGATGGCGGACATTTACACCCTACGCAGACTATGGCGGATTTGACTACGATTCGTAAACATTTGGGGCGTTTGGATAACATCGACATCGGCTTGTGTGGTGATCTCAAAAACGGACGCACCGTGCACTCACTCATTAAAGCGCTTTCGCGCTATCCGAACGTAAGATTCCACCTGATCTCCCCGCGTGAACTCAAAATTCCGGATTACGTACGCAAGTACATGATCGAACATAACCAGAAATTCATCGAGATCACATCCCTTGAGGCAACCATCGATACGTTGGATGTCTTGTATATGACACGCATCCAAAAAGAACGTTTCACCAGTGAATCTGAATACAATCGCCACAAAAGCGCATACACTCTTACCCGTGCGAAGTTAAGTTCCGCACGCAATCATATGCTTGTCATGCATCCCCTTCCTCGTGTCGACGAGATCCATGTGGATGTAGACGACGACCCGCGTGCATTCTACTTCCAGCAAGCGCGCTACGGTATGTATATGCGTATGGCGCTGCTCCATGAACTGCTGAAACATCCGCAGGAAACTCCTGTCTCGGTTGCAATCGGCGGTTCACGATGCACTAATCCGCGCTGTATTACACAGTGTGAACCGTATCTACCTGCATTGGAACACGACGGTTGTTGCGCTTATTGCGACAAAGAACTAAAATAATCAAAAGAATCTAAAATTCACCCTTGACAATTTCGATACGACCCTTTATAATATCGTATTGTCGGTTACGAGATGTGGCTCAGTTTGGTAGAGCGCTGCGTTCGGGACGCAGAGGCCGCAGGTTCGAATCCTGTCATCTCGACCATAAAGACAGAAATTTGCTTTTGCAAGTTTCTGTCTTTTTTCTTTTATTCAAAGTTTATTCAAAGTTTTTTGTTGAATCTTTTACAAATTTGGTATATACTAACTCTAATATGGATTCTACATTATAATAGCGGATAACCAACTCTAAAAAAAGGAGAAAGTCATATGGAAGTACAATTGCAAGAACTGCTCGATCAAATCAAAAAAGATGGTGTGGACGCTGCACAGGCAGAAGCTGCAGAAATCTTAAGTTCCGCAAAGGCAGAAGCTGAAAAAATCATTTCCGATGCGAAAGCGCAGGCGGAATCCTTTTTGCAAAATGCGAAAAAAGAAAATGAACGTTTCGTAAAGTCCGGCGAAGATGCAATCCGTCAGGCAGGGAGAAATCTTCTGATTTCATTCAGAGACAGTGTTTCCCGAGAACTTCAGGCAATCGTATCCGAAAATGTCAATGCGGTATATTCTTCCGATGCTTTTGCCGGTCTCCTCGTAAATGTTGTATCCGCGTGGGCAAGCAAGCCGGACGCGGAAGATCTCTCTCTCATTTTGAACAGCAACGATCTGAAAGCATTGGAAGATACTGTTCTGTCTGCTTTGAAGAACAAACTTTCAAGCGAGATCACACTCAAATCAAATGACAATTTCGACGGTGGTTTCCGCATTGCGGTAAACGGTGGCAGCGCTTATTACGATTACTCTGCCGAAGCGGTTGTTCAGATGTTGTCCGCTTATCTCAGTCCGAAAGTTACGGCTCTTTTGAAAGAGGCTGAATAATTATGGCTGAATATTATTTGATTTCGCAACTCCCGTCGCTCGACGGAATCGGCGAAAACACACCGCTTCCCATCACAGAAGAACGGTTTTTAGAACTCTGTCATCGTTTTTCGGGGAAGAATGTACAAAAGGAATTGGACGATCTGAAGCTGATTCCTTCACGTGATTGTGAAAGATCCACCGTCGCTTTGATTGATGCGTGGAACGAAGGCGAGCAGAATCTGCGTCTTGCACTTGGGAAAGTCCGTGCAGATAAACTGAACAAGCATTTTGATATGGATGTTTCCGTATCGAGCGGTTTGATGCAGATCGCTCGCACGGCAGTTGAATTCGAAAGCCCGATGGAAGCGGAACTCTTTTTGAACCGTTACCGTTTGGACTTTCTGGAATCGCTCCGTCCGATCAATCCCTTTGCGGAGAGTTATCTCTTCTATTACCTGCTGAAATTAAAACTGCTTTCCCGCATCAGGAAGTTTAGCGAAGAAAGCGGAAGATCGGCATATCAGAATATTTATCACTCCATCATGGATGGAGATAGCTTGGAGGCTGAACAATGACCGAAAACAAAGGTAAAGTTGTAAGCATAAACGGAAACCTGGTGTCTGTGGAATTTGAAGGCGCAGTTTCCATGAACGAGATCTGCTTTGTCAAAGCAGAAGGCACCGCACTCAAAAGTGAAGTCATCCGTATTCGCGGCAACATCGCACAAGTGCAGGTCTATGAAATGACAAGCGGCATCAAATGCGGCGATGAAGTAGAATTCACCGGTGATATGTTGTCCGCGCAACTCGGTCCGGGGCTCCTCGGCCAGATTTATGACGGGCTTCAGAACCCCCTGCCCATTTTGGCAGAAAAGGCAGGTTGGTTCCTGGAGCGTGGCGTTTATGCAGACGGATTGGACCCGGACAAGAAATGGGAATTCACTCCCACCGCGAAGATTGGTGACACGTTCCGTGCCGGCGAATATATCGGAACTGTTCCTGAAGGTTTCTTTACCCACAAAATTTTCATTCCGTTCTATTTGCACGGAACTTATAAGCTGAAATCCATCGCTTCCAAGGGTGAATATACGGTAAATGAACCCATCGCGGTAATCACCGATGAACGTGGACGCGAAATTTCTGTCTCGATGTCGTTTAACTGGCCTGTAAAACGCGCAATCAGATGTTACGATGAACGCTTGGCACCGGTTGAAACAATGGAGACTAAAGTCCGTTCCATCGACTCGTTCTTCCCGGTTGCAAAAGGCGGAACTTATTGCACTCCCGGTCCCTTCGGTGCGGGCAAAACTGTTTTGCAGCACACTACTTCCAAATATGCGGATGTGGACATCGTCATCATCGCGGCGTGCGGCGAACGTGCGGGTGAAGTGGTTGAAACCATCACCGAATTCCCTGAACTGACCGACCCGAAAACCGGTCGTTCGCTGATGGAGCGTACCATCATCATTTGTAACACATCTTCCATGCCGGTTGCTTCCCGTGAAGCATCGGTTTACACCTCGGTAACCCTTGCGGAATACTACCGTCAAATGGGCCTCAACGTCCTGCTTTTGGCAGACTCCACGTCCCGTTGGGCGCAGGCACTCCGTGAAATGTCCGGTCGACTCGAAGAAATCCCGGGTGAAGAGGCGTTCCCCGCTTATCTGGAATCTTACATCGCGGCATTCTATGAAAGAGCCGGTTTCGTCCGTCTCCCCGACGGCAGCACCGGTTCTGTTACGATTGGTGGAACCGTCTCCCCTGCAGGCGGTAACTTTGAAGAACCTGTTACCCAGGCAACGCTCAAAGTTGTCGGTGCATTCCACGGTCTTTCCCGCGAACGCTCGGATGCTCGTAAGTATCCTGCGATCGATCCGCTCATTTCCTGGTCGAAATACGGCGGTGTAATCGATGCCGAAAAGGCAAGATTCTGCAAAAACATTCTGCAGCAAGGCGATGAGATCGGCTCCATGATGAAGGTTGTCGGTGAAGAAGGTACCACCCTTTCCGACTACATCACCTATCTGAAAGAAGAAATGCTCGATGCGGTTTATCTGCAGCAGAACTCCTTTGACCTGGTCGAAGCAAACTGCGGTACTGCTCGTCAGCGCTATGTTACCGATAAACTGATTCGTGTGCTCGGCAGCGAATACGCACTTGCCGACAAAGATGAGGCGCGCAGTTTCTTCAATCGTATGCGCCAGCGCTTCATCAACTGGAACTATGCGGAATTCGAAAGCGATTCTTTTAAGGATGCAGAACGCAAGATCGATGCATTATACGAAGAATTCCAAGGAAAAACAACCAATGATGCGGAACTTTTGTTGAAGGACGGTGAATAAGGATGAGTAAAGTATATAACAAAATTGAATCCATCACCGGCAGCGTCATCACGGTACGTGCAAAAGATGTCCGCTACAATGAACTCGCGCAGATCAACACACGCTTCGGCAAATCCCTTGCGGAAGTCAACAAAATCGAGGGCGACGTCGTTTCCCTGCAGGTTTTTGCGGGCGGTCAGGGTATTTCCACAGGCGACGAAGTTCGTTTCTTGGGTCATGAAATGCGTGTGTCTTTCAGCGAAGATCTGCTCGGTCGTATTTTCAACGGTTCGGGTGAACCGCGCGACAAAGGTCCCGCACTCACCGAGAATATGCAGAACATCGGCGGTCCTTCGGTCAACCCGACCAACCGTATTCTTGCAAACCGCATGATGCGTACCAATATCCCGATGATTGATATGTTCAACACTTTGGTCGTTTCGCAGAAACTCCCGATTTTCTCCATCTCGGGTGAACCGTATAACCAGTTGCTTGCCCGCATCGCAATGCAGGCGGAAGCGGATGTCATCGTGCTTGGCGGCATGGGTCTGAAATACGACGATTTCCTTTATTTCAAAGAAGAGTTGTCAAACGGCGGGGCACTCAGTAAAACCGTCATGTTCATCCACACCGCATCCGACCCCACGGTTGAATGCATGATGATCCCGGACATGGTACTTGCGGTTGCGGAACAATTTGCACTGCAAAACAAGGATGTTTTGGTTCTTTTGACCGATATGACAAACTTTGCAGACGCAATGAAAGAAATTGCAATTACCCAGGAACAAGTCCCGTCCAACCGTGGATATCCGGGTGATCTCTATTCTCAGCTTGCATCCCGTTATGAAAAGGCGGTTGACTTTGCTGACTCCGGTTCGGTTACCGTTTTGGCGGTAACCACCATGCCGGGCGATGATGTTACTCACCCGGTCCCGGATAACACCGGCTATATCACTGAAGGTCAGTACTATCTCAAAGGTGGACGCATCGAGCCCTTCGGTTCCCTTTCCCGACTCAAACAGAACGTTAATAGTAAAACCCGTAAAGACCACCGTGCACTCATGGATGCGATGATTCGTCTGTACGCTTCCTACAAGGAAACGATTGAAAAGAAGAACATGGGCTTCTCCATGAACCGTTGGGACGAAAAATTGCTGAGATACGGTGAATTGTTCGAAAACAAACTGATGGATCTCTCGGTAAACCTTTCGCTCGAAGGCGCGCTTGACCTTGGTTGGGAGATTTTATCAGATTGTTTCGACAAAGACGAAACCGGTATCAAGTCAGACCTTACTGATGAATTTTGGCCTGTTAAGTAAGGAGGACTGTTGTTTTGGCAAAAATCAAATTAACCAAGAATGAGTTAAAGGTACAAAAAGACGCGCTCAAAATGTACCGCAGATACTTGCCGACTCTAACACTTAAAAAACAGCAGTTGCAATCGGAAATTCGCACCATCGAAGCAAAAGCCATCGCGGTCAGACAAGAGAAGGAAGCGTTAGAGCAGAGTTTCTCTTCCTGGATCGCGGTGTTCAGCGAGCAGGATGCCTTCCCGGATAATGTGATTGAAGTGCGCAACATCCGAAAAGGGCGTGGAAATATCGCAGGTGTTGATATTCCAACCTTTGAAGGTGCGGATTTTTCCAGAAAAGACTATGATTTGTACTCGACTCCCCTTTGGGTCGACATTGCAGCAAACCACATGGAAAAAGCGATGTTGCTCGACCTGGAAGCCGAGGTGTTAGAT
This sequence comes from Oscillospiraceae bacterium, assembly GCA_015067485.1. GTDB lineage: Bacteria > Bacillota > Clostridia > Oscillospirales > JAAYXM01 > SIG510. The sequence goes on from SVMJ01000001.1 coordinate 111,981, forward strand.
GAGCAAGTCCGTCTTTTGGAAGCGGAACTTCTTGCAACATCTCAAAGAGTGAATCTCTTTGAGAAAGTCAAGATTCCCGAAACCCAAGAGAACATCAAAAAAATCTCAATTTATATGGCAGATCAGCAAGTCAATGCTGTCGTTCGTTCTAAGATTTCCAAGCGCAAAATAGCCCTTCGCAATGCCGGAACTTCCGAAATGCAGGAGGTGGCGTTATGATAGTACCGATGAAAAAAGTTTCTCTCATCATTCCGGGAGATCAGAAATCAGAAACGCTCAAAAAACTCCGCAAACTCGGAATCCTGCAAATTGAGATCAGCGAAGGACATGGCGAAAAACTGGTTACCCTCAAAGAGCAGATCACTTTGCTGGAAACCGCACAGTTTAGCATCGGAAAGAACAAAACTGCAGAAACAAAAACGGCAACTGCTTCCGAAATGCTTGCAATCGCAGAAGAAATTTCTGCGCTTTCCGAAGAGAAGAAATCCTGTCAAGCAGAGCAGATTTCTCTCCAAGCAGAACTGGACCGTCTCAAAGCGTGGGGCGAAATTGATCCAAAAGTCATTGATCTGCTTTCCGAAAACGGTGTTGACATCTCGCTTTTTGAGATGCCGACTTCCGAGTATGAATTGCTGGATGAATCGGTCAAAACACTTTGTTTAGACAAGACCAAATCTTCTGTTCGGTTCTTGCTCATCTCATCGGACACAGAGATCGAATCTCTGGGGTCATACCGTTTGACTCTGCCGCAAACATCGTCTGCAGAAATGAAGCAACGCGTGTCAGCCTTGTCTGAGCGCATGAACGAGATCGATGAGAAGATCGCTTCTTATGCAGGATACGCGCAAAGTTTTAAAGCCGCACTTCATTCCTGCGAAAAAGAAATTGAGTTTGAAACCTTTGCGACCGGCATGTCGGAAGAAGCGTTTTCACCCAATGTTTCCGTTGCATATTTTAAGGGATATATCGAAGCTGAGAAGCTCGGACGCTTGAAAGAAACCGCAAAGAAAAACGCATGGGGTCTTTTAGTCGAAGATCCTACCGAAGACGATAATGTTCCCACCAAACTGAGAAATAACAAATTTGTCAGTTTGATCTATCCTTTGACAGACTTTTTGGGGACTGTTCCCGGATATTTTGAATACGACATTTCCACTTGGTTCTTGTCGTTTATTCTCATCTTCTTCGGGATCATTTTCGGTGATGGCGGCTACGGACTTTTGATTTCTGCGATCGCTTTGATCCCGATTTTGAAAGCGCTATCACAAAAGAAATCCCCCGCTCCCACATTCCTGCTGGTAGGGTTATTCGGGCTCTCAACCGTGCTTTGGGGAACACTCACCTGCACCTGGTTCGGTCTTGCTCCCGAGCAGCTGCCGATGTGGCTCCAAAAACTGTCCATCCCCGTAATTTCCAATGTTTATGCAGATAAACTTTGGTATCCGTTTTGGACCAACGGTCAGGCAGGACTGACCACCGCGCAGAACTTGCAGATTTTCTGTTTCTCCCTTGCGCTGATTCAATTGACAGTTGCACACATCAAGGGTATCATCCGAAACAGAACCTCGCTTAAGTTTTTGGGGGATTTCGGCTCGATATTGCAACTTGTCGGTATCTACTATGTGGTTTTGAGTCTTGTTGTAAATCCGACCGTATTCAGTTTCGGCTTGGTCATAAGCGGAATTCCGATCGGCACCGTTGCGATTGTACTCGTCGGAATCGGCTTCTGTTTGAGTTTCGTATTTGCAAACTACGAAGGAAGCGTGATCCAATCAATCCTTGCAAGCTTGGTCAACATCGTGTCTGTATTGCTCGGCGTGGTAAACGTATTCTCCGACATTGTTTCCTACATTCGTCTGTGGGCGGTCGGACTTGCGGGTGCTGCGATTTCCGCAACGGTCAACGAACTTGCTGGACCGCTTTTCGGAAACTTCCTGTTTATTGTTCTCGCCATCTTCCTTTTGGTGTTCGGGCACGGACTGAACATGATTTTGAACATTCTGTCGGTCATTGTTCACGGAATACGCTTAAACACTTTGGAATTTTCATCTCACCTTGATATGTCCTGGAGCGGACATAAATTCAAACCATTTGAAGAATAAATCATCGATAAAGGAGAATTATTATGAGTTTAGGATTATTGGGAACAGCATTGACAATGGGCATTGCCGCAATCGGCTCTGCAATCGGCATCGGCATCGCAGGTCAGGCATCAATCGGTGCTTGGAAAAAGTGCTACATGAACAACAAAGCAGCACCCTTCATTCTCACCGTTTTTGCAGGTGCACCGCTTACTCAGACCATTTACGGCTTCCTTCTGATGCAGCAGATGAAGGCATCTACTGCTGATCCGGCATTCTTGCTCGGGCTTGGCATTGCATCCGGTGTTGCGATGGCGGCTTCCGCAGTAGTTCAGGGTCGGGCAGGCGCGGCAGGTGCAGACGCTTTGGCAGAAACCGGCAAAGGCTTCTCCCAGTACATCACCGTCGTCGGTCTTTGTGAAACCGTCGCGCTGTTCGCACTTGTTTTCAGCATGGTCGCACTCGGCTAATCAAAGTAATAAAAACCGTTGCAGTACAAATGTACCGCAACGGTTTTTTGACTCTTATAATTTCCAATCGATCGGAGTTTCTCCGCACGCGCGAAGAACCGCATTGGTCTTTGAAAAATGTCGGCAGCCCAAGAACCCGCGATGCGCGGAAAGCGGACTCGGGTGCGGTGCTTTGAGCACCATGTGTCTTTGATTGCTCACCAGTTCTTCTTTTTCCGCGGCATTTCGTCCCCAAAGCAAGAAAACCATTGGCTTTTCGCGCTCGTTGAGAAGCGAAATGATACGATCGGTGAAAATCTCCCAGCCTTTGTTACGATGGGAATTTGCCTCATCTTTACGCACGGTGAGCGCCGTGTTGAGAAGCAGCACTCCTTGTTTCGCCCACGAAACCAAGTTGCCGTGGTTTGGGACGGGAATCCCTAAATCCGACTGCAGTTCCTTATAAATATTCACAAGCGATGGTGGTGCATCGACCCCGGGTTTGACAGAAAATGCAAGCCCATGCGCCTGGCCTTCTCCGTGATACGGATCCTGCCCCAAAATGACGACTTTCACATCTTGGTATGCAGTATACCTCAGTGCGTTGAAAACCTCATCCTTCGGCGGAAAAACCGTGTGGTTTGCACGTTCCGCAACAAGAAAGCCCTTGAGTTTGACAAAATATTCTTTTTGAAACTCACTTTTAAGCAGTTCATCCCAATCATTTCCAAACATTACTCTTCCTCCGTGTGAAGTTGTGCATAAAGTTTATCATATCGCTCAAGTTCTCGCTTAAGCAAATTCGGAGTATCAAGTCCGTACGGGCACTTTGCTTTGCACTGCCCGCACTCAATGCAGTTTTGTATCAAATCCATCTTCTCGCGCCATTCTTTCGTAACAAAGCCTTGGTACGGTGCGCGTCCAAGCATCAAACTCATACGTGCCGCCTGGTTGATTTCGATTCCGACCGGGCACGGCATACAATATCCGCAGCCACGGCAAAAATCACCCGAGAGCCCTTCTTTTTGGCGTTCAATTTCGGCTTTCATCGTATCGTCTAAAACAGGCGGATGTTCTTCAAGAAGCAAAAACTCTTCGAGTTCTTCCATTTTTTGAATCCCATAAATGGGAACAACTGTGGGATATTGATTGAGAAATGCAACCGCCGCGCTTGCATTGTTGATGAGCCCACCCGACATTGCTTTCATCGCGATAAATCCGATATCGCGTTTTTCACATTCAGAAACGATCTCACGTTCCGGTTCTCCCGAGAGCAAACAAAACGGGAACTGCAATGTATCAAACAGTCCGCTTTCAATTGCTTCCCAAGCAATTTTGATGCGGTGGTTGGTCATGCCAATATAGCGGATCTTCCCCTGCTCTTTGGCACGTATGAGAACTTCCCACACATCATCATTGGGAAGGGTTGCAGGATTGTGGAGTTGATAGATGTCGATATAATCCGTCTTCATCATACGCAGGCTGTTTTCGAGATTCTTTTGCACAAATTCTGCGCTATCGGTCGCAGATTTGGTTGCGATCACGATTTTATCGCGCACATCCGACAGTGCCGCGCCGATTTTCGCTTCACTATCGGTATAGAACTGCGCAGTATCAAAGAAATTGATACCGGCTTCATAGGCACGGCGCAGGATCTTTGTGGATTCCGATTCGGGAATGCGCTGAATCGGGAGTGCACCGAAGGATGTTTTTGTTACCCATAAATCGGTTCTTCCCAAACGGACTTTTCGCATAGTTACGACCTCCCAAGCGATAGAACAAAAGCCGACGTATACCACGCCGGCTTTTTCAAAACAAACTTATTACTTGTTGTCAGCAGAGCGATTAAACTTCTTGTTGAAGCGATCAACGCGTCCACCGGAGTCAACCAATTTCTGCTTACCGGTAAAGAACGGATGGCACTTGGAGCAAATTTCAACACGGATGTCCTTCTTGGTGGAACCGGTTTCAATTACATTACCGCAAGCACAAGTAATCGTGGTCTGCTCGTAATTCGGATGAATTCCTTCCTTCATGATTGTCACCTCTTTCGGGATACATTTCTACATACTGTTAGTAGTGTAACATGGTCAAAGAAAAAAATCAAGACTTTTTTCGTCATTTCCTAATTTTTTCTTTCTTTCCTACTCCGCTTTCGCCAATGCTTCAAGTGCGAGCAGATAACTCATACTGCCAAAACCGCAGATGACTCCCATGCAAACCGGAGCAAGTACCGAATGATGACGAAACTCTTCGCGCTTATGGACGTTGCTCAAATGTACTTCTACACACGGCAGGCGGATCGCCGCGATCGCATCACGGATCGCGATACTGTAATGCGTGAAAGCACCTGCATTCAAAATCACACCGTCAAATTCATCGCGTGCTTCGTGGAGCCAATCGATCAGTTCCCCTTCGTGGTTGGATTGCTTACAAACTACGCTCACGCCCAACTCTTCCGCGCGTGCGCACACCGCAGATTCGATGCTCTGCAAAGTATCAGTTCCGTAAATCTGAGTTTCGCGAGTACCGAGCAAATTCAGATTCGGACCATTCAGCAGTAAAAACTTTTTCTTCATTACCTACACCTCTTTTTGATACATCTGTTTCATTGCGAGTGCATCTTCCGCTTGCGTTCCCGCACTTTCACAAATGATGGTGGGTTCATAACCGCGTTTTACCAGTACGCGGGCAAGCGGCACAAAATCGGGACCGTACATTTGATCCTCAAATGTCAAGTGGCGAACTTCTCCGGATTTCTCGGTAAATTCGATTTTGGAAAAATGACTGTGGAATCGTTTTACACGGTCAAAGCCCAGATGTGCTTCCATCACATCAAATATTGCTTCAAAATCTTCTTCGACGCGCAAAATTCCGTTGTTTCTCGCGTTATAATGCCCGAAATCAATGCAAGGAACGAGTCGGCGATCTACTTTGCACAGTTCCATCACTTCTTCGAGAGACCCGAGTTGATTTACGCCGCCCATCAATTCGGGACAAAGTGTAATCTCGCCATATCCCGCCGCGTCGCAAGCATCTACCACCAATTTCATGGTCTCACAAGCGATCTCAAGTGCTTCACTACGAGTGCGTTTCATCAGTGATCCGCTATGGATGACCACGCGTGTTGCACCAAGTGCCTGTGCCGCTTCGCAACTTTTCAGCGCATAACCTGCAGTTTTTTCTCTCCGCTCAGGATCGGGGTTTGCAAGATTCATAAAATACGGAGCATGGACGGACATACAGATTTGATATTCCTTTGCTTTTGCACCGATTTCACGCGCGGTGTCCACTCCGATCAAAACGCCTTTTCCGCATTGGTATTCATACGCGTCTAATCCAAAGTCATGCAACCATTTCGGCGCTTCTACCGACGATTTGTGTCCTGCAGCGTGGAAACTGTCTGAGTTTCCCGCAACGCCAAACAAAGTGCTCATACTACTTCCCTTTCTTTCGCGGTTTAATCGACGGAACGCGAATGGTAAGAAGCCGTGCACGGCGCGCACCAAACACATCCGTCAAATATTTATCGCCGATGAAACAAGTTTCTTTTCGTTTTGCCTTTAATGCTCGCATTGCACGCCAGATTTGAATTCTGAGCGGTTTTGCGCTTCGCCAGTAATACGGAATATCAAGATCGTTACAGAATAATGCGACTCGCTCTTTGCAGTTGTTGGAAACAACCGCAAAGCGGATTTCCTCTTCTTTGAGCGCGTTGATCCAATCGCGCATTTCCTGTGTCGGAATCTGGGTATCATAATCCGCAATCGTGTTGTCAAGATCAGACAAAACCGCAGAGATTCCACGGCTTTTCAAAAAGGCAGGTGTGATCTCATAAATATTTGCAAATTCCAAATGCGGTCGGAACCAATGTCTCATATACAATCCATCCATTTCCAATTCATAACAAAATCAGATGTTTCATAACATTATAGCACAGATATCAACGCGGTGCAAATACTGTTTTGAAGGAAGATCGTTATGAAACAAAATCTTATTTTGGTAAGTCCCGACGAGGCACATTTGACTCACGAAAAAAAAGCATATCTTGCGTATCGGATTTTAGGCGATCATCTGTTTCGCGGAGCGATTTCTTCCGATACGCACGGTGGTTGGATGGTGATCGTATCAATCGAAAGCAACACCTTTTCCTCAGATTTATTCTCCGAAATTATATCCGAATGCCTGACATTCGGATATGACGGAGTTCTGTTTTTATCTGCATCTTTTTCACAAGAATCAATCGATTTTTTAAGCGAGTTAAAAAACAGGTTGTTCCGGTATAACATTTCACTCATTCTTCCACTCACAATTTCATCATGCTGCCACGGTGCAAAGTTTCACTTTCACTCGGCTGTTTCGGGTGGGTCTCTTCGTGGTTATTTAGAAGATCTAATCCGCAAGTTCGGTGCAAAAAATCTAGTCGTTGAACATCAGTTGACACGCCGTAAATTTGATATGCCGTCATCCGACGCCAGCGGCACTCCAATCACCGAATGTGAACTTCAAAAACTGCTCTCCGATCCCGGAATCCAACCGTTTTACTCACCTGAACTCTGTATGAATTACTGTACCTATCACACAAAAGACGGTGCGCAGTTTGTATTATTCGATGATGCCCGTTCTCTCTCCGCAAAAGCAAATTTGTGCGAGACGCTTGGAATCGAGCAGCATCTGTATCTGTTTTCGGAAGTGAAAAATTTGTATTCCTCCCTTTGCTTTTGAGTTCTTTTATGGTACAATGAACATGAGGTGAATGTCATGGCAAAAAAACGCATTATGATCGAAGGTATGAGTTGTTCCCATTGCTCTTCCCGTGTGGAAAACGCGCTCAACGCACTTGACGGAGTAAAAGCAAAAGTCAACTTGAAGAAGAAGTTTGCCGAAGTTCGTGCAGATGAAACAGTCAGCGACTCGCTTTTGCGTGAAGCCGTGGAAACTCTCGGGTTCACAGTCGTTGAAATTGAGTAAAATAAAACCGCTGCAGAAATCTGCAGCGGTTCTTTTATTCATCTCGGGAAAGTCCGTGTAAAAAGCCATCCATCTTTGCCGACGAAACATCGCCACCAATGAGCTTGTTTTTATATACCAAAATCGTTGCGATCACATTGGCTTCTCCGCTCGGGTGGTTCGTAACTGCGTAACTGTATTTCATCACATGTTTCCCCGCATATTTTTCAAGATCAAATCCTTGCTCTTTCTGCACTTCGTTGTACTGCGCATAAGTCGCATCAAACTCAGACGGAATAGTAACTTCCATAAACTCGACCGGGTCTTTTTCCACCTGCCATCCAAACGACTCCAAAAGCGAGATCCGATCTTCTGCGGTCTTGATTTTTTCAGGGCGTTCCACACTTGCGGACACCGCAATTTCCGCGGCATTGCGATCTGCCACCAGTGCGATCACACCGCACAGTAAAAATCCCATCAAAAGAACCCCTGCAACCATTTTTTGTCTTGTTAGTTTTGTGGTTACCACCAGCATAAACATTCCCCTTCCGTTCTGGCTAATTTTCATCGTGATGTATACTTATGTCTAAATTTTAAACAATATGACAAACACGTGGATTTTGTTGACGGGAAGGTGCTTTTTATGATATGATAATAAATAAAAATTTCTACTCTCTTGTTTGATTTTGGAGGCAACATGTGGATTTCTGATGCATGGAAAGATTACGAAATATTAGACTGCGGAGACGGTGAAAAATTAGAACGTTGGGGTTCTTATCATTTGGTCCGTCCGGATCCGCAGGTTATTTGGGAATCGCCACGTAAAAACCCGCTTTGGCATCGTCCCGATGCGATGTATCGCCGTTCCCGCACGGGCGGCGGTGAGTGGAGTGCACACAAGCTCCCTGCACGTTGGACGGTTTCCTACCGTGAACTGACCTTCCAGGTGAAACCGATGAACTTCAAGCACACAGGTCTGTTCCCCGAACAGGCGGTAAACTGGGACTTCATCATGGACTCCATTCGAAATGCAGGACGTCCCATCCGCGTTCTCAACTTGTTCGCTTATACCGGCGGTGCTACCATGGCGGCCGCAGCGGCAGGTGCTTCGGTGTGCCACGTGGATGCCGCGAAAGGCATGGTCGCCTGGGCAAAGGAAAATGCGGCCTGCTGTGGGTTGGAATCCGCTCCAATCCGTTGGATCGTGGATGACTGTGTAAAATTTGTGGAACGCGAAATCAAGCGCGGCAAGTTCTACGATGCGATCATTATGGACCCGCCGTCCTACGGTCGCGGTCCTTCGGGCGAGATTTGGAAACTGGAAGAGCGTCTCTACCCGTTCGTATCTCTTTGCAGTAAAGTTTTGTCCGACAAACCGCTTTTTGTTCTCATCAACTCGTACACAACCGGGCTTGCCCCGTCAGTTCTCCGTTATATCACCGAGTCCATTTTCACTCCGCGCTTTGGCGGTCATAGTGAGTGCAATGAACTCGGTCTCCCGGTCACCGAAACCGGGCTGGCTCTACCTGCCGGCGCAACTGTGCGTTGGTCTTGTAAATAACAAGGAGTTATTCTATGGAATATTCATTGAAAGCCTGCGATTTGTGCTATTCCTACTCGGAAGAAGGAAAAGAACAGAGTCTTGTTTTGGATCACATCAATTTAACCGTTACGCCGGGCGAATATGTCGCAGTTTTGGGTCATAACGGCTCGGGTAAATCCACATTCGCAAAACATTGCAACGGGATTTTGCTTCCTTGCGGTGGTACCGTGTATGTCGGAGGGATGGATACACAGGATGAAAAACTCATCTACGAGATTCGCAGACTGTGCGGCATGGTGTTTCAAAACCCCGACAATCAGATCGTTGCGACCATGGTAGAAGAAGACGTTGCCTTTGGTCCGGAAAACCTGGGGCTTCCCCATGATGAACTTCGTGCTCGCGTGGATTACGCATTGAAAGCGGTTGGGATGTATGAATACCGCAACCACGCGCCGCATCTGCTCTCCGGCGGGCAAAAACAACGCATTGCAATCGCAGGCGTAATCGCAATGCGCCCGCGCACCATTGTTTTCGATGAAGCAACCGCAATGCTCGATCCCATCGGACGGCGAGAAGTTCTTTCCACTATCTGTAAACTGAACCGCGAAGAAAATATCACGATGGTTTGCATTACACACCACATGGAAGAAGCCGCAGAAGCAGACCGTATCGTGGTGTTTGACCACGGCACGATCGCGCTTGACGGCACACCCGAAGAAATCTTTGCACAAGTGGAAACTTTGCGAAGTCTCGGTCTCGCGGTTCCACAAACGGTGGAACTGCTCCACGCATTAAACAAGCACGGGCTTTCCCTGCCGCTTGACAGATTGGATCCCATCTCTTGTGCAGAAGCAATTTATTCCGCTATCAACTGATTTGGAGGCATTCTCTTGACAGAAACGATCATGCGCGTCTGCAACCTGTCCCACACATACAACGCCGGGACATCTCTGACGCATTCCGCAATTCATGATGTCAACTTTGAATTGTATCAAGGTGAAATATTGGGGATCATCGGGCATACCGGCTCGGGAAAATCCACACTCATTCAGCATTTGAACGGGCTTTTGTCTCCGTCTTCCGGTACAGTTTCGTTCCGCGGCGAAGACATCCATTCGTCCAAGCAGACGCTGCATGATGTTCGTTTCCATGTCGGTTTGGTGTTCCAGTATCCCGAACATCAGCTTTTTGAAGAAACCGTGTTCAAAGATATTGCATTCGGTCCTCGTAACATGGGGCTTTCGGAATCGGAGATCGAATCCCGCGTTTTGGAAGCGCTGGAAGCAGTCGGGCTTTCTTCTTCGGTTTTGGAAAAATCCCCCTTTGAACTTTCCGGCGGACAGAAACGTCGTGTTGCCATCGCGGGTGTAATCGCGATGCAACCGAATGTTCTGATTTTGGACGAGCCCACCGCAGGACTTGACCCGAAAGGTTGCGCAAGTATTTTGCGCCACATCAAGGAATACAACCAAAAAACAGGCGCAAGTATCATCATCGTCTCTCACAGCATGGAAGATATTGCCGCAATGGCAGATCGGATCATGGTGATGTGCGGTGGAACAAACGAACTCATCGGCACACCCAACGAGATTTTCTCTCAAGTGGAAATCCTCCAAAAGGCAGGTCTTGTCGTTCCGCAAGTTACTGCGGTTATAAAAGCACTTTGCGATCGCGGGCTTCCGCTCGACACCGCGCTTTATACGGTGGAAGATGCGTGTAATGCGATTTTGGGTTTGATGAATCGGGAGGTGCCTTATGCTGAATGACATTACTTTAGGGCAATACTTCCCCGGAAACTCCTTGCTTCACCGTTTGGACCCACGCGCAAAACTGATTTTGAGTTTGGTATATATCGTTACACTCTTTTTGTGCAGCGGTCCGATCTCATTTGCCATTATGGCAGGACTTTTGACGGTTGCCGTCATCCTCTCCCAAATCCCGTTTTTCGTGATTTTGAAGAGTTTGCGCCCCATTTTGATCCTACTTCTGATCACCACAATTTTCAATCTCTTTTATATGCAAGAAGGAACTGTCTTATTGCAGTTATGGATCCTTCGCATCACCGACTACGGGCTGTACAATGCATTCTTTTTGATCCTCCGCATTGTACTTCTGATCACAGGGACATTTGTGATGCTGACTTACACAACATCTCCCATTATGCTGACTGATGCAATCGAATCACTGCTCAGTCCACTCAAAAAGTTCCATGTCCCGGTACATGAGCTTTCCATGATGATGTCGATCGCACTGCGTTTCATCCCTACGCTGATCCAAGAAACCAACAAGATCCTTTCTGCGCAGAAATCGCGCGGTGCGAATTTTGATTCCGGGTCTCTCTTTGCCCGTGCAAGAGCGCTCGTCCCGGTTTTGGTTCCGCTCTTTGTCAGCGCGTTTCGCCGCGCGGAAGAATTGGCGGTTGCAATGGAATCCCGTTGCTATCGTGGCGGTTCCGGGCGAACTCGCCTGCGTGTCTTAAAATTCAAAAAATGCGATTACTGTGTACTCATCGTATCGTTGACCGTGATCATACTTGCAGTCATCGCGCGATACACCATCTCATTTGGAATGTTGCCGTAAAGGAGCCGCATCATGCGCCACATCGCGTTACTTCTCTCATTTGACGGAACTCAATATCACGGCTGGCAGATTCAGTCGAATGCAACCACCGTCCAGGGAACTCTGTGCGATGCGCTCGTTCAGGTTGCCGGTGTTACCGCACCGCCCGTGGGTTGTGGACGCACGGATGCAGGGGTTCATGCGGAGTATTATGTCGCTGATTTTTTCACCGAAAGCAAAATCCCGCTGGATCGCTTCCCCGTTGCGCTGAACACAGTTCTGCCACATGATATTGTGGTGCACAAAGCATGCGAAGTCTCGGATGATTTCCACGCGGTACATTCGTGCATCCGCAAGGAATACACCTATCGTATGTATACCGCCAAAACTCCAAATCCGTTTCTGCACAACCGCGCCCTGTTTTATCCGTATCCTTTGGATTTGGAATCTCTGTGTCACGCTGCGCAAAATATGGTAGGAACGCACGATTTTGCAGCCATGCGCTCTCTCGGCACACCCGTTAAAAGTACCGTCCGCACAGTTTATGAATTTGATATTACACAGAATGGAAACGAAATCGCGTTCCGCATCGCGGCAAACGGATTTTTGTATAACATGGCTCGCACCATGGTGGGGACACTGCTCGCCGTGGCACAAAAGAAATTCTCTCCCGATGAGATTCCTTCGATTTTAGAAAGCGGAGACCGCTCCCGTGCAGGTGCCACCGCACCCGCATGCGGGCTTTACATGACACATTCCGATTACGGAAAGGAGCTTTTCCATGCGTAAAAAGTCAAAACGCAAAACAAAGCATACAAACGGAAGATTCTTTCTCTTCTTCTCCGCTTTGCTTCTTGTTGTTTTGTTTTTCGTATTTAGCGGCTCTCTCCGCGGCGCAACTCTTCAACGTTTGGTTTATTTCATCGGATCCGGTGTCTCCGGCACTGCCGATAGTGCAGACATCTCGTTTGAACAGAATGATCACAACCAATTTCATCTTTTGAAATCAGGGCTTGCGGTACTCTCAAATGAAAGTTTATCGGTCTTCTCCATGTCCGGTGAACTGAAGAGCACCACTCCGCTTACATACCGCACTCCGACGGTTTCCGGAACAGACGCATACCTTCTCGCATATGACCGCGGAACAACCGATTTTCTGATTTCAAACGGCACTTCGATTCTACACCAAGCAGAAGCGGTCGCGCCCATCATCAATGCGAACATCAATAAAAACGGCGCATTTTCCATCATCACAGACGGACCCGATTGTAAAACGCTTTTGAGTGTGTATAATCCGTCGATGGAAGTAATTTACAAGCTCCACGCTTCTGAACAGTATGTAATGGATGCGGCAATCTCAAACAATAACAAGGACATGACGGTTTTGTCCCTTTCTGTTGATGCCGGTGATTTTGTCGGCGTTATTTCCTTCTATCACTTGAACGAAGATGCTCCGTTTGCATCGCACTCGATTCATGATAGCGTCCCGTTGTCCGCTCAGTACGACTCTGATAACAAGGTCCGCGTATTGTGCGAAGACCGTATTTTACTATTCAAGAAAGACGGAACGCTCCTTTGCGAACTCCCCTTTGCGCAGGATGATCTTCTCAGTTATACCTTTGCATCTTCCAAGCACATTGGACTCTTGCTCGATGATTACAGCGCCGGCGGACATTCTTCTCTCACATTTCTCCCAAGGAATGAGACCGCGCCGCTCAGCATAAGTTTTTCAGAAGAAACACTTTCTGTTTCGGCGGCAGGAAATTATATCGCGGTCCGTTGCCCGGATAAAATCGTTGTTTACAATCGCAAACTTGAACTCGACCAAACTTATTCCATCCCGTCCGGTATCAAGTCTTGCATCATGCGTGAAGATGGGACGGTACTTGTCATCGGAAACAACTTTGCAAGTTTGCTGATCTCTTGAAAGGGGCACTCTATATGAACTGGACACCTGCTCATCTCACCATTGATGCGATTACGGTCGTTTTGCTTTTACTCTTTGCTCTGCGCGGACGTTCCCGTGGTTTGGTTCGCACACTTTCCGGAATTCTCGTGCTCTTATTTGCTTTCTGGGGCGCAGGTTTTTTGGCGCAAGAGACTTCCCCCTATTTATCGTCCAAATATGTGGAACCCTGGATCTATGAGTCCATCATGCCGAATATGTCGCAAAGTGAAGTATCTGCTCCCCCGACATCGGAAGCTGAAGTTACCACATCTCTCGGTTTGGCACTCTCTAACCTTGGCTTCACCGATTCACTTCTCTCATCTTTTTTCAATGACTTTGCCATCAATCTTTCCGATACGGTGGAAGAAATCGTAAATAGTGCGGCGCACTCAATCGGGAACAAACTGACTTATGTACTGCTCTTTTTGATTTATTTCTTGATTCTTTATGTGGCGCTTCGCATCATCGCGAAGTTCATTCAACTGCTTGCAAAAATCCCGGGAATCAATTTCTTCAACCGTACGTTCGGGCTACTGCTGGGTTTTCTCTTAGGGTACTTATCCATCTCAGCAATCGGCTATATTCTTTCCATCACAGGGATATTGCTCACCCCTGAGCTTATCTCAGAGACCACCGTTTTACGCTTTATTATGAGCTTCAATCCACTCTCAATGGTGATTTTATAACTCGAAACACAAAAGAAATGGAGTGACCGTTTTGAACATCCCAAATATTCTGTCCATCTTCCGCATGTGCTTGGTACCTGTGTTTGTCCTGTTCTTCTTTTCCAAAGACCCGAGCGGACATTTTTATGCGGCGGCGATCTATGCACTTGCAGGTATCACCGATATTGCAGACGGAATTATTGCGCGTAAATTTAATCTGATTACAAAACTCGGAACGGTTTTGGATCCTCTTGCCGATAAACTCATGACGATCACCGTGTTTATTTGCATTACCATTCGGGGCATCATACCTTGGTGGGTCATTCTGATCCTGTTTGCAAAGGATTTGCTTCTCATCATCGGAGGTGTCAAATTATACAAGGATCTCTCCGAAGTTATCTCCGCAAACGGGTTTGGGAAATGTGCAACCGTCTTCCTTGTTTGTGGCGGAATCATTTTAACGCTTTTCCCCGAGAACATTCCGCTGGTTGCGGAAACGGTTTATCTGACCATTGCACTTCTGCTTTCCATCCTTGCGTTTTGCAGTTATTTGCACCAATACATTCGTCATCAAAAGAACAAAGCGAACTAATTTCAGGAGGACACTATGCAGCCTACTCTGTGCAGTCGCTGTAAGAAAAACGTTGCAGTGATTTTTATTACAAAAATGGAAAATAATCAATCCACCAGCGAAGGATTGTGCCTTACTTGTGCAAAAGAACTCGGCTTAAAGCCGGTACAAGATCTGATGGAGAAGATGGGCCTTTCCGAAGATGATTTAGAATCGATGAACTCGGAAATGATGGGAATGTTCGAAGAAATGAGCGGAGCGGAATTTCCGATGGACGCAGATGATTCGGATGATGCGGAAGGTCAAACCGCAACAGTTCCCTTCTTAAACAAACTCTTCGGTGCCGCACCTTCCAACGCTTCCGAAGACCCTGCAAATGACACCCAGGAACCCAAAGAACGCCGTAAAGCGAAGAAAGACAGCGGTCGTAAGTTTTTGGACAGTTACTGTATTTCACTCACTCACCGTGCGAAAGCGGGTGAACTCGACCGTATTGTCGGGCGAAACACGGAAATCGAGCGCGTGATCCAAATTCTCAACCGCCGTCAAAAAAACAACCCTTGTTTGATTGGCGAGCCCGGCGTTGGTAAAACCGCGATTGCGGAAGGTTTGGCTTCCCGTATTGTGGAAGGAAATGTTCCGTCCAAATTGCGCAACAAAGAAATTTATCTTTTGGATTTGACCGCTCTGGTTGCAGGAACACAGTTTCGCGGACAGTTTGAGAGCCGTATGAAGGGTCTCATTGAAGAAGTCAAAAAACTCGGTAATATCATTCTCGTCATTGATGAAGTGCATAATCTCGTGGGAGCCGGTGACGCAGAAGGGTCGATGAATGCGGCGAACATCTTAAAGCCCGCACTCTCCCGTGGCGAGATTCAAGTGATCGGTGCGACTACGTTCAACGAATACCGTAAATACATTGAGAAAGACAGCGCGCTGGAACGCAGATTCCAGTCGGTCATCGTAAATGAGCCTTCCATCTCGGAAGCGATTGCAATGATCAAGGGCATTGCGCATTACTACGAAGAATATCACGGGGTCGAAATCCCGTCTCATGTTTGCGAACTTGCGGTGGTACTGTCTGAGCGCTATATCACCGATCGTTTCCTGCCGGATAAGGCAATCGATCTGATCGACGAAGCGTGCTCGGAACTTAACCTGACCAGTCCCGTGATTTGTGAACGCGCCAATGTTGCAGCACAACTGGATGCAATCAAAACAGAGCGCGAAGCACTTCTTGCGGAGAACCCCGATGATGCCGCATACGCACGTCTTGCTGAACTGAAAAGTAGCGAAGTGCGTCTGCAGGCGACATACGATGAACTCTTGGCGCAGCCTGCTCCCAAACTCAATGTCGAGCATTTGGCACACGTGATTGAACTCTGGACCAAAATCCCTGCCGCATCCATTCAGGAAGCGGAATTTGAGCGTTTAAGCCAGCTCGAGAGCCGTCTGAAAGAACGGATCATCGGGCAAGATGAGGCGATTTCTTCGGTGGTTTCTGCCATCAAGCGTAACCGCGTCGGCATCTCCCCCAAGCGTAAACCCGTCTCGTTTATCTTTGTCGGGCCGACCGGTGTGGGTAAAACCGAGTTGGTCAAATGTCTTGCACAGGATCTGTTTGATTCTCCCGAAGCGCTGATTCGTTTGGATATGTCCGAATTTATGGAAAAACACTCGGTTTCCCGTATCATTGGTGCTCCCCCGGGGTATGTCGGTTTTGATGAAGCCGGTCAGCTTACCGAGAAGATTCGCCGTAAGCCATATACCGTAGTACTGTTTGATGAAATTGAAAAGGCACACCCGGACGTGCTCAATATCCTGCTCCAAATCTTGGACGATGGCACCATCACCGATGCACAAGGTCGAAAAATCAACTTTGAAAACACGGTGATCATTATGACTTCCAATGCGGGAAGCCAAAGCAACACTACCACCGCCGGCTTTGGGCACACGGTTTCCGAACAGGGTCGTGATCGCGCACTCAAAGCGCTAAACGACTTTCTGCGTCCCGAGTTCATCAACCGTGTTGACGAAGTGATTGCATTCCACCATCTACCGAAAGAGCATTTTGTCAGCATCGCAGAAATTATGCTCGCAGATCTTGTGGATGCCCTGCGCGAAAAGGAAATCACATTCACATACGACGATGCGCTTGTGGATTATTTGACCGAGCAGTCCTATTCGGTCAAATACGGTGCAAGAAACCTGCGCAGAACCATTCAGCGTGAGGTGGAAGACCGTATCGCAAACCTACTGATCGAGCAGTATCGCAACCCACCGAAAGCGATTTTTGCCACAGCAAATGAAGCAAACGGTGTCTCGCTCAATGTCTGATGATTACCGGTTCATAAGCGGCAAAAGTTTTTGCCGCTTATGGAAAACTTTTTCCCTTTTTCTCTTGACAAAATCAGGCTTTGTGTGCTAATATGTATAGGCTGATTTCTTTGCGGGTGTAGTTCAATGGTAGAATTCCAGCCTTCCAAGCTGGTTACGTGAGTTCGATTCTCATCACCCGCTCCAAACAACACTCGTCTCTCGACCTGGTGTTGTAACTGCTCGGTTGAGCGGATTCTCTAATATGCGCCTGTAGCTCAGGTGGATAGAGCAACTGCCTTCTAAGCAGTGGGTCGGGAGTTCGAGTCTCTCCAGGCGTGCCAGTTTTTTTGTTCTGTGGTAGGAACAAGGGTGTCTATGGTGGATATAGCTCAGTTGGTTAGAGTACCAGATTGTGGCTCTGGGGGTCGCCGGTTCGAATCCGGTTATCCACCCCACTTTCCTTTTTCTTGTCCGCACCGATACTGGGGTGTAGCCAAGTCGGTAAGGCACCAGACTTTGACTCTGGCATTCGTAGGTTCGAGTCCTGCCATCCCAGCCAAATATGATCCACTAGCTCAGGCGGTAGAGCACCTGCCTTTTAAGCAGGGTGTCCGGAGTTCGAGTCTCCGGTGGATCACCATGAAGAGCACCGAAATCTCGGTGCTCTTTTTCCTTGAATATTAACTTTTAAGAGGTTTGAAACGATGGAACAAATGAAAGAAAATAAGATGGGCACAGAGTCCATCTTGAAACTGATTATCACGATGTCCCTTCCGAGTATTTTTTCTATGCTCGTTCAGGCGCTTTATAATATCGTCGACAGCATTTTCGTCGCCCGTTTCAGCGAAAACGCACTCACCGCCGTATCCCTTGCTTTCCCCGTCCAAATGTTGATGATGGCACTTGCAATCGGTACTGCGGTCGGCGTCAACTCCCTTGTTTCCCGCCGTTTGGGTGAAAAACGATTTGACGATGCAAGCAGTGCCGCAACCCACGGCTTGGTTCTTTCTTTCCTTTCGTGGATCGTAATCGCGGTTCTCGGCGTGATTTTCATTCGCCCGTTTTTCAATCTCTTTGATTTGGAAGCACTCACATTGCAATACGCTTGTGATTATACATATGTGGTGGTCATCGGCTCCTTTGGTATCTTTTTGCAGATCGCGGTAGAAAAAATCCTGCAGGCGACCGGTAATATGATGATTCCAATGGCAATGATGTTAGTCGGTAGTATCACAAATATTATCTTGGATCCGATCATGATTTTCGGTTACTTCGGTTTTCCTGCGATGGGTGCAACCGGTGCGGCACTCGCTACCATCTCGGGTCAGATTTTAGCAATGATCGTCTCTTTGATTTTCCTGTTTTGCAAAAACCACGCAGTCACCATCCGCATCAAGGGTTTCCGTTTCTGCAAAGAAACCGTCAAGGAAATTTACCGTGTCGGTATCCCGTCCATCATTATGCAGTCCATCGGCTCTTTGATGATTTCGCTTTACAACTTGATTCTCGCCTCTTTTTCTGAAGTTGCCGTCACCGTGCTCGGAGTTTACTACAAACTGCAATCGTTTGTATTTATGCCGGTTTTCGGGCTCACGCATGGACTCATGCCTATCATGGGCTACTCTTTCGGCGCACGCAACCGCGAACGTCTCAAAAAAGCGATTCACCTTGGTGCGTCCTTTGCTTTTGTCATTATGCTGATCGGAACCATCATCTTCTTTGTTGCCACAAAGCAGCTCCTGATGATCTTTGATTCAGGCGAAGAACTGCTTAGCATTGGCGTCCCTGCACTGCGGATCATCAGTCTTTGCTTCCCCGCTGCTGCAATTTCAATCATACTGTCGACCTTATTTCAAGCAGTCGGCGAAGGGCGTTTCAGTCTGTATATTTCGGCATTTCGCCAGCTGCTCTTCTTGCTTCCCGCTGCATATTTTCTTTCAAAAATCGGCTTGTTTTACACCTGGTTCTCATTCCCAATTGCAGAAGCCGCCTCGCTTATATTCACTTTGTTCTTGTATCGCAGCATGAACCGAAATACTTTTTCACAGTTATAAAAAAAGACCGCGTAAGGAAACTTACGCGGTCTTTTTATGCTTGTTCCAATCGATTCAGAAAGTCTGAAAACGGCTTTGGGAGTTCACTTTCAAAGAACAGTTCTTCTCCCGAAATCGGATGGGTGAAAGTAATTGTTTTGGAGTGGAGACATTGTGCAGAAAGTCCGCTCTGGTCTTTCCGTCCGTAAACGGGGTCGCCCGCAATCGGATGACCGAGCTTCGCCATATGCACACGAATTTGATGGGTCCGCCCGGTTTCCAAGCGGCATTCCACATAAGAGAATCCGGGATATTCACGCAACACACGATAGTGTGTGATCGCTTCACGCCCGTCTGCAGTCACGCACATTTTTTTGCGATCGGTTTTATGGCGGCCAATCGGAGCGTTTACCGTTCCTTCTGTCTCTTTCAGATGACCGATGACCACCGCATGGTAAACACGGCGCACCGAATGATTCGCGATCT
Source organism: Oscillospiraceae bacterium (assembly GCA_015067485.1). GTDB lineage: Bacteria > Bacillota > Clostridia > Oscillospirales > JAAYXM01 > SIG510. The sequence goes on from SVMJ01000001.1 coordinate 131,585, forward strand.
GCTCTGCAAGCCCTTGATGCGCAGCATCGTTTTTCGCCACAACCATCAGCCCACTGGTATCTTTATCCAAGCGATGCACGATCCCCGGACGAAGTTCGCCGTTGATTCCCGAGAGGTTCCCTGCGCAATGAAACAGCAGCGCATTGACCAATGTTTTATCCCAATTCCCTGCCGCAGGATGAACAACCATCCCTTGCGCCTTGTTGACCACCAAAAGATCGCGGTCTTCGTAGACAATGTCGAGCGGGATCTCTTGCGGAACCAATTCACACGGGCGTGCTTCCGGGATTTCGACGTGAATACAGTCGTCCTCACAGACCAGATACCGTTTTTTCAAAACAGTGTCGCCAATCGTGACTTTTTCCTCTTCGATCAGCGTTTGTGCCGCACTACGGGTGATTGAGAGTGCTTTTGCGAGATAAACATCAAGGCGAACCTGTGCATCTTCCGACAAAACAATCAGTTCATTCGTCATGATGTTCTTCCGCCTTTTCATAAAAGAATATCAGATACGCGATCAAAAGCCCTGCTCCGACTGTTACAAAAATATCCGCGACATTGAAAATTGCAAAATTGATGATGCGAACATCGATAAAGTCAACCACAAACCCGTGAACTACACGGTCGATGAGGTTTCCGATTGCACCACCGAGCAGGAATACCAACGCACACCTGCCGAGTTTATGCTCCAGTTTCTTTGCGAACAAAAGATACCCCAAAACAATACAAATCAAAATCGGCAACACAATTAGGAAATATTTTTGACCGCTCAACATGGAAAATGCCGCACCAGTATTTTCGGTATAGGTCCAATGAAAAACACCTTCCCATACCGGAACGGTTCCGAGCGGACGCAAGTGTTCCAAGACGAAAAATTTGCTGAGCTGGTCTGCCAGAATAATTGCACCGATGAGCAAAATTGCGAGCACCGAAAACATCCTTTCCAAAGAAACGACAGGAGCGCCTCAGACGAGGTGCTCCTATCCGTCTTAGTTCATATTAGTCACAACGTGCAAGCAACGCGGACAAAGTTCCGGATGCTCAGCGTTTGCGCCTGCTTCTTCCGAGAACATCCAGCAGCGCGGGCACTTAATGCCTGCTGCATGTTCAACCGCAATGCGCAAACCTTCGACGTTTGCAGATGCAGTACCAGTTGCGTCTTTCACGACACGAACTGCGGAAACGATACAAATCATCGGGAGATCGTTCTGAATTCCCGCAAGGAAGTCATACAGTTCGCCGTCTGCACTCAAGGTAACCGCTGCTTCCAAAGATTTACCAATCAAGCGGTCGTTACGAGCCGCTTCCAGCGCAAGGTTGACTTCATCACGAATCGTTGCAATGCGCGCCCACTTTGCGGTAAGCCCTGCATCATCATACGCCGGGTTGACCTTCGGCATATCATTGAAGAACACGCTTTCGGTATCAACCGCGTCATCGTGCTGCATAAATCCCCAAATTTCTTCTGCAGTAAAGCTAAGAACCGGTGCCAGCATACGAACCAGAGCATCCAAAATGCGGTAGATGGTGGTCTGTGCACTGCGACGTGCGATGCCGTCTTTTTCTTCGCAGTACAAACGGTCTTTGATGACATCCAGGTAGAAGTTGGACATATCAACAACGCAGAAGTTATGGATCGCATGAATGAGCGGATGGAATTCGTAAGATTCGTACGCTGCAGTCACTTTTTCAATCAAACGATTGAGCTGAGACAATGCATAACGGTCGATTTCCAAAAGTTCATCATCTGCGACCTGTGCGTTCGGGTCGAAGCCGTTTAAGTTACCCAAGATATAACGCGCGGTGTTACGGATCTTGAGATACGACTGCGAGAGCTGCTTGAAGATGTTACCGGATGCGCGGACGTCTGCGTGATAATCGCTGGATGCCGCCCACAAACGCAGCAAATCAGCGCCGTAGTCCTTGATGATTTCTTCCGGTGCAACACCGTTGCCGAGCGACTTATGCATCGCTCTGCCCTCACCGTCAACAACCCAACCATGCGTCAGAACGGTGCGATACGGAGCTTTTCCGCGAGTTGCAACCGAGGTGAGCATGGAAGACTGGAACCAACCACGGTACTGGTCAGCACCTTCCAGATACACATCTGCCGGCCACTGGGATGCATCGTTATATTCAAGCGATGCAATGTGGGATGAACCCGAGTCAAACCAACCGTCGAGCGTGTCGGTCTCTTTCGTGAAGTGCTTGCCGCCACAATGCGGGCAAACAAATGCATTCGGCAAAAGGTCTTCTGCTTCCTTGAGATACCAAGCGTTCGAACCTTCTTTACGGAAAATTTCCGCTACGCTGTCAATGGTTTCGGAAGTGCAAACAGGTTTCTTACAATCGTCACAATAGAAGACCGGAATCGGGAGACCCCAATGACGCTGGCGAGAAATACACCAGTCAGCACGGTCTCGGATCATGCTGATGATACGATCTTTACCCCAAGTCGGGTTCCAGGTAACGGTTTCACAAGCACCTACCGCATCGTCCTTAAATGCGTCAACCGAGCAGAACCACTGTGCGGTTGCACGGTTTAAGATCGGGGACTTACAACGCCAGCAATGCGGATAGGAGTGAACGATCTTCTGACTTGCAAGCAGCGCGCCACTTTCTTTCATATCAGCAAAAATCGCTTCTGCTGCTTTTTCATAGTACATACCTGCATACTGACCGGTGATATCGGTCATCACGCCGCGATCATCGATCGGGGTGATGTCTTCCAACTTATAACGGCGACCGGTCTGGTAGTCGTCTGCACCGTGGCACGGAGCGGTGTGGACACAACCGGTACCGGATTCCATGGTAACATATTCTGCAACCGTGATCAGGCTTTCACGTTCGTAGAACGGGTGCCATGCAGTTGCATATTCAAGATCCTGACCCTGCAAGGACATCAGGATTTCATAAGAGTCAATAGATGCCGCGGACATGGTACTCTCAAGCAATTCTCTTGCAATGATGTAGCACTCACCATTCGGGACTTTTGCGACCACATACTCTGCACGCGGATGCAAAGTGATGGCCAAGTTTCCCGGCAAAGACCAGGTAGTGGTGGTCCAGATAACGAAGTAAGTGTTGTTCAAATCGCAAACAGAAGAGAGTTTGCCAAGATCATCTTTCACGCGGAACTTAACGTAGATGGATTCGCACGGGTCGTCCTGATACTCGATTTCTGCTTCTGCGAGTGCGGTTTCGTCATGAGTACACCAGTAAACCGGCTTAAGACCCTTGTAGATGTAGCCCTTTTCGTACATCTGACCAAAGACTTTAACTTCTTCCGCTTCAAATTCCGGAGACATGGTGAGATAGGGATTCTGCCAATCTGCCAGAACGCCAAGACGCACAAACTGATTGCGCTGAACATCGACAAACTCTTCCGCAAATTCCTTACAAGCATCGCGGAATTCCGGAATGCTCATTTTCTTGCGGTCCAGCTTGCTCTTTTTGATGATTGCGCTTTCGATCGGCATACCGTGGTTGTCCCACCCCGGAACAAACGGAGTATGATAGCCGCTCATGGCTTTGTATTTGACAACAAAGTCCTTCAGCATTTTGTTGAGTGCGGTACCCATGTGGATACTGCCATTACTGAACGGAGGCCCATCATGCAAAATGAAAGTAGGCTTGCCGCTGTTCTTTTCGATCAGTTTCTGATAGATTTTTTTCTCGTTCCACGCATCGAGCATACCCGGTTCGCGTTTCGGAAGACCCGCGCGCATCGGGAACTCTGTTTGCGGAAGGTTAATGGTTGCATTGTAATCTTGAGACATGGAATCTGTTCTCCCTTATTGATTGATGATAGCACAGGAGCAGTTTTCTGCCCCTGTGCTTCTACATTTCAAACGTATTATTTACGATCTTCGCCGATGTCGTAATTACGACCAAACTGCAACTGAGACAAATCATAGCGTTTGGTTTCGCCCTGATCGACAGTTGCAACTGCTTCTTCCTCGTCGTCAGAGAAATCAACGGTGAAAGAATTCAGTTCTTCAGCAGGTTCTTCCTTGCCACCCAATTCTTCCATCGACTTTTCGGAAATCTCTTTCTCAATGTCGAGCATGAAGTCATCGGAAACAGTTGCCGGAGCGGTCTTGCTGCCGCCCATACGTTCTGCCAAAGCAGCACGTTCTTCTTCAGAAGTCTCGCTGATCGCGATGAATTCCTGCATCGCAGTAACCTGAGACTGGTAGTTGCGCAGCATCTTTTCCGCAAACTCGTTGGTCGCTTTCTTGACCAAAACAAGTTTTGCTTCTTCTTCGCGAATCTTAGCGGAAAGCAGAGCCGCTTTCTCCTGTGCGTTTGCACTTGCTGAAAGCATGATCTCTTCGCTCTTCTTCTTCGCTTCGTTGACCATATCGTTTGCCATGTTCTGTGCGGTGATCAATGCTTTGCGCATTGCTTCATCAACACTGCGATATTCTTCAACAGTTTCGGCCAAAACCTTGAGCTTGTTTTTGAGTACCGCATTTTCTTTGAACAAAGTTGCATAATCATCTGCTACGCGAGACAAAAACTCGTCTACGCTTCCCATGTCGTAGCCGCCGAATACCGCTTTGTCAAATTGAGTTTCGTTTAATTCTTGTGGTGTTAACATTGTTTTATCCCCCGTATCTCTGATTTATAGCATAAACAAAACGGAACGTACCACGTCCAAAAGAATATATACCACAAGGAGTGATAAATCGATTGGAAGTGATTGAAAGAACTGAAACCGAAACAGAAAGTTTCGGACCGGTGCAAGTACCGGCTCAGTGAGTGAATACACAAAATTCACAATCGGGTTGGAAATTCCGAGCGGCAGCCATGACAGAATCGCACGCACAATCAACAGGATCTCGTACATTCGGATCACCGTGAATGCAAACCGCTGCAAAAACAGGATCAGCACGCCGAATCAGAACTCCTCTCTACTTAAAAATAGACGCCGTTGTTTTCCAATTCATCGATCAGGTCGCCCTTCAGATCGACGTTGTACGGTGTGATGATATAAGTACCGTTGGAAACGCGCTTGAAGTTGCCGTCGTTTGCATAGGTAACGCCGGTGAGGAAATCCAAGATGCGGCGAGCCGCTTCCTTATTGGTGGATTCCAGATTGACAACAACCGTGCGGCGTTCTTTCAGATGATCTGCAATTTCGGTTGCGCTTTCATAGCGTTCCGGCTTGACCAAAACAACCTGCAGCTGAGTGGTGGTGTGAATGTTGACAACCTTGTTCTTGCCTGCATGGCCATAGAAACTGCCGTATTCTTTTTCAGCAGAACCTGTGGGCACCATGGTATCGAGTGCCTCATCTTCCTCTTCTTCTATGCTGATTAAGTTTTTGATTTTGTCGAAAATGCTCATGTTACAATTCCTCCGTTTATCAATGATAGTGCCGTGCACCAAAAATCCCTGTCCCGACACGAACGATATTTGCGCCACAACGAATTGCTTCCTCGTAATCGCCGCTCATGCCCATCGACAAAAAGTCCATACTTATATTATCGTATTTTTTTGCGCTCATGTCAACAAATAGTTGTCGCATTTTGCAAAAAATTTGCGATTGTTCTTCTTTTTCTCCAAAAATTGGCGGGATTGTCATGAGTCCTCGCACTCGGATATTCTCGAATCCTGCCGCTTCTTCCAAAAATCCTTCGAGTTCTTCCGCCGGAATGCCGGATTTGCTCTCCTCGTCCCCGATGTTGACTTCAATCAGAACATCCTGCACGATGTCATGTTTCTTTGCAAGGCGGGAAATCTCCGCCAAACATTTGATTGATCCCACCGATTCGATCATTGCGACCTTCCCGATGAGATATTTGACTTTGTTGGTCTGCAACGTTCCGATGAAATGAAGCGGGACACCTTCATATGCACCCTGCTCGTATTTTTCAAGCAGTTCCTGTACGCGGTTTTCCCCTGCGACATCGATCCCCGCTTTGACCGCTTCTTTGACGCGCTCTGCGTCATTCATTTTGGTTGCGGCAACCAAAATGATATCTTCCGCGTTTCTTCCGGATTCTTTCGCTGCCCGCGCGATCTTCGCGCGGACTTCCGCTACATTTTCTTTGATACTCATATCTGCACCCACTTTATTTGATTATCTTGCGATCTTCCAAACCCTTGGCCGAGACGACGACTTCGTCATACAGCAAAAGTCCTTTTGTATTTGCACTGTCGTATGCCACCAAGTAGTAACTGTCGGTTTCATAAATGGTTTCCACCGGCTTGAACTTCACCTGCGCATCGATCTGGCAGTAAACGCCGGTCTGCTCTTCGTCGTTGACGCGTAATGCTTCACGCGGGATTTTGAGTCCCGAATAAGTCCTGAGTACCACTTCTGCGCGGAGTTTCCGCGGAAGTGTAAAGTCTGCAATATGCACCGAGCAGTCGATCACCACCAGCGCGTTTCCGTCTGCATCGGGCGTGATCTGCATGATTGTTCCCGGTACGGTAGGATAAGAAATGTCTTCAAATTTCAGCGTTACCTTACGCCCAACGCGGAACATCTCCGCTTCTTCTTTGGAAACGACCGCGACATAACTCCAAACGTAATCGGTTACGATTTTCCCGATGATATTGTCGTCCTGCGGTGTTACTGTAACTGTCTCATCGATTTCACGGTAAGACTCGGGTGTCATACTCTCAAGTTGCGAGCGCATCAGCACGGATTCATATCCATCCACAACGCGCGAGAAGAATCCTGCCGTGTCCGCAGAAATTCGTTTTCTTGCCGTTTCAATCTTTTTCGCAAGTTCTGCCCGCTCACCCTGAAGTCGCTTGATGGTCTCCTGTACATCCGTCTTATCTCGGTGGATATATTCGCGGGAAAGAATACGCGTCTTCAAACTCTCCGCCGCACCCGTACCGTGTTCCACACGGTCCTGTTCGGCATAGGAGAGCAAACTGCCCATTGTTTCCACAATGGCTTGGTCAACCGTTTCAATATCGACCAACGCGGTCCCCTGCGATGCGACTGACTGCAACTTTTTGATTCTTGCATCCAACTCCGCTACATTGCGATTCACCTGGATCGCTTCATCATCCGCATAAATGCTTGCAACCAAATCACCTCGCCCGACGCGTTCGCCTTCGGCAGCAGAGATTTCAAGTGCTCCGGTCCCCCCCGCCGAAAGAATGTGCTCTTCACGCACAATCGTTCCGTCAAGAATGAGCGACTCTTCCACTTCACCGTGGACCGCGGTCACGGTCTCGACCGGATGATAGAAGTGTCTCCATATCTGCATTCCGATATATGCCACGATAAAGACAGCAAAGAAAACCGATACTATGCGCATCAGCGGATGATTTTGTTTCATAGCACACGCAAAGACTGATGTCTTTACGCTCCCTCCTTTTCCGCAAGTTCGCGGAACGGAACCGGACGCGCCGGAACCATCGTTGAAATTGCGTGTTTATAAATCAGTTGTTGTTTTCCTTCGGTATCCAAAACAACGGTAAACGCGTCAAATCCTTGCACAACTCCGCGAAGCTGGAATCCGTTGGTCAAAAACATGACAAGCGGGATTTTTTCACCGCGGCTGTAATTCAAAAATAAGTCCTGGAGATTGTTTTTCTGCATCTTGATTCGCTTCTTTCATTCATAATTTCCATTTTATGGTAAAACGGTAATTACATTATATCGCAATTTTGAATGAAATTTGTCGATTCCCGTAATAACGAATCAAAATTTTCCGTTTGGTCCACCGTGAGCCAATGAATCTTCTCGTTCCTGCGGAACCATGTCAGTTGGCGTTTGGCATAGCGACGGGTCGCTTGTTTGAGACGAGCGGTCGCCACTTCAATCGGTTCGCCGAACGGCACATCCCACAGTTCTTTATAACCGATTGCCTGCATCGCAGTCGCATCACGCGAGATGCCCTGTTTTTGAATCTCTTTCAGTTCCGAAAGCAGACCGTCCTCAATCATTTGATCCACTCTGCGGTCGATTCGATCGTATAAAATCTGTCGGTTTTCATACGTAAGCCCCAGCCAGCAGGCATTGTACTTTTGCGGTAAATCTGCGGTGCGTGCATTGTGTTCCGACAAGCACTTCCCTGTCGTGTGATACACTTCCAACGCTCGAATCACGCGCTTGACATCGTTCTCGTGCAGGCGGGATGCCTGAACGGGGTCGATCTCACAGAGTTTCCCATGCAAGGCGTGATTTCCGTTTTCGCAGGCGAACGCTTCCATCTCGGCACGGTAATTTTCATCTTGAACCTGTGCTGCAAATGTTGCGCCGCGCATCAAAGAATCAATGTACAAACCCGTTCCACCGACAATGATCGGGAGTTTCCCACGCGCATGGATATCTGAGATGACGCGCTCTGCTTCTTCCACGAAACGTGCCACGGAGTAGTCTTCAAACGGAGAAACAATGCTGAGCATATGGTGTGTTACCCCGTCCTGTTCCATCAAACTCGGTTTTGCGGTCCCAATATCCAAACCACGATAGATTTGCATGGAGTCTGCAGACACGATCTCGGCGTTATATTGTTTTGCAAGCGCAATGGAGAGCGCAGTTTTTCCGGATGCGGTCGGTCCAACAATACAAATCACCGACTGTTTTGTCATAATGCCATTCTCCTTAAAGTGTGCGTTTGAACATTTTTTCAAATTGTGCACGCGTCATCACAACGGAAACAGGACGTCCGTGCGGGCAGTAACGAATTTCCGGATCAAACAACACGCGGTCAACCAACGTTTTGTTCTCTTGCGGGTCACTGCGTTTTCCTGCTTTGATCGCCATTTTACACGCGATCGAATGTAATAGTTCCGAAATTTGTGTTGGGCTGGAAAGTTGTTTCCCATCCAGCAAGTTTTCCGCAATTTCACAAATCACCTGTGGGACATCCGCAACATCCAACGCCGCAGGCGCTTCCGAGACCGCAATGCTTGTCTCACCCAGTTCTTCCACCGCAAATCCAAGCGCGCGGAGTTCGTCTGTTGCTTGCAAAAGTGCGGTATGTTCAGGTTTACTGACGGAAACAGGAATCGCCTGAAGCAACATTTGTGCATCCGGCGCGCCCACGTTCTTTTTCAAAGTTTCGAACAACACGCGTTCATGTGCCGCATGTTTGTCAATAAACACTACTTCGTCTCCACACTCGACAATCAAGTAGGTGGCAAACAGTTCCCCGATCAAACGATGATCTTTGGTTTGCGGTTCAACAATCACTTCCGGCTCCGGGATCGGAGTGGGCTTTTCAATTTCCTGTTTGGGTGCAACCGCAACGGGTTCTTCTCTTTTGAAGAAACTCGGTTGCTCGAATACCATCTTGGGCTTTTGCGGCTCTTCTTTTTTGAGTTCAGGCACTACAAACGAGTACTGCTTGGGAGCCTCCGTTTTCATCTCAGGCTTCGTTGCAGGTGGTGCTACATTGATTGTTTGTGGCGATGTCGGCGCAACAATCGTTTTTTCTTGTACGACCGGTTTCACATCCACCGCAACGTGCTCCGCATCGTTTTGCAACGCGGTTTTGATTGCAAAATAAGTGGCTTTGAATACCGCACGGTCATCCGCAAATTTCACTTCTGTTTTCGCGGGATGTGCATTGACATCCACCAGTTCAGGTGGAATTTCAAAGAACAAAACACAAGTCGGAAATTTCCCTTTCATCAGCAAATCGCGGTAGGCTTCGTCCAGTGCTGCAGACAGCATTTTCGACTTCACAATACGACCGTTGATGAAGAAAAACTGCATCATCCGATTGCCGCGTGCCGCGATCGGCTTGCATGCATAGCCCGAAACGCGGATGTTATCCTGCGTGGATTTCGCTTCCACCATTTCGTTTGCAAACGAACTTCCGAGTGCGTTGAAAATGCAATTTTTCAGATTCCCGTCCCCCGAAGTCTGAATCACTTTCTTCCCTTCGCGGATAAACTGAAACGCAACATTTGGATGCGACAGCGCTGCCGCGAGAACCACCTGTTCTACTGCGGATCCTTCCGAAGAGTCTTTTCGCAAAAACTTCATGCGTGCAGGTGTGTTAAAAAACAAATCACGTACAATGATGGTGGTTCCGTTCGGAACGCCTGCATCTTCGATGCTTAAAATCTCTCCGCCTTCCGAATGAAGTGAGGATCCCACTTCTTCGTCGACGTTTTTGGTAAATAAATCGATTTTGGAAACTGCAGAGATTGCCGCAAGCGCTTCGCCGCGGAACCCGAGCGTCATGATATGGTCAAGATCCGCTTCCGTGCTGATCTTACTGGTGGAATGGCGTGCAAATGCGGTTTTCACGTCTTCCTTTGCGATCCCATGACCGTTGTCCAAAACGCGCAAATAACCGATGCCGCCTTTTTGAATCTCCACAGTGATGGAAGTCGCGCCTGCATCCAATGAGTTTTCAATCAATTCTTTTGCGACAGACGCCGGGCGTTCCACCACTTCACCTGCAGCAATCAAATTCACAACATGTTTGGATAAAACATGAATTTTCGGCATCAATGTCACTTCCTGTCTTCGAGTTTCTTTGCCTCTTGCGAGAACCCGTGCAACATTCCCAGTGCTTCAATCGGGGTAAGCGTGTCCGCGTTCAGATTTGCCAGCTGCTCAATCAGCGCCAAACTACCGTCTCGCGTATCTTCTCGCTTTTCGGTCATCGCGCGGATCGCGCGCGGCACCATAACAGTGTCACCGGCTTCAATCGCATCCAAAATTTCCTTAGCACGCAAGAACACCTGTGACGGGACCCCTGCGAGTTTTGCAACTTCGATCCCGTAACTGTCGTCTGCAGGACCGCGTACGATTTTACGCAAGAACGTAATGTCAAACCCACGTTTTTTGACCACGATATTATAATTCTTCACGCCCTCAAGCGTGCCTTCCAAATCAGTGAGTTCGTGGTAATGAGTCGCAAAAAGTGTCTTTGCACCGAGTTGCTCTTTGTTTGCTGCATATTCAATCACGGCTCGTGCAATACTCATCCCGTCAAACGTGGATGTGCCGCGCCCGATCTCGTCCAGAATCAGTAAACTCTTGCTCGTTGCGTTTGCCAGAATATCCGCCACTTCGCTCATTTCCACCATAAAGGTAGACTGACCCGCGGTCAAATCATCGGACGCGCCGATGCGAGTGAAGATGCGGTCAACCAAGCCGATTCTTGCAGCTTTTGCAGGCACGAAACTTCCCATTTGCGCCATCAGCACGATGAGTGCAACCTGGCGCATATAAGTTGATTTACCCGCCATATTCGGACCGGTAATCAACGCGACGCGGTTTTCTTCGCAGTCTAAGTATGTATCGTTCGGCACGAATGGGATGTCACGCATCATGCGTTCCACCACAGGGTGGCGACCATCGGAGATTTCGCACACATCGTTCTCTACGATTTGCGGGCGGACGTAGCGATACTCCACCGCAACCGTGGCAAGCGAGAGCACAACATCTAGATATGCGATCTGTTTTGCGGTCTTTTGGAATCGAAGCAGTTGTGCCGCCACTTGACTGCAGATGTCCTGGAAGAGTTGGCGCTCGAGCGCCTGTAACTTCTCGGTTGCACCCAAGATAGATGCTTCGAGTGTCTTGAGTTCTTCAGTGAAATAGCGTTCCCCGTTTGCAAGCGTTTGCTTGCGGATATAGTTTTCGGGGACCATATTGAGATTGGACTTACTGACCTCGATATAGTATCCGAATACGCGGTTATAACGAATCTTAAGATTCTTGATCCCGGTTTTTTCGCGCTCGTCCGCTTCCATCTGCAAAACGAACGCTTCCGCGTTGTTCTTGATTTCGTTATAACGGTCAATTTCTTCATGGTAACCGGGTTTGATGCACCCGATCTCTTTGCCGTCTTCATCCAAGCGATACATGATCGAACGATCCAGCAAATCGCAGATTTCCGCAATCGGATCAAGTTCGTCGTGGATCTTGCGGATCTCATAAGCATCAAGCTGAGCAAGTTCGCGTTTGAGAAGCGGAATCTGACACAGAGTATCTTTGATGCTGGAGAGATCACGATAATGCGCAGTTTTGCAAATCACACGGCTGATCAAACGCTCCAGGTCGGAAACTTCGCCGAGCACACAACGCAGACCGTCACAAACGATCGGGTTGATGAACAGGGCTTCTACCGCATCCTGTCGGGTTTCGATTTTATCTTTCTGATAAAGCGGTTGGTTGATCCATTGACGGATGAGTCGTCCACCCATGGGAGTTTTGGTTTTATCCAGTACCCAAAGGAGTGAACCGCGTTTTTCCCCGTGCCGCATGGTTTCACAAAGTTCCAAATTACGGCGCGCGGTCATGTCCATTTGGAGATAGGTTTCGTTTTCAAAGAAGCGAACCGTGTTGATTTGCGAGAGTTCATTCTTCTGCGTCTGATGGAGGTAGCGCAGCATTGCGCCGACCGCGCGGGTTACACAGTCCTGATAGATTCCGAGTGTTTCAACATGATCTACACCAAACTGTTTGCAGACAACACTCCCCGCCTCTTCCAATTCGAACAGGTCGTCCTGATCTTGAGAGAGAAATGCGCCCAAACGGTTGGTGATAAAATCCGTTACCGCACTCTTCTTTGCAAGCGTGTCTTGCACGAGAACTTCACTCGGTGCGATTCTCTGCAGTTCCGCGATCAACTGATAGTTTAAGTTTTCGCCTGTAACGCAAGAGATTTCAAGTTCACCGGTCCCCACGTCGCAACTGCAAAGTGCGGCTTCACGCTTTCCAATGCATACGGTGCAGAGAAAGTTGTTTTTGTTCTGCTCCACCACGTTGGTGTCCATAATCGTGCCCGGGGTAACAATGCGCACGATGTCGCGTTGCACCAAATCTTTGGCCTCACTCGGATCCTGCACCTGTTCGCAGATGGCAACCTTGAATCCGCGGGAAACCAAGCGCGCGATATAGGACTCGCTCGCATGATACGGAATTCCGCACATAGGAGCACGCTCCGGCTTGCCACAATCACGACCTGTCAGAACCAAATCCAATTCCTTTGATGCAACGACCGCATCGTCAAAGAACATCTCATAAAAGTCTCCCAAGCGGAAGAACAACAGGCTGTCCTGTGTGCGCTCCTTGATTTCAAGATACTGTTCCATCATCGGAGTATATCCGTTTTTTCCTTTTTTCACTCTCTACAACCCCTTTAGTGGTTAGGGCTCAATCGAAATCACGGTTCCTTCCATGGACCACTTGGCACATTCGGTGATTTCCACAATTGCAAACTTCCCTACCAATGCAGGATCCCCTGCAAAACGCACGGGACGGTTATCGTCACAGCGCGCCAATAAATTTTTCTCTTCCGGTGTATCTGCTTCGATCAGCACTTCAATACGAGTGCCGAGATGTCGCAGATTTTTCTCTTTCGACTGCTCGTTCTGCAATTCCAGCAAGCGTTCAAACCGTTCCTGTCGTTCTTCTTTGGTCGAAACATCCGCAAGTTTTGCGGCGGGCGTTCCGTTACGGCGCGAGTACAGGAAAGTAAACAACGCATCAAAACCGACCGTTTCGATCAGATCCAAAGTTTCACTAAAATCTTCTTCGGTTTCGGTCGGGAATCCCACGATGACATCGCTTGTGATCGCGATATCCGGCATCAAACTGCGTGCATATTCGATGAGATCCCGATAATGCTCGCGCGTATACTTGCGGTTCATCTCTTTTAGCACTCGGTCACTGCCCGACTGGAACGGCAAGTGGATGTGCTTGCAGACTTTCTCGCAATCTGCCATGGTTTCAAACAATTCTTTCGATGCATCTTTGGGATGACTGGTCATAAAACGAAGGCGGAACTTTCCCGGGATGGCGTTGAGTCTGCGTAAAAGCTCGGAGAAGTTCACCCCGTCATCACGATCCAGTCCGTAAGAATTGACATTCTGTCCCAAAAGCGTGATATCGCGTGCGCCGTCTTCAATCAGCGCAGTGATTTCAGCAACAATGACATCCGCCGCACGGCTCCTTTCTCTGCCACGCACATAGGGCACGATGCAGTAGGAACAGAAGTTATTGCATCCATACATGATGGACACCCATGCCTTTGTTTTGCTTGCACGAAGCACGGGAAGACCTTCCACGATTTCGTGTTCGGTGTCTTCAATCGCAAAGACGCGTTTTTTAGCAACCAACACCTGATAGAGCAATTCCGGCAAGCGATGGACCGCGTGCGTTCCAAACACCAAATCCACATGATGGAAACTCTTTTTGACTTTCTCGGTCATATGTGCCTGCTGTACCATGCAGCCGCAGATGCCGATGACCTGGTCGGGCTTCCGACGTTTCCCGTGTTTGAGCGCACCAACATTGCCCAGGATACGCATTTCCGCGTGTTCACGCACCGCGCAGGAGTTGAGCAGAATCACATCTGCAAGGTCTTCATCGGTGGTGGGTTCATATCCCATCTCCAAAAGCATCCCGCGCAGGATCTCACTATCAGCTTCGTTTTGCTGGCATCCGTATGTATCTACCATTGCATACATCGGTTTTGTATGCAATGCGCGGACTTTTTTCATATACTCTTGTTGCCTGAGCAGTTCTTCTTCGGCAACCAAACGTTTCTCTCTCATTTTTTCTCCCATCCGTGAAGCAAAGCTGCACCGGTTGCGGTCGCAAATTCAGAATACTCGGGAACGATAAAGTTCTTATCATACAACTTCTGCATGAGATCAAATATCTCTTTCATCTGCGGAACATTGGTCAAGTTCCCTGTGAGTACGATGTTGTCGGTCTGCTCGATCCGAGCCGCAAACACCGAACAAACACCGATGGTTTGGAAGACAAGATTGATGATACCGAGTGCCAAATCGCCGTTCGAGACCAAGTCGCTGATTTTGCCGAAGTTCGACGCGGTGGTATGCGGTGTCAAAGTTTCCATTGTATCCGAACTGATGTCGCGGATGAATAAGTCAACATTTTGCAAATCGCCGCTTTTCGCGGTCTCGATGAGTTCGTTGAAATGGCGCACATTGATCATGCGGTCGGAGAGACCAAGCAAGGTGCCGCCGCCAACGCCGGTGCCGCCGAGATGGCGTGCATGATTCTCTTTCGCGGCGACAAACGCGGTCCCGGTTCCCATACTGACAACCACCGCGTGGTCAAGACCACTCAAAAACAAACCGCCTCGCCCAATCGCCTGGAACTCGTCAATGTGCACAGTCGGAATCCCAAATAAATCTTCTTTGATTGCGGATGATCCAACACCCGTGATCATCACGCGTTCAATATCTTCAATGGACAAGTGATTCACACTCAAAAACTTCCCGAATGCACCGTACAAAGAAGCGGTCGGGTCGTTTGCTTTTACCAACAACGGGGAAAAAATTGTACCGTTGCAGTATCCGATGATTTTCGTCGTACTCCCGCCGATATCAATTCCCAAAATGTTTTTCATCATGATCCCCTCGCACTGTGGTTTTTATCCTTTGGCACACAAATTGCCAAGCGGATATAGTTGTTTGTATTATAACATTTTATTCCCGATTTGTCTAATGTTTTACATAAAAAAACCGCGAGAATTTCTCGCGGTTTTCCCATTATGCTCCCAGTAACATTTCCCCAATTTTATAAACATCGCCCGCACCCATTGTGAGTACCAAATCACCCGTTTTTGCGTGTTCGGAAAGCCATGCGACGCAGGTGTCAAAATCTTCAAAATCGAGCGAATTCGGAATCAAATCTGCAATCGCCGAAGATGCAATGCCGATGGTGTTTTTCTCGCGTGCCGCGTATATGGGCACCATGCAAACCTGATCTGCAAGCGAGAGTGCTGCTGCAAACTCTTCTTTGAGCGCGGCGGTTCTGGTATAGGTGTGTGGCTGAAAAATACAAATCACCCGATCATAGCCAAGTGCTTTGACCGCACCGAGTGTCGCTCTCACTTCACTCGGATGGTGTGCATAGTCATCATACACTTTTGCGCCGTGATACGCACCTTTCGGTTCAAATCTGCGACCGGCACCCGTAAATTCAGAAAGTCCCGCCGCAATGTGCTCGGGCGAAACTCCAAGTTTGAGTGCCGCAGTACAAGCAGAAAGTGCATTGTATACATTGTGTTTCCCGAGAACCGAAAGCGTGATTTTTGTGAGTATCTCCCCACGGAAAACCAAATCAAAAACAGTTTCCGAATCGGTATAAACGATGTTTTCGGCACGGACATCCGCGGAGTTTTCAATTCCGAATGTCAATATTTCACGGTCCAAATGGCAAACCGCACGCATCGCATTGGGATCATCCGCATTCACCACCACGCAACCGCCGTTTTTCGGCACAATGGATGCAAATTTGTGAAACGATGCAATGATGTCTTCGATTCCCGAGAAGAAGTCCAAATGATCTTCATCCACATTCAAAATTACCGCGACCGTCGGGCGGAAGTGATGGAAAGAATTGCAGTATTCACACGCTTCCGCAATGAACAGATCGCTGTCTGCAATCCGCATTCCGCCGCCGATAACTGAAAGATTCGCTCCCACCATAACTTGCGGATCGAGCCGCGCTTTGAGCGCAATATGTGTCATCATGGATGTTGACGTGGTCTTCCCATGTGTACCGGAGAAACAAACAATATCCCGATATTCTTCCATCAGAATTCCCCAGGCTTCTGCGCGCTCCAGCACCGGAATCCCGTGATCTCTTGCACACACGATCTCGGGATTGGAATCCGGAATTGCAGAAGTACGGATCACGATATCTGCGCCTTTTGCCTGTTCGTAAACATGACCGACAAACGTCTGGATCCCAAGCCCGCGCAGGCGAGCGAGCGTTTCACTCTCATTCATATCAGAGCCGCGCACGGTAAACCCACGGCTGCTGAGCACTTCCGCAAGACCGCTCATGGATACCCCGCCGATCCCGACAAAATGCACTATCTGTCGGTTATCCGAAAGCAAAGTCGATTTTGCCAAAATGACCCCTCCAATTACACCGTCAAATCCGTCTTGTATGATTTTACCTAAGGCGGACAAAATACATTCAAATCATATTCTTATTATATCGTTTGATTCCCACATTGTCTATCATTTTTTGAAGGAGATTGAACCCATATGACAATTACCAATGTAAAAATCCGCCGTCTTATGGAATCAGGCAAACTGCGCGCGATTGTATCCGTTACGTTTGATGATGAACTTGCAGTGCATGACATCAAAGTAATCGAAGGGCAAGAACGGTTGTTTTTGGCGATGCCCGCACGCACGTTACCCAACGGTGATTTTGCGGATATCGCACATCCCACCAGTTCGGAATTGCGCAGAAAAATCGAAACCGCAGTCATCGAAGAATATCTGCGCGTGAAATCTGAAACTTGATATTTCCCCAAAAAAGTATTATGATGGTAAAGATCAAGGAGGGTAGTTTATGCGCATTTTGATTTTGACCATCACCACCGGGCACGGACACCACGCGGCGGCACAGTCGATTTCCGATGCACTCACCGAACAGGGCGTCGCAGTCCGTACCATTGATGTTTATAAAACCATCAACAAAGCTCTCTCAAACGGTGTGAATCAGCTTTATTTGCTCGCCACCAAATATATTCCCAATCTGTATCGCAAGGCATACGGGAAATTGGAAACAAAAGATCGCCAATTTATGCTTCAGGAACTGACCAATCTCCTGATTGCGAATAAATTTGACTCTTACATCGATCAGTATTCGCCCGATTTTATCGTCTGTACCCACGTTTTTTCCGCACAAATTGTAGACGAACTGAAAAAACAAGGGAAACTTCTCAATGTTCCCACCATCGGCATTGTAACCGACTATACATTACATCCGTTTTGGGAAACGCTTTCACGCGTTGAATACATCAATCTTGCGAGCCCGCTTTTGATCCACACAGCAGTTCGCCGTGGGATTGAACGTTCCCGTCTCTGTTCCTTCGGCATCCCGGTCGGGCTCAAATTCAGCGACCGCACACCGCGTGAAGATGCCGCAAAAGAACTCGGAATCGACCCAAACCGCAAAACTGTTTTGGTGATGGGCGGAAGCATGGGCTACGGCAATATGACAAACACCATTTCGGACATACAAAATCTCGGACTTGACCTTCAAATTCTCGCGGTTTGCGGCAATAATAAACGCCAATATGTCAAACTGCTTGAAGCCAACTTAGGCCCCGATGTTCACGTATTCGGATTTGTAAAAAATGTCGATCTTATGATGGATGCAGCAGATTGTATTGTAACAAAGCCGGGTGGACTAACCGTAAGTGAGTCCATCGAAAAACAGCTCCCGCTTGTGCTTACGAATCCAATCCCGGGTCAAGAAGACCGAAACCTGGATTTCCTGCTCAACAACGGCATCGCACTTGCCGTCAACAAGTACTTCGCAGTTGACGATGCACTCAACTATCTGTTCAACTGTCAGGGTCGCATTGAATCGATGAAAGAACGGCTTTCCTATGCGGTCACCCCGCACGCGAGCCGAAATCTTGCAAAGTTTATTATTGAAGAAGCCAAAAAATCAACTATGTAACAAAGAGCTCTATCCGAATTCACGGACAGGGCTTTTTCGTTTATGCTATCAATTTTATTGATGCATACTATACAGCAAAATACCTTTGATAACCAAAAGCGTGAAGATTATGGAAAGCGCATATGGCTCTCTCGTGAACCCCAGAAGGAACACGCATACAATGCTCAATACCAACGAGGTTGTTGTCAAAATCGCTTGTCCTTTTGCAATGTTGAAATGTGTTAAAGTGATTTTCAAAATTCCAACCAGAATCAGCACCGAGAACATCCCCCAATGAATCCACAAAGAAGAGTGCGACAAACCGGTGTAAGAAAACAACACCACCGAGTAAATGTGTCCGTTGGTCGCATTTGGATATAGCGGCAGGACAATCAGCATGATTGCAAATAAATCAACTAGGCCCAGTAAAAAATCACGCATTTTTCGAACCTTTGATTGATGTTCCCGCTCTGCAAGAGAAAGCAGTTTTTCCCCTGATAACAATGAATCAATTGAAACCGAGAAAAATTTAGAAATTTCTTTCAGCGAATCAATACTCGGAAGCCCTCTTCCTGATTCCCACTTTGAAATGGCAGTTCTTGATACAAACAGTTCTTCTGCCAGTTCTTCTTGTGTCAGTCCTCGGTCTTTTCGCAATTCCTGAAGTTTTTTGTGCAGTTCCACCTTTATCCCACCTTTCCCCTTTTATCAAGCAATAAAATAAACGCTTTATAGATATGAAACAGTCCTCCGCAAAAAAGCAGCGACCCAACAATGTCCGTAAGCCAATGTACTCCGCAAACCGCTCTTCCAATCACCATGAACATTGAAAAAACAACAGCAAAAACGCAAATAAAATCACGAACGCTTTTTCGTTTCACTCTGCGACGAACCTGCTCTTGCAAGGTTGGCATAATTCCCATCACAAGAAGTGTTGTTGACGAAGGATAAGATGCCTCCTGTACACCGTTTATGAGAACAGGCCTATAATTAATCGGGATGCTTTCAAAAACAGTATAACAGAAAAAAATCAAAAGATAATACAATCCCAAAAGAAGAATATCATAATCAACTAAAAAAACACTTCTACGTTTGATTGCCTGAATGAATCCAACTCCTGCAAATATCAAACAAACAATTAGCGGCACCAACCCAAGCCAATCAGTGATGTGGTACAGCACCATATTCACCCCTGTCAGGCCATGAAAACAACAGTTAACGGTTGAAAAACCAATATTCGTTCCATTTACGCCAAGTGGCTTCACATCAACAATTTGAACCAGTATCGTCAAAAGTAAGAATAATATCATCAATACCCCTGCTGTAATAAAGTTCTTCTCCGAACGCATCTTCATTCTATCATTTCCTTTCGCTTTTCGTTTTTGCAAAAACAGAATAGCAAAGAACAAAAAAAAGTGAAAGAATCGCTCGGTCGCATTTCTGACACAGTTCGTGTCGTAGAGACAATTTCTCAAAAACAAAGCAAAAGAGAGTAGGAAAACGATAACGGATTCCTACTCTCCAACAGATTGATGCCTTTATTTTGCGTAGTAGTTGATCAGGCAGCCTGCAAGGATGATATCTTTCTCTTCACGGGTGATTTTCGGAAGTTTCAAGGTGATTTCAGTCTTCTTATCGCCCTGAATCAGGCTCGCGGAAATTTCTTCTCCATCCCCTTCCAGAAGCGCGCGGATGCCGCGGATATAGATCCAGTCGCCCGCCTGGATGTTGTACTGCTGAGCATTATCCAAAATAAACGGGAGCATACCCCAGTTGACCACATTGGAACGATAACGCTTGGTTGCGTATTCTGCCGCAATGTTTGCAACACCGCCCAGCACACGCTGGCAAGATGCCGCCTGCTCACGCGCAGAACCGTCGCCCGGTTTGAGTGCAAAGACCGCACTGCCGAGTTCTGTTTTGCTCAAATCTACGTTAATCGGAAGTTGGATAGTCTCGCCGTTTTCACGAGCCAGTTCGAGTGCCTGAATTTCTTTTGCACGACCGACGTATGCCGGATCCTTGCGGGAAAGTGCAAAACTTGCGAGTTTCATCGGGTTGGAACGGTAAGAAGATGTTTCGCCGGACGGGATCAATTCGTCGGTGGTGGTAACCGGGTCATAAATCGCGCTACCGACCGAAATCAAAAGATCTTCGGTCATCGGAATCATCTTCGGCCAGTCTGCAATGTTCGGGCCGAACTTGAGTTCTGCCTGTGCATCGGGCTTGCCCACACCGTAATAAATACGGCTCTTGTATGCGCTTGCATCAAATTCGTAATCATCGCACTTGGGTTCTTCCGGAATGACATCCAGTTCAAATGCAGAAGTGAGTTTTCCCCCGTTTTTCGCGGTTGCCGCAATCGAGCGTGCATCCATCAATGCGACAAAGGAAAGCTGACCGTCGCCCGGTTTACTGCCTTCACGGTTCGGGAAGTTACGGGTGGCATGACGAATGGAGAGTGCACCGTTTGCCGGGACATCGCCTGCGCCGAAGCACGGACCACAGAACGCCGAGCGGATGCTTGCGCCTGCCGCCATCAAGCGGTTGAGCGTGCCGTTTTTGTTGAGTGCCATCATCATCGGCTGGCTTGCCGGATAGACCGAGAGCCAGAATGCATCGGAGCCGATATTAGCACCATCCAAGATCTCAGCGGCGCGGCAGATATTCTGATACAAACCGCCCGAGCAACCACCGATAAAGCCCTGATCGACCATCAAGTCATTGCCAACGATTTTGTTTGCGAGTTTCACGGAATCCGGTTGTTTCCCGAAC
Organism: Oscillospiraceae bacterium; assembly: GCA_015067485.1. Taxonomy (GTDB): domain Bacteria; phylum Bacillota; class Clostridia; order Oscillospirales; family JAAYXM01; genus SIG510. Next base: position 152,745 of record SVMJ01000001.1, read on the forward strand.
TGTTCTTCGATATCGCGGTCAACCTTGTTCAAGATATCACCAAGGTTTGCCTTGAGTTCTGCGATGGTATAGGTGTTCGACGGATGGAACGGAAGCGCGATCATCGGCTCGATTTTAGAGAGATCTACGCAGACCGCACAGTCGTAATATGCGATATCCTTCGGTGCGAGCGCACGGTATTCATCGCCTCTGCCATGACGTACCAGGAAGGATTTTACGGTTTCGTCGGTTTCCCAAATCGAGGAAAGGCAAGAAGTTTCCGTGGTCATAACATCAATGCCGTTACGGAAATCCATACCCAGATTTTTGACACCGGGACCGACAAATTCCATAATTTTGTTCTTGACGATACCGTCTTTGAAGGTTGCGCCGATGATTGCAAGTGCAACGTCCTGCGGACCAACACCGGGGCGCGGAGAACCGGTCAAATAGACGCAAACCACATCCGGGTATGCGATATCATAAGTCTTGGAAAGAAGTTGCTTTACCAGTTCCGGACCGCCTTCACCGATCGAGATGGAACCCAAAGCGCCGTAACGGGTGTGCGAGTCAGACGCAAGGATCATCTTGCCGCAGCCCGCATAGCGTTCGCGCATGTACTGATGGATGACCGCCTGATGTGCCGGAACAAATTCACCGCCGTATTTTTTCGCAGCGGAAAGACCGAACACGTGGTCGTCCTCGTTGATGGTACCGCCGACTGCGCACAAACTGTTGTGGCAGTTGGTAAGCACATACGGAAGCGGGAATTCCTTGAGTCCGGATGCACGCGCGGTTTGGATGATACCGACATAAGTAATGTCATGCGATGCCATCGCATCCATCTTGATTTTCAGCGAATCCATATTATCGGATGTGTTGTGTGCCCCCAAAATCGAGTAGGCAATGGTGTTCTTTTTTGCAAGTTCAGGTGCGGGAAATCCACTCTCCTGCATAAGAAGTTCATTGTCTTTGAGATACACACCGTGGTTGTAAATGTTGATCACTTTGGTTCCTCCTCTGTGTTTGTATACTTTTCTTTTAAAGCGGAAACAAGTTCCGGCGTGTCGATATAAGAACCGATGCGGAAATGAATGCTTCCGCTGATTTCGGGAATCCGGCGATTCAAATCAATCTGACGACAAATTTCATCCCCGCCGTACCAAACCGTTCCCGGTTCTGCATCGACCGATCGGTAACCCGAATGTCCGATGTATAACTTCACATCAGTTCCGCTCACCTGTTTTGCCCACCATTCGGCAAGCGTGCGATAATCCGCCACTTCATGACCGATGTGCCAATAGATTTGCGGCGCAATGTAATCCACCCATTCTTCTTTCACCCACCGACGGGAATCCGCCGCGTGTGCGGTATAGGATTCCAAACCGCGTGTTTGACTGCCATGAATGGAAGACATATCATTTTGCCAAATACCAAACGGACTCACACCAAACTCTATGGATTCGTCATATTCTTTGATCGCGGCATTGGTATTACAGATGAGTGTGTTGATATTTTCTCTTCGCCAATTGAGCAAATTGTGCTCGCCGGATTGGGCAAAGGTTTCACCATCCGGGAAGGTCTCATCCGGATAGAAATAATCGTCAAAATGGATTCCATCAATCGGATAGCGGTTCACGATTTCCATGACCCCGTCAATGATGTATTGGCGAGCGGCAGAAACCCCCGGATTCCAATACAGTTTTCCATCATTGTGGCGAACCGTCCACTCGGGGTGAAGGTTTGCGGGATGGTTTTGCGCCAAAACATCGGTTTCATTCATTGTGATACGAAACGGATTGATCCACGCGTGGAGTTTGATCCCGCGTGCGTGTGCACCGCTCAACCAGTACTCCAGCACATCGAACCCTTCATCTGGCGGCACCCCTTGTTCCCCTGAAAGTACTTCAGACCACGGAAAGAGTGTTGACGGATAGAGCGAATCCGCACAAGGGCGTACCTGCAGAAAAATCGTATTGATCCCTATTTCCTGCGCTCGATCGAGCAAAGCATCGGTTTCATGACAAAGACTTTCACGGGAAAGACCGGACTTGGACGGAAAGTCAAGATTGAGTACGGTTGCCACCCAAAGTCCCCGCATTTCCTGCGCTTCCGGCACTTCCTGCGGTTCTTTTTTACACGCTGAAAAGGTGGAAACCATCAGAATCAGTATGAAAAGCAATGTCCATTTTTTCAAACTGTATCACCCTTTAAAAACAAGCACTGTTATTCTACACTATTTACTCAAAAAATTCAAGATATAGCACCTTGAAAGATAAAAATATCCATGCTATACTAACCACAAGCATAAGTCTTAGGAGGTTTTCAAATGAAAGTTTTCATTATGGCAGGTCAGTCCAATATGGTCGGGCACGGCATTATGGGTGAAGTCCCCCCGATTGTGGATGAAAAAGTTAAAATTTTCCGTGGTGAGTCTTGGGAAGTTGCAACAGAACCGTTTAATCCCACGCTCGGTGCAAACCGCGGTGTTTCGCTCGGCCCGAGTTTTGCGGCAAAACTTCGTGAAAAAGATGACGTGGAAATCGGTTTCATCTTCTGCCCGGTGGGTTCTTCCTGGCTCCACCAGTGGCTGCCCGGCGCTGAATTCTACGAAGAAGCCGTCAAACGCAGCAAAGCAGGACTTGAAGGTAATGAACTCGCAGGGATTCTCTGGCTTCAAGGCGAGCAGGATTGCGATACTGACGAACACGCAAATACATATTATGACCGTTTCATGACCTTTATCAATGCATTCTCCAAAGAACTGGGTGCAGAAGATGTCCCGGTTATCATCTCCGAACTCGGTGATTATCTGAGAACCTACGATTACTGCAAGGATCGCTATCAGGTTATCAACAAAGAAATCGGAAAGATTGTCGCATCTTCCCCGCGTTTCGAGTTGGTAAACGCAGATGGCTTTGCTCCGAACAATGAAGAAGACCCGGCACATCTGAACGGGAAATCCCAGCGCGAACTCGGACGTCGTTTTGCGGCGGCTTGGGAAAAGGTTTCCGCCCGTCTCGGCGTCTCTCTCTAACACAAAGAAAGAAACACGGGCAAGAGAACTTACCCGTGTTTCTTTTTATCAAATTACTTGCATTCAGCCAAAACTGCCTTACATGCATCAGCAGACTTCTTGAATGCTGCGATTTCTTCTTCGGTCAAAGTCGGAACGAGAACCTTCTTTGCGCCGGAAGAACCGATAATGGTCGGGAGTGAAAGTGCTACGTCGCTGACGCCATATTCGCCGTCGAGCACGGTACTGACGGTACGGATAGTGTCACAGTCGCGAAGCAGGGATTCAACCAAGACCGCAACACAGACAGAAACGCCGAAGTAGGTTGCGCCCTTACGCTGAATGATTTTTGCACCGTCAGTCTTGACGGATTCAAGAATTTCAGCCTTAACGTCTTCATTGAGCAGGATACCGTTGTGGTTACAGTAGTCTTCCACCTGAGTACCTGCGATGTGGGTATTGCTCCATGCCGGAACCTGAGAATCGCCGTGTTCACCGATGATATAGCCGTGGATGTTTGCAACGTCGACACCGGTCTTGTTTGCGATCATGCTGCGGAAACGAACAGTATCCAAAGAAGTACCGCTACCCAAAACCATGCCCTTCGGCAGACCGGACCACTTGGTGATCATATAGGTCAAAATGTCAACCGGATTTGCAACAACCAGAATGACACCGCCGTTGTAATACTTCATGATGCTTTCGGTGATGCCGCGTGCAATGGAAGTATTCTTCTTTGCGAGATCCAAACGGGTTTCGCCCGGCTTTCTGTTTGCACCTGCGGTTACAACGATGAGATCGCAGTCCTTAACATCGGAATAGTCGCCTGCATAGACCTTCATCTGACCGATAAACGGGAGACCGTGCTTGATATCAGCCGCTTCGCCTTCTGCCTTGTCAGCAACAACATCGATCAAAACCAACTCGGTGCAAACTTGGCGCAGAGCCATAACGTACGCGGATGTAGCGCCAACGAATCCGGCACCGATTACTGCAACTTTTGTAGTTCCTTTAGACACTTGTATGCACTCCTTATATAAAAACTCAAATTTCTCTATTAGACAGTATACCCGATAAAACGGGAAAAGTAAAGTAAAATTTTGTAAAAAAACAGAGTACGGTGAAAACCGTACTCTGTACGCGTTTTTTGCTTAGATATTTGCCTTTGCGAGGTCTGCAAGTGCTGCAAATGCTGCAGCATCGTTGCATGCAAGTTCAGCCAACATCTTACGGTTCATGACAACGCCTGCCTTCTTCAAACCGTACATAAAACGGGAGTAGTTGAGCCCGTTCTGCTTAGCACCTGCGGAGATACGAGTGATCCACATCTGACGGAAATCACGTTTTTTACGCTTACGGCCGATGTATGCATAAGTCAGGGACTTCATCACGGCCTGGTTGGCCATCTTGTAATGGGTGGATTTTGCGCCCCAGTAACCCTTAGCCTGCTTTAAAATCTTTTTTCTTCTTTTGCGCGTCATCATTGCGCCTTTTACTCTTGCCATCTATAACAGCCTCCAAATTCTGAATTGTAGTGTGTGAACTTATTTGTAAAGAACAAGGCGACGAATGGTTGCCTCATTTGCCGGGGTTGCGTAAGCAGCCTTACGAAGACCTCTTTTACGCTTGGTGGTCATCTTATTCAGAATGTGGCGTCTGTTTGCGTGACTGCGCTTCACCTTACCACTCTTGGTGATGGAAAAACGCTTGGATGCGCCACTGTGGGTTTTGATTTTCGGCATCTTGAATACTCCTCTCTATTGTTAAAAAATGATGGACTTATTTCTGCTTCGCAGCAAGGAACATAATCATTTGGCGCCCTTCAAGTTTCGGCGGTTTTTCTACGCTACCGAACTCGGAGCAGCCTTCTGCGAATCGATCGAGCAGATCTTTACCGATGGATGTGTGCGCCATTTCACGACCCTTGAAACGGACGGAAACTTTGACTTTATCACCCGACTTCAAGAAACGAATCGCATTGTTCATCTTGACGTTTAAGTCATGCACATCGATACTCGGCGACATACGAATCTCTTTGATATCGATTACGCGCTGATTTTTTCTCGCTTCCTTTTCACGCTTTTCCTGTTCAAAGCGGAACTTTCCGTAGTCCATGATACGACAGACCGGCGGAGTCGCTTGAGGAGCGATTTTTACGAGATCCAACTCTGCTTCTTCCGCAAGTTTCTGTGCTTCGGCAATCGGGACGATACCCATCTGCTCGCCGCTTACACTAATCAGGCGGACTTCTTTATCGCGGATCTCTTCGTTGATTTGATGTTCCAGTTTGCTAATGCGAAAGCACCTCCCAAAAAACATAAAACGCGGACGACAAACGCCCGCGTTTCAACATCAGAATAACACAACGGATGACCGCTGCGAGAACATTGTTGACCTCATCGCTTCTGCTGGAGGTGAGAGCAGGCATTGCCCTTCTTTGTTTTTACTTTGATAGAATAACACACTCTTTCCTGTTTGTCAACAGTTTTTTCTGAGTTATTTCAGCGTAATGACATCTGCGCCGAACCAACGGATGGAAAGTTCCTGCAAAGTCCCGTCGGCGGCGAGTTCTTTGAGTATCTCGTTTACCCGTTCACGCAGAGCTTTATCTTCCTTGCGGAACAACATACAGTACTCCTGTTCCAGCAGTGCTTCGTCCATCATCAGGACGGTCGCACCGTCTTTTGCTTCTGCTCGAATGAACATTTCATCCGCAACCATTGCATCCACAATCTGATCTTCGAGTGCCGCAAGCGCTTCTTCTTCGGAATCAAAATTTACCGCGGTAATTTTCGATGCAAAATCGCGTTTCCCTTGCACCGCTTCTTCGCAAAGGGTACCTGTAACCACAGCAACTTTCTTTCCTTCCAGTTGCGCAAGCGAATCGTATCCGGCGCCCGGACGGACCGCAAGGATCACACGGTTTGTAAACAGCGCATCAGATTCGGCGAGTGCAGGGTTTTTCCCCGCGAGTTCTTCCTGATTGTTGCATAAGAAATCCACATTCTCTTCATCGAGCAATGTTTCTCCGTTTGCTTCTTCGACACCGCGGATGTTGAGTGTCACGCCCAATTTGGATGCGACCGCTACCGCAACATCCAGGTCAAACCCCTTGTACGCACCGTTTTCCATCCGATATGCAAACGGAGCATGTTCGAGTTCAAACCCTACCACGACAGCACCCTTATCCGTCAAATCGGAAAGAGATGTATCTTCTTTTCCACATGCACAAAGTGCAAGCATCAAAACCGCAGCCATTGCCCCTGCAATCAATCGTTTCATTGTTTTTTCCTCCTTGGTGATGCTTGTTTCTTCAGCCATAAGAAACCGTTTTTTTCTAAAAGTACGGACTTGCGAATCGTTTTGTCAGAAAACAGATCCTTCCAGTTTCCTTTGGGCAAATCAATCAGTTGCTTCTCGCCACGGTTCACCGCGCAAAGGATGTCTCCCCGCACGATCACAAGGAAATCATCTTCTGCACAATAAACGGTAAACGTACCGTCATGCAAACTTTTTTCTTCGCACTTGATTTTCCCGAGTGTTTGATAAAACGCGAGAAGATCGCGGTCTTCCTGTCTCCACGGGAAGTGTCTGCGGTTGAGCGGGTCTTCATACCCTTCCATACCCGCTTCATCTCCGTAATAAAGACTTGGAGACCCGGGGAATACATACTGTAGGGATGCTGCAAGTTTCAGCCGCTCGATCGCATATTTCCGCTCGGCTTCATTCATACGCTGGTTTGCCTTGAACGTTTTATCCGAATACAAATGTTGCGGACAACCAAGTACAGTAAGTGCTCTCGGCGTATCGTGTGTGCCGATCAAATTCATCAAACAACGCTGAGACTGTTTTGGATAGTGGTCGAGCAACTCGCACAAATTCCGTGCAAGTTCACACCCGTCAATATGTCCGTTCAAAAATGCAAGGATCCCGTCTTTGAGCGGGTAGTTCATAACACCATCCAGTTCCTGCTCGGTAAAATACGGTCTGCGCTTTCCGTAAGCAACTTTATTGGATGCGTCTTCCCAAACTTCCCCGATGACCACTGCGTTCGGATCCAGTTCTTTTACGCGACGACGCAAGCGGGACAAAAATTCATCCGGCAGTTCATCTGCCACATCCAAGCGCCATCCGCCGATGCCGCAAGACATCCAATGTGCGATGACGCTGTCTTCGTTTTGGATGATGAAATCAAGATACGATGGAGTGAGTTCCCGCACGGCAGGCAGGGTATCGATTCCCCACCATGACTCATAACCGTTTTCATGGAAAGTATACCAATCGCGGTAAGGCGATTCTTCCGACTGTACCGCACCGACCGAATCATATCGCCCATTCTGATTGAAGTAGACACTATCCGATCCGGTATGGCTAAATACCCCGTCTAAAATCACGCGCATCCCATACTGCTTTGCTTTTAAGCAGAGTTCTTCCAAATCGGATTTTGTCCCGAAGTGCGGATCGATTTTCCGATAATCTGCAGTATTGTACTTATGGTTGGACCATGCTTCAAAGATGGGGCTGAGATAAATCGTTCTCACGCCGAGACTGTCCAGATACGGAAGTTTTTCTATGATTCCTTGTAGGTTTCCGCCGTAAATGTCGTTGTTTCGGACGATCCCCTGTTCATCCGGCAGAAACACGGGTGTTTCTTGCGTATCGGAATGCACAACATAATCCGGGTCATCGCACAAAGGTTTCCCTTTGCGGAAGAAGCGGTCCACAAACACATGATACGTAACGCCTTGTGCATACCACTTGGGCGTATCGTAGTCTTTATCAAACACGGTGATTTGGATTCCGTCCGCAATGCAAATTTCATTTCCGTCGTAGTCTTTTGCGTGAACTTCACACCAGACTAGGCCCACCGCGTTTGCAGTATCCACTTTGCCGACGTAACTGTCATATCCATTCTCCAAGTTTTCCCACTCCATGGGAATCACTTGTTTGCGCCCCGAAGATTCAAAGCAGGCAGTCAAGGTTGGACTGTGGAGTTTTGTGCGAAGCAGTGATACCGAAATCGAAACTTTCTTCCCTACGCACACCGCACCCTGTGGCCAGCGCGAGCGGATCGCATCAAAAACATATGGTGATTGCATGATTTCCTCCACGCCTACACAAGCGGTTTCACATCCCAAATTTGTTCTGCATATTCGCTTACACTGCGATCTGCCGCAAAGCGACCGGATCCCGCAATGTTGACCAGGCACTTGCGATTCCATGCATCTCTGTCCGCATACTGCTCGCTTGCGAGTGCTTGTGCACGGCAGTAATCGTCAAAGTCCGCCAATACCATATAGGTATCACAGAAAAGCAGCGAGTCTGCAATCTCGGGATATGCACTGCGAAGCGCACCCACACCGACACCTTCGCGCAAACGGTCAAGGATCTTGCGCAGAGCTGGGTTGGAATGATAGTAGTTGCTCGGAACATAACTGCGGTCGCGTGTGATTCTTTCCACTTCATTCGCACGCAAGCCGAACAGGAACATATTATCGTTTCCAACGGTTTCAAAAATCTCAACATTTGCGCCGTCGAGCGTCCCGATGGTGAGTGCCCCGTTCATCATAAACTTCATATTACCGGTGCCGGACGCTTCTTTGCCCGCAATGGAAATCTGTTCGGAAAGATCTGCTGACGGGATCAGGCGTTCCGCAAGGGTAACGTTATAGTCTTCCAAGAATACCACGCTGAGTTTGTCTTTGCATACAGGATCTGCATTGATCTCAGATGCAAGAGAATGGATCAGGCGGATAATTTGCTTTGCCATATAATATCCTGCCGCCGCCTTTGCGCCAAACAAATAGGTTTTCGGGCGGAAGGAGACATGCGGATTTTCTTTGATGATGTCAAAGTCTCGCATGATATGCAAGACATTGAGTAGTTGACGCTTGTATTCGTGCAGGCGTTTCGCCTGTACGTCAAAGATGGAATCGGGCGACACCGAGATTCCGTACTGCTTGGAAATCAACTCCGACATCCCTGCTTTATTCCCACGTTTGATCTGCTCAAGTGCACGCAGAACATCACGGTCATCAGAAAACTTGAGTAAGTTTTTAAGTTCAGACGGACGCTTTAAGAACCCATCACCAATGAGTTCGCAAATCAGATTGGTCAGTTTGGGATTTGCCTGAGAGAGCCAACGGCGATGTGCGATACCGTTGGTCACGTTTGTAAATTTCCCCGGGAACATCTTGTGATAATCGCTAAACACTTTTTCTTTTAAGATATCGCTGTGGAGAGCAGAAACACCGTTGACCGAGAAGCAGGTCGCAATGCACAGGTTCGCCATACGAACTTCATCGTTTGCGATGATGGAAAGTCTGCTTATACGTTCCGGGTCATACGGGAAGCTCACGCACAAATCTTCAAAGAAGCGGCGGTTGATTTCTTCCACGATCTGATAAATTCTCGGAAGTAGTTGACGGAACATGGGAACTGTCCAACGCTCCAACGCTTCTGCCATAATGGTATGGTTGGTGTATGCCATGCAGTTTTTGGTAATATCCCATGCCTGATCCCAGCCGTATCCTTCTTCATCGATCAGAATACGCATCAGTTCCGGGATTGCAACAGTTGGATGGGTATCGTTGATATGAACGACCGCTTTTTCCGCAAAGTTTTCCATCGTGCCATACTGGGCCTTATGGCGTTTGACGATGCACTGAATGGTTGCAGAGACGAAGAAATACTGTTGTTTTAAGCGCAAGGACTTCCCTTCATAGTGAGTATCTTCCGGATACAACACTTTGGAGATAACTTCGCACATTGCTTTCTGTTCCATCGCTTTTGCGTACTCGCCCTGTGAGAATAGACGCATATCGATTGTGTTTTTGGACTTCGCGCTCCAAAGACGGAGGGTATCAACGGTTTCATTACGGAAACCGGAAACCAACATATCATTGGGGACCGCGAGCACCGTGTCATAATCGGTGTGGACAAAATTCAACTTTCCGTTTTCAAACGTGGTGTAAACGTTACCGCCGAAACGCACTTCCTGAATTTCATCCATGCGCGGAACCATCCAAACATTTCCGCTACCGAGCCATTCATCCGGAAGTTCGACTTGTTTCCCTTCGATGAATTTCTGACGGAAAATGCCATACTCATACAGAATGGAAAAGCCCATTGCGGGATAATCCTGTGCGGTCAGCGCATCCAAATAGCACGCGGCAAGACGACCCAAGCCACCGTTCCCGAGACCCGGATCGCGCTCGATTTCTGCCAGTTCATCTACTGAAGTTCCGCAATCACGCAGCACTTCATTGAATGCTTCAGTCAACTCCAGGTTGCTCAAGTGGTTTTTGAAGTTTCTACCCATCAAAAACTCCATAGACAGGTAATATACCTGCTTACTTTGGTTCTGTTCCACCCGATCGACCGTTTGGTTGCGGCGCTCCATCAGAAGATCGCGCACCAGAAACGCGCACGCCATATACATCTGCTCGGGTGTTGCCTCGGGAATTTCTTTCCCAAAGTGGCGGTGCAACTTCAAAGTTAGTGCTTCTTTTAACTCTTTTTTGCTGAGAATAAGTTTCATCCTATCTTTACCTCACAGTGATTCGGTTCTAAGAGATCAGATCCCGGTACAGTTTCTGATACTGTTTTGCGGAGTTTTTCCAAGTGAAATCAGAGGAAATGCCCTGTTTGACCAGCGCTTCCCAAGCATCTTTTTCATGGAAGATCTCGCACGCGTAATCGATCGTATGGAGCATTTGATATGCATCACAATGCTCAAACGAGAATCCGTTTCCGCTCTTGTTTTCGCGATTGTACGGTGTAACCGTGTCTTTGAGACCACCGGTCGCACGAACGATCGGAATCGTGCCGTAGTTGAGCGCGATCATTTGCGCCAAGCCGCACGGTTCACTGCGCGACGGCATCAAAAACATATCGCAACCCGCATAAACTTTCTGTGCCAAATCGGTATTGAATGCAATGTGAACCGAAAGTTTCGACGGATACTGCCACTGCAGATCTCTTAAGAACTGCTCATACTGCCAATCGCCGGTCCCAACAACGATGAGTTGCAGGTCACGTTCCAAAATCTTGCTCAGAACCTGGGTGACCATATCAATGCCCTTATGACTGACCAAACGCGTGACCATGCCGACAAGCGGAATATCCGCGTTGACCGGAAGGTTGAGCATTTTCTGAAGTTCTGCTTTATTGGTGGCCTTTCCGGAAAGGTCATCAGCAGAGTATTTTGCAAACAAGCGCTTATCGGTTTTCGGATTAAACGCCTTTTTGCTGATGCCGTTTAAGATACCGGAAACTTTGCCTTTGTGGAATTCCAAAACAGTTTCGAGCCCGTGTGCAAATTCCGCACTTTGAATCTCCGAAGCATAAGACGGACTGACCGTGGTCACCCAATCCGAGCAAACAATAGCACTCTTCATGAAGTTGACCGCGCCGCCATGTTCCATAAATCCGTTGTCAAATTCTTCTTCGGAGATACCCAGTACATTCCCCATAATATCGCGGCCGAACTTCCCTTGATACTCGATGTTGTGAATGGTGAAGACGGTTTTGATGCGATCATATTCGGGTTTCGTGTGATAAAGCAGACGCAGATAGACCGGAACCAAAGCGGTCTGCCAATCATGGCAATGGATCACATCGGGCATTTCATCCATAAGCGGCAACACTTCGAGAATTGCACGGGAGAAAAACGCAAAGCGCTCTGCATCGTCGTAACAGCCGTACATCGCATCCCCGCGTTTGAAATAGTATTCATTGTCAATGAAATACCATTTCACTCCGTCCTGTTCCAGCAGGAACAGTCCGCAATACTGATTTCTCCACGCAACCGGAACAAAGATGTTTGCAATAAATGTCATCTGATCCTTTACAGACCCAGCAACTTTTTCATAAAGCGGAACCACGCAGGAGACTTCGCAGTTTTTCCCTTTTAGCGCGACAGGAAGAGAACCGATGACATCTCCGAGTCCCCCGGATTTTGCGAATGGCGCCGCTTCCGATGCAGCAAATAAAACTCTCATGGATACCCTCCTCTAAATCTTATTCCCTTTCGCGATCACGATCGGATAAGTTTCCGCTCCGATCATATGTTTCCCTGCGGAAATGGTAACAAGTTTATCCGAAATACAATGTTCAACGACCGCATTCTCCCCGATCTCGCAGTCCTGCATGATGACCGAGTTACGGATGCACGCACCCTTGGCAACATGGACACTACGGAAAATCACCGAGTTTTCAACTGTTCCTTCAATGATACAACCATCTGCGATCATACTGTTTTTCACGCGAGAATTTTCTCCGTAATAAGTTGGAACTTCATCACGGACTTTGGTGAGAATATTGCCCTTTGCAAACAATGCCTGCTGGACATCCGGTCGCAAAAGATTACGATGTGCCTGGAAGAAAGTCTCGACCGAATCCACTTTTTCCACATAGCCTTGAATGGGATATCCGTAGAGATCCAAATCCTTCGTCATACCCTGCAAAATATCACGTTCAAAGTCGAGTTTGTTATGTGCAATACACTGACAAAGCAAAAATTCCAAAAGTTCACGCTCAATCAGATAGACCCCAAGTAACATATCGCTGTGCAGTTGAATTGCCTGATTGACCGCAACATCCGTGATGCGGCCGTCATCAGCTACCTGAATAAATGTATTATTTGCAAAACGGTGTGTTTCAAACACATCCTTTTGATAAACTGCGGTCATGTACGCATTTTTTTCGATATGAAAACGGAACAAATCACGGTAATCGATTTGCGTAACCACATTTGCATCGGACAGCAAAATATGCTTACTGCCGCAATGACGGATGTAATCCAAAACACCGTAAAGCGCTTCGATCTTACTGTCGCTCAAATTGCGTTTGACATTGAAATCAAGCGACGGTGGAAGAATGGTGAGTCCGCCTTTTTTGCGGTTGAGATCCCATTCTTTGCCCGAGCCCAAATGATCCATCAAAGAATAATAATTGTTGCGGGTAACCACACCAACCGTCTGGATCCCTGCATTGACCATATTGGACAAAGTGAAGTCAATGAGACGGTAACGACCGCCGAACGGGACGGATGCAACGGTTCTCTGTCCACACAAATCACGCATCGCATCGCATTTTTCTTGAGCCAGAATAATTCCTGTTGTATTTTTCATTCCCATTCACCTCACAATGTTGCGTCAACGATGCTGCCGGCTTCAACTACCGCACCGGGTTCCACCACAGCACCGTTTCCGAGGACTGTAATTTTTCTGCCATCCGGTCCCGGCTCTGCGCCGATTTTTGCGCCGCACTTGACGTGCACGCCCTCTGCTAAAATCGCATATTCAACAACCGCGCCGGGTTCGATCACAACGCCCGGCATCAAGATTGAATGACGTACCACCGCATCACGCTGGATCTGCACATCGTAGAAAACCACCGAGTCTTCCACCTTACCGTGCACTTGGCATCCCTCTGCGATCATGCAGCGATTGAGTTCCGCACTGTCCGAAACGAACTGCGGTGGCTGGATGGGGTTTCGTGCATAAATACGCCATTTGGGATCCCACAACTGCAAACCGCTGGTTTCGGGAGTGAGTGCATCCATATTAGACTCCCAAAGGCTGTCGATGGTTCCGACGTCTTTCCAATATCCCTTATACTCATACGCGAGCATTTTGCATCCGTCAGCCAGCATTTTGGGAATGATGTCATGCCCAAAGTCATTCTTGCTCTCCGGATTTGTATCATCTTCCTGCAAGAACTTTTTGAGCACCTTCCAAGAGAAGATGTAAACACCCATGGATGCCATCGTACTTTTGGGCTGTTTGGGTTTTTCTTCAAATTCATAAATCGTCCCGTCATCACGGACATTCATGATACCGAAACGCGATGCTTCTTCAATGGGAACGTTGATAACCGCGATGGTGCAGTCCGCACCCGCCTTTTTATGTTCCTGAAGCATCCAGTCATAATTCATTTTGTAAATATGGTCGCCCGAAAGAACCAGCACGTATTCGGGATCATAGGTCTCGATAAAGTTGACATTCTGAAAAACCGCGTTTGCAGTACCTTTATACCAGTCTCCACGCGAACTGGTCATGTACGGCGGCAAAATTGCAATACCACCACTATTTCTGTCCAAATCCCACGGCTGTCCGTTTCTGATATATGTGTTAAGTTCCAGCGGCTGATACTGTGTCAGAACACCAACCGTGTCGATACCGGAGTTGATGCAGTTGGAAAGCGGAAAATCGATGATTCGATATTTGCCGCCAAACGGAACCGCAGGTTTTGCCACGTTTTTGGTGAGCACAGACAGTCGGCTTCCCTGTCCACCTGCCAGGAGCATCGCGATACATTCTTTCTTTCTCAACATGATTTTTCCGCCTTCTTTCTTGTTTTGTTCGGAACATAGAAAAGAGTTGCGCTCATCGGCGGGACGGTAATGGAAACCGAGTGTGTCTTCCCGTTCCAGCCGATTTCTTCAATCGGGATCTGTATTTCACTTGCGATGTTTTGACCTCCGAATTCCTCGGAATCACTTGTAAACACGCGTTTGACCAAGCCTGTCGCAGGAATTCCGATGCGATAGTTTTCGCGCAGTACCGGCGCCAAATTCAGAACCACCATCACACGACTTCCCTCATCATTCTCGCGCAGGAAAGCAAAGATGTTGTTCTCATAGTCGTCGGAAATCAGCCATGTGAATCCGTCTTCGGAATCGTCTTTCTGCCAAAGTTCCGAATGCGACAAATATACTTGATTGAGTGCTCTGATATATTCCTGATGTTTTTGATGTGCGGGGTATGCCAAAAGCAGCCAATCGAGTTCCCGGTTCTCGTTCCACTCGATGAATTGTCCGAATTCATTCCCCATGAAACTGAGCTTTTTCCCAGGAAGGAACATCATATACGCCATCATGGCGCGGAGAGATGCGAATTTCGCGTCATAATCCCCGGGTTGTTTGTTGATCAGAGAGCACTTGCCGTGCACCACTTCATCGTGGGATAACGGCAAGATGTAATTTTCTGAAAAGGCATAATTCAAAATATGCGTGATCATACCGTGATGATGTTTTCGGAAAATCGGGTCGGTCGAGAAATAGCGCAAACTGTCATTCATCCAACCCATGTTCCACTTGAAATGGAATCCCAGTCCCCCGTCATACGGCGGTTTTGTAACAAGCGGCCACATGGTGGATTCTTCCGCAATCATCAGCGCACTCGGATACTCGGTAGCAACATTTGAATTGAGTGTTTGCAAAAATGAGATGGCTTCCAAGTTTTCATTTCCGCCATATTGATTCGGTCGCCACTCGCCGCCTTGTTTTCCGTAATCCAAATACAGCATACTCGCGACGGCATCCACGCGGATGCCGTCCAGATGAAAGTACTCCATCCAGAACATTGCGCTGGAAACAAGGAAACAACGCACTTCGTTTCTTCCGTAGTCAAAAATGCGTGTACCCCAATCCGAATGCTCGCGTTTGAGCGGATCGGAATATTCATACAGACAAGTCCCGTCAAACTCATACAACCCGTGTGCATCCTTCGGAAAATGTGCCGGAACCCAGTCAAGCAAAACCCCGATCCCGTTCTGATGGCAAACATCCACAAGATACATCAAGTCTTTCGGAGTTCCATAGCGAGAGGTCGCGGCATAATACCCGGTCACCTGATATCCCCACGATCCGTCATAAGGATACTCGTTGAGTGGTAAAAACTCGATATGTGTGTATCCCATTTTTTTGACATAAGGCACCAAATCCTCCGCCATCTGGCGGTATGAATAAAAAGACCCGTCCGGATGCTTTTTCCAGGATCCGAGTTGCACCTCGTAAATATTCATCGGGGACTTGTACGGATTCTTGCCCGCCTGTGCCTTCAGCCATTTTTTATCGTGCCATTCATAACCGTCGATGCGATAAAGTTTTGACGCAGTCGCAGGACGTGTCTCCGCGTGCACAGCATATGGGTCTGCTTTCAAAACCATCGAACCGTCGCCACGCACGATGGCAAATTTATACCCGTCAAACTCCTTTGCGTTTTCGACCAGCGTCTCCCAAACACCTTGCTCGGTCACGCGCTTCATCGGTGCCGCTTCATGATCCCAGCCGTTGAAATCACCTACTACCGAGACAGAAGCCGCATTGGGTGCCCATACGCGGAAGATGACGCCTTCTTTGCAGAAGTGCGCACCCAGGTACCGATACGCGCGAAAATTCGTTCCTTCATGGAACAGATACGCCGCCAAATTCCCGGAATCTGTTTTCTGTTTCTTCGCGCACACGGAAACCCCTCCCTCAGAAAAAAGAACTTTATATACACATTATAATAAATTTCCCGCATTTATGCAAATAATTTCATAAAAAACAAAAAAGCAAAACCGTCAATACGATTCTGCTTTTTTGCTTCCGACACACGCGAGCATAAAAGTGCATACAAATACCGCGACCATGAGCGAAACTTTATCCACAAAGGCATCGGTAACAGGTGAAAAATTTGCCGCATTGAACGCGATGTGCATACACACAGATCCCCACAAACTTCCGCTTTTGAGACGTACAAAGCACAGAAGCAAACCAAGCGCAAATGCGTATGTCATCTGAATCGGCCCGGCATGTACGACCGCGAAGAGTGCAGACGAGATCAGCACCGCAATTGGAGTGTTCATCCCCTTTTGCAGAGCGCGCAAAAGTGCCCCACGGAAGACGATTTCTTCCACAAGCGGCGCAACGATGAGCGCAGTAACAAGCACAAGTGCAAGCGAACCGCCAAAGAACTGCTCCATTTCGCCGTTGTACGCTTCCATCAAATCACGCGGGAGTGCCAATGCATCGATCACGCGGATCACCAAACCATACAACGCAACGCCCGCAAACGGGGCACCGATCACACTTAAAACATTTGGCACATAAAACCCCGCATAGTCGCGCAAAGTTTCCCTACGGCGGCAAAATGCCAACCAGTACAAAAGAACTACCACCAGATTGGAAACCAAAACAGTTTCAACAGTCTGCGCGGAAAAGAGTTCCATCACGTGTTCAAAGAAAATCTCATTTTGCACCTGCATTTGATTTGCGCCAAATTCCAACGCAGTGATCACAACATCCGACAAAAGCACCAAGACCTGACCGAGCAACCCGGAAAGCAGATAGATCACAAGAAGCGACACCGCATCGAACAAGTTCAACATGCGCTTTTTCAACCCGATTCATCACCCTTCTCTGTAATGAAAAAATTATACTATATTTTCCCACTAAAAGCAATATTTCAAAAAAACTATCTGCTCCGGGTCTTAAAATTATAAAATCTCACAAAATATCTTCACGCATATTGAAATCCAAATCAAATTGTGTCATAATATCTACATTGATTTTATCACAAACGGAGGAATTACCAATGCAAAACAACAAACGCCCGGATTCTATGGCGCGTATCAACACGCCGGAACTTGCAAACGCGTTTATCGAAGAGCAGGTTGCTGCCATCCGCGCTCAGGTTGGTAACAAGAAAGTTCTGCTCGCACTCTCCGGCGGTGTCGACTCTTCCGTCGTTGCTGCACTTCTCATCAAAGCAATCGGAAAACAGCTGGTCAGCGTTCACGTCAACCACGGTCTGCTTCGCAAAGGCGAACCGGAGCAAGTCGTTGAAGTGTTCCGCAATCAGTTGGATGCAAACCTGATCTATGTTGATGCGGTCGATCGCTTCTTATCCAAGCTCGAAGGTGTTGCAGAACCTGAGCGCAAGCGTAAAATCATCGGCGCCGAATTCATCCGTGTCTTTGAAGAAGAAGCACGCAAGTTGGAAGGCATTGAATTCCTTGCTCAGGGTACCATCTACCCGGATATTTTGGAAAGCGGTCCGGTCAAAGCCCACCATAACGTCGGTGGTCTGCCGGACGATATGCAGTTTGACCTGGTCGAACCGCTCAAGTTCCTGTACAAAGACGAAGTCCGCGTGGTCGGTGTAGCACTCGGTCTGCCGCACTCTATGGTTTATCGTCAGCCGTTCCCCGGTCCGGGTCTCGGTGTTCGTTGCCTTGGCGCAATCACCCGCGAGCGCTTGGAAGCAGTCCGTGAATCCGACGCGATCCTTCGTGAAGAATTCGCAAAAAACGGTTTGGAAGGTAAGGTTTGGCAGTACTTCACTGCGGTTCCGGACTTCAAGTCCGTCGGTGTCAAAGACGATGCTCGCACCTATGCTTACCCGGTCATCATCCGCGCAGTCAACACAGTCGACGCAATGACCGCGACCGTTGAAGACATCCCGTTTGCTCTTCTCCAGCATATCACCCAGCGCATCACCAGCGAAGTAGAAAACGTCAATCGCGTTCTCTACGACCTGACCCCGAAACCCACCGGCACTATCGAGTGGGAATAAACACCGAGCGCTGCCGGTGGCAGATACAGCGAAGTGTTTGTTGCGCCGCGTCCGAAATAACAAAGCGCATTTTGCACCAATGTTATTTCGGGCTACCGCAAGCGGGTTCCTTCTACCTTTTATGACAGAAAAGCCGATGGTTCGCCATCGGCTTTCGACTTGCAATGACACGATAAAATGTATATAATATTCCCAAAGAAAGGAGATCATGCGAAAAATGTGGGACTTGTTTTGGACGTTTGCCAAAGTGGGTGTGATGACCTTCGGTGGCGGTTATGCGATGCTTCCAATCTTGCAACGTGAAGTGGTAGAAAACAAGCACTTTGCAACTGAAGAAGAATTGATGGACTATTTTGCCATTGGACAATGTACTCCAGGGGTCATCGCGGTCAACACCGCGACTTTTATCGGAAAAAAACACAAAGGGACTTTGGGGGCAATCTTCGCAACGCTCGGCGTGGTCTTCCCTTCTCTGATTATCATTATGCTTCTCGCGGGCGTGATCGAAGCGTTCTCTCACATCGCATGGGTACAGCACGCGTTTGGTGGGATTCGCGTTTGTGTTTGCGTTTTAATCTTAAATGCGGTGGTGAAACTCGGCAAAAAGTCCATTGTCGACACCGCAACTCTGATTATATTCCTTTTGGTGGCAGTCGGGAGTTTCTTCACATCGATTAGTCCTGTCATCTTTGTCGTGCTTGCGGCGAGTGCGGGAATCATTCTCAAATCGATCGGAGGGAAACGTGCATGATGTTGTATCTCCGTTTGTTTTATGAATTTTTCAAAACCGGTCTATTCGCGGTCGGTGGTGGCATGGCAACCATCCCGTTTCTCTACAACCTATCTGATGCGACCGGCTGGTTTTCGCGCAATGATCTTGCCAATCTGATTGCGGTCGGCGAATCCACTCCGGGTCCCATCGGGGTCAACATGGCGACTTACGTCGGATACGTTACCGGTGCGGAACATGGTACTCTCTCAGCGATTTTGGGAGCGGTCACTGCAACCTTGGGATTGATTACTCCGTCCGTAATTGTCATTCTAATTATCTCCATGATTTTGAGCGCATTCCGCGAAAGCAAAATCGTAAACAATGCATTTTACGCGCTTCGTCCCGCTTCGACGGGACTCATCTCCGCCGCGGGGCTCAGCGTGATTGTCTCCAATCTGTTTTTTGCAGAACAGGGGCTTACTCCTTCCTGCATCAACTGGAAAGGCTGGATCCTTGCAATCATTCTTTGGCTTCTCACGAATAAAGTAAAAGCCACAAAAACTTGGCATCCGATCATCTTCATCGGGATTTCCGCCTTAGTCGGGATCCTGTTTGCAATGTAAAAGGAGGTACATACAATGCAGAATACAAAAGCCGAATTCTTCCGTGCGATCAAATTCACGCTTTTCTCCATCAGCGCAGCCATCATCCAAATCGTAAGTTTCACGATTTTCGAAGAGATTTTTCATCTCACACATTGGTTGGGTTATCTCATTTCCTTGGTCCTGTCTGTGCTGTGGCACTTCACACTCAACCGTAAATACACCTTCCGCTCTGCGAATAACATTCCGATTGCGATGGCAAAAGTTGCACTTTTCTACCTGATATTTACCCCTCTTTCTACCTGGTGGACTGCGGTGCTCACCGACACCTGCGGATGGAACGAATACCTTGTCGTCGCACTCTCAATGCTAACAAATTTCGTCACCGAATTTCTCTATGACCGTTTTGTTGTCTTTGGAAAAAGCATTGATACCGCAGTAAGGAAAGGGGCAGTTTCAGATGCGGAATAAAATAGCGCTTACGATCTCACTGGTCGGTTTGATCGTATTGATTGCCACTTGTGTTCTCACGAGCAGTAAGGGTCGTCTGAGTGGAACAACTTTGGAGAGTCGCGAAGCAATCCTGCAAAGTCAGCCCGGACAGTATCCTTGGAAAATTTTGGATGAACAAGTAGTTGACGGGTATCTGGTCTGCTCCATGCGCGAAGATCCGGAAATCGGAATCCAAGATAACGAAATCGGTATTGCAATTTTTGAAATTTTAGAAGATGGGAAGCACTCTTTTGTTACATGGGCGAAACGTGAAAGTGAAGAAATCGTTTTCTCGCATGTGCGTTTCCATGAAAACGAATATGTTTTGATTTTTGCCGATATTCCTTCCCCGTCGCATGCAGAAGTTACTTTCATACGTGATGATACGGTTTTGGAGAGCAAAACTCACGAACTCACCGAAAACCGTGTTTTAGTGCTGCCGCGACCGGAAGATCCTTTGACCGTGACCGCGATTTATTACGATATAAACGGAAATAAGTACGAATAAAAAAAGAGGAAGAAACACTCAAGTGTTCTTCCTCTTTTTTTATTTTTTTCTTTTCCAAACAGATGGGATAAAGAGCATCAGCATCGGCATGATTTCCAATCGTCCTGTGAGCATATTGAAGCTGAGCAACAGTTTTCCAAGGTCGGAAAAATGCCCGTAATTTGCCATTGGACCGACCAGTTCGAATCCGGGGCCGATGTTATTGATGGTTGCCGCAACCGCCGAGAAAGTGGTCAAAAACGAGTATTCTTCAAATGAGAGCAAGAGTGTCGTGGAAAGCATCAACAGAACATAAATCACAAAGTAACCCATGACTGCCTTGATTGCTTCGTTGCTTACGCGCTCTCCTTCAAAACGGACCACATTGACGCTACGCGGCTGATGAACTTTTTGCACTTCGTTACGTGCGATTTTGGTCAGCATAACGGCACGCGCCACTTTGAAGCCGCCGCCCGTAGAACCTGCGCAAGCACCGATCAACATCAGAAGAAGCAGGATGCACTGTGAAAACACGGGCCACACGGCGAAATCTGCGGTAGCATACCCCGTTGTCGTAATGATCGACGCGACTTGGAAGAGTGCATAACGGAACGATGTGAAAACAGAATCGTATTGCGGCAGGATATTCAGTGTAATCAAACTGACCGCAACTGCGACAATAACTCCGTACCATTTGAGTTCTTCACTACGAAGTGCACGAAGTGCATGACCTGTCAGAATAAAATAGAATAAGTTAAAATTGATCCCGAACAGGAGCATGAAGACGCTGATAACCCCATCAATGTATGCGCTGTTGTAGTATGCGATACTGTTGTTTTTGATTCCGAACCCACCTGTTCCAGCCGTACCAAACGAGTGAACAACGCTGTCAAAGAGCGGCATTCCGCCAAGCGCCAAAAGCACAACTTCAAGGAGTGTCATTGCGATATAGATGCCGTAAAGAATGCGGGCGGTGAGACGCACGCGCGAGACCAACTTGCCCACGCTCGGACCAGGAACTTCCGCGCGCATGAGATGCATATCGCTACCGTTGGTGTTTGGCAAAACCGCAAGTGCAAACACAAGGATGCCCATACCACCAATCCAATGGGTGAAACTGCGCCAGAATAGCATACCGTGCGACATGGTTTCTACCTCAGGAAGGATGCTTGCGCCTGTTGTAGTAAAGCCCGATACGGTTTCAAAAAACGCATCGATATAGCGCGGGATTTCACCACTCAAGTAGAACGGTAATGCGCCGAAGATCGAGAGCACGATCCAAGAGAGTGCCACAATGACAAATCCTTCACGGGCATACAGTGTAGAGTCTTTCGGTCGCTTAAACGAAAGCAACGTTCCCACACTCAGGAGCAGCAGAATCGGAAGCAAAAACGGCAACCATTGATTCTCCCCATAATACACCGACACCAAAAGTGGCAGAACCAAAAGCAATCCTTCGATCTTCATCAGTTTCCCGATGATGAGACCAATCATTCTGTAATTCATAAATCCCCCACCAATTATGCGTCTGCAAAGATGTCGTCCAAAGTACGCAGAATGTGATCCGCAGTAACAACGATCACGCTATCACCCGGTTGCATACAGTCGCTACCGCCCGGGATGAGCGCTTTGCCTTTTCGGACGATGCACGCAACGAGCAAGTTGGGTTTTAGTTTCAAATTGCTGAGTGGGACTCCCGCATACTTCATTTTATCTGTCACGCGGAATTCCAGCGCTTCGACCTTTTGATCAACAATTTTACACAGGGTTTCAACGCTGTTGTTGTCAAAGGAATTCTGCATTGCACGGACATAGCTGACGATACGGTTGGTGGTAACAGACTTCGGAGAAACCGCACCTTCTACCCCAACATCATCAAGCATTTTCGCAAGGGACATACGGTTGACCTTGGGTACAACCTTCGGCACACGTAGACTTTCCGCATACATGGAAATGATGATGTTTTCTTCATCAATATCCGTCATCGCAACGCAGGCATCAAACGATGTGAGTCCTTCTTCAATGAGCAATTCGTGTTCACTTCCGTCCCCGCACACGATTTCCGCACGCGGAAGCATTTCGGAAAGATGGATGCATCGTTCTTCGTCTTTTTCAATGATCTTGACGTGCATCCCGGACTGCGTCAAACGCTTCGCAAGATAGTATCCGATTTTGCCACCACCGATGATCATCGCGGAGCGGCTTTTTTCTTTATAGATCCCGATCTGTTTGAAGAATGCGGTGATACCCGCAGGATCACCCGTCATGGTAATATGATCCCCTTCGCGTAGGATAAACGCACCGTTCGGGATGAAAATCTTCTCTCCGCGTTGCACCACGCAGACAAGTATTCTCGCACTATATGCCTTCGCGATTTCCTGCAAAGACTTCCCCGCAACCGGGCTATTTGCCGCAATGCGGATTTCAACCAGGTCCACACGCCCACGGGAGAAAGACTCAATTTTGAGTGCGGACGGGAAACGAAGTACACGGGAAATTTCCATCGCGGTTTCCATTTCCGGATTAATAACCAACGAAAGCCCCAGTTCTTCTTTCAAGAAAATCAACTGTTCGGAATACTCGGGATTGCGCACACGCGCAATGGTATTTTTCGCACCGATTTTCTTTGCGACCATGCAACTGAGAATATTGAGTTCATCCGAACTGGTTGCGGCAATCAAAAGATCTGACTTGTTGACGCCCGCTTCCATCTGGACTTTATAACTTGCACCGTTCCCGATGATACCAAGAACATCGAATGTATTGACCACATTTTCAATGACCTTCTCATCGCGATCGACAATGACGATATCATGCCCCTCAGCCGAGAGAAGTTCGGTCAATGTATGCCCAACTTTACCATCGCCGATGATGACGATTCTCATAGGAAAGCCCCCTTCCAAAACGGTATCGTTATTATACGCTCATTTCCATCCAAAAGCAAGTATTTCGTGCTAAAAAGAAAGCCACCGAACGGCGGCTTTCCAGAATCATTCTTCACTTGCTTTTTCTTCGCGGAGAGCACGGGTGGCAATTTCTTCCTTGACCTGTGCGATGAACGCAGCGATATCCTTTGCGCCTTCTTCGCCTTCAAAACGGCTTCTGACAGAGACAGTCGCGGTTTCTTCCTCTTTCTGCCCCACGATGAGCATATACGGGATACGTTCGTTGCGTGCTTCACGGATCTTATAACCGATCTTTTCCGCACGTTCGTCCAGCTCGCAACGGATGCCTGCGGCTTTCAAGTCTGCAAGGACCTTTTTGCCATAGTCGAAATACTTATCCGAAATGGGCAGGATTTTCACCTGGACAGGTGCAAGCCATGTCGGGAATTTTCCTGCAAAGTGCTCGGTCAAAATACCGATGAAACGCTCAATCGATCCGAAGCAAACACGGTGGATCATGATCGGGCGGTGTGCTTCGCCGTCCGCACCGATGTATTCCACTTCAAATCTCTGCGGGAGCTGGAAGTCGAGCTGAATGGTTCCGCACTGCCAACTTCTGCCGATCGCATCGACCAAGTGGAAGTCGATTTTCGGGCCGTAGAACGCGCCGTCGCCTTCGTTGACCACATAGTCAAGACCCATTTCATCCAATGCGCCACGCAAACCGTCGGTCGCGAGTTCCCAATCTTCGTCACTGCCCATGGAATCTTCCGGGCGGGTGGAAAGTTCAATGAAATACTGGAATCCAAAGAGCTGATAAACTTCGTCGATCAAGCGCACAACACCCTTGATTTCTTCGCGGATCTGCTCGGGAGTCATGAAGATATGTGCGTCGTCCTGATTAAAACAACGGACACGCATGAGCCCGTGCAACGCACCGGATTTTTCATGGCGGTGAACCAGACCGACTTCTGCCAAGCGGAGCGGCAGTTCACGGTAAGAGTGCGGCTGGGACTGATAGACCATGACACCACCCGGGCAGTTCATGGGCTTGATTGCGAAATCTTCTTCATCGATGACTGTGGTATACATATTTTCCTGATAGTGATCCCAATGCCCCGAAGTTTCCCACAGACGGCGGTTGAGCATGATGGGGGTGGAAATTTCCACATAGCCTTCGCGCTCGTGGATTTCGCGCCAGTACTGCATCAAAGTATTTTTGAGCAGCATACCCTTCGGAAGGAAGAACGGGAAACCCGGACCTTCATCACGGAACATGAAGAGACCCAGTTCCTTGCCGATTCTTCTGTGGTCACGCTTTTTTGCTTCTTCCAGCATGGTGACATATGCTTCCAAATCCGCATTTTTGGTAAACGCAGTACCGTAAATACGGGTGAGCATCTTGTTGTTTTCATTTCCGCGCCAATATGCACCTGCAAGTTTCATCAACTTGAAAGCCTTGACCTGCTTGGTGGACATCAAATGCGGACCAGCACAAAGGTCGGTAAACTCGCCCTGCTTGTACAGACTGATGATCGCATCTTCCGGCAAATCCTCGATGAGTTCCACCTTATACGCTTCGTTCTGCTTTTTGAAGAATTCGATTGCTTCCGCACGCGGAAGTTCAAAGCGCTCGAGCGGAAGATTTTCCTTGACGATTTTCTTCATCTCTGCTTCGATTGCTTCAAAATCATCGGTGGTGAAAGTTCTTTCGCTGTCAATGTCATAATAGAACCCATCATCGACCGACGGACCGATCGCAAGCTGAACGTCCGGATACAGACGCTTGACCGCCTGCGCCAAAATATGGGATGCAGTATGACGGAATGCGTCTTTACCGCCCTTATCATCAAAAGTCAAGATACTGACTGCACAGTCACGGTCGACCACGGTACGCAGATCCACGCGTTCCCCGTCGATTTCGCCTGCACATGCAACGCGCGCCAGACCTTCGCTCAAATCCTTTGCGATATCAAGCACGGTCATGGAACTTACGTATTCTTTTACGGAACCGTCTTTCAAAGTGATTTTCATTTTTGTTTGCCCCTTTCTCGAATGGGAATCCGGTAAAACTTGCAAAATTTTCTTTAAGAAGTATTATATCACGCTTTTTTTCGTTCGTCCATAGCGTTTTGATAAAAAAAGTCCTCCGAACGGAGGACTTTTCTTACTTCACATATTCGAATTCCAAATCGTAGATGATGATAGTATCATTTTCCTGTACGCCGCGCTCTTCCAGCGCATCAAATACGCCGTGTTGACGCAGCAAGCGTTCGAAGTACAGGCGGGATTCGTAATCGTCAAAATTGACCGAACCGAGTGCGCGGATGAGCCAATCCCCTTCCACCTGATAGACATCGCCATCCAAACGCGTGATGGTGAAGGAATAGTCGTCACGTACCACTTCGGGTGCGACATAATCCGGCTCGTACACCTGAATTGGCGGGAGTTTGGACAGTTCTTCCGCGATGCGGTTTAAGAGTTCATCCACACCCTGTCTGGTTGCCGCAGACATCTCATAATACGGATAGCCTTGTTCTTTGATATATTCCGCAAACTTGTCCGCAATCTCACGGTCATACACCAAATCCACTTTATTTCCCACTACGATTTGCGGTCTCGATGCGAGTTCTTCATTATAACGCGAAAGTTCTTCGTTGATCGCATTGAAATCTTCGATGGGGTCACGACCTTCACAACCGGAAACGTCTACGATATGCACCAGCAGACGGCAACGGTCAATATGTCGCAAGAACTGATGACCCAAGCCCGCGCCTTCCGATGCACCTTCGATGATACCCGGGATATCTGCCATGACATAAGAATATTCTTCGTCTACTCGTACCACGCCGAGATTCGGGACCAAGGTGGTAAAGTGATAGTTTGCAATTTTCGGGCGTGCCGCGCTGACAACCGAGAGCAGAGTGGATTTTCCGACATTCGGGAATCCTGCCAAGCCGACGTCTGCAAGGAGTTTGAGTTCCAAGCGAACGTACATACTCTCGCCATCCAGCCCCGGTTTTGCAAAGCGCGGTGCCTGACGGGTTGGGGTGGCAAAATGCTGATTGCCCCAGCCGCCGCGTCCGCCTTTGCAGAGTACGAAGCGATCGATGTTGGACATATCCACAACCAATGCGCCGGACTCTTCGTCATATACGAGTGTCCCGCGCGGAACGCGGATTTCCAAATCCTTTCCGTCTCGACCCGAACATCGCTTGCCCGCGCCGTTATCGCCGTTTTGCGCAACGAACTTTCGTTTGTAACGGAACTCGACCAGTGTGGACATATGGTTGTCCACCACAAGTACAATATCGCCGCCTTTGCCTCCGTCTCCGCCATCCGGACCGCCGGATGCGATGTATTTTTCACGATGGAATGCGACCGCACCGTCGCCGCCGCGACCCGCGGTAAAACGCACTTTTGCTACATCTACAAACATGCACAAATCCCCTTTCTGTGCCTATTGTATCAAAATAGGGGCCGCCTGATACAGCAGCCCCTACCAAAATGAAACCGTGTTGATTATGCCATCGGGATAACCGAAACCTGCTTACGGTCACGGCCGAGACGTTCAAAACGAACGACGCCGTCAGTCAAAGCAAACAGGGTGTCATCAGAACCGATGCCAACATTCTTACCCGGATGGATGCTGGTGCCGCGCTGGCGAACCAGGATGTTACCTGCGATAACAGCCTGCCCGTCTGCACGCTTCACGCCAAGGCGCTTGGACTCAGAGTCACGACCGTTCTTGGTGGAACCGACACCCTTTTTATGAGCAAAAAATTGAATCTGTAATTTCAGCATTGGTTTACACCTCCATAACCTGAATGTAATGTGGATACTGATTTTCGATATTGAGCAGTTGCAGTTTGAGAGCTTGGATCACTTTTTCTGCCTCGGGACACGGTTTTGTGAGTCGCAGGAAGACTCTTGCCTCCTTTTCACAAACCGAAACTTCAGCGTTTGCTCCAAACATATCATTGACTGCGCACTCACACAGAGTCACGGCGCTGGTAACTGCGGCACACACGATGTCGCTCCCCGCTTCCGCGTACCCGGAATGCCCGGATACTTCAAAGCCGACCGGTCTCTGCGCAAAGAATTTTGCGGTAATCATTATGCGCTGATCTTGGTGATCTGCAGCTTGGTGTACGGCTGACGATGGCCCTGACGTCTTCTGTAGTTCTTCTTTGCTTTGAACTTGAAGACAATGACCTTTTTCTGCTTACCGTTCTTCACAAGCTTTGCTTCGACGGTTGCGCCTGCAACATTCGGAGTACCAACGGTAACGTTTTCACCGTCGATGAGCATCAAAACGCTGTCAAAAGTAACGCTGTCACCTTCGATGTTGAGCTTTTCGACGTAGATTTCATCACCTTCGGAAACCTTGTACTGCTTGCCACCGGTTACAAAAATCGCTTTCATTTCTCGCACCTCTCTTCAATTTAGAGTCTCGCTCTTGTGGGTGCAGTAAAAACTGCTTGAAAACAGACCCACTCAATGCGGCTTTGCTATTTTACCATGAAAAATATGAAAAGTCAACATTATTTTCTGCTTTTCTTTCACATAAAATGATGATAACAGAAAAAAGTTTCAAAAGCAAAACTTTCGGTTGATTTCTGATGAATATCGTTGTATGCTTAAAGAAAGAATAGAAATGAGGTGACCTACATGAGCGAAGAATTCAGCCCGAATATCGTTGTTCTGACCGACGACGAAGGAAATGATTTGGAATTTGAGCACTTGGATACCATCGAATACGAAGGTGATCTGTACATGGCGTTCGCACCGGCAGGGATTCCGGATGATTTTGAAGATGCAATTGAACTTACCATCCTTCAGGTGACCAAGGACGAAAACGGCGAAGAGATTCTGGCATCTGTTGATGACGAAGAAAAACTTCAGGCCGTATTCGAAGTCTTTATGGACGAGGCGGAAGACGAAGAATAATCTTCTCTTCCTTCTCCCTGCGTTGTACGTGATGTGCCTATTTAAACCCACAATTTTAATATGGGATTCCGAACTTCTTTTGCTGATCGCAGGCCTCCCGACTCACGTCGGACGTTGGAAGCAATGATGCAAGAGAGAGGAAACCCACCTGCAATTACTGCAGGTTATAAACGGGTACACACGGCATCGGCGGGGTATACGCAAACTGAGCAAGGCGTTTTTTCGCCTTGCTTTTCCATATTAGAGGAGTTCATTTTATGAAAGAACAGTTGATCCGTACGCAAATGCTGCTCGGCGAAGATGCTATGACAAAACTGAATCAGTCTCACGTCGCGGTGGTCGGGCTTGGTGGCGTGGGCGGATATGCGGTGGAAGCACTCGTCCGCTCAGGGGTTGGGAAACTCACACTCATCGACCACGACACGATCAGCGTGAGCAATCTCAACCGCCAAATCGGCGCATTACATAGCACAATCGGGCGTTCCAAAGCGGAAGCACTTGCCGCTCGCGTGCGCGACATCTCCCCCGGATGTGAAGTTGCTCCGCTGGATTTGTGTTACAGCGCGGAAACAAGGGAAGAATTGTTCTCACATTCCCCCGATTTTATCGTGGATGCAATCGATTTGGTTACGCACAAACTGGATCTGATCTGCACCGCAGTCTCCCGTAACATTCCCATCATATCGGCACTCGGCACGGGGAATAAACTGGATGCAACAGCACTTACCGTAACCGATATTTCCAAGACCTACAACTGCCCGCTCGCAAAAGTCATTCGGAAAGAATTGCGGGCGCGCGGAATCAACCATCTTCCCGTTCTCTTCTCCCCCGAAGAGAAAAGGGAGGCTGACCAGATGGAAACTCCGCCGGATGGTCGCCGTTCCATCCCCGGGAGCGTTGCATGGGTTCCCGGTTGTGCGGGACTCATGATCGCAGGCGAAGTGGTATTGCGTTTATGTGATATCAAAAAAGAGAGGTAACCCCTCTCTTTTCTCTTTATATCAGTTTCAGAATCTCTTTGCGCAGGCGCAGGATGATTCGTTTTTCAAGTCGCGAGATGTAGGATTGGGAAATTCCAAGGACATCCGCGACTTCTTTTTGCGTTTTTTCGACATCGCACCCGATTCCGTAACGCATACAGATGATCTCCCGCTCGCGCGGTGAAAGTTTTCCCAGAGCGTTGCGTAAAAGTTCACGGTCCACATCGTCTTCAATCGGGCGAAGTACGCTATCCGCTTCGGTTCCCAACACATCCGAGAGCAAGAGTTCATTGCCGTCCCAATCGGTATTGAGCGGTTCTTCCAGCGACACTTCTCCTCTTTGTCCCGCGTTTTTTCGCAGATACATCAAAATCTCGTTTTCGATACACCGCGAAGCGTACGTTGCAAGTTTAATCTTCTTTTCTGGATTGTATGTATTGATCGCTTTGATGAGTCCGATGGTGCCGATGGAAATGAGATCTTCGATCCCAATGCCCGTGTTTTCAAATCGCCGTGCAATGTAAACCACCAGTCGCAAATTGTGCTCGATCAAAATCTGTTTGACCCGTTCGGGATCCGCATCGAGTTCTTCCATCAGTCGCTTCTCATCCTCATACTCAAGCGGTGGTGGAAGCGTGTCGCTTCCGCAAATATAATCAATTCGACCCGCGCGTAAAAGTCCGAGTTTTCTCAAAATAAACAAAAGAATTTTCATCTCAAATGATCCTTTCATAACATCGCTGTATCCCCAATGAGCGCAGTGTATTCCCCATGTTCGGAAACCGCATCCGGGCTGAGCGCAATCAGCGCGTGCTTGACGAGCACTCCATCCGCCAACACGCGGTCCGGGCGAAATGCCGCAAGAAGTTTCCGCTCGCTCCCAACAGTTTTGTATGGAATCAAGCGAAAGCGCGCACCCAATGTATATGTCGGTTCTCCTTTGCAAAGCGCCTTGTAAGTACAGTCTGAGAAAAGCGGTTTCACCGCGCGTGGTTCTGCCAAAAGAACAGGTGCGTTGTCAAGCGGGTCTTTCACGTTTAGCCCCGTGTCTGCAAACGCGTGAAACCGACATTCGCGCCCGCGAAACTCCACCAAAATTTCACAGAGTTTCCCTTTCGGCTTTGCCACTTTTCG
Organism: Oscillospiraceae bacterium; assembly: GCA_015067485.1. GTDB lineage: Bacteria > Bacillota > Clostridia > Oscillospirales > JAAYXM01 > SIG510. Next base: position 183,326 of record SVMJ01000001.1, read on the forward strand.
AAGAAGCAACGAAAAGAATGCGTAGCAAAGGAGTGCGGATGCGATCACCGTGTCAATTTTCACTTCAAACAGCGATTTTCTGATAAACCAATTTACCGCAAGCAAACATCCGCCAAATGCAAAATTTGAGCAAAAGAAAACCGCCCACAGACGAATCAAACGGGAAGTTTTTCCGAATCCGAACGCCAGCAAAACCATGAGCCAGGAAGCGACCAGTTGAATGCCGATCGTCGCTAAAAAGTTTTCCCGATAAAACACAGCGGCGACACTATAAAGTGCCCCGCAAACAGATGCGAGAACAACTCTGAGTTTTCGGATGCAGACGTCCGTGAGTTTCCCCGTAACTGAAAGCAAGCAATAGTCCAGTAAAAAATTCAAAAAAAACAACCCATCGAGATAAATCGTTGTGATCACGGCGACCCTCCTGTTCTGTCTTTTATTATACAAATGCGGCAAAACAGATTCTGTCATAATCCGCCGTGTGATTTCATTTTGCATATCTCGCCCCAAATTGAATAAACTGAGCGACGGGAGGGATTTTATGGTTAAGAAAAAAACGCTTATTTGGTGTGTCGGAATCATCATATTACTTACGCTTTTTCTCGTCTTTGTTTTGACACGTACAAAACCCGAGCCTGAGCATATGCCCGAACCCTCCGCGTTACACTTCAGTAGTACACAACTCTCAAACTACCTGAATGAAGAAGTCTCTCGCTATCTCCCGATCGAGAAGATCGATGTCGCATTCTTCGAAGACGGAACGATCGAACTTGATGCGGTTTTTAAGAAGGAAGATGTGCGATCGCTTCTCGCAAAAAAACAACCGTCATTGCAATATGCCGCAGAACTGCTCCCCGAACAAATCGACACGCATCTGTCTCTCCGACTGCTCCCCACGGGAAAATCGATCGCAATTGATCCGATTTCATTCAAAGTGGCATCGTTTGACTTGACTTCGTGGATCTCACAGGAAATGATAGATTCATGTAACCGTAAAATTGCGCGATATTTCAAAGACAAACAAATCGAACTACGCTCATTCCAAGTGCTTCCGGATGCGATTTCCATGGAAATTCACCGCAATTTCACTTGACAAAATCACGGTTTTCTTGTATCCTTATACTGTTAAATGCGATGACGGAGTTGAGAAATCCGAAGTTTGCCGTAAAGAGAGTCGGGTCATTGGCTGAAAGCCCGATCGGCAACGTGATTTCGTGTCTCTCCCGATGCAGGAATACCGAACGCTTTCAGTAAGTATTCTCGGCGTACCGATGCCGTTACCCGTCGTGTGATAAGTGGGCTGTTTTCAGTCAATTTGGGTGGTACCGCGGAATTTTCCGTCCCATGCGTTGCATGGGGCGGTTTTTTTATGAACAAGGAGGATTTTTCATGGCAAAGCAGTTGGATAAAGTTTATGATCCGAAGCACGTTGAAGACCGTTTGTATAACTTTTGGCAAGAAAACGGCTACTTCCGTGCAGAGGTTGACCCGAATAAACCCGCATTCTCGATCGTAATGCCCCCACCAAACGTTACAGGTCAGCTGCACTTGGGTCACGCATTCGACTCTACCCTGCAGGATATTCTGACCCGTGTCAAGCGTATGCAAGGCTATAGCGCACTATGGCTTCCGGGCACCGACCATGCGGGTATCGCAACCCAAATCAAGGTTGAAGAGAACCTGCGTGTGGAACAGGGTCTCACTCGTTACGACCTGGGGCGCGAGAAGTTTCTGGACCTGGTTTGGGACTGGAAGAATAAATACGGCGACCGTATCGTAGAGCAGCAGAAGAAGCTCGGTACTTCCTGCGATTGGAGCCGTGCGCGTTTCACCATGGACGACGTTTGTGCAAAGGCGGTTCGTGAAGTATTTGTACGCCTTTACGAAAAGGGCCTTATCTACAAAGGCAGCCGTATCATCAATTGGTGCCCGAACTGTACCACCGCGCTCTCCGATGCAGAAGTTGAATATGCAGAAAAAGCAGGTCATTTTTGGCACATCAAGTACCCCATCGTGGGGACCGATGATTATCTCACCATCGCAACCACCCGTCCGGAAACCTTACTGGGCGACAGCGCGGTTGCGGTCCATCCGGACGATGAGCGTTATCAGCATCTGATCGGCAAGACAGTTTTGCTCCCGCTCATGAACCGTGAGATTCCGATCATTGCGGATGAATATGTTGAAATGGACTTCGGTACCGGTTGTGTGAAAATCACCCCGAGCCATGATCCGAACGACTTTGAAGTCGGTAAGCGCCATAATCTGGAAGAAATCCTGGTGATGGACGATAATGCAAAAATCAACGAAAACGGCGGTAAATACCAGGGTCTTGATCGCTATGAAGCACGCAAGCAGATTGTCGCTGATTTAGAAGCGGAAGGTTATCTCTTGAAGATTGAAGACCACGCACACAACGTTGGTTCCTGCTATCGTTGCGGAACCGTTGTGGAACCCATCACGTCCGCACAGTGGTTTGTGAAAATGGGTCCGCTCGCAGAAGAAGCAATCCGAGTAGTCAAAGACGGCACCATTCAATTTGTGCCCGACCGTTTCAGCAAGATTTATCTCAACTGGATGGAAAATGTCCACGACTGGTGTATTTCCCGTCAGTTGTGGTGGGGACACAGAATCCCGGCATTCTACTGCGATGAATGCGGTCATGTGAACGTTTCCCGTGAAGACCCGACCGTTTGTGAAAAGTGCGGATGCACGCATCTCACGCAGGACGAAGATGTTCTCGACACTTGGTTCTCTTCCGCATTGTGGCCTTTCTCCACGCTCGGCTGGCCGGAAAAGACCCCGGAACTCGATTATTTCTATCCGACTTCTGTTATGGTCACCGGCTACGACATCATCTTCTTCTGGGTCGCTCGTATGATTTTCTCGAGTATGGAACAGTTGAAGCAAGAGCCGTTTAAGACCGTGTTTATCCACGGTATCATCCGTGACGCACAGGGTCGCAAGATGTCCAAGTCTTTGGGCAACGGTGTTGATCCGCTTGAAGTGGTAGAAAAGTACGGTGCTGACGCTCTCCGCTTCACCCTTGCAACCGGTAATTCTCCGGGTAACGACACCCGTTTCCAGATCGAACGTATCGAAGCAAACCGTAACTTTGCGAATAAGATTTGGAACGCATCCCGTTTCGTTCTGATGAACCTGACCGACGAGACGCCCTGTATGTTTGACGCTGCTCGTTTGGAGCTTCCGGACAAGTGGATTCTCACCCGTTACAATCAGCTTGTCCGCGAAGTTACCGAAAACATCGACCACTACGAACTCGGGGTCGCCGCACAGAAGTTGTATGACTTTATTTGGGACGATTTCTGCGATTGGTACATCGAACTGGTAAAGCCGCGTCTCTCCGAGGGTGCGGAAAACCGCGACACCGCAGAACGTGTTTTGTGCTATGTTCTGTCCAACACATTGAAACTCCTGCATCCGTTCATGCCGTTCATCACCGAAGAGATTTGGCAGACCTTGCCGCATGAAGGCGAGTCTATCATGATCTCCGAATGGCCGAAGGCAGACGATGCATTGATCTTCTCCGAAGCTGCGGCGACTATGGAAGTATTGATGGACGCAATCCGTGGTATCCGTAACCGTCGTGCGGAAATGAACGTTCCACCGTCGAAGAAAGCGCATTTGATCGTGGTCTCCGAATCCGAAGAAACCCGCAATGCTTTCAGCGCAGGCTCTGCATTCCTGTCAAAACTCGCTTATGCAAGTGAAATCGACGTTGTCTCTGACGCGCCGACTGATATTTCCGGCATGGTCAGCGTCATCACCAACGCGGCAACCCTCTTTATCCCGATGAGTGAACTCATCGACCTGGAAAAAGAGATTGCACGTCTGAGCAAGGAAAAAGAAAAGGCTTTGAAAGACGTCAATATGCTGAGTGGCAAACTTTCCAACGAAGGCTTCCTTGCAAAGGCACCGGAAGCGGTTGTTGCGGCAGAACGCGAAAAACTCGCAAACGCACAGGCACGACTTGACAACATTGAAGAAAGTTTGAAGCAACTTGGCTGAATCGGAGGACGGTTGCATGACCTACGTGGAAGCACGCAAAAAGATTGAATCAACCCCGCAGTTTTCAAGCACCGCGACGCTCAAGAGAATCACCGAGCTGTTAAAACTGCTCAGAAATCCCGAAACCCCACTCAAAATCATCCACGTCGCGGGGACCAACGGAAAAGGCAGTATGGCCACGATGACTGCAAAAGTTTTGGAAGAGCACGGTTATAAAACCGGGCTCTTCCTTTCCCCTTATGTGGTTACATTCAGAGAGCGCATCTCCATTAACGGTGAATGGATTTCCGAAGAAGACTTTGCGTCCTTTTCCAAGCGTGTTTTTTCTGCAGCGGAACAACTTTCCGATCCGCCAAACTTTTTCGAACTCATGACTGCACTCGCTCTGCTCTACTTTGCAGAAAAAACGTGTGATTTTGTGGTTTTGGAAGTCGGCATGGGCGGTCGGCTCGATGCGACAAACGCTATCTCTGCTCCGCTCGTTTCGGTCATCACCCCCATTTCCTTGGATCACACCAAATACTTAGGGGAAACGCGAGCGGAGATTGCAAAAGAAAAGTGCGGTATTATCAAGCCCGGGTGCATTGCAGTATCTTCTCTCTCTCAAACTCCTGAAGCACTTTCCGTAATCCAAGAAGACTGCAAAGAGAAAGGTGTTTCTCTCCTGCTTCCAAGCGCTCCGCGTGCTGTTTTCTGCTCTCTTTTCGGCACGGAATTTACGTATTCCGGAAAAAACTACGCATTGCGTTTGCTTGGAAAGCATCAAGCAGATAATGCTTGCACGGTGCTGGCAGTCTGTGATGCACTCAAGAAGCAAGGAGTTTCTCTCTGTGATGATTTGATCCGTGCAGGGCTTTCTAAAGCAACTCTCCCTGCGCGTTTGGAACTGCTCTCGGACAGCCCGATTTGTCTGCTCGATGGCGGGCACAACCCGGACGGGATCGAAAAACTCCTGTCTTTTGTAGCAGAAAACCGTACCAAAGGTAAACTCATTTGCGTATTCGGATGCTTGAAAGACAAAGGGTTTTCCGAAATGTGCGAAATGGTTGCACAAAAAAGCGATGTTTTAATCACCACCCCCTGCCCGTCCCCACGCACTTGTTTCCCCAACGATTTGGCGCCGCATCTCACCGCTTGTGAAGAAGTGTACCAAGCAGAATCCTGCTTGAATGCGGTAAAAAAAGCGCGTACACTTGCCGACGAAAATGATATGATCTTGATTTGCGGGTCTCTTTATCTCGCAAGTGAAGTGAAGAATCTCTCACTTCGACAGAAAATTTAATCTGCTGACGTTATAATCCCTATGTAGGACAACCTACATGGGGATTTTTGTTTTGAGGAGGTGTAGGATGAAAGTTGTTGGACTCACACAAGACGGAGTGACCAACTTGTGTTTGGAAGGAGAACTCGACCATCATGCTGCAAAATCCGCACTCATACGGATCGGTCAGATCATCGATGCGGAATTGCCGCATAGTGTGGTGTTAGATTTGTGTTCCCTGACTTTTATGGACAGTTCCGGGATTGCGGTGGTGGTACACACGTTCCGTCGCATGAAAGAACTTGGCGGAACGCTCACAGTCGTAAACATTCCGCCACACGCGTTTCGCATTTTTCGCGCCGCGGGGATCAGCCGTATGATTCCGATGAGCGAGCGCACACAAAAGAATGAAAGGAGGACTTATAAAAGATGAAATCACTCAATGAAATGACACTCACCCTCGCAAGCCGTTCTGCCAACGAAGGCTTTGCGCGCACCGCGGTTTCCGCATTTGTCGCACAACTCGACCCTACGTTGGATGAACTCGGTGATATCAAAACCGCGGTCAGCGAAGCGGTTACAAACTGCATTGTCCACGCCTATCCCGACCGCGTGGACAAAATTTACATACGCACTCGCCTGTTTGAAAACAATCTGGTCGAAATCGTGATCCGCGACCGTGGACTTGGAATTTCGGATATTGACCAAGCCCGGACCCCCATGTACACCACGGGTGATGCGGAACGCTCGGGCATGGGCTTTACCATTATGGAAAGTTTCATGGACCGTCTGCAAGTACGTTCGATTCCCGGAAAAGGGACGACGGTTACCATGACAAAGCGAATCTCGATGCGACTTTCCGGAAACAGGCTTTGAGTGTGACACTTGATCTGCTCCGCGCGGCACAGAGCGGAGATCAATCTGCTTGTGATCAACTAATCCGTGAAAACTCCGCGCTTGTGTGGAGTATTGTACACCGATTTCCCGCACGCGGAATCGAAACCGAAGACCTGTTTCAACTCGGTTGTATGGGTCTTTTGAAGGCGGTCTATGGCTTCGATCCATCACTCGGACATCAGTTTTCTACCTATGCCGTTCCGAAAATCGCAGGTGAGATCCGCCGTTTCCTGCGTGATGACGGCATGGTAAAAGTCAGCCGCACACTCAAAGAGCAAGGGTATCATCTGTCAAAACTGCGCGAAGAACTCACCCACTTGCTCGGGCGTGAACCCACACTCTCCGAACTCTCCGAGAAAAGTGGAAAGACGCCCGAAGAAATCGCAGAGATTCATTGTGCGACCTCTGCTCCGGATTCTCTCAGTCGCGAGACCACAGATGACGGGGATACGTTGGAAGTTCTGCTCGGTGATGACGGAATTGAAGAACATATTTTGGAACGGGTCTCACTACTGGATGCGATCCACACCCTTTCGGGTCGTGAGCAAGTGGTGATCTTATCTCGTTTTTTCAAATGTCTCACCCAAGCACAAACCGCAAAACGCATCGGCATCTCGCAGGTGCAAGTATCGCGCATCGAACGCGCGGCAATCAAAAAACTGCGTGAACTGTTATAACAGTCCACGCAGTTTTCTTGTATGCATCGGGTTTCGCCGAATCGCGGACAGGATTCCGCCCAAAACTCCGCCTGCAAGACATCCAAGCAGAATCAGAACATCAAACCCTTGCGGTGCGACACGTACAAACACCGCAACGCCTAACATATAAAGTCCCAAAGCGGTCACGAAACTCTGAAGTAGTCCGATCAAAAGCCCTTTCCCGAGTGTTTTGCCCGAGATAAATCCCGATATCATTGTTCCCAAAAGTACGGATATCATCGGGAACACCCCGATAAAGGCTTCACTAAGTTCTCCGTTTGCAATCAAAACCGAAGAAAGAACAAGGAATACCAATCCGATTAAAATGCCAAAAACCGCATCAATCCCAAGAACGATGAGTGCCTTTTTGAAATCCCATCCTGTTTCTTCTGCCCGCATAAAAAAAACTCCCTCCCGCAATCGTGTTACTACACTTTATGCCGGGAGGGAAATTTTATTCGGATTATTCTGCGTCTGCGGAAACTTCGTCTTTTTCAGCCTTGGTGCCGATTGCCCAACGCATCATTTTGACCTTGTTGCGATCTGCGCCGGTTTCCAGGGTAATCTGGTCGCCGTTGATATTGCTAATCCTACCGACGATGCCGCCGATGGTAACCACTTCGTCGCCCACACGCAAACTGTCACGCATTTCTGCGATCTTCTTGTTTTTCTTCTTTTCCGGACGGATCAAGAAGAAGTAGAACACAACAAAAACCAAAAAGATGGGAAGAAGCCCGACGATCGGGTTTGCTTGCTGTCCTTCAGCTGTAGGTGCTGCAGCCATCAAGAATGCAAAAAGATTCATAATTGATTTACCTCCAAAATGATATTGTAATTATTATACCGAAACTGCACTCGGATTACAAGAGTGTTTTTTAGTTTCTTTTGTCGATCTTGCCCGAATATTCTTTGCGGAATGATGCGAACACACCACCATCCAGCGCCTTGCGAATTTCTTCCATCAAATGGTTATAGAAATACAGGTTGTGCATCACGCCCAGGCGCATCGCGAGAATCTCTTCCGCTTTGAACAGATGGCGCAAATAAGCGCGCGAGTAGTTTTTACACACCGGGCAATCGCACTTCTCATCAATGGGTCTGTCGTCGGTTTTATACTTCTCGTTTTTGAGATTGATGCAACCCGACGACCATGTGTACAAATGCCCATGGCGCGCATTGCGCGCGGGAAGCACACAGTCGAAGAAATCCACACCGCGGGCAACACCTTCGATCAAGTTGCTTGGCGTTCCCACGCCCATCAGATAACGGGGACGGTCTTGCGGCATGAACGGCTCGACCGCATCCAAAATCCGATACATTTCTTCGGTGGGTTCACCCACCGCAAGACCCCCGATTGCATAACCGGGAAGGTCGAGTTTCGCGATTTCTTTCATGTGCTCGACACGCAAATCCGCATACGTACCGCCCTGATTGATGCCAAAGAGCATTTGCCCGGGATTTACTGCATCGGGTTTGGAATTGAGTTCTTCGAGCGCTGCCTTACAACGCACGAGCCAGCGTGTGGTCCTCGCGATGGATTTTGCCACGTAATCGTAGGTGGACGGATTTTCAAAACACTCATCAAAAGCCATGACGATATCAGAGCCAAGAGCGGACTGAACTGCCATGGATTCTTCCGGACCCATGAAAATCTTTCGTCCGTCAATGTGCGACGAAAATGTTACGCCCTCTTCTTTGATTTTCCGAAGTCCGGAGAGAGAAAACACTTGGAATCCGCCCGAGTCGGTTAGAATCGGATGACTCCAGTTCATGAACTTATGCAGTCCCCCCATTTGCCGCACCACATCTTCGCCCGGGCGCAAATGCAAATGGTAGGTATTGGAGAGCGCAACCTGGCAACCGATGATTTCCAAATCCTGTGCGGAAAGTCCTCCTTTGATTGCCGCCTGAGTTGCCACATTCATAAACACGGGCGTTTGGACTGTGCCGTGTGGTGTTTCAAACTCGCCCCGTCTTGCACGCCCTTCCGTGCGATGGATTGTGAACATAAAATTCCCCTTTAACTGTTATAAAATCAACATCGCGTCCCCGAAACTGAAGAAGCGGTAATGCTCGGAAATGGCTTCGTGATACGCCGCCAAAACACGTTCTCTGCCTGCAAGTGCCGAGACCAACATGATGAGCGTACTTTCGGGCAGATGGAAGTTGGTGATGAGTGCATCGAGCATCTTGAACCGATACCCGGGATAGATGAAAATATCCGTCCATCCGCTCGGACGCGCGAGTTTCCCATCTTCGTCATACGCGGATTCCAGCGTGCGGCACGATGTGGTACCGACCGCGATCACACGCCCGCCACCCGTCTTGGTCTTTGCAATGAGTTCTGCGCTCTCCTGCGGAATTTCATAATACTCCGAGTGCATGATGTGCTCAGAAAGTTCATCCGCTTTGACCGGACGAAATGTTCCAAGTCCGACGTGTAACGTTACAAATGCAATTTTTACACCTTTTGCACGCACTTCATCGAGCAGTTCTTCGGTAAAATGAAGTCCCGCGGTGGGTGCCGCCGCAGAGCCGATGTTTTTGGAGTAAACCGTTTGATAACGCTCGGGATTTTCCAGCGTTTCATGAATATACGGCGGAAGCGGCATCTGCCCGAGTTCGTCCAAAACTTCAAGGAAGATGCCGGAATATGTGAACTTCACCAAACGCTTGCCATCTTCCACTTCCCCGACCACGCATCCGACCAGTTTCCCGTCGCCAAATGACACGGTCGCACCCATACGCATTTTTCTGCCGGGTTTGACCAAGCATTCCCACACGTCATCCCCGCGGTCGCGCAACAACAACACTTCGGTCGCGCCGCCGCCCGGGCGTGTGCCGATAAGTCTTGCAGGAAGAACGCGCGAGTCGTTCAGCACCAAACAGTCTCCCGGATTCAGATAAGACAGAATATCCGCAAACCGGCGGTGCTCTACATCACCTTTTCCGCGATCAAGCACCAGAAGGCGCGATGCTGCGCGATCTTCAAGCGGGGTCTGCGCGATCAATTCTTCCGGAAGATGAAAATAAAAATCAGATTTCTTCATATGATGACTCTCTTTTTATGTATTGGAAATGGTAATATCGGTATAGTAGAAGTGGATGATTTCTTCCCCTGTAAAGCCTTGGTTTGCCATCCCCTTTGCGCCGTTTTGGCTCATACCGACATTGTGACCCCAACCCGTACCGTTTACCACGAACGCATTGGCATTCCCACTTGTTTGCGGAACCGTAGTGGTAGCGCCACCGCTTCCGACCGGATAAGTGCTTGTCCCGGTTGCAGACAAAACGGCTACTTGATCCCCGTTTGCAAGGGTTTGAACCCTGCCGTTCTTACCCACAACCGCAATTTGGTTGGTAAGCGGCAGAGCGTAGGTGTCAAAGTTTACAAACAATGTTCCGCCCGCGCTCGGTGCGCTCGGATTTGGGATGATGACACTTCCTTTTTTCGCAATGGTAAAACGCTGGCTATGGGTGTGTTTCCCGAGCGTATCACTATTGAGAATGGACCGGGTGTTGGATTTTTGCACCACGACCGTTTTGCCCGCTGCATCGACAAATGTCATGCTCAGCATATTGCCCATCGCGGTATACGTCGGACGGACATCCACAACTTTCCCGATTTCATAACCCTTACTGTTCAAAATCGACTGGATTTCTTCGCCGGTATATTCTTCGCTCCAGCGCCCGTTCGTCGCCGCATCCAAATCCTCGTATGGGTCGCGCACACCGCGCAGATAGGCATTCGTTCCGCCCCATACATTTTCCGAGTCTTCGGTTGCGCCGCCGTTGGACGAGTGATAAACCGCGCTGATGGGCTTGCCATCATATAAGATGTACATCCCGTAGGTACTGTCAACCGCAAGGTCGCTGTTTGCGGATGCGGAATTGGTTCCGCGGTACACCTGACAGTGGGTACTGTTGCACAAATCGAACGTTCCGTGCTTGTTCAGTCCTGCATATGCATAGGTTCTTGCGCACATCGCCTGCGCGCGTAGTGCTTCCTGCGGCCAGGATGCGGACATTTCATACGGCAAAACGCCCTTGACGTAGTCTTGCATACTCACCACATTACAAACCGTGATATTACCCGCATTTCGGCTATATTCAAAACCGCCGTAGTACTTATACCCCTTAAACCAGGTAATCGGAACTTCTCCGAGCGGCTTGATGCCAAGAGTGCCGTCAAGTTCAAACAAAATCTTGCCACTCACCGTATTGACCACCGTAATCGTAGTCGTTCCGTTTCCCATTGCGATTGCAGGTTCACCGATTGCGTTCGCTTGTGCTGCTGAATTTGCCGCGGCCAGATTGGTGTAATGACCCACACGGACGACATAGTGCCCGCTCTGCCATGCAGGGAACGCTTCGTGCCCGCGCAGTTGCAGAGATGTCGCCATTGCGACAGCATCCTGAATATCGTAATACTCCTTAAGTAGTTGCAGATGGAACGCGCCGATCACCTGACTATTTGCCGGAGCACCAGACTGGTAAAACGTCGCATCATAGTGATAGAAATTCATATCGCTGAGCATACTGATTCGGGTCTCAGAAATATTGAATAATGCGGTGAAATTACGGGCAGAATCAAACTGACCGAGCGCATAGCCGGAGCCGACCGCATTCTGCAAATTGGCGCTGGGAAGCGCGGTTGTGTTGTAAAAAAGTCCGATCTTCAACATGGGATTTTCCGGAGTCGCTGCATTTGCACCGAAAAACAACACCCCACAAAGGAACAAAGCGAGTAATATTTTTTTCATAGGAAACTCCTTTTTCTCTTACAACAGTTGACACTTTCTTTCATTCATGTTATGATAAATAAAAGAAATATGGTTTTCAGATAGAGGCGCGATTTTCATCAGTAACACGAGTAAGGGGCCGGTTCCCCTGATGATCCGTTTGCGAAAGGGGAAATTGCCGAAGAACTATGTACCGGCTGCATAGGGTCTGGATGTTGCGGTGAAAAACCCTGCGTCTGTCATTGAGTGTTTGATGAAGAGCTATCTGCTTTTGGAAGAATAGTATATTTATGTATCTATTATAGTACAAAAACAGTCGGTTTTTCAACCGGCTTTTTTCATGCCCCACGAAAAAGCACGAGCTATACCGGTTCAAACATTACTTTTTGGCATATACTATTCTATAAAACCGTGTTTTTGCAAAGAAACCGACACTTTTCGGCAAGTTTGGTAAATTTTATATCCGCAAAACTTTTGTGGAATATGGAGGTATATTCATCATGAAACAGTATCAGGTAGGTATTATCGGTGCAACCGGTATGGTGGGTCAGCGTTTTGCAACCCTGCTTGAAAACCATCCGTGGTTTAAAGTAACCGCTCTGGCGGCAAGTAGCCGCAGTGCAGGAAAAACCTACGAAGAAGCGATCGGTTCCCGTTGGGCAATGGAAGCGCCTATCCCGGCTTCCATGAAGGACATGATCGTGTACGATGCAAGTGAAGACGTTGAAACCATCGCAGGCATGGTCGACTTCGTCTTCTGCGCCGTTGATATGAAGAAAGACGAGATCCGCGCACTCGAAGAAAAGTATGCAAAGGCAGAATGCCCGGTCGTTTCCAACAACAGCGCACACCGCTCTACTCCGGACGTCCCGATGATCATTCCGGAAATCAACGCAGACCACGCGAAAGTCATCCCGGCTCAGCGTGCAAGACTTGGCACCAAGCGCGGATTTATCGCAGTCAAGTCCAACTGCTCGCTCCAGAGTTATGTTCCGGCGATTCATCCGCTGATGGATCTTGGCGTGACCAAAGTCCTCGCTTGCACCTATCAGGCGATCTCCGGCGCAGGTAAAACCTTTGAACGTTGGCCGGAAATGGTTGACAACGTTATCCCCTACATCGGCGGCGAAGAAGAAAAATCCGAACAGGAACCGATGAAGATTTGGGGCGAAGTGGTCGACGGAAAGATCGTCAACGCAACTTCCCCGTCCATCACCGCACAGTGCCTGCGCGTTGCTTGCTCCGACGGTCACATGGCAGCAGTCTTCGCATCGTTTGATAAGAAGATCTCCATGGAAGAAATCAAAGAGCGTTGGGTCACCTACCGTGGCCGTGCGCAGGAGCTGGATCTACCGAGCGCTCCGAAGCAGTTCTTGCACTATTTTGAAGAAGACAACCGTCCGCAGACCAAACTGGATCGCAATTTGGAAAACGGTATGGCGGTTTCCATCGGTCGTCTGCGCCCGGACTCCCAGTATGACATCAAATTCATCTGTCTGTCGCACAACACCCTGCGCGGCGCGGCAGGCGGCGCGGTTCTTGCCGCAGAACTCCTCGCAGCAGAAGGTTATATGGACTAACTTAGAAAGGATGCGTGATCGTTTATGAAAACTCCTATCTTTACCGGCGCGAATGTCGCAATCGTCACCCCGTTCAAAAACGGCGCGGTCGATTTCGACTCTCTCAAAAAACTGATCGAATTCCAAATTGAAAACGGCACCAATGCGATCACCATTTGCGGAACCACCGGCGAATCCCCCACCCTTTCTCATGAAGAACACACCGCGGTCATCAAGTGCTGTGTGGAAACCGTTGCAGGTCGTGTTCCCGTCATCGCGGGAACCGGCAGTAACGACACCAATTACGCGCTCTACCTTTCCAAAGAAGCGGAAGATTTGGGCGTTGATGGGCTCTTGATGGTCACCCCGTATTACAACAAAGCATCGCAGATCGGGCTTATCAAGCACTATACATACGTTGCAGACCGAGTCAACACTCCGATCATTTTATACAATGTCCCGGGCCGTACCGGTGTCGGTTTCACCGCCGCCACTTACAAAGAACTCTCCAAGCACCCGAACATCAACGGCATCAAGGAAGCAAGTGGGAACTTCACTCTGTTTGCACAGACGCTCAGCCTGTGTGGCGATGATATGAACATTTGGTCAGGTAATGACGACCAGACCGTTCCCATGATGGCACTCGGTGCAAAGGGTGTTATCTCGGTTGCATCCAACGTCATCCCTGCTGACATGGTCAAGATGTGCAACCTGGCTCTCGCAGGCGACTTTAAGGGCGCGACCGAAATCCAGCTGAGAGCATTTGATCTCATGGATCGCCTGTTTGTGGAAGTCAACCCCATTCCGGTCAAGGCCGCGGTAGAAATGCTCGGTCTTTGCGGCGGCGAGCTTCGTATGCCGCTTTGGGAGATTTCCGATGCTAACCGCGACCTTTTGAAAAAGGCAATGGTGGAATACGGGCTTTCCGTCAAATAACCATCGCTGAAAGAGAAGTGAAACACAAATGATCAGAATCATTCTTTCGGGTTGTAACGGTCGTATGGGGCGTGCAATCACCGATATCGTATCCAAAAATCCC
>SVMJ01000021.1 GCA_015067485.1 Oscillospiraceae bacterium
TTCCACCACGATAATCGCTTGGTTTTGGAAACAGATTCTGCCAAGGCATCCAAGTCAAACGCGGTGATAGAATTGAGTTTATACACTTCACAGGAAATACCGTTTTTCTCTGCGAGTGTTGCAGTTTCCAAAATGTGATTGATCAAAACACCGTATGAAATCAAAGTTACATGTTCGCCTTCGCGTAAACGTACGCACGGCTGAAACTCGGAAAAACTATTTGCAGTATACACCTGTTCCTCGCCGCGCGGATAACGAAGTGCGACAGGGCCGGTAACGTTTTGGATTGCATACGAGAGCATTGCCGACTGTTCCGCATAGTTTGCGGGACAAAGAATCGTTATTCCCGGGACCTGACGCATGAATCCCACATCAAATACCCCGTGATGTGTCTCACCGTCTTCCCCGACGAGACCTGCCCGGTCGATCGCAAATACCACGTGAAGATTGGAAATGGAAACATCGTGGATGAGCATATCGTAGGCGCGCTGCAGGAAAGTGGAGTAAATCGCACATACAGGGATCATCCCCTGCTTTGCAAGCCCCGCCGCCATTGCGACCGCGTGTCCTTCTGCAATTCCAACATCAAAAAAGCGTTTCGGATATGCTTCTGCAAATTTGCCGAGCCCAACACCCGAAGACATTGCTGCGGTGATGGCACAAATACGCGAATCGGATTTTGCCAAATTACACAGGGACTCACCAAAGTTTTTGGAGAATGAGTGATTTGATGTGCGAACCGGTTTTCCGGAATCTACATCAAACTGAGAAATCCCATGGAAGTTTTGTGGATTCTCTTCCGAATGCGTATACCCTTTGCCTTTGGTTGTAGTGAGATGAATCAAAACCGGTTTATGAAGCTCACGCGCGAGTTCCAAAAGATAAACCACATACTTTAAGTCATGACCATCAGCCGGACCTAAAAATACAAAGCCCATATCTTCGAAAATAGAAGAATTCAGGAAAATCCGGCGGATGGAATCTTTGATTCTGCTGAGAAAACGATCCAGCGGTTTCCCGAATGGGAGTTTGCGCATCAATTTGTGATAAATACCTTTATAGCGTAAATAGCGCGGGCGCAAACGTAAACGCGCAAGATAATTGTTCATTGCACCAACGTTCTTCGTGATGGACATATTATTATCATTCAGAATGACGATGAGCGGTTCATCACTTTGCCCCGCATCGTTTAATGCTTCATACGCCAAACCACCGGTCAAGGCACCGTCGCCGATAATCGCGACCACAGAATAGTCCTGCTCAGAAAGGGTTCTTGCACGGGCCATGCCGAGTGCTACCGAGACGGAGTTAGAAGCATGTCCACTCACGCAAGCGTCATGGACACTTTCATCCGGGCGTAAAAAACCGGAAAGCCCTCCGTATTGACGAAGGGTGGTAAACTGATCTTTTCGACCGGTCAAAATCTTGTGGACATACGACTGGTGTCCTACATCAAAAATCAAACGATCGGTTTCGCTTGAAAACACTTTGTGTAGCGCCAGTGTGATCTCAACGATCCCTAAATTGGATGCGAGATGCCCGCCTGTCTTGGACACGTGTTCGACCAAAAATGCACGAATTTCCCCCGCTAAGCGTTCGAGTTCATCGATTTTGAGGTTTTTTATATCATTTGGCGAAGTGATTTTATCTAAAATTGAATTCAAAACCCCACACGCTCCCTTGCACGCTACTTTTTGCGTTTGAATAAGTACTTAAAGAAATAAATGGTCTTCCCCGCCGCAAACACGATATTGTTGCTGTAAGTAACCGCAACCCCTTTTCCCAGCGCCTTTCCGCTTACGGTGAACCCGGCAACAAGTGCCGTGATGGTAAGTGAAAACCAAAAGTTCTGAAACGGAAGACGGGTGATAATGACCGCTGCAGTAACACCACTGATGATACTTGCAATATCACCGACAACATCATTACAAAAACTCGCGACTTTCTCGGTATTCTGCAAAAGCCAAATGGCTTCTTTTGCACCATTGACCCGACGTGCCGCCATTGCATGAAGCGGACGGTCCGTTGCGGAAGTGGTCGCAACACCCAAAATATCAAAAACGATACCAAGCAGGACCACCAAACCTAAGATAAAAAATGCAACAACGAGTCCAACACCTTGCAGACTATACTCCGCAAATCCGTTAAAACAAAACGAAAGCGCAAAACTCACGGGTAACATCCAAAGTGCCCAACTCAAGTTTGATTTTTTCGTATGCTTTTTGGATGTCGGACTTTTCTTAGTTTTTTCAAATACCGGATCTCCGTCTTTCACGGGGATTCCTCCTTGTTGAAAATTCAATGGGCAGCAGAAAAAGTTAATCTTACGGCTTAGGTCCGGTTTGATTTCCATATGGCATACCTTTTGTCGCCAATGAAGGCGGTTTCCCTTTAAATGCCACACCAACGCGTCGCCGACGTTGATACCGGATTGCCACTCAGTCCGCACTGCAATCCTTTTCCTGCTCGACAGCCTAGATGATTTCCATAACAGGCAAACCAATTCTTAGTCTCTTTTGCAGAGAGGGTTTCAAAAAGCAACATCACAGAACTTGGCCAAGCGCTGTGTGTTGTATTCTCTTATTCACCAAACTCCACTCAAGACAGGCTACTCTGCACACAGCTGTTACACCGCATTGCAGGTTCTATCCCGACCCGTAGACCGTCCGTCAATTCGTAAGAATGTATTGGCGATCCACAGCTTCGGGTCTCCACGGAAATAGGGTTAGAATCACATGCCATTGAGAATCGCCCTAAAACCTTAACCCCCAGCACCCACCCCAATCTGGGCGAGAGAAGCAAGCACAAGGGACTTCATCGATATGCCCTTTAACGGATTTTTAGGCCCGTCCTGGGAATTGGTAGCTCTGACTAGGATACTGCGCCCATAAGAAGACATGAAAACATTATAATACAAACGAAGATAATAGTCAAATCAAACCCTTATGCGAAAAACCATTCAAAAACAGATTTGAGAGACGCGTTCCAGAAGTTCCAATCATGGCTTCCCGGAAGTTCTTCGTAGGTAAAATCAAAGGATTTCGTGTTCAGCCACTCACGTAGTTTCACGGTGGAACTGTATAAAAAATCATCGAATCCGACACGGATGACAATGCGTGGTTTGTTCAGATCGGAACGCTTTTCTTCTGCGAGTGAGAATAAATCATCAGCCTTCGGAATCTGCATTTCTTCCCCAAACACCGTACGGAATTCATCATAGAACATCTCGCATCCACCACAAACATCGGAAACCGGAGAGAGTGCAGCCACTGCACTAAAGCGATCACTTTCACGAAGTGCGATTTTTAGTGCACCGTAACCGCCCATGGAGTTTCCGGCTAAAAACCGGTCTTCTCGTTTGCTTGAGACACGAAACATCGATTCGATGATCTTTGGAAGTTCGTGTGCGATATAGGTATAGTATTTTCCGCCGTGCACCATATCACAATAGAAACTCCTGTCCGCAAACGGCATCACAATACATAGCCCATACTCCTGCGCGTAACGCTCGATAGAAGTCATCCGCATCCAGGTGGTGTGGTTGTCGCTCAGCCCGTGCAACAGATAAAGTGTTTTGATATTACCGTTGATCTCGACTTGATTTGCTCCAATCGCGCCTTTTGTGCTTTCTTGCGGATAAATGACATAGACCTGCTGCTGCGTGCCCAAAGCCTCGCTGAACAGATTCAGTTCCATAAAAGCCATCTGAATCACCGCCTTATTTCTTGATGATGCCCAAAGTTTCGTAGAAATTATTCCCGCTCAAGATCCAATCTTTGACACGCTGTGCAAATGCGTTTTTCGGTTCAAATTCGGGGAGTTCTTCGCGTTTCAGTTTCCACTTGAATACGTATCCGAGTAGCGAATCTGCTTGGTAACACAGTACTTTTTCGTACAAATCACCAAACGCAATGATATTGCTATCGGGTTTCAAGAGCTTCTTGAGAGTTTCATCCAAAAGCCACGATTCACAGAAGATATACTCATAGTGGTACTCAGGAAAATACTTTGCAAAAAAATCACGCGCTTCGTCGATCGATGCTTTGCATGCCGCGGGGTCAAGAGGTCCGATGGACGGGATATGTACTCCGATGGAGTCATCCCCTTTTTTGATCCCGTGAGACGGAACATCATGACGGAATTTCTGCATGCAATACTGAAGACGCCCGAGATGGAACAACTTCAGTTGCAAGTGAATGGAAAGCCAATCAAGTTCTCCGAGATACAATTCCCCTTTGAGATTGCTCCATGTATCGCACCATCTGACCAAATCGGACAGGGTGTCCATTAAAATCTTCTCGCTGATTCCGCGCTTTTCATACTCTTTGCCGGTACGTTCGCAAAAATACAAAAACGCAAGAAAGTTTCGCTTCCCGTCCTGAGAGTTAATATCGTAGTCTTCGACACGCAAGTCGTGCGAGATTTCGATTTCATGCAGCGCGGCGTAAAACTCTGCGTCATATCGGGAATCAAACCCGAGTTTTTTGTACCATTTTTCGATAATCGGCTTTGTCAAAGAAATTCTCCCCTTTTATGCTTCTTCAGCCGTAAACGGCACGATTTCTGCGTCGCCGTCTTTTGTTTGAATGAGTTTTAATACGGTTTGTTCCGCGTTGTTTAACAAATCCGTGCAAGTGCGGACCAACGTGGTCCCTTCTTCAAAGAGCTGCAAAGACTGATCAAGCGGTGTTTCGCCATTTTCCAGCGCCTTGACTACTTCTTCCAATCGTTTCATTGCTACTTCAAAAGTCATTGATCCTAACCCCTTTCTTTCACCTGTTCGACGGTGCAAACCGCACTTCCTTCATGGAATTGAACATTCAAACGCTCTCCAACCGAAACTTGCGAAGCGGAAGTGAGCGGTTTCCCGCTCGCATTTGACGCGATGGAATACCCACGCGTCAATACTTTGATTGGACTCATTGCATCCAGTCCTGCGGCAAGGTGAACAAACTTCGCTTTTGCATCCGCGTTGATTTTCTGCATGGCGTTTGCAAGTCGATTTGTATGATAATCAATCAGCAGTCGACGCTCTGCAATGGGGTTGAGCGGACTTTTCAGCGCGGGCTTCTCGCTATACTGTTTTACCCGCTCCTGCAAGACGTGAACTTTATGCTGCACCATTTGTGTCAACCGTTGTTGTGTTTTCATTAAAAGATCATAGAGCGCCGCTTGGTCGGGAACCGCAAGTTCTGCGGCATTTGACGGAGTGGAGGCACGCAAATCCGCAACAAAGTCGGAAATCGTTACATCCGGCTCATGACCGACCGCTGAGATTACAGGAACTTTGGAATCAAAAATCACACGAGCAAGGTCTTCATCGTTGAACGCCCACAAATCTTCCAAAGAACCGCCGCCACGACCCGTAATGATCAAATCACAACATGTCTGTTCATTCACAAGGCGGATTGCATTGGCAATATCGGGTGCCGCATCGGGTCCTTGCACCAAAACAGGAACGACCAAAATCTCGGCAAGCGGATATCGTGCTTTCAAAATCCGAAGTATATCACGGATCGCCGCACCCGTGGGCGATGTTACCAAAGCAATTCTTTTGGGGTATTTAGGGAGCTGGCGTTTGTGTTCGGATGAGAACAAGCCTTCTGCCAAAAGTTTTGCTTTCAGTTGCTCGAACGCCGCAGAAAGTGCACCGATACCATCCGGGGTCATGTCGGTAATGTAGAGTTGATACTGTCCGTCGCGCGGAAAAACGCTGATGCGACCTTTTGCAATGATCTTCATCCCGCTCTCCGGACGGAACTTGAGTTTCACGGCATCAAACTTAAACATCACGGCACGCATGACACTTTCCGAATCTTTGAGCGTCATGTAATGATGACCGGAGGAATGAAATTTATAATTCGAAATTTCACCGCGCACATAGACGGTATTCAAAAGCGGATCAAGTTGGAATTTTTCTTTGATGTATTCGGTGATTTCGCGAATACTGAAAATATGCCCTTTCAAGAATTGGCCTCCTCATGGATACGCGCCGCAAGAACGGCACAACCCAATGCATTATCGGTGGAAAACTCGGGTTTAGCAAAGATAACATTATAATCTTTCATCGCGTCTCGGAGCAGTGAATTGGAAGCAACGCCACCGGAAAACACCAATGGTAGATTCCCGTAGTTTTTACGAGCCTGAACGGATGCTTTCAAGACCGCTTGAGCGATTGTTTGGAGTGTAAAGCGCGCAATCTCGGTATGCGGTACACCGTGTTCCAGCATGGTTTGTACTTTGTTTTCAACTCCCGAAAGCGAGAAAGTACAGTCATTTACTCGTGGAGTAAAACAGTCATTTGAATCAGACATTTGCGCCAATTTGTCCAACGCCTTCCCTGACGGGAACTGAAGCCCCAGTTTCTGACCCGTGCGGTCAATCAGTTGTCCCGCAGAGATATCGCTTGTGCCACCAATTTTTTGAATGGAAAATCCGTGATTTTCCCCTTTGACCAGTAAAAGCTCTGTCGTTCCACCGGACAGATGCCATGCGAGAAACTCAGAACCAAATAAATCAAACCGATTTGCGGACGCCAGAACCGCCGCAAGATGTCCTTCTTGATGCGAAGTTTCATAACACGGAACGTTCAAAACCGCTGCCATTGCTTGAGAAAGAGCTTGTCCCGCAACAAAGCACGGCATATATGAGCCTTCACACGGACGCGGTTTGACCGAAACGCAAATGGATGCAATATCGCGCGGCAGAGTTTCTGCCAGTGCCTGAGAGAGTGCAGGAATTGCTTTCAGATGCGCAAAAACCGCATCCGATTGTCGAAGACCTAAACTTCCCTGCTCTACCGGGAGTAATTTCCCGTAATTGGAACATTCATTGGTAATTGGATCAAAATGCGCCAGCGACGTGGTATAGTTGCTGGTATCGATCCCGATATGTACTGCCATTATTCGATGCCGACCTCTTTCAAAACGCTTCCCAAAACACCGTTGATAAAGGATACGGTTTCGGGTGTATCGTAGCGTTTTGCGATTTCAACCGCTTCGTTCACCGCAACACGAACCGGAATATCGTCAGAATACTTCGCTTCATAAATCGAAGTGCGCAAAATTGCAACCGCAATGCGGGAAATGCGGTCGATCGACCAGCCGATTGCGTGCTTTTTGATATAGGAATCCAGTTCGTCCAAACGGGAAACAACCCCTAAAACAGTTGAAGTGATGTATTCCTGTTGCGCGGCGATTCCTTCCGGTAGAGAAAGCTCTTCCGGTGCATTCTGAAAGAAGTCCTCCGAGAATAAATTTGCCAAAATATCTTCGGCAGAATTCGCATTGAACCCGTATTCATAAACGGAAAGGACTGCAAGCTCACGCGCAATTTTACGACTCATATCTGTTTCCTCCAATAATCGGTGTAAAATACTGATTTTATTATATACGAAACAACGTCAAAAAGGAAGAGAAAAAAACAAAAAACCGCAGAGTTTTTCACTCTGCGGCAAGTGTTAAAGAATGATGCAAATCAAACCACTGCAGTTTTCGTTGATAATGCGTTCTACCGTCTCCTGAAGTTTCATGCGTGCTTCATGCGGCATATGGTATAACTTGTTGTTGAGCCCTTCGTTTACCAAGGAATAAAGCGACTTTCCGAAGATGTTGGAATCCCAGATTTTTGCGGGATCTTTTTCGAACTCTTCCAAAAGATACATAACCAGTTCTTCCGACTGCTTTTCGCTTCCGACAATTGGTGCAACTTCGGTAGTAATGTCTGCACGCATCATATGGATCGACGGTGCGCTTGCACGCAGGCGAACCCCATAACGACCACCCTGCTTCATGATTTCAGGCTCTTCAAGCGAGAGTTCTTCGGTGGTCGGCATAACGATTCCGTAACCTGTTTCGCGTACTTCTTCCAATGCACTTGAGATTTTTTCATATTCTTGGTTTACCGTTTTGAGTTTGCTGAGAAGCGAAAGTAATTGTCCGTCGCTCTCAATGGTGAAGCCCGATTGCTCGGAGAGTAGTTCATAGAACAATTCTCGCGGAAGCGCAAGTTCGCACGACACCACGCCGGTCCCAAGATCAATTTCTTTGAGATTCACATCAGAAACTTTCTCGCACTCGGAAATCGTTTCGACTGCACTTGATACTTCACGGATACGATGAATTTTTTCCGCGCTTTGCTTCATCATATCGTACAGTTCCTGTTTGAGCAAATGGTCACACGGAAGCGCTTCCACCCAACTCGGTAAATAAAAATCAAGTTCGCTGAGCGGGAATTCATATAAAATATTTTGGATGAGTTTGGTGATCTCATCTTCGTCAATGGTAAGGCAGTTGACCGCAATGCAACTCACGCCGTGCTTATCGGATAGTTCCTCGCATAGTGCGCGAGTTTCGGGGGCATCAGGATGTGCAGAATTCATCAGTATCACAAACGGCTTTCCGATCTCGTTGAGTTCCGAGATCACGCGCTTTTCCGCATCAATATAATTTTCACGTTCCAAATCCGTGATACTGCCGTCCGTTGTAACCACAAGTCCTATTGTGGAGTGATCGCGAATGACCTTTTGTGTGCCAAATTCTGCAGCTTCACTCATGGAAATCGGATGATCGTACCACGGAGTGGAAACCATTCTCTCTTCCCCACTCTCGGTAACACCCAAAGCACCGTCCACCATATATCCCACGCAGTCGATCAATCGCACCTGAACGGTTGCATTCTCATCCAGCGAAACGGAAACCGCATCTTCCGGGACAAATTTCGGCTCAGCAGTCATGATCATTCTACCGGATCCGCTTTGCGGCAATTCATCCTGAGCGCGTTCTCTCTGATACACATTTTCAATATTCGGAATCACGAGAGATTCCATAAAGCGCTTGATAAAAGTCGATTTACCGGTTCTGACGGGGCCAACAACACCGATGTAGATATCCCCGCCGGTTCTTGCAGATATGTCTTGATATATTTGATTTGTTGTCGCTGTCATATTCGTTCCTCCGTCACATCATTTTCGTTTGTAAATGTCTATGTGTCCTTTTGGGAAAATATGACAGAACAAAAAGTGCTCCGAGAAAATCTCGAAGCACTCTGCTTTATTTGTTTTTTCTCAAACGAATACGCGACCACATCAGAATAATGACCTGCCCCGGTACACCGAGCAAAAAGATCAACCAAATGTTTTGCGCAAATGCCAATGCAGTAATGTAAAGCGATGCAAGTACCGACCACATCAAAAACGATATGATCAGGAAGTTTACACGTTTATTAAACCAAATGGAATTGAACACCAGCCAAACGATCATTGAGCACGGTACTGCATAAACAAACGAAAGCCAAAATTCAACTTCTGCACCAACTATGATGTTCAGCAAAACAAACGCAAGTGTCGCAATCAGAACGACCAGCACAACACCGATCCCGGTAATAAAGACACGGTTTTCAAAAATGCGCTTACTCACCTGCTGTTGTGTCGGTTTTTGCGCGTGATCGGATGTTACAAGGTAGTCTAAAGTAACCGAGAAATAATCCGCGATTATGTGTCGGTTTTTGCGCGTGA
>SVMJ01000002.1 GCA_015067485.1 Oscillospiraceae bacterium
AAGGAGTGGCAGCAACTTGGCGACTGGCAAGTGTGCCCCGCACACGCAGACAGAGCCCTAGTTGCAACAGGAAGCGCGCCTGGTTTGGGCGCGAAAAATCAAATATCGAGGTGTAGCGCAATTGGGAACGTTGCCGAGCGCTCGCAGTGCGAGATGCAGCGAGGCATAAGGCGTGGCAGCAACTTGGCGACTGGCAAGTGTGCCCCGCACACGCAGACAGAGCCTTAGTTGCAACAGGAAGCGCGCCTGGTTTGGGCGCGAAAAATCATATATCGAGGTGTAGCGCAATTGGTAGCGCGCCTGGTTTGGGACCAGGATGCTGCAGGTTCGAGTCCTGTCACTTCGACCAAAAACCACAGTTCCCTATTTTGGGGTGCTGTGGTTTTTTATTGACTTGCAATCGAACCTGCAGCATCGTGTCATCCCCGAGCGGTTGCCGCTCAAGCGGCGAGCGAGTGGGGACATCTTCCGGGCAAGCCGAACGGCTTTTGCCCGCAGGTTCGAGTCCTGTCACTTCGACCAGGCGAAAAAAGAGTGGTTTTTACCACTCTTTCTTTTATTACCTGAAATTACTGTATATCTTTGTGAATTTTGGGAAAAGTAGTAACAATAACGACACGGAGGTAATGAAGATGTTCAAACATGAAAAAATGTTGTTTCATCCCGTTGAGATTGAGCGACCCAATCCGCAGTATGCCGCGCTCCTGCAGGAGCAGCTCGGTGGCGGAAACGGTGAACTGAAGGCGGCGATGCAGTATATGTCGCAAAGTTTCAGAATCAAAGACCCCGAAATCAAGGATTTGTTTCTCGATATCGCCGCAGAGGAACTGGGTCATATGGAAATGGTAGCGCAAACGATCAATCTGCTAAACGGACATGATGTCGCCGCATCAAAAACCCCCGCAGGCGAGATTCAGACACACGTACAACTCGGGCTGAACCCCGGTCTCATCAACGCATCCGGCTACTCCTGGACTGCGGATTACGTTACGGTCACCGGCGATTTGTGTGCAGACCTGCTCAGCAATATCGCATCCGAGCAACGTGCAAAGGTTGTCTATGAATACCTCTACCGTCAAATAGACGATAAAAAAGTGCGTGAAACCATCGATTTTCTTCTCAATCGCGAAGAAGCGCACAATCAAATGTTCCGCGATGCCTTTAACAAGGTCCAAAATTCCGGCTCGAACCGTGATTTCGGAACGACACAAGCGGCAAAAATGTATTTTTCCATGTCGGATCCCGGCCCCAATGCGTTTGCCACAGGCGAGACAAAGCCGGTATCGTTCAAGTAACAAAGCAAAACCCCCGCGTATGCGGGGGTTTCTTTTTAGTTTTCGTCGAAAGTGTCGGGTTGTTCACTTGTAGTGATGAGACTGGTGTTGAGCCATTCACTGCCCGGCTGGCAGATCAGGCGCGCATCCACATACGCCATCGCAAGGGTCAGGATGGTCTGCCCAAGGTAATTTCCGCTGTTGGTGCGTTCACACACCAAAACCAGTTCCGGTTCCCCGCTTGCGGTAAAGGAGAGCGGGAGCATCATGCTCATCTTGTTTCTCTTCGGATAGAAACAGGGCACCGCGAGTTTGTAGTTTCGGCGGACGCGTTTGAGTGTGCGCTTGATTGCGCCATCGAGCGTATCCTGCATGGAAAGTTTGGGGTCCTCGGTATTCCAAATCTCTTTTCCGAGTTGTTTGAAGAGGACTTTCTTCTCTGCCCCGGATGCAGTTTTAATCTGCTCAACCAGTGCACGTGCCTGCGGGAAACGGAACGTCTTTTCTTCCAAAAGATCAAACGGCAAACGACCGCAGTTGTCTTCAAAGACGTGTTGGTACATGGGCTGGACTTCACTCTTCGGGTCAAACAGCAGGTCGGTGATCTCGGTGAAGTATTCGGCAGGCTTGGGTTCTCCGAATTCATCAAACATATGCTTGTAGTAGAAGCGGTTGTCATTACTGTCACTCGAGCAGAAGCAACGGAATTTATACGGGCTGCTCGCACCTTCCGCGTTGCGTTCAAAATATGCAAAGATGTCTTCGCCCAGTTTGCGCGACTGAAGCCCCGTGTTGAATGCGGCGAAACTTCCATCTTCCGCCTCATACACTTTCCCACTCAGTTTCAGTTTATAGAACGTGTAGGTGATGTACTGATTCAGAATGTAGTAGTCATCGGGATTATCGTTAAATCTCCATACCTCTTCCTTGGCGAGTTCTGCAAGCGAACGCAAAAACTCAGTCTGATTGCCGAGCCATGCGAAACTGCGCAGTTTATCGCCCGGATCTTCCTTCTTTGCTCTTGCATAGTCAATGCCCACAAAATGCACTTTCCACGGGCAACGTTCCCCACATTCATCCGCCTTGATACTCATCATGAGCGGGAGTTCATTCGGAGTTTCAAACGAGAGCGGGAATGTGAAGCACTCGTGCTCCTTATCATATACAATGGTCTCGTTTTCCTTCGCAACACGATAATCTTCATGCACCTGTTCGATTTGCTCTTCACTCAAGCGACACTCGTAGCCGTTGATGTACTTTGCAAGTCTGTCCTGTTGGTTGTAGTCAAAATGGAGTAACTCTCCATCCATGCGCTCAGGGAGAGAGGCGAATTTTTCTCCGATTGCTTCTTCGCTTGCAATCTCTTCCGCGAGCAGTGTTTCCTCATTCGGGCGTTCCAAAATCGTAACATACGGAATGGGTGGTGCATTCTCCGGATACTCGTTATCGATAGTAAAAAAATCTGACATCTGCTCAAACACTTCTTTGAGCTGACCGCATCTATACGTTTTCGCTTTGATGTCGTGCCTGCCCAAATAATGCCCTAAAAGTCCCATCTTTTCGCGCTGA
Organism: Oscillospiraceae bacterium; assembly: GCA_015067485.1. Lineage (GTDB taxonomy): Bacteria > Bacillota > Clostridia > Oscillospirales > JAAYXM01 > SIG510. The sequence continues at coordinate 2,844 of SVMJ01000002.1, forward strand.
CCCACTTCGTAGTTTTCAAGCAGCAGGTCGTACAGTTCAAATTTCTGTTGAATCGTCATGAAATATCACTCCTTTTCGAAGAAGAGCCTGCATTACGCAGGCTCTCCACTATTTATGATACAGTCTTCTGTTTTGGTAAACCGGCTCGCAAGTGAGTTGCACGCCGAGTTTCTTGAGCACGTTTTCGTCCACCGTGGACAAAATGACCGAGGAATGCACCTGCGCACCCGCCAAAGAATCGAGTTGTGCAAGTGCCTTTTCCGCGCTCGGGTTGCTTACCGCACTCATGGAGAGCGCGATGAGCACTTCGTCGGTATGCAGGCGCGGGTTATGGCTTCCCAAATGCTCGGTCTTGAGCCGCTGGATGGGAGTAAGTGCAGAGGGCGATACCAGATCCACCTCATCCGGAATATCCGCAAGGTGTTTGAGTGCGTTGAGTAGTGCCGCCGCGGTTGCACCCAAGAGATCCGAGGTCTTCCCGGTTACGATGGTGCCATCACGCAGTTCAATCGCGGTTGCAGGGCCGCCGGTTACTTCCGCCGCGGTAAGCGCCGCGGGAACGGTTTTGCGTTCCGAGCATTCCAGATTCATAGAACTCATCAGCATTTCGAGTTTATGGATCTGACCCAGATCGGAATTGCCTTTGCGGACCGAACATTGGGTCTCATAGAAACGGCGGATGATCTCTTGCCGCGATGCTTCACAGCACACTTCGTCATCGGTAATAGCATAACCTGCCATGTTAACGCCCATATCGGTCGGGCTCTTGTACGGGCAGGTGCCGTTGATTCTGCGGAAAATGGTCTCAAGAACCGGGAAAATTTCCACATCACGGTTGTAGTTGACCGTGGTCTCCCCATACGCTTCCAGATGGAAGGGGTCGATCATGTTGAGATCGGAGAGATCGATGGTCGCCGCCTCGTATGCTAGGTTCACCGGGTGCTTGAGCGGCAGGTTCCAAATCGGGAAAGTCTCAAACTTCGCATAGCCCGCTTTCACCCCACGCTCGTGTTCATGGTACAACTGGCTTAAACAGGTCGCCATCTTGCCGCTTCCCGGACCGGGCGCGGTGATGACCACGACAGGGCGCTCGGTCTGAATATAGTCATTGCGGCCAAAGCCCTGCTCGGACACGATGAGCGGAATATTGGTCGGATATTCGGGAATCGAGTAATGACGATAGGTCTTGATGCCGAAACTCTGAAGGTTTCGCTCAAACTTCTCAGCCGAGGGTTGTCCCGCAAAGCGTGTGAGTACTACGCTCCCCACATAGAGTCCGTATTCACGGAACGCGTCAATGAGACGCATGACGTCTTGGTCATAGGTGATGCCAAGATCGCCACGGACTTTGTTCTTTTCAATATCGTTTGCGTTGATGGTGATGACGATTTCCGCTTCGTCTTTCATCTTGAGCAGCATTTGCATTTTGCTGTCCGGCTGGAACCCGGGCAGAACACGGGATGCGTGAAAATCATCGAACAGCTTGCCGCCAAACTCCAGATACAACTTCCCGCCGAACGAATCCATTCGCTCGTGAATGCGCTGGGTCTGCAGTTTGAAATACATCTCATTATCAAAGCCGATTTTCACGGAATTTCCCTCCCAAATTCAAATACCCATTTATTATACCAAATTTCAAACCAAATTGCAACGAAAAAAGGGCTGATTTTGAAAAATCAGCCCTTCCAACTATTCGTTTTTCTTGGATTTTACCGCTGCGGCAACCAAACCGCCGAGAGCAAGAAGCGCGATGACGTTCGGGATGACCATGAGCTGGTTGAACATATCGGTCAGTTCCCAAACCAAATCATTGGAAAGAAGCGAGCCTACGAACACGAACACGATTGCGATGATCGAGTAAATCGCGCCCGACTTTTTCCCAAATAGATAGGTCATATTGATTCTTCCGAACAAGTTCCAGCCAACGATGGTGGAGAATGCGAAAAAGAGCAAGCAAATCGCAACGAAACCACTGCCAAAACCGCTTCCGAACACTTCGCCGAATGCAAGCTGTGCCATATTGGTCTTCGCGATTCCTTCCGCAGCACCTGCCGCGAGCGGACCGTTTCCTGCATACAGGGTGGAGATGACGACCAGCGCGGTCATGGTGAGCACCATAAAAGTATCGATGAACACACCGATCATCGCAACAACGCCTTGATCGTGCGGGGCTTTCACGTTTGCCTGTGCGTGTGCGTGCGGGGTGGAACCCATACCCGCTTCATTGGAGAACAGCCCGCGCTTTGCACCCTGACTGATCGCGGTCTTGAGTGCCATACCGAAGCCACCTCCGATGATTGCCTGCGGAGCGAATGCGTACTTGAAGATCATGCTGACGGTTTCGGGCAAGAACTGTGCACGCCCAATGAGAACGATGATGCCACCCACCAAATACAAAATCGCCATAACAGGAACAATTTTTTCGGTAACCGCCGCGATTCTCTGTACACCGCCCACGAAGATGAATGCGCAAAGTGCCGCGATGACAAGACCGGTTACCCAAGTCGGGATACCGAATGCGGTGTTGCACGCTTCCCCAATGGAGTTGGACTGTACCATTGCGCCGAAGAAACCAAGCGCGAGTACTGCCGCAATCGCAAAGAAACCTGCAAGGAACTTGCCGAACTTGCCCTTGAACATATGCTTGATGTAGTAGACAGGACCGCCATGGACGGTGCCGTCTTCGTCCACCACACGGGTCTTCTGTGCGAGCACCGCTTCCGCGTAGATAGTCGCCATGCCGAAGAATGCGATGATCCACATCCAGAAAATCGCGCCCGGACCACCGAGCAAGATCGCGCCCGATGCGCCCACGATATTGCCCGTACCGACCTGCGCCGCGATCGCGGTCGCAACCGCCTGGAACGAGCTCATGCCGCTCTCCTGTTTCTTCCCTTTGAGACTGAAATTTCCAAACATCTTCTTCCAGCCCTCGCCGAAGCAGCGAACCTGCACGAAACGGGTGCGGATGGTGAAATACAGCCCACAGCCGATGAGCAAAATGATGAGAATGTAGTCGGAGAGATACGCGTTTACCGTTTGGACAAATTTGAGTACTGCGTCCATTTCAAAATTCCCCTTTCGAAACAAAAAACTGCCGATTCCGTTACGGAAATCGGCAGCTGAATCTACAAAATACAGAAAATCGAATGTTTTTCTCTGTCCTTTTGCCTGAGAGATTCGGCTTACGCCTTGCACCTTCGGCACCCGTTTGGAATAACGGGATTCTCCAGAGCTTCCTTCCCCGCCGGTCTAAAAAATCCCTGCGGTTTCAACGGAAACATTTTTCACATCATAGCACCCATTGTCCCTTTTGTCAAGTTTTTTTCAAAATAATAGTGGAATAAACAGGAATTTATGATATACTGTTACCAAAGTACCGATTTTTGAAACGAGGTGTCCCCGCTTGATCTCTCTTCTGGCTGCTTGGTTCATTCCTGCCCGCAACGATGTTTCCAACCCCGAAGTACGCAGAGCGTACGGGGTGCTGTGCGGCGCGGTCGGGATTTTCTTAAATCTCCTGCTCTTTCTCGGCAAATTCTTCGCAGGACTTCTCACCCACTCGATCGCGATGACCGCAGATGCGTTCAATAACCTATCCGATGCGGGCTCATCTCTTGTTACCCTGTTCGGCTTCCGCCTGGCCGGGCAAAAGCCCGACCCCGACCACCCGTTCGGACACGGTCGCGCCGAGTATCTCTCGGGTCTCATCGTATCCCTTCTCATTTTGCTCATGGGCTTTGAACTGCTCAAAAGCTCGGTCGGGAAGATTCTCTCCCCCGCTCCCATTACATTCAACACCACCGCCATCACCATTTTGGCAGTATCCATCGCGGTCAAATTCTATATGTTTCTCTATAACCGCAATGTCGGAAAGAAGATCTCCTCTGCCGCCATGCGTGCAACAGGGCTTGACAGTCTGAGCGATATGATCGCCACCCTTGTGGTTCTCGCCTGTGCCATCGTCTCGCACTTGACCGCGCTGAACCTCGACGGCTGGTGCGGTGTACTGGTGTCGCTCTTCATTTTCTATGCGGGCATCCGTGCCGCAAAAGAAACCGTCGACCCCCTACTCGGCAAAGCACCCGACCCCGAACTTGTTAAGCAAATCGGGGAACTGGTCATGTCAAACGAAGTGGTGATCGGAATGCACGACCTGATCATCCACGACTACGGTCCGGGTCGCATGATGCTCTCACTCCACGTGGAAGTCCCCGCAAATCAGGACTTTGCCACCGTCCACGACCTGATCGACAACATCGAGCACGAACTGAGTGAAAAGCTCTCCTGCGAAGCCACCATCCACATGGACCCGGTGGCGACCGACGACGCATTCACCGTGGAACTCAAAAGAAAAATCGAACTCTTGGTCTCCGCGGTGGAACCCGGGCTTACCATCCACGATTTCCGTGCGGTTACGGGTCCCACCCACACCAATCTGATCTTCGATGTGGTGGTCCCGTTCCGTTGCCCGCACCCGGACTGCGAGATCAAATCCCGCATCGAAACCGCGGTGCAAGCACTCGACCCCACCTACTTCACCGTCATTAAAATCGACAAACCCTATCTCTAAAATCACAAAACTCCTGCCCGTTTCATAAACTGAAGCAGACAGGAGTTGTTTTTTATGCTGACAGAAATCCCCTACGACCGCCGCGCCGCGGTGCGCTATGCAAGGCGCTGGGCGTATCGGCGCAATCCCAATTACTATAATTTCGACGACCTTGGTGGAGACTGCACCAACTTCGCCTCCCAATGCATCTACGCGGGTTGCGGTGTGATGAATTTCACCCCCACTTTTGGCTGGTACTACATCGATGTCAACAACCGCGCCCCCGCATGGACGGGCGTGGAATTTCTCTATAACTTCTTAACTTCCAATGAAAGCGTCGGCCCCTTTGCCGTGGAAACCACCCCCGAAGAAATGGAACTCGGCGACATCATCCAACCCGGCGACAGCACGGGCGACTTCTACCACTCGCTCGTGGTGGTCGGCATCCGCCGCGGCAGAATCTACGTCGCCGCACACAGTTATGACGCCTACTACCGCCCGCTGGATTCATACCCCGCCGCCACCTTCCGCTATCTCCATATCTTAGGTGCAAGAAAAGACACCGCTCAATCTTGAGCGGTGTCTGTCTTTATGCTTCATACCCGAGTTCCATCATGGACGGGTCGATGTTTTCCAGGATGGGTTTGACCCCGTGGCGGTCGCAAGCCGCTTTCACCAATCGACAGATGCGCTTTTCTTCGTCATGGTCGCGGTAGTGCAGTTCGAAGTCGATAAAAAGCGGAGATTCGTTGTATATAACATAGATGTCGGCGAAAAAATCGGCGGCGCAGAGTTTCTTCCACATAGCATGTCCTGTCTCTGCAGGGGATACATTGCGAAACCCATGCATAAAAAACTCGCCAGCCCAGTACGGATTGAGACGATGTTTTGACCGACATTTCTCATCCAAATACTGCACCAGTTTTCGGTGATGTCCGTGGCTCCAAAGAGCCACGGACTGATTCGTGCGCCAAACCGGCTCGGTTTTCGTGGCGGTCAGATGGTCATAAATATCATTCGCAAGCCCTTGCTTGGATTCATATTTTTTGTAAGCCTTTGTTCGCCGCGCCATCACATAGTCCAAACGGCGAATAAAGCTGAACACGCCGTATGGAGCCATCACAGATTCGGTGAGTTCCAAAATCATTTGATCCAGAATCTTTTCTTTGCGACCTATGTGTCCTGATAGACGGTAAGAAACCCTATCTTCATATATTGTGATTTTGGAAAATGTGATTTTCCCTTCGATAATCCATCTTTCAATGAGATTATAGATATCGCCCACCTTCTCCACCTTCCTTTTACCATTCAATCAGTTGAAAAACTCCGTCTACGGTATTATTCACCACTACACATCGTATCCGAGATTATCCATAGGATCGATGTTCTCCAAGATGGGGTCGATGAAGTGGTCTGTGCAAACTTCCTGAACAAGTTCGTAGATGTACTTTTCCTTTTCAAAGGTCGGGTCTTGGAATTGAAATTCAATTCCCATGTAAGTAAAATCTTCGAAACAACGCACAAACAAGTCCACCTGACCTTCATCGCTTCGCACCCAATTCCACACTGCATCACCGTCTGTTCCGACCGGCGGGTTTAGAATCCCACCCATGGAAAACTCGCCGTCCCAATACGGGTTGTAGGTGGATGATTTTTTTGACCAGCAGACATCGTGCAAAAAGCGAACCAAGTCGCGGTGATGACCACGGCTCCAAAGCGCGACATACCGCTCATTTTTCCAAACCGATTCGGTTTTGTTTCTTTGCAAGAAGTCGTAAATATCTTCTGCCAGTCCGTTTTTTGATTCATAGTCTTCGTGCGGCTTTTCACGCTTCTTTTCATATTCACGTTTGGGAATGGAAGCAAGACGCTCCACAAAACTAAACACCCAAAACGGCTCCATCACACGCTCGGTGAGTTCCAAAATCACCTTGTGCATTGACTTTTTTCTGGCATAAGTATGTGCCTGCAAGCGATATAAAATGGTATTTTTAGAAATGAACTGCCTGGAAAAGCGAACATCTTTATAGTCTTGCCATAACTGAGGCATAATTCAAACACCTGCTTTTTGTTATTCAACTAAGTAAAACAAACCATCTACAAACTTCCCTACCAACGCATCGCCAACAAGCGCATAGAGAACTCCACCGATAATCGCACCAACAATCGTTCCAACACCCGGGGCAACAACCGTCCCTGCCGCTCCGAAAATTTTTACCAAAAGAACCGGAGTCACCGTAGTGCCTACTGTAACGAAAGCAGCCTCTGTCACTTCCGAAAGAACAATTTCTGTGGCAGACTTCAGCGTACCAACTCCGATCTTTTTGTCTACATCGTTTAGGTCTTTATAAACGGCGTTACCAAGTTCCAAAACATTGAAGATTTGCCCGGTAACAGCAATTTTTTTGCCGGCTTTTTCAAAAATTTTTGCTGAATCGCCTAAGCTATCCAACATACGCATGGCATCGCCGGAAACAGTCAAGCCATCCAAGCTCCGATATTGCCCCGTTGCAGATAACTCTACTGCCAACCGTTCTCCGAGGGCTCCGTTTTTTACATCAAAGATAGCGATGTTTTTTGATGCTTCCCCGATTTGCTTTTGTGTTTTATTAAAGACATCAAATGCAGACCCGCTTATGTTTGAAATCTCAAATCCTGTTTCTACGACTTTACCAACGCGGACGAGTTTGGGAGTTTGCGGATTAGAAAATACCATTGCATGGAATTCGCACATGGCTTGGTGCGTCTTTTTTCCATAGACGCCGTCTTCTTTTAGTTGCCCGGTGAGATGGAGGAAGTTTAGTTTTCTTTGGAGTTCTGCGATTTTTTGCGGGTCGCCGCCGACGAACCATGCAAGACTTTCGATCTTTCTCTTTAAATCATAGCAGGAAATCCCGCATTTTTCAAGATTTTCTACCGCTTTTAGCAGGTTGTCCTTGCACGGGTCGGTGATATAGTCGTTGTCGTAAACACCTTGGTTGATGTCCCGTTGGATCTCGTCACGGATCGCGGCGAGTTTTTCAGAAAAGTATTTCGCGTAGTCATAGTTTGATCCGACGTCACGTTTGAGCGATTTGCCAAATGCGGTCTCTTCCACCCATTCGAGATAGCGATCGGAAAACAGGGTGTATCCGCACCAGCCACGCATCCTGCTTTTGTTGTTTTCGTAATGTGCGCGGGTCAGAATGTCTTTCAGTATGTCTTTGTGTTTTCCTGTGCAGATGTTCTCCAAAAACCGCGCTTCCATGTCGTCGCGGACTTCTAAGATATCGTGATCGATCGATTTTTTGAGTAACTCCATCTGCGTGCTTGAATTGGTATATTTGCCACGCACCACATCTTCCGCCGCGTAGCGGATATCACGTTCGGATGCGGATGAAAAAGAGCGTGTTTCACTTGCGCTGAGTTTGAGCAGATCCAAAAGCGAACTTGCGGTCCACGAGCGACTGCCCGACCGCGAGATGAGTTTCTCAAGACCTTCGACCATGCGAATCATCTGCCTGCGCTCATTTTCCGGGAAATATCGCAGGTACTGTGCAAGGTTTTTGCAATCTTTACAGACGGCGGACAGCGCGCTTTCCGCGCGTGCGCCCAGTTCCTTTAATAGTTCGGGGTATGCATACGGATTTGAGTTTGAAAGCAGTTTGTCTAAAGAAACTTTACGGTTACACGCTGTAAAATATTCTCGTGATCCTACTACTTCCCCTTTGCTTTTTAGTTGTTGACTCATTTGTTTCCTCCTTTTGTTGTGTTGTTTTCGGGGTTACAAATTCATCATACAACACACGGAGAAACTTTCACATGTCCAAAACGGCAAATCGGGAAAAGAGGACACTTGACGGGCGATCAAACCTTGAAAAATGCGGGGTTTCCTGCTATGATTTATCTAAACCCTTCGGAGCGGCAGGAACAGTTGTCGCCCCGGGCGTCGGAACAATTGTAGGGGCAATTATTGGTGGAGTTCTCTTCGGTCTTGTTGGGGACGCAATTGGTGATGATTTGGTAGACTGGGTATTTGAACTGTTTGAATAATGAAAGCGGGTGGAAATAAATGTCACGCGGATGGCGGTTGTTTGTCGATTTGTACAAAGAAGGGAAAGTGACCTTTTCAAAACACACACATTTCGGAGACAGTGTTTCATATCGATTGACAGGACTTTCGGGACGGTTGAAAGACAATTTGTATTCAATAATCGTTGAGTTGACGGAGAGTGTTGCCGAATCATACGGAGTTTTTAGTTTTATTCGGCGCTTGGGTTCATCCGGTGCGCATGAGAAACCCTGTAAATACGAATCGGAAAAAGGTCTTGCCGATGATATTTACGAGCATCTGAAAGAGAGCGGCGAAGAGCAGGTTTGGTGTACTGACCAAACAGTCGCGCTTTGGAGTTACGGGCATCACCGAGAACTGGTTCGTTATTTGGACGGAACGTGTCGTTCAAGATTCGGAATTGACCCGTACTGGAACGGTGAGTTCTATATGTATGGAGTTCGGGGTGTCTTTCCGGGCGCGTCCGGCGATGCCATTTGGGAGGAACTGTCTGCCAAAAGACTCATGCCGGATTTGACCGTGTCCTATGGCGACAATAGCGAAATTTGGATCGATTTTCTCCTGCGGAATAAAACTCACGACGAAGAAAAGCGCATCTGCCGATTGGTGAAAGCCGCTTGCGACCGCCACAAAGTCAAACCCATCTTGGAAAACATCGACCCGTCCATGATGGACCTCGGGTATGAGCGATAACTCACCACTTCGTCGCTGCAAACTCACCACTAAAAAAGGTTGTGTTCTTTGAGAACACAACCTTTTTCATTCCGTCCATTCGGTCACATAGGTCCATGCGACCGTGTCGCCGGCTTGCAGGAAGACCGCGTCGCAGCCCACGGTGACAAATTCCCCATTGACTGTAAACATCCAGCCCGACATGGGACCGCAATCCCCCGGGGAGAGCCCGCCGATGGAAGAGATGTACGCGCCTTCCCGTACCGCGGGGATTTTTGCATCCTGCATCGCGCGGGTGAATACGTCAAGCAAACTCTCGCCGAGCGCAAATTCCACATCACCCGAAAACATCATCCCATCCTGCGGGATGATCTCACGCAAGGATTCGCTAAGTGCTTCATTTTCCAAAACACTCGTGCAATCCACCGTGATCGTACAGGTCGCATCAAACTCATGTGCTGTGCATCCGCACAGCAAGAGCACCAAGAATATTGCAAGGATCCGCTTCATGCTACATCCCCAAAACTTCCTGATGTTCGGTTCTGCGGACCACATCCGCATAATCCACATCCACCTGCACATCCAGCGCTTCGCAAAGCGTTTTCAGCACGGTTTTGAGCATATAGGTCTTGCCCGTTTCGTTGTTGAGATGGGTCTGATCCGAGTAATTGCTCTCATCAATATCCTTGGTCTTTGCGTACAGGTCATTTACTTCAAACCCGTACTTCTTCACGATTTCCACAGCCGCCGCGTTATACAACTCGGTATTCTTATTCGAGCGGTAAAATTCCTTGGGATTCGGCCACTTGTCTTCCAGCACCGCAGTGGACGTCGCAAAAATGATCTTGGCATTCGGATAGAACGCCACAAGACGCTTGCAGATCTTTTCAATGTAGTGGCAGTAGATGGGCAGCGGTGTGAGCGGCTCTTCTCCATAGAGTTCCGCGGTGTCCCACAGCCCCACATTCCAATGAATCAAATCAAGATCCTCAGAAAGCCCGAGTTCTCCTCTCCACACGTGCAGCTGACGGTAAGTGTACTCGGCAAAACGCCCGTTCTCCTGCGGGAAGTACACTTCACAAACCCCGTCCAGCGCGGTTTTCACGGTTCTGCAATAGCCCTGGCGAATGGAATCGCCAAGCAGCAAAATCTTCTTCATTTTCTTCCTCTCCTTTTGTTTCCTTACCTATATCATACACGCATGAAAAAATTTTTTCAACTTTTTTTGATTCCCCTGTTGACTTTTTTGATTTATCGTGATAAAGTAATAAAGCACTCAAACATCAAAGGAGGACATTTATCATGAAAAAGACACTTGCATTGGTACTGTGCCTGGTAATAGCATTCACCCTGATTCTCGCAGGCTGCAACAACGCGGCAGATGAAGACGCAGGCTACAAAGTTTTGGAAGAATCCCTGGCTGCTGAAGAATATGGCATCGCATTCCGCAAGGGCGACGTGCTTTGTGACGAAGTCAACAACGCACTCAAGGTTCTGAAGGCAGAAGGCAAGGTTGCTGAAGTTGCTGAAAAGTGGTTCGGCACCGATATCACCGTCATCGAAGCAGACGCTGCTGCACTCGATGCAGGTTACACCGAAGGCCGCACCCTGAAGGTTGGTTTGGACGATTCCTTCCCGCCGATGGGTTACCGTGATGACAACAACGAAATCGTCGGTTTCGACATCGATCTCGCTAAGGCTGTTTGCGAATACCTTGGCTGGGAAGTCGAATTCATTCCGATCGACTGGAACGCAAAGGAAATGGAACTCAACTCCGGCAACATCGACTGCATCTGGAACGGCATGACCCTGACTCAGGAACGCATCGATGCAATGAGCTGCTCCGCTCCGTATCTGAAGAACGAACAGGTTCTGGTCGTTAAGGCAGACTCCGACATCGCAACCCTTGCGGACCTCGCAGGAAAGAACATCGCTCTGCAGGCAGGCTCTTCCGCTGAAGACGCACTCAAGGGTGCAACCGAACTGAACGCAAGCATCGCAGCTGCAAACACCTTCGCAGACAACATGCTCTGCTTCATGGACCTCAACCAGGGCGCATCCGACGCAGTTCTGGTCGACAGCATCGTTGCAAACTGGTACATCGCTTCCGGTCAGGCAGCAAGCGCTGAATAATCACGAATCTCACAATGACGGGCAGGGATTCCCTGCCCGTTGTTTTCCTGTAAGGAGATACATATGCGAAACATCAATCTATCCCAATTACTCCCCGCGATGATCGACGGCATGGGTACATCCCTTGCCCTTTTTGCGCTTACGCTCATCATCGCGCTCCCGCTCGGTCTGCTCTTTGCCGCCGGGCGCATGTCTCGTTTTAAGATCATCCGCTTACCCGTGCAGGCATATCTGCTCATTATGCGCGGCACACCGCTCATGCTCCAGCTATTTTTCTTCTATTTCGGTCCGTACTTTTTGTTCCGCATTTCGGGCGTGGATCGTTTCACCATGGCGGTGGTCGCATTCGGGCTCAACTACTCGGCATACTTTGCCGAGATCTACCGCGGCGGCATTGAAAGCATCCCGCGCGGACAGTATGAAGCGGCGGCCGCACTCGGCTTTACCCGCAGTCAAACATTCTTCAAAATCGTTTTGCCCCAGGTCATCAAACGCGTCCTTCCCCCGATGGGCAACGAATTCATGACCCTGGTCAAAGACACCGCCCTTGCCCGCGTCATCGCGGTCGCGGAACTCTTTGACGTGGCGGCAAAAGCCGCATCGGGCGCGGTCAGCGTGGTCCCGTATGTGATCGCGGCGATCTTCTATCTCGTGATGAACTTCATCGTCGGGCGCGGCTTTGCGGCGCTTGAGCGCAAACTCGATTACTACCGTTAAAGGAGGGCTTTTTATGAACATTTTATCGGTCGAACACGTTTCCAAGTCCTTCGGGGAAAACGAAGTCTTAAAAGACATCTCCTTTTCGGTGGATGCAGGCGAAGTGGTTGCGATCATCGGCCCTTCCGGCTCGGGAAAATCCACCCTGCTCCGCTGCATCAATCAGTTTGAAACCGTAAATTCCGGCTCGATCCGCGTGTCGGGTCGCGATATGGTAACCGATGCGGTCTATGCGGACAAAGCGATGCTCCGCGAGATTCGCTTGAAAGTCGGGTTGGTATTCCAGAACTTCCACCTGTTCCCGCATTTTTCGGTACTCAAAAACATCACCGAAGCACCCATGACCGTGCTTGGCACGCCCCGCGAAGAAGCGGAAGCAACCGCGCGAAAACTCCTTTCCAAAATGGGGCTTTCCGAAAAGGAAGCGGAATATCCGTACCAACTCTCGGGCGGTCAGCAGCAGCGCGTCTCGATTGCACGCGCCATGGCACTCCACCCCGAGATCCTGTTCTTTGATGAGCCCACAAGCGCGCTCGACCCCGAATTGGTCGGCGAGATCTTAAAGGTCATCCGCTCGCTCGCGGAAGAGAATATGACCATGGTCATCGTTACCCACGAAATGGCATTTGCCCGCGATGTGGCAGACCGCGTGATCTTCATGGATGACGGTTTCATCGTGGAACAGGGCACCCCCGAACAAGTCTTCGGAAACCCGCAAATGGAGCGCACCCGTCAGTTTTTGCTCCGCTATTCAAATCAATAACGTCTCTCACTCCGCAGGAAGTTATTTCCTGCGGAGTTTTTTTATATTTTTTTAACAAAATGATTGCCGAACCGCAATATATAGTGTAAAATAGAGAAAAGGATTCTACCTGTAATCCAACGGAATGAAAAGTGAGGTAATCGAAGATGCTGAAAAACACAAAAAGATTGTTCGCGCTCGTTTTATCTGTCGCGATGCTGGTCAGTCTGTTGCCGTCGGTTTCCGCGGCGTCCCTTTCTGACATCAAAGGGCATTGGGCGGAGGACTACATCGAATACGGTGTCAGTACCGGCTACATCTCGGGCTATACCAACGGCACATTCCGTCCCAATAACACGGTAACCCGTGCGGAGTTCTCGAAAATGGTGAACACCGCGCTCGGCATCAATCACTCGGCGACCATCGGCTTCACCGATGTTTCGTCAAGCGACTGGTTCTACCAGGAAGTCAAGAAGGCGGTCTCTGCCGGCTACATCTCGGGCTATTCGGACAACACCTTCGGCGCAAACCGTAACATCACCCGTCAGGAAGCAGCGGTTATGCTCGCACGTATCGTAACCGAGCCGGAAACCACAGGCTCCACCACTTTCGGCGATGCTTCCACCATCGACTCGTGGGCGCTCGCCTCGGTCTCCAAGATGGTCGCAAAGACCTACATGATGGGCGATCAGAAGGGTAACTTCCGTCCGAAAGCAGCACTCACTCGTGCAGAAGCGGCAAAGATTTTATATGAAGTACTCAAAAACGAGATCATCGCATCCAATAACCAGTCCTTCTCGGTTTCAGGGAGTTCGTATTACAACACCATCTACCCGAACAATGTAACAGTTACCGAAGGCGTGGTAAACGGTGCGATCTCCTTTAACTCCTGCCGCATCCTTGGCACGCTGACCGCAAGCGGCGGTGTGGATAGCGCAGTCAACCTGTCCAACACAGGCGTCAATACTCTGGTTGCGGCGAGTGCATCGGGTGAAGCGAAAGTTACTCTTTCCGGTTCTTCCTATGTTACCAAAACCACAGTCAACAACGGCGTTACCCTTTCGGGCAACGACTTCAATACCGTGTTCCTTTCCGGTTCGAGCCTTTCCAGCGACACCGTCCGCTTAAACGGCGACTTTGAAACCGTCAATGTGGACACCGACGCGGTCATCAAAGCGACCGGCACCATCGACCAGTTCACTGTCTATGACCGCGCGACCCTGATGCTCCAGTCGGGTTCCATCACCCGTTTGGATGTGGAAGCAGATGCGAAAAACTCGATGATCTCGCTCGCAGGCGGGGTAACGGTCGGTACCGCATACATCAAAACTTCCGCATCGTTCACGGGAACCGGCTCCATCACCACCGCATACGAAGGAATCGGTACCGTCTCTTACGAGACCCGCCCGCTCTCGGTAGTCGGCGGCAGCGGAAACTATGACGATGAAGACGAAGATAACACTTACGACGATGAAGAAACCTCCTCTTCTCTCGTTCCGCGCTTCTACCCCACCACTCGCTCGACCGATGTCTCGCTTGAGCCCACCATCCGTTTGTACTTCGACACTCCCATCTACCGTTCTTCTTCCAAGACTTCGATGACCACATCCTACATCGAAAACTACGCGGTGGAACTCCGTGAAGGCAGCACTTCCGGCTACTCGGTACCGTTTACCGCTTCTCTCAACACTTCGGATACCACGGTTACCATCTCTCCGGATGAAGAACTCGAACCCGATACCACCTACTACATCGTGGTAGTCGCAGGAAAGATTTATGACGCAAGCGGCGAAAGCAACGGTCGTTCGTATGCATACTTCACCACCGAAGACGATTATAGCGGAAACTATGATGACGATGATTACACAGGAAGCGGCACTTTGAAGCCGTCCTTCTATCCGTCCAACGGTCAGACCAGCGTGGCTCGCACCCAGACCGTCCGCATCTCCTTTGGTGATACGGTCTACCGTTCTTCCGGCTCGACATTGAGTGAATCCTATGTGGAAAACAACTGCATTGAAGTCTACAAAGACAACTTAGACGGAAACCCGGTCTCGTTCAATGCTTCGCTCAACTCCTCGAAGACCATCATCACACTCACCCCGGGGGCAAACTGGGAGACTAACACCACATACTATGTGGTCATCCCGGCAGGCACGCTGAGTGACCGCAACAACAATCTCAACAGCCGTATCGTGTCCCGTTTCTCCACGGGTGCTACCATTGACGGCGGCGACATCCTGTTCCATCCGTCAAACGGCGCAACCGACGTCGCGCTCGACGGTGAACTTTCCATCTCCTTCGAATCCCCGATCTATCAGTACGGTGGCGGCACGGTTACCGCACGTTATCTGGAAGAATCCGTACTCACTCTGCGCCGCAACAGCACCTATGGCAACTCGGTCTCGTTCACCGCAGAGATCAGTTCGAACAAGCGCTCCATCACCATTCTGCCCGATGAACCGTTAGATTCGAACACCACCTACTATCTCACTATCAACAACAATACCCTGCAGTATTCTTCTTCCAACAGAATCACCACGGTTACCAGCCAGTTCAAGACTTCCGACGGCACACTCCGTCTCTCGGATCTCTCGCTCGGCGATGTAACATCCTCCACCGCAGACATCTATGTAACATCCAACACCTCGGGTAGCGTTACGGTTACCTTGTCTTCTTCCAAGGGTGCACCGATTTCTCAAACCGTTTCGGTTACCGCAGGCCGTCAGACTTCCATGACCTTCACAGGTCTTGAGTCCAACACCGCATACACGGTTACCGCGGTCGCAAAAGACGCGGCGGACAGAACCTCCCAGGAAAAGAAGCAAACCTTCCTCTCCGGCTCACTCACGTTTGAACTCACCGCAAACGACATCACCAAGAACTCCGCAAACGTGGAAGCATCTTTCAACTCCATCGGTTCCATCTCGATCTCCTACAAGAAGGAAGGCGCGGCAAACTCCACTTCGCTTCTTTCTAACTTCACTCCGAACCGTGTGGGCAGTAAGACCGTCGCACTCACCAACCTGGATAGCGGCGCAACCTACCACGTTACCGCGACCTTTGAAGATGCAAGCGGAAACGTCGTGACCCGTACCATCTCGTTTAAGACCGACGCGGTCTCCACCGAATCCGCACTCAAGAGTTTGCGTATCAACGGTGGCGACGGCAGTTATGAAGTGGAACTGAAGCCCGATGTCTACACCTACGATGTATCCATCGCAAACACCACCAGCATCACGGTAACCCCGGTTGCCGCGGCAGGTGATCGCGCGACCATCAAGGTCAACAACTACATCGTCCATAGCGGTCAGATCTCCAACGAAATCTACGTCCGTGCAAACTCCAATGTGGCGTACACCACACAGATCCGCGTCACCGTCCAGCCGGAAAGCGGTCCGATCAAGACCTACACCATCAACGTCAAGGTCGCCCCCGCACTCTAACAAAACAAAAAGCCGAGCATCAATCGATGCTCGGCTTTCTGTTTCACTTACAAATTCTTCAGATAATCTCTAAACCAGTCGCCTACTTCGGGATGCTGGAGCGCGATCTGAACCGTTGCGTGCAGGTATCCACGGAGATTTCCCGTATCATATCGTACCCCTTCATACTCCACGCCAAGCAACTTCTGTGTCTGACAGAGCGCGTTGAGCCCGTCAGTCAGCTGAATTTCGCCGCCGTACCCTGCCGACAGATGCTCCAGCATATTGTAGATTTCGGGGGTGAGAACATATCGTCCCAAAATCGCGTAGTTGGACATAATCTGATCGAGTCTCGGTTTTTCGATGAGTTTATGGACTTCCATCACGCGCTCTTCCACCGGAGTAACATCCAGCGAGCAGTACTTGCTGATTTGGTCGTTGGGGACGTAACTGACCCCAACGGTTGCGCAACCTGTTTTTTCATATACATCCAAAAGCTGGCGGGTAACAGGGGTCTTGCCCACCATGACATCGTCGCCGAGCAATACCGCAAAGGGTTCCGAACCCGTAAATGCCTTCGCGCACAAAATCGCATGACCCAGCCCGTGCTGTTCTTTCTGACGGATGAATGTGATATCCGCCATATCCGCGATGGCACGGAGTGCGTCTGCCTCTTCTTCACGGCCGGATGCGCGTAGTTTCGCCTCGAGTTCGGGCGAATAGTCAAAATAGTCGCAAAGTTCTTCCTTGCCACGGCTGGTGATGATTAAAATTTCGGAAATCCCTGATTTCACCGCTTCTTCCACAATGTAGTGGATGCTCGGGCGGTCGACCAACGGGAGCATTTCTTTCGGAATCGCTTTGGTCGCGGGCAGCATACGGGTGCCAAACCCCGCGGCAGGGATAACAGCTTTCTTTACTTTCATCCTTTTCACTCCTATTTCAGTTTTAGTTTTCTCAGAACTTTCAATAAGGGAATGCCAAAGAGATACAAGACTATCGTTTCGCTTGCACCGACCGTCAAAATGTTATATCCCCACACGGCATACGGCATCCCGGGGGTGAACACCGCGGTCAGCATTGTGCCGACGATGATGGTGTTGCAAACGACGGGCGGGATGGGCGCGGTCCAGTCCGACTTACACTTTTTCGTCCACAATGCGGCAAGCAGTGTCGCAATCGATCCGAACACCATATCCCACGGGGTGGTGAGACCAATCCCCATACCGATACAGTTTGCGGCAAAGCACCCGACAAACAGACCCCACACCGATTCCGCATACAAGAGCGGAAGCAGGCAGAGCGCTTCGGACAGACGGAACTGGATGGGTCCGAACCCAAACGGGAGCAAGAGATTTAATACGACGTAGACCGCCGCGATCAATCCTGCGCGTGCAAGACGAGAGGTTTTCATCATGGTTTTCCTCCAAACATGTTTTTTTAATGATAACATACTTTCTTACATTTGGCAAATTTTGAATTTTACTTGACATTTTCGGTAGATTCTGTATAATATTATTTTGTATCCTTGCCCCTACGACAGTTGGGGCCAAAAGTCCAAAAGGAGGTGTAGAAAATGGCAAAAATCACTGCTAAGTACGAAACCATTATGATCCTGGATGTCGATCTGGGCGAAACCGCTATCGCGGAACTGGTTGCAAAGTTCAAAGCATTGATCGAAGCAAACGCAACTCTTACCAACATCGATGAATGGGGTAAGCGCCGTCTCGCTTATGCGATCAATGACAAGCCGGAAGGCTACTATGTCTTTGCAGAGTTCGAATGTGCTCCGTCTTTCCCGGCAGAATTGGACCGTAACTACAAGATCACCGAAGGTGTTATGCGTTCCATCATCGTCTGCCAGGACGAAGCGAAGTAAGGAGGGCTTTTCATGTTAAACAAAGCAATCCTGATGGGTCGTCTCACCAAAGACCCCGAACTGCGTCATACCCAGTCCAACATCCCGGTCGCATCCTTTACCCTTGCGGTAGACCGTGGGTACTCCAAAAACAATGCGGAAGGTCAGCAGACGGTTGACTTCATCAACATCGTCGCATGGCGCGGCACCGCAGAGTTCGTATCCAAATGGTTCCGCAAAGGTCAACTGGTGGCGGTTTCTGGGCGGATCCAGGTCCGCAACTGGACAGATCGGGACAACAACAATCGGACTACTTGCGAAATCGTGGCAGACGAATGCTTCTTCGCAGAGTCCAAGCGTGATTCCGCGCCGAGCGCGGATGCGTTCCCCTATGGCGGCAACTCCGCACCGGCAGCAGCGCCCACCATGCCGAACATGGCACAGTTTGAGGAACTGCTCGACGGCGACGAAGACTTGCCGTTCTAAGCCCCAAATCAATTAAAGGAGGATTCCGTAATGGATCGTAACAGAAGCCGTAAGCGCAAAAAAGTTTGCTCTTTCTGCGTTGATAAAGCCGGACAGATCGATTACAAAGATACCGCAAAACTGCGCCGTTATCTTTCCGATCGTTCCAAAATCCTGCCGCGCAGAATGACCGGTGTTTGTGCAGAGCATCAGCGTCAGTTGACCGTCGCAATCAAGCGTGCACGTCATATCGCTCTGCTCCCGTACATTACCGACTAAGTAAAAACCAAAACAGGTGTGAGAAAACTCACACCTGTTTTTCTATTTTCACTTTCCCCAAAGTCGCCCCCTGATAGTAATGCGCCAAAATCCCGCGGTAGTCCATCCCCTTCTTCGCAAGCCCCTGCGCCCCGTACTGGCTCATGCCAACCCCGTGCCCGTATCCACGGGTGGCAAAGGTAATGTTGCTTTCATCCACATCCACGGTAAAATGTGTGCTCCGCAACCCGAACATCACGCGCAAATCGCGTCCGCTGATGTTGACGCCCCCCACGCAAACCGTCTTGACCCCGCCTGCATCGCTCCGTACAAAATCGGAAAACCATGTTTTGGGCGCGGACGAAAAATCCGCATTTCGGTATGTCTCTTTCACCTTAGCGATAAACGTTTCTTTCGGCACGGTTACGGTACTCTCAAAATTGGGCGCCGCGTCATCCCCCACCGTCTCAACACTCTGCAGATACGGCACGTCGCGCCCCCACACATCCGCCGCCCGCTCGGTCTTCCCGTCGCTCGACGAATGGAACACCGCGCTGATGGGCTGATTCTCATAGAGTAAAATCTCCCCGTCGGTGTCATGAACCGCCTTTTGAATCTTCTCGGTGTAACTCTCCCCGCTCGTCCCCCAATGCGCGGCAAAAGATGAAATGGGCTGATACGCTTTGCAGTGGTCGGGGTTTGCACACACCATCGCGCCCTTATGGCTTGCATCCGCTTCTTCCGCCGCGCGCTTCATGGTATACGTCCGCGCCGCGACCGCCTGGGCTTTCAGCGCTTCTTCGGGGAAGAGTGCGGGCATCTCGGCCGCCACCACGCCTTGGAGATAGGTTTCCAGACTCATTTCCTCCACCACCCCGTCCCGCAGGACCGTGACCGTGGTGTTGGCATCGATCGCCTCTTCTTCCTGTACCTGCGGAGTGGGCAGAATCGCCCTTTCCCCCCCAAGGCAGACCAGCGGCAAGGCAAAGGTCGCAAGCCACAATCCCAGACAAAGCAGAAAAAATCGTTTCATCCTGTACACCTCTGTTCTTTTGATTTGACTATTTGTTCAATTTCGTGTAAAATAGTAGTAACTATTCCCAACAAGGAGGACTTCGCCATGTCTGATATGAATGTTGCAAAGTCAAACTTGGTCATTGCAAGTTTATGTGAAGAATTCAAGAAAAATAACCATATCCCGCAGGAAGCGTATTCCCGTCTGAATGTGTGCCGCGGTCTGCGTAATGCAGACGGTACGGGCGTACTTGCAGGCCTCACGCAGATTGGTAACGTCCGCGGTTATTCTATGGTGGATAATGAACGCCAGCCGATGGAAGGTCAGCTCTTCTATCGCGGCATCAACGTGGAAGACCTTGTCCGCGGTGTTGTAGAAGACGACCGTTTCGGCTTCGAAGAAGTGGCATATCTCATCCTGTTCGGTCAGCTTCCCACCAAAAACCAGCTCGCCGTGTTTCAGGACCTGCTCCACGAAAACCGCGAGCTCCCCAAAAACTTCACCGAAGATATGATCATCAAGGCGCCGAGTTCGGATATTATGAACAAATTGGCGCGCTCGGTGCTCGTTATGTACTCGTATGACACTGACCCGGACAACTGCTCGCTTGAAAATATGCTGCGCCAGTCCATCGCGCTCATCGCGCAGATGCCCATCATTGCGGCACAGGCGTACCAAGTCAAGCGCCACTATTTTGAAAATAAGAGTATGTACCTGCACATCCCGCCCGCAGGTCTGTCCACCGCAGAAACCCTGCTCTACTGTATCCGCAAGGATAAAAAGTACACCGAAGAAGAAGCAAAACTGCTCGACTTGTGCCTGATCCTTCACGCAGAGCACGGCGGCGGTAACAACTCGGCATTCTCCTGCCGCGTGCTTTCCTCTTCGGGTACCGATACTTATTCCGCGATCGGCGCGGCACTCGGCTCGCTCAAGGGTCCGCTCCACGGCGGCGCCAACCTGCGCGTGTGCAATATGTTCGCTGACATTGAAAGAAACGTTAAAAACTGGAAGGACGATGAAGAAGTCGCAAACTACCTGCGCCGTATCATCCGCCGCGAAGTGGGGGACCAGAGCGGCAAGATCTACGGCATGGGGCACGCGATCTATACCATGTCCGACCCGCGCGCAGTCCTGCTCAAAGACTATGCGCGCGCACTCGCGAAGAAGACCGGCTTCATCGACCGTTTCGAGCTCATCGAATCGGTGGAACGCTTGACCCCGCAAGTCTTCCTGGAAGAAAAGGGCAACACCAAACCCCTTTGCGCAAATGTCGATATGTACTCGGGTCTGATTTACGAAATGCTCAACATCCCGAAAGACCTGTACACCCCCATCTTCGCCATCGCGCGTATGGTCGGCTGGTGTGCACACCGCATTGAAGAAGCAACCCTTGGCGGGCGCATCATCCGTCCCGCATATAAGTCCCTTGCGGCGGCAGAGTCCTACATCCCGCTCGCGGACCGTACCGAATAAGGAGTGGTATGATGAAACGCTGGTTTCCGTTTGTGCTTCTCCCCCTGTTTTTGGGACTTTGCGGCGCACTCCTGCGCGCAACCGAACTCGCCTATTCATTTGACCGGCACACAGGTCTCTTTGTAAACCAACTTGCGGTAACACCCGTACTCATGACGGTTTCGCTCGTGGCCCTTGCAGTCTTTGTCTTCCTGTCCTTCCGTCTGCCCGCAGCGGAAGACTCCGCCCCCTCCCCGTTCGTCCTGATCGGCGGCGTGGTGTCCGCAATCTCTCTGCTTGCCACGGTCGGTGTTGTCATTCTTTCTATCATGAACTCCACCTTCGCACTCACCGCACTCATCCAGGCCCTGCTCTCGGTGTATGCGGCAACCGCGGTGCTGGTGATGGTGAAATACGGATTCAAAAAATCCGACGGCGGCGCATACGCGGTGCTGGTCTCCGCTCCCGTGTTCTGGCTTGCCTACACGCTGATTCTGATCTTCCGCGATCGAATCGCAGACCCCATTTTGTTGGATTATGCGTATCTTCTGTTTGCCTGCACTTCCGCGCTCATCTTCCTGTATACGGTAGTTGGCGTGCTATTCGGCAAAGGGAAACCGCGCGGATGCGCTCTCTTCGGCTCGCTCGCGCTCTTCTTCTCAACCACCGAACTGTTCGGCCACGTGTTTGCAACCCTGCTCCCGATGAGTTTGAGCGGCTTTTCGCTCTCACTCACCGAAGCGCTCACGCTGATTTTCGTGGTGGCGTTCACGCTCACCGCACTCCCCGAACTTCTCAAAAACAAAGAATAATAAAAACTGCCCAAGTGTTCTAAAGAACACTTGGGCATATTTTTTTATTGTGAGAACAACAAGGTTCCGGGGCACCCGACCGCAATCTTCGATTGCGATGTCGGGTCGGGTTCTTATTCCATTTCATCCAAGGTGAGTTCGAGTGCGGGGGCAAATTCACGCAGGAAGTAGTCCACTTCGGGCATCTGCATATCCCGCAGCGCGGCTTCGGTCTGCTCCTTCGCGCATTGGAATTCGCGGTTTCCCGCAAACACTTCTTCCACACACTTGAGATACGCGGATAGCTTATCCGCCGCGTGGACGATATCGGAAACTTCTTTGTCGGTAAAGAGCACGCGCTCCCACTCACCGCGCATCGTATCGGGCAGGTGCGACAGGAGTTTTTCATTGGACACCCGCTCGATCTGATGATATGCATCACGGATGGCGGGATTAAAATACTTGATGGGGGTTGGCATATCCCCGGTCATGATCTCGGAGATATCGTGATAAAGCGCACTCAGCGCAAACTGCTCAGGCTCACACGGCACACCGAACACATCCCGACGGATGACCCCCAGCGCGTGGGCAAGCACCGCAACGTAGTACGAATGCTCCGCAATATTCTCTTTCTTGGTATTACGCATGAGCGCCCAGCGCTCGATATGTTTCATACGATACAAAAACGCAAAAAACTTTCGGCTCATATCATTCCCTTGCTTTCTCAAATAGTCTGTGTTACCATTATATCATACAAAAGGAGTGATTTCTATGAAAGTTCAAAAAATTGATATTCACAACCACGTGGTTTTGCAAAAAGGCACTCCGCGTTTCTATTCCGCAAAACGCGGCGACTGGCTGACCCCGGAAGAAACCTTCCGTTTCTTTGATTTGCAGGGTATTGAAAAAGGGGTGCAACTCCCGTTCATCTCGCCCGAATGGGGCACGCACACGATGACCAACGAAGAATCCATGGAACTGGTGCGCCGCTATCCCGACCGTTTCGAGTGGTTCTGCAACATTGACCCGCGAAACATCATCAATGACCCGTCTGCCGACTTCACCCCCATGCTCGAATACTACAAATCCATGGGCGCAAAGGGCGTGGGCGAAGTCACTGCCAACCTGTATTTTGACGATCCGCTCGTTTGGAACCTGTTCTCCCACTGCGAAAAGTGCGATATGCCCGTGCTCTTCCACGTTGGGAACTTAGGGCTCGACTATGGCTTGGTCGATGATCTTGGACTGCCCCGTTTGGAAAAATCCTTACAGCAGTTCCCGAACCTGATTTTCATCGGGCACTCCCAGAAATACTGGGCGGAAATCAGCGGTGACTGCAACGCGGAAGTCCGCGACGGCTACCCCACCGGCAAAGTCGTCCCCGGGGGACGTGTGGTGGAACTCATGCGCAAATACAAAAACCTCCACTCAGACCTTTCGGCCGGCAGCGGCGGAAACGCAATCATGCGTGACCCGGAATTCGGCTACGCATTTTTGGAAGAGTTCTGTGACCGTTTGTACTTCGGCACCGACATCTGCCACCCCGACCAGATTGAAGACGATTTCAAACTCTCCTTCTTCCTGGACGATGCGGTGGAATCGGGTAAAATCTCACAGACCGCCTACAACAAAATCTGCCGTGAAAACGCACTCAAATTACTCAATCGATAAAGAAAAACTCCGTTGCTTTTGCAACGGAGTTTTTTTCTTTAGTCGTCCAAGCCGCGCTTGCTCACTTCTGCCCACAAATCCAATTCACGGGAATACGGGCCGTCGCTCATATAAATACCGCGGTTGCGGAAATCCTCGATTACCTTCTGAATGTTTTCATACTCTGCAAGAAGTCTTTCATCGCTCATCTTGTATGCCGGGGTGAGCGAGCCGTACCATTCCGGATGTTTTCTGTAATCTTCCGGCGGATTCGGGTCGAGTTTCATGCTGGTAACCGTCTGGGTTGCAGCCTTGGTCAGGCTGGTGATCAGGCTGGAGTTGTCCAGCGGAGTCACGAAATAACGGTGCAGGAAGGTTACGATCTGTGCACGGGTGCAGGTCGCGTTCGGGGAGAAGGTGGTGCCGCCGGTGCCGTTGGTGATACCCTTGCGGAGTGCCCAGGAAACCGCCTTATCCAATGTGCTGTTTTCCGCTACATCCGAGAACGGAACACGGGTTGCGGACGGAGAACCTGCATAACGCCAGAAGTATTCAACGGTAGCACCGCGCGTTGCCGGGGTGTTCGGACCAAACGTGTTTCCGCTCGGAGCATAAATGCCCTTTTCCTTTGCCCACAGTGCGACATTGTAGTAATAGTCGCTTGCCTTAACGTCTTTATACGGGTTTGCGATGCTCGGCATCGGAGAACCTGCCGCACGCCACAGGAAGGTCAGAATCTGCGCACGGGTGCATGTGCTGTTCGGTGCGAAAGTGGTTGCACTGGTGCCGTTGGTGATACCCTTGGAAACCGCCCAGTTGACCGGGGTGAAGAAGTAGTCTGCCTTCTTGACATCCTTAAATTCCGGGGTTGCCGGCACATTGCTCTTGAGCGTGCTGAATTTGCCGTAGTCGTTACGGCCGGTTGCAGATGCGAAACGGATGGTGCCGTTCTTCACTTCGAGTACCATGAAGAGGTTGTCCGGGTAATAGTGTCCGCCGTAGTAAGTCCACAGATAGAAATAATACGTCTGGTTGGTATTCAGCGGAATGTCGCCCTGATCGAAGTAGAGCTCTATGCTGTTGGTCTTGCCGTATTCCATCTTCTGCTCATCGGTGTAGTAGAGCATACCGAAACTGCCTGCATTGCCCAAAACTTCGTTCCAGGACTTGAATGCACTGCCGTAGTAGCCAAGGTCGGTGAAGTCGCCGTAGTACTTGTCGGTACCGCTTTCCCCTTCCGAGCGCAAGCGCTTGGTCATCACGGTCAGGCGGCTGCTTGCGGATGCAGTGTCCCAGCCAAAGTTGATGTTCAGGCTCTTGACATCGCCATTGCCATAGTACGCAGCCGAGGTAACCGAAACATTGTTCGCTGCTGCAGATGCAGTAAACGGAACCAAAGTTACCAACATG
The DNA here is from genome assembly GCA_015067485.1 of Oscillospiraceae bacterium. Classification (GTDB taxonomy): domain Bacteria; phylum Bacillota; class Clostridia; order Oscillospirales; family JAAYXM01; genus SIG510. Next base: position 28,038 of record SVMJ01000002.1, read on the forward strand.
CAAACCAAAAGCAGCATACTCAGGATTCTTCTGTTTGTTTTCTTCATCGTTTTCATCCTCCTAAACTGATTCGTTTCAAGGGAATCCTCCCTTTTCTTCATTCTACATCGTACCCAAGGGTACGATGCAATACTTTTTTAATATTTTATCGGTTTTTTGGAAGAAAAAGAAAAAGCACCGAAAATCCTGACGGATTTTCGGTGCTTTTAATTTTCAATTAGTCGATGACCTTGCCGAAGTAGTCTTCGAAGTTGATGCCGACAGTAGCACCGATCTTCTGCATTTCGCCAATAGTCTTTTCGTTTGCCGGGAGACCGTCTCTCAGTTTTTCCTGAGTAGATTCGAGTTCCTTTTCGCCGTGGGTGTAGATACGGGTCTGGCCTTCTGCCTTTGCGCTGTTGCGGAGTTCTTCGAGGAGAACCGAGCAGTTCTTACGCATGGTAGCCTTGTCGCCGAACATACCGTAGTCGATTGCCCAGAATGCTTCGGAGGTGTCGCCGTTACCGCAGTGGGAAACATGGTTGGAGGTTACGCCGCCTGCCATGATCGCGGTCAGGATCTCAACGATTGCGCCAAGACCGTAACCCTTGTGGGAACCGGTTGCTTCGGAGGAACCGCCGATCGGCAGAATGCCGCCGCCTGCTTTGTTGATGATGTTCTGGATGACTTCGCCTGCGTTGGTGGTGTCGAGGCCGTTCGCGTCAACGACCCAGCCCATCGGCAGCGGAGCGCCCTTCTTGTTGTAGACTTCCAGCTTACCACGCGGAACAACGGTGGTAGCAACGTCGTAAAGGAACGGAGTCGGATCAGCCGGCATGCCGAATGCGATCGGATTGGTACCCAGCATTGCGTTCTTGCCGTTGGTCGGGATCGCGATTGCTTCGGTGTTGGTGAAGCAGAAGCCCATCATATCCTGTTCGACTGCCATTCTGGTATAGTAACCTGCGATACCGTAGTGGTTGGAGTGGTTGACAACGACAGCACCAAAGCCGTGTTCTTTTGCTTTGTCGATCGCCATCTGCATTGCCATTTTGGAAACAACCTGACCCATTGCCATCTTTGCATCGATGACAGCGGAGAGTTTGGTTTCATGGGTAATGACCGGCTCTGCCTTCGGGCAGATGAGCCCTTCCTGGATACCGTCATGATAACGGATCAGGCGCTGAATGCCGTGGGACTCGATGCCGTACAGGTCAGCCATGAGCAGAACGTCTGCAATATCGATCGCCTGCTGACGGGTGAAGCCGTAACCCTCATACAAATCTTCAACGAATTTTCTGGTTGCTTTTTCCGGTAATTTATAATATGCCATCTTGAAAAAACTCCTTTCTCAAACTCCCATCATAATATCACTTTTCGACAGAACTGTCAACTTTTTCCTTACTTTTTCGGGTTGACGATATCGCGCCATGCGAGATCGCCGTTTTCCAGCCCGCGGACCAAAACTTCCGCGGTTGCCACGTTGGTCGCGACAGGGACATTATTCTGATCGCACAGCCGCAAAATGTTCAAGGTATCGGGTTCGTAGTGGTTTGCGGAGAGCGGGTCGCGGAAAAAGAGCATCAAGTCGATCTCGTTGTATGCGATGCGCGCGCCGATCTGCTGGTCGCCGCCCTGCGGTCCCGACAGAAAGCGTTTGACATCCAAACCCGTCGCTTCGCTGATGAGTTTCGCTGTGGTGCCGGTGCCGCAAAGACTGTGCTTGGATAAAATCCCGCAATATGCGATACAAAACTGCACCATCAGTTCCTTTTTCTTGTCGTGTGCAATGAAAGCAATGTTCAACTGTCTACTCCTTTCTCTATCGTACCGTGCGCAGCAGGGGTACTTCGCAGCCATTTAAGCGCTGCGCCATGTTGCGGAAAGCCTTTGCCGCAGGTGTTCTCTTCGAGAGAATCAACTCCCCACGGTTATAGCATGAAATCACACGTTTATCTTCAGGCACGGCACCGAGCAAACGGATGCCCGTGCGATCGATCGCTTCATCTAAACTCACGCCATCCACGCCACCGCGCACACGGTTGACGACAAGGCGGAGATCTTCTACCCCACGTTCAGATAGCGCGTGGCGAGTCATCTGCGCATCACGCAGACTGGTCTGATCGGGTGTGCACACCACGATCGCGCAGTCGGCGACACTTGCCGCCTGCGAAAACCCTTCCCCAATGCCTGCGGGGCAGTCTAAAATGCAAATATCATAGGTCTGCTTGACGGTCTCACAAAAGCCTTTGAGCGCATCCGACGTGATCGGCTCTTCCGGGATGCCGAGCGGTGCGGCGAGAAAGAACAGTCCTTCGCAATTCGGATGGGGTGTTACCGCTTCTTCCAATGTCGTGCGCTCAAGCAGTACATCGGTAAAATCAAAGAGTGCCGAATCGGTCAGTCCCAACACCAAATCAAGATTTCTGAGCCCAATGTCGAGATCCACCAGCAAGACGGTCTTGCCCAGTTCCGCAATCGCTGACGCAAGCCCTGCTGCAAGCGCGGTTTTGCCCGTGCCGCCTTTGCCGGATGCGATACAAACAGTCTTTCCCACAATCTTCCCCCTCTCGTTTTTTGCACCTATCATTATATCGGATTTTGCGTGTCTTCGCAAGAATTTATTGCACCAAAAGGTTCTCATCCTGTGTGAGACTCTGATTCGATTTATCAAAGAAGTATGCATCGAATACCTGCTTTGCCACTTCGGTCACGCGACTGCCCTGACCGCCGTTTTCCACAACCACCGCAACCGCGATCTCAGGATCGTCAAACGGTGCAAACGCGATGAAGAGCGCGTGCGAGCCACCGGGTGCCTGTGCAGACCCGGTCTTCGCCCCAATTTTAATGGGATAATCCTTGAACTTCGAATACGCAGTCCCGTCCGGCTCATGTGCCGCGCGGTACATTCCACCCAGCACCGCATCCCAGTACGACTCCTTGTAAGTTGCTTCGCGTGCCACTTCGGGCGTTGCGGTATAAAGAATGTCGTTGGTGTCTGCATCACGCACGCTCTCGAGCAGGTATGGCTTGTACTGTACCCCACGGGTTGCAAGCATCGCGGTATAGTTTGCAAGTTGAAGCGGAGTAACCAGTGTATCCGACTGTCCGATCGCGGCGCCCAAGGTATCGCCGTCATACCATATCCCACCTGCTTTTTTACGGGTCTCATATCCTGCCACCTGCCCGCTCAGTTCCCCGGGCAGACCCAGCTCGGTCTTCACACCAAACCCGAACTTCTCTGCGGTCTCGGTGATGGCATTGATTCCCACAATCCGTCCCACATCATAGAAGAAGTAGTTACACGAAACCTTGAGCGAATCGCTCACGTTCACGCTGCCGTGGGTCTTTCCATACGTCTTGTAAATATCACAGCGCGGCTGATAGCCTTTGTAATAGGTGTAGATCCCCTTGTCCACAATCGCGGTGTACGGGGTAATCGTGCCGGCTTCCAGCGCGGCAAGCGCGGTAACAGGCTTAAACGTGGACCCGGGCGGGAAATACGCCGCAATCGCGCGGTTGACCATGGGTTTTAACGGGTCTTCGAGCATCGCGTTGTAGTTTTCGGTAAATTTGGTCAAATCATAAGTCGGGTTGGACGCCATCGCAAGCACCCCGCCTGTCTTGACATCGATTGCAACAACCGCACCGCCTTTGGCGTTGTTTCCGCCCCAACGCGGATTGGTCTGTCCTTCACGGCGCAGTTTGGGAATGATCTCGGCAAGGGCTTTTTCTGCCGCTTCCTGCACCGCGACATCGATGGTCAGCGTACATTCCTTGCCGGAAATCGGCGCAACTTCACTCACCACATTGGTAATTCTGCCGCCCGTGGTGGTCTCAATGGTCTGCGTGCCGTCCATCCCGCGGAGCCAGTCTTCCAAGATACGCTCCATCCCGTCTTTGCCGATCTGGTCGTTGCGGGTGTAGCCCTTTTCTTTGAGTTCATCGTACTCTTCCGCATAGATATTACCCACGCGCCCCAAAAGATGCGCGGCGTACCGGGTCTGATACTGGCGGATGGGTTCCACCGTGATACGCACGCAGGAGAACAAGCGGTTGCGCTCCTGGATTTTGGTAACAAGTGATACGTCAATATCTTCCGCAAACAAGAACGGAACGGTGGTGGAAAACTGACGGATCTCCATTTCATAGCGCACGCCCACAATCGCGCGGACCTGCTCTTTGGTATAGGTCTCGGGCACTTCATAGCGCTCCGCCATGTTCGAAATCAAATCATCTGCGGAAATCTCCGCATCATATTTGCGCTTTTTGATGTATGCGGAAAGGTTTCCTTCCGCTTCCGTGCCCCCGTCTTTCACATAAGTATAGGTAAAAGGCACCGTATCGGACACGGGCAAGGTATCGATATGCTTCTGCCCGTTTGCATTACACAACGCAATGAGTTCCCAAATCAGTTCTGCGCGTGTCCCGCTTTCCACCTTGCGCCAACTCACCGCGTCAAACTCGATCATAAAACTCGTGCGGTTGGACACCATGGTACGCCCGTTGCGGTCCAAAATCTCCCCACGGGGTGCGGACAGGGTAACCGAGCGGGTCAGTTTACTCTCCGACTGACGCAGATACTCTTCCCCGTGCACCACTTGGAGCGAATACAGCCGCCCGATCCCGATCGCCATGACCAAAACCAGTAACACAACAAGCAGGATCGAGCGAATTTTGAGTGATTCTCTGTTCATATACTTTCTTCCTCAACCAAAAATCTGCGGCTGATTTTCCAAACCGCAAAAAACAGGATCGGGGTAAACAACACGGTGGTCAACCCCTCGCCGAGAAAACGGGTCCAAAACGCACCCCCAATGGGTCTGCCCCAAAGCAAAAAGCGGATGACATAGTAAAGTCCGTTGGTGACCAACATACTTGCCAGCCAGTAGAGCAGGGATGCGAAATAGTGCTTCTGAAACAGAAGATGACACAAAATCCCGACCACAATCCCGCAGAGTACAAATGTGGTTGTATAAAATCCCGCAAGGCCCGGCACCATCGCATCGGTGATGATGCCCGCCATCAGTCCGATCCCTGCCGCGCCCGCGATGCCTTCCCGCATCGCGATCGCCGCAACCAAATACGGCACAAAAGACGGGGATGCCGAAAAGATTGTGAACCTGTATAAAATTGTGCTGGATGCGATCATTGCCGCCGCAATCAGAATGCCGTAGGACACCCATTTGTAAAACGCGCGCGAACTTCTGTCCATCATAATATTTACTCCGTGACTGTAAAGGATTTGAGCACCAAAACCTGTGTGATTTCGGAAATATTTACCGCAGGGGTGATGACCGCGTACTTGGACGCGCCATGGGTCTCGCTCTTAATTTCCCCAACCGAGCCAATGACAAGCCCTTTCGGGAAGAGTCCGCCAAACCCCGCGGTTTCCACCGTGTCGCCCTGCACCACCTTGGTCTCATTGTCGAGATAGGTGAGTTTTAACTGATTTTTCCCCATGAGTTCGAAACTGCCTTCCGCAGTCGCCACTTCACGGGTACGAGACGCGATAGCGGAGATTTGCGAATCCGTATCTACAATGGTGGTTACCATCGCCCAGGTAGTTCCCACTTCGCTGATGTATCCCACCAGCCCGTCCACCGTGAGCACGCAGTTGTCGAGTTTGATTCCACTGAGTGTTCCCTTATCGATGGTGAAACTGCGCGACCAAGTCTCATGACTGCGTGCGATGATTTCCGCCGATTCGAATTCGAAACTGCTGTTTCGCGCTTTCATGTCGAGTGCGGCACGCAGTTGTGTATTTTCCTGAATCGCGCGATCCGCATCACGCAGAGCGCCGCGGGTGTCCGCAAGATCCTGACGGAGCGTACGGTTTTCTTCCATGAGCACGTCATATTCGGTGTAGTGATCCACCACCGACTGCACCCCGTTTGTTACCGCGGTTACACCGCCCTGAATCGGGGTGAGCAAAATGTTCACCAGATTGGTCGCGGGGGATGCGTGGCTGGGCGAAAGTGCCGACCAGATCATCGCGACCAAAGACAGCAGTATCGCAGAGAGCAGGATCAGTACCCATTTCTTTTCAAAAACATCTTTCATCTCTTCACCTCATCAAAGGGTGGTGTACCCCATCAAATGCAGCATTTCACACAGACGGCAAATCGGAAGCCCCACCACGTTGAAGTAGTCGCCGTCAATCTTGCGTACCAATTGCGCGCCCTTTTCCTGGATGCCATACGCACCCGCCTTGTCCATCGGCTCCCCGCTTGCGATGTAGCGGGAGATCTCATCGGCACCAAGCTCGCGAAACCAAACACGGGTGGTCTCATGCTCCACGATGGTCTTCCCGTCTTTGCAAACAGCAATTCCCGTATACACTTCATGGGCGCGCCCCGATAAATCGGAGAGCATCTGGAACGCATCGTCCCCATCTTTCGGTTTTTCCAAAATCTTGCCGTCAAGTGCGACCACGGTGTCCGAACCGATCACCAAACAGTCAGCCCCCACACGCGACGCGACTTCTTCTGCCTTGGCTTTTGCAAGCGTTTTTACATACTCATCAGGCGAAGTTTTTGCCGCAACTTCTTCTGCAAACGACGGAACCACGTCAAAAGAAGAAAATACACGCGAGAGCAACTCTCTTCTGCGTGGGGACTGGGATGCCAAAATCACTTTTTCCATCTCGCTACCCCTTACTTCGTCCCGGTCGAGCCAAACCCGCCCGCACCGCGCGCGGTGTCAGACAGATTGTCTACCAGTTCCAGTTCGGGCTGGACCACGGGCATCACTACGAGTTGTGCGATCCGCTCGCCCGGAGAGATGACAAAGTCCGCTTCCCCCTGATTGATAAGCCCCACCGCGATTTCGCCGCGGTAGTCGCTATCAATGACACCAACCCCGTTGGAAAGCGCCAGCCCGTGTTTGATGGCAAGCCCGCTGCGCGCAAACACGAGTGCGACATAGTCTTTCGGGAGTTCGATCGCGATCCCACTCGGAATGAGCACACGTCCGCCTGCTTTCACAGTAATTTTCTCATCAATACACGCACGCAGATCCAGCCCCGCCGACCCTTCGGTCGCATACGCGGGGAGCGGAATTTCATTTCCAATCATGGGAGAGACCGCTTTGACTTTGAGTTTCACTATTCAACACCTCGGTAATATAGGCCGCGCGTGTAAATGGGCGGCTTAAAATCGTTCATGCCAAGATACCGCTCGTAAACGTTCACACATTCCTTGGGATGCTCGGTGGTGAACATCAGTCTCGCATACGAGATACCGATCTTGGTATAGTCGCGCTTTTTATCCGCAAGGAAAAGTTTCTGCGCATTTAAGATCACGTTGCGGTGGGTATCCCCATCGCGCACGAGCGGAAACGCGGTTCCCGTGCGGTCGGTCAGATGCTGGGGTGTCGCGCACGCACAGTTCCCCAGCGTATTTTTCACCACACAATGCTCCAGCAGCATCAGTTGCAGTCTGCCGTATGCCAAAATCTCGGTGTGGATCCCCTTGGAAATATCGCGAATCTGTGCAAACGAGAGTTCGGGAGAGAGTGTCAGGCTCTCAAACCCGTCTTGCTTGAGCTCACGCACAGTTTGGGAGTTAAATACATTCAGCCCAAAATCCCCGTGCAGGGTAAATCCGAATTTTTGCACCAGGTCGATATGCCCGATGTTCCCCACCATCGCGTGGCGCACCCCGCGGTCATACACCGCCTGCAACTGCTTTGCCACATGCTGGGTCTCGTGTTCGCGGATGATACGGGGGAGCATCGCACACAGTTTGGTATACGCGCTCCACTTCCCGAGTTTTCCCAGATTTTTTACCATCTCGGAGAGCGGAACCATCAAAAACTCGGGCTGGTGGCGCAGGAGTTCTTCGGTTACCTGCTCTGCCGTGAGCACCGACACCGTGTACTTCACCGGGAGATCCTCGTTCACCAAACGGATGCCCGGACGGAAGGGTTCACACGGACGGCGCGGCGGGTACATCCGCTGGCGCATCAGTTCTTCGGTACACTCGCGGCGCATCGCGTTGAGCGCGGAAAGCGGAAGCATCAGCCCTTCATCGAGCAGGACTTTTGCGGACTGATAGCCAAACGGGGTTCCGCCCGTCTTACGCAGTTGTTCACGCACGGTCTGTGCATCGAGCGGGTGGTTGACCGCAACTTCCGGCACAGGCCCTTGCACAATATGGCGCAACCCTTCGGTGTCTTCCGCCGCCAAAATCGTGGGCTTGTCTTTTTTGATGACACAGTAGAAGCGAATGCCGAGTGTCGGCTTTTCGCCCTGATAGGTTTTTCTGAGATCTTTATACATCGCCTGGGTATGCGCGGCATTTTCTTCAATGCGTGTGCCGAACATCTCCGCATCCACGTGGTTGGTGTAATACCCGTCGGTAAATCCTTCGCGGGAGAATACGCGCTCCAAAAATTCCATTTCATCGCGGGACGGTGCGCGGTCTTCCCGCAACAGGTTTGCATAGGTGCGAATGACCGCCGCCACGTACTCGGGGCGCTTCATACGACCCTCGATCTTGATACTGCAAACTCCCATCTCACGCAGTTCGTGCAGGTATTCGGCAAGGCACAAATCCTTCAAGCTGAGCAAGTGTGCATCGTCCATACGGTCGCCCAGGCGGTAAGAGAGACGGCACGGCTGAGCGCAAAGCCCACGGTTTCCGCTGCGTTTTCCCACCACGCCCGAGAAATAGCACTGCCCGGAATAGCACATGCAAAGTGCGCCGTGGGCAAATACTTCGATCTCGATCGGGCTTTCCGCACAAATCTTGCGGATCTCATCACGCGAGAGTTCGCGTGAGAGTACCACGCGGGTAAATCCGTGTTCTGCCGCACGCTTCACCCCGTCTAAATTATGCACCGTCATCTGAGTCGACGCATGAATGGGAAGGTCGGGCACCATCTGACGGATCATCCGCGCGATCCCGAGGTCTGCCACGATGATCGCATCCACCTGCAGATTGTTTAACTTCCGAACCGTCTTTTCCACCTCGAGCAGTTCACGGTCGGTAACCAACGTGTTTAAGGTAACGTGAACTTTCACCCCGCGCGCACGGCAGTACTTCACCGCTTGCTCGAGTTCTTCCTCTGTAAAATTTTTCGCATTGCGGCGGGCGTTGAAATCCCCCACACCCAAATACACCGCATTTGCGCCGTTTTGCACCGCGGCGACCACCGCTTCGGGCGAGCCCGCAGGTGCCAAAAGTTCCAGCGTTTTCATTCTCTATCTTCCTATCTTGCTTTCAATCGTTCAATTTCCGCTCTCATGCGAGCAATCTCTTCCACATTGCTTTTGATGGTCGCTCGCAAATCTTCCGCTGTTTCGAGCACTTTGTAATATTCATCGCCAATATTCATCCCCGCGAGGATCGCGGCTTCGACAATGGGAATGTTCCCCGCGCGCAGGATCTCTCCGATTTTGTAATCGAGATGCGCGGCAACCTTTTTAGTGTACTCCGCGTCTTCCGCACGGACGGTATATTCCGCCCCCGCGACGGTAAAAGAAACCGTTTCTTTCATATCAAAATCCCTCCGTTTTTTGAGGTGATACTTTCCCTTTTCTATCATACCAAATTTTTTGTCTCTTTTCCACCGTATCGAAAACTTTTTTTGATTTATTTTTCATTTTGTTGTAAAATAATTTTTGGAAAATACGCCGCTTTAGTTAAATGGATATAACAGCCCCCTCCTAAGGGGCAGTTGAGGGTTCGATTCCCCCAAGCGGTGCCAGAAAAAACCTCGTTCTTCAAAACGAGGTTTTTTCAATGATGTTTGCCTTTGGCAAATGATGACGCTTACGCTAATGATGTTTCCTTCGGAAATGATGTCGGATTTGCCCAATTTTTGAAGTAAACATCGCATCATTGCGAGTAAAGCGAGCAACATCATTATGCTGAGCATAACATCATATCGCCATCGACGATGCTTCTTACATGACCGGTCAGTCCATCGCGGTCGACGGCGGTTACACCACCCTGTGATTCTCTCATCTAACACAAAAAGCACTTGCGAAAGCAAGTGCTTTTTTTCTTGAAAAACCTTATCACTTCCTGTAAAATGAAATTATATTGGAGGTGGTCTCATGCAAACGGTCTATCAAAAAGCATATGCGCATCTTGCAAATGTCACCCCCATCCCCGCGGACTGCGGGATACTCTGCTCCTCCCGCTGCTGCAAGGGCGACAACAACCAAGGCATGATTTTGTTCCCGGGTGAAGCCGAATTTTTGGGCATCTCCGCACAAAAGCGTACCATGGGCGACACCGAAGTAGACTTCTTTGTGTGTGACGGCACGTGCAACCGCGCCCGCCGTCCGCTCTCCTGCCGCATCTTCCCGTTTGCACCCTATCTCAAAGATGGAGAACTCTCTGTCATTCCCGATCCGCGTGCACGCTTTTTGTGTCCGCTCCTGGAGGAAGAAGCGCTCCCGTTTGTGCAAAAAGAATTTATCACCGCGATCAAAACCGCGTTTACACTTCTTTGCGAAGATGCATCGATCCGTGGAATGCTCATCCAATATTCCGCAATGCTCGATGAATACAAACGGTTTACAAAATAATTTTTAAAAAAACTGTTGACAAGTCAAAAATACAAGCGTATAATACATTACAAATTTGAATATCACAAAAAGACTGCGACGAAGACGGTCGGTTCGTGATGCTTTTAGAGAGTTGCCGGATGGTGCAAGGCAATAGCGGAGCGTTCCAATGGCTTATCACTTCTGAGTCGAAGGACCGAAAGCGAAAGTGAGTAGACTCCTTCCGTATTGCTGCGTAAAGGCAAAGGGCTTGTCAGAGCCCGGTGAGTGACGGATTTTCCGTAACTTGAGTGGTACCGCGGGTTGTAAGGCTCGTCTCAAGAAGATCTTGAGACGGGTTTTTTTGTTTTATTCAAATTCGTAACTCATACTTGCGAAAATGAAAGGAGACAATCGAAAATGGACTACAATCTGAAAGATGTTGCTGAGCGCATCAAGAATCTGCGTGAAGCGAAGGGCTTCAGCCCGGAAGAACTTGCAAAACTCACTGATATTTCCACCGAAGACTACTTGGTACTGGAGCAGGGTGAAACCGATTTCAGTTTCACTTTCATCTACAAATGTGCAAGAGCGTGCGGTGTCGACGTGGTCGACCTGCTCGAAGGCACCAGTTCTACCCTGTCGTCTTTCACCGTTACCCGCAAAGGGCAGGGTGCAAAGATCCTCAAAAAGCACGGGGTGGTCTACGATAACCTCGCCCCCAAGTTCAAAGGCAAACTCGCAGAGCCGTTCCTTGTCACCTTCCCCTATTTGGAAGAAGAGCAGAACGCGCCCATGAAATTAAACTCCCACAAGGGTCAGGAGTTTGACGTCATCGTCAAAGGCTCGCTCAAAGTCCAGGTGGGAAACCATGTGGAAGTCTTAAATGAAGGCGACTCCATTTTCTATAACAGTACGCTTCCGCACGGCATGATCGCGGTAAGCGAAGGCGGCTGCGAATTCTACGCGGTGGTCTTAAACCCGAAAGACGGCTCGATCGAAGAAGATCCCGAAACCCCGTTCATCGTCTCCAAGTCTGCGGAAAAAGTCGTAATGAGAACCGTTGCGGATGATTTTGTGGAGTCTTCTTACGATGAAAACGGCGTTTTCTCCGGCATTTCTTTCAAAAACGATGACAAATTCAACTTCGCATTTGACTGTGTGGACGCAATCGCGGAAAAAGACCCCGACAAACTCGCAATGATGTGGGTGGCAAACGACAAGTCCGACCGCAAGTTCACCTTCTCGGACATGAAGAAATACTCGGCAAAGACCGCAAACTACTTTGAATCCCTCGGCATCAAAAAGGGCGACACGGTTATGCTGGTCTTAAAGCGTCACTACCAATTCTGGTTCTGTATGCTCGCATTGCATAAGATCGGCGCAATCGCGATCCCCGCAACCAATCAGCTCGTCGAACATGACTTCACCTACCGTTACAAAGCGGCAAAAGTTAAGGCAATCGTCTGTACTGCAGACGGATCTGTCTCGGACGAAGCAGAAAAAGCAGCAGCAGAATTCCCGGGTATGGTCAAAGTTTTGGTCGGCGGCAAGAAAGACGGTTGGAACGACTTTAACGTGGAAATGGAGCGTTTCAGCACCAACTATCCGCGCAAAGCAGACTCTCCCTGCGGCAATGACCCCATGCTCATGCTCTTTACATCCGGCACTACGGGCTATCCGCGCATCGCGACCCATTCGTATAAATACGCGCTCGGTCATTATCCCACTGCAAAGCATTGGCACAACGTAAACCCGAACGGGCTGCACTTCACCATTTCGGATACCGGCTGGGGCAAGGCGCTCTGGGGCAAACTTTACGGACAGTGGCTGTGCGAAGCGGCAGTCTTCACCTATGACTTTGACCGTTTCCACTCGGATGACATCCTGCCCATGTTTGCAAAATACAACATCACCACATTCTGTGCACCGCCCACCATGTACCGCTTCTTCATCAAGGAAGACCTGTCCAAGTATGACTTGTCCTCCATCGAATATGCGACCACCGCGGGTGAAGCGCTCAACCCGGAAGTCTTCAATCAGTTCAAGAAAGCCACCGGACTCACCATCATGGAAGGCTTCGGGCAGACCGAAACCACCCTTTCTATCGCAAACTTTGTGGGCTCTACATCCAAAGTCGGTTCCATGGGCAAGCCCAGCCCGCTCTATGACGTTGCGATCTTAGACCCGGATGGAAACGAATGCAAGACCGGTGATACCGGTGAGATCTGCATCCGCACCAAAGACGGCGCACCCTGCGGTCTGTTCATCGGCTATTATCTGGACGAAGAAAAGACCAATGAAGTCTGGCACGACGGCTACTATCATACCGGTGACCAGGCAACCATGGACGAAGACGGATACCTTTGGTATGTCGGTCGTATCGACGACGTCATCAAATCCTCGGGTTACCGCATCGGTCCGTTTGAGATCGAAAGCGTCATCATGGAACTCCCCTACGTACTCGAATGTGCGATCACCCCTGTCCCCGACGAAGTCCGCGGACAGATCGTCAAAGCCACCATCGTACTCACCAAGAACACGGTCGGCACCGACGACCTCAAAAAGGAAATTCAGGAATATGTCAAAACCCACACCGCGCCGTACAAGTACCCGCGCATCGTGGAATTTGTTGACGAACTCCCGAAAACCATCAGCGGCAAGATCCGCCGCGTCGAGATCCGCAAGAAAGACACCGAAAATCTGGGTAAATAGGGTATTGTTAAGCCGCAAGGAAAATTCCTTGCGGCTTAATTAAAAGAGAGGTGATTTCTGTGAAAAAAACATATGTAACGTCTATGCCCAATCATATCGGGGCATTTTTGAAAGCAAGCACGTGTTTTTCTCGGCTGGGCATCAATATTACACGCGTAAGTTATAACAAAGCAGTTGATTCACACACGTTGTTTATTGATGCCGAAGGATGTGACGAGCAACTGAAAAAAGCAGATGAAGAACTCGAAAAAATCGGCTATCTGCCGACCGGGGTCAGCAAAACGAGCATTGTTTTAATCGAGTTTTGTCTCCCGGATGTTCCGGGGAGCGTAACCAACGTCCTGGAACTCATCAATCAATTTAACTTCAACATATCCTACATCAGTTCGCAGGAAAACGGAACCGATTACCAGTATTTCAAAATGGGGTTATACGTTGAAGCGTACGATAAAATAGCAGAGTTCTTAAAGGAAGCAGAAAAACTTTGCAAAGTTCGCGTGATAGATTACAACAGTTCGGAAAAAGTGTATGATAACAGTATTTTTTATAATACCTACGTTTTGGGTCTGTCCAAAGTTGTGGGGCTTTCCGAAGACATGAGCCGTGAACTTTTGGTGCAAGTAAACCTTGCAATGCAAACGTTGGATGAACAAGGGCTGTCTCCATACCGTACATTTGACAGTATCAGTAAATTCGCAGAACTTTTGGGTGCTTCTCAAGGCAAAAATTTCAGTCCCCGCACGAGTGTACATAAGATAACCGACCAAACCGAAATAACGCTCATAGAACCGCCTTGCGGAAGCAACACACTCATCATCAACAGTTGCGGCAAAGTTCTGTTTGTCGATAGCGGATATGCCTGCTATCGATCGGAGATGCTTGAAATTTTCAAAAAACTCATGCCCGATTTTGACCATATGGAAAAAACCGTTCTCATTACGCACGCAGATGTGGATCATTGCGGACTGCTGCCGCTTTTCGATACTGTGATCGCAAGCAAAAAAACGGCACGCTGTCTTGAAAATGAGTATCTGGGAAAAAACGGATATCGAGAAGAAAATCCACTCCACAAGCCGTATATCAACATTTGCAAGATTCTCACATCATATGAGGCGGTGAACCCGAACAAACTCAAGCCTATGTGGAACGATACCGAGACACCGACCGAGCCGCTGACGCAAATCGGATTTTTTGATTTCGGAGAACTGCATTTTGAAGTTTATGAAGGGAAAGGCGGTCATCTCCCGGGCGAGATCGTTCTGATCGATTATGCAAAGCATCTTGCGATCACGGGCGATATTTACATCAATACCCATGGTCTCACCGCAAAACAAGCGGAATACAATCAGTATGCCCCGATCCTGATGACCTCGGTCGACACAGACCCAAAACTGTGTTCCGAAGAGCGAACTGCAATTCTTGAGCGCCTTGGTGTAGGGAATTGGCAGATCTTTGGTGCACATGGATTCAAAAAGGACTACTCGGTCAAATTCCAATAAAAATATCCCCGATCAGAAATGATCGGGGATATTTTTTATAAATCTTGTAAAAACGGTTCAAATGCCACGCCTTCAAGCGGCGGAAGCTTGTGTTCAAATGAATAGCGAATGGTTTTTGCGACAAAATCGGATGTTTTTTCAAGTGCTTCCCGTAAATCCATCCCCGCGGTGAGATATCCGCAGAGCGCGGAAGCAAAGGTGTCGCCCGTGCCGCAATATTCGCAGGAAACGTGCTCGCTTTCCACAACAAATCGAGTGTTTTCGGTGCGGTCGACCACCACGTTTGCCACGTGGTCCCCTTTTTTCACACCCGTGATGATCACCTGCTTGGGTCCCATGTCCGCAAGCGTCTCTGCAAGCGCAAAGATTTTGTCATACCCCTCGGTTTCGATATGCCCGTGATAGGATTCGCCCGTGAGCAGACACGCTTCGGTCAAATTCGGCGTAATCACATCCGCATGACAGACCAAATCACGCATTTTATCCACAAGTTCCGCGGTGCAAGTGGTATAAAGTTCGCCATGATCCGCCATCGCAGGATCTACGAAGAGCAGCGTATCTGCCGTGCGGAACTGTTCCACGAATTCCAAAATCGCCTCCACCTGCTTCTCACTGCCGAGAAATCCGGTGTAGATCGAGTCAAACTCCAACCCAAGGCGGCTCCAATGCGATGCATATTCACGCATACGGTCGGTATAGTCTTCAAAATAGAAATGTTCAAACCCGGTGTGGTTGGATAAAATCGCGGTCGGGAGTGCACACGCCTGAATCCCAAGCGCGCTGAGAACAGGAATTGCCACGGTGAGCGAGCAACGCCCAAAGCCGGACAGGTCATTGATGACCGCACAGCGTTTGATCGGCTGATTCATATTCCCCACTCCTTTCGTCTTACCACATTATACAACAGGAATCTTAGAAACACAAGAAAAACGACGGCAGAGCCGTCGTTTTTTTACGAAATGTAGCGCCACGGGTTGACGCTCTTGCCGTTTTTACGCACTTCGAAGTGACAGTGCGGACCCGTACTGTTCCCGGTGCTGCCAACCGCACCGATTTTCTGACCGCGCGAAACTTTCTGCCCCACACGCACGTTGTTGGCCGAGTTATGTGCGTAATATGTGGTCAGCCCGTTTCCGTGGTTGATGATAATCAGTTTTCCGTAAGCACCCTTATACCCCGAGAACGTAACCGTACCGCCGTCAGCCGCGTAGATCGGCGTGCCTGCACTGACTGCAAGGTCAACGCCGCTGTGGAATCCGCTCTTACGGTAGCCGTAATCCGAGTAGACGATCGCACCGCTGACCGGGCGAATGAAACTGCCGGTCGCAACCCCGTCTCCCGACGGACTCATGCGGCTCGCCTTAGGAAGCGGCTTTGTGCCAACCTGTACCACGCGGTCCACAGGTGCTTTCAGCATCTCATAGGACACCTGCTCACTTGCGACCGCCTGACCGTCACGGTAGGTGGTGTTCACGGTCACGCGTGCATTGCCGCGCGCCCCGTTTTGAGTTACCTTTTGTGTTCCCACATACATGGATGCGTTTTTCTCTTCCACGGTCTTGTAATCAACCGACTGAATATCGCTGGTCTGCACGATCGTTTCCACAGAGAGGAACGGGATCGCTTCACTCACCAAGAGTTGTTTTCCGCGACGCATCGGGGTCTCGGGATTCATTTCTTTCAGTTGTTCCACCGAAAGCCCGTGCTCATGCGCGATTTTCTCCCACGAATCTCCACGGACGATGGTGTAATACTGTTCTGTTTGAATTTCACCCGAAAGGGTGGTTTTGAGTTCATCCGCAGAGCAGATGAGCGAGGTCTCCGCAACTGTTTTTTCAATCTTCACGTCACGGTTATACGAAGTTTTGAGTACAGTACCGTTTGTTTTAAGCGCAGAAAATTCATTGAGCGCTGCGCGCAGGGTTTCTTCATTGTAACTTGCACCCACTGCTTTTCCGTCCACCGTGAGTACGTAGAGATCGGAAATTTCACTCACTGCCGAAACCAACACCTGTTCAATTTCAGCACTGGTCAGCACCTTTTCACGTTCAACCACGCCGAACGACAACGTCACGTTGGGGTTTAATCCATAAGGACGACCGAGTGCCGCACTCACCTGAGATTCCACGCTCTCGATCGCACGGGAGAGATCATCCGAATGCATCAAATATCCGACTTCCTGCCCGTTTACCCGAAGCGAGAAGCCAAGACCAAAGAACGTGACCGAGATCGCAGCCGCGGTAACCGATGCCATGATGCTCGCCGCGGTGATGCGATTCGCCTTGAGGCGCCCTGCGGATACACGCACGGTATGCGCAAGGCATACGGTTTCAAACCAAAGGCGACGCGCGCATCGCGCACTCACATCTGCGAGTGCAAATAAATACAAAACAGAAGGGATGAGAACATCCTTCTTGGCACGCGCGCTAAATTCGACTGCCCATTCGGACAAACGGTAACTCTGGCGGGCAAACCAATCCCACGCCTTTGTCCACAAACCCGACCCGATGCGCGGGATAGTACGGACCGACGGGACGGTATAAACGCCTACATCCTCTCTTGCGGATTTCCGTGCCATGTTCTCACCTGCCTCTCAAAGTAACAATCTGTAACAATTAGTAACATTGTACAATAATTACCAGCTGATGTCAAGTGTTTCGGGCGAGATACTTACGCACAGAATTCAGAAAAAAACATATAGTGAAAACAGGAACTTTCTTTATCATTGGAGCGATCATATGAAACCCTTGTCTACTCTTCCGATGGGAGCGCGCGCGCGAGTGATCTCGGTAGTCGGACGCGACTCTCTAAGGCACCGATTGCGGGATTTCGGACTCATTTTCGGGACCGAGATCATTCCACTCCACCGCGCGCCGTTTGGTGACCCAATCGCATATCTGATACGCGGAGCGGTAATTGCACTTCGCGGCGAAGATGCTGAAAATATACTCGTTTCTCCTATCAATCAGTAAAAAGGAGTGGTTTTTTGGATGAATTTGTAACACTTCCGACCGTGGCTCTCGTGGGAAATCCCAACGTTGGAAAGAGTACGGTATTCAATGCACTCACAGGACTCAAACAGCACACAGGCAACTGGACGGGGAAAACCGTGGATAGCGCAGTCGGTACGGTGTCATACCGTGGCGACCGCTTCCGACTGGTGGACCTGCCCGGTACATACTCACTCTCTCCCGCATCCCCTGAAGAAGAAGTCACGCGCGATTTTCTGTATCACGCGTCTCCCGACGCGGTAGTCGTGGTGGCGGACGCAACTTGTTTGGAACGCAATCTCGCACTGGTATTGCAAGTGCAGGCGGTTACAAACTCTGTAATCTTATGTATCAATTTACTCGACGAAGCACAAAAAAAGAGCATCTCCATCGATCTGGAAGGACTCTCAAAAACACTTGGGATTCCGGTTGTCGGCACATCCGCACGCGATGGATGCGGGCTTTGTGATCTGATGCGTGAAGTGAAAACCGTTTGTTCTCTTCCAAACGCTAAGCCGTCCACAAAAACCCAAACCGACCCCGCCGACTTTACCCGCCATGCGGAAGAAATTTACAAAACCTGCGTCACGCAATCTCCATCCCGTCGTGCGAATCTCGACCGTACGGTCGACCGACTTCTCACTTCCAAATACACAGGCATTCCGCTGATGGTGTTGTTTCTCGGTGTGATTTTATGGCTCACCGTAGTAGGTGCAAACTACCCGTCCGCACTCCTTTCCCATCTCTTCACCGCACTCGAACCTAAGTTTGCCGCACTTCTCACTGCACTTCATTTACCGCAAATCGTTGTGGATGCTCTCTCAGCCGGAATGTTTCGCACCACGGGCTGGGTGGTTGCGGTCATGCTCCCTCCCATGGCAATCTTCTTCCCGCTCTTTACCTTGCTGGAAGACGTGGGCTATCTCCCGCGCATCGCGTTTAATTTGGACCATTGCTTCCACTGCGCCCGCGCACACGGCAAGCAAGCGCTCACCATGTGCATGGGGTTTGGCTGTAACGCGTGCGGCGTGGTGGGGTGTCGCATCATCGACTCTCCCCGTGAGCGCATGATTGCGATTTTGACCAACGTCTTTGTCCCGTGCAACGGACGTTTCCCAACGCTCATTACACTTATCACAGTATTTTTTGCAGGATCAAATGCACTTTTTTCTTCCTTTTTACTGATACTTCTTATTGTTTTTGCGGTTTTGATTACTTTTTTGGTATCATACTTTCTCTCAAACACCGTTCTGCGCGGAATGCCATCATCCTTCGTTTTAGAGCTTCCCCCGTATCGCCGCCCGCAGATTGGAAAAGTACTGGTCCGCTCGCTGCTTGACCGCACGCTCATCATTCTGTGGCGCGCGATCACGGTCGCTGCCCCATTTGGACTGATTCTTTGGATTTTTGCAAATGTCCGTGTGGGCGATACTTCCATCCTGCTTCATCTTGCGAATTTTCTTGACCCGTTCGGGCATCTCATCGGACTTTCCGGCGTGATTTTGGTGGGGTTTTTACTCGGTTTCCCCGCAAATGAGATCGTACTCCCCATTATTTTGATGTGTTATCTTGCGGGAAGCGGGCTTTCCGAATATGAATCCATGTCGTCGCTCCATACAATTTTGGTGCAAAACGGATGGACGTTTTCCACCGCGCTTTGCACCATACTCTTCTCATTATGTCATTTTCCGTGTGCGACCACCTGTCTCACCATATGGAAAGAAACCAAAAGCATCCGTTGGACACTTCTTTCCATCCTGCTCCCCACCTTGGTCGGCATCACGCTCTGTCTGACGGTGTCCACCTTATTTCGCCTATTTACCTAAAAACGGAAGGTATCCCAAAATCAACACCACACCGAGCAAAATCGGTAAGATGAATTTCAGATAGAAGTACGCGATTTTGGGGAATTTTATCCCATCACCCGCATTTGCTTCTTCTAAAAATTTGGAATATCCCCATCCGCGTTTGGAGACACACAACCACAAAAAGCACAGACAACCAAGCGGCAGGAGTGTGTTTGACACCAAAAAGTCCTCTAAATCCAAAATGTTACTTCCGCTTCCAAGCGGTTGGAATTTGCTCCACGCGGTAAAGCCGAGCACGCACGGAACAGACAGAAGCGGGAGCAACACCGCGTTGATGATCACCGCGCGGCGGCGGGACACCCCCTTGAGATCCATCCAGAAACGGATGATGTTTTCAAACACCGCAATCACGGTGGAAAGTGCCGCAAAACTCATACAAAGGAAGAAAAGCGTGCCCCAAATCCGCCCGGATGTCATCTTTTCAAACACATTCGGCATGGTTACAAAGAGCAGTCCGGGTCCTTGCCCCGCATCCAGTCCGAATGAGAAACATGCCGAGAACACGATCACGCCTGAAAGAAGCGCGATGAGCGTGTCCATCGCGGTAATGCGTACCGCTTCCCCGAGCAGTCTGTGCTCGCGTCCGATGTAACTGCCGAACACCGAGACCGAACCCACACCCACGCTGAGTGTAAAGAGCGCTTGCCCCATTGCTGCGGAAAGCACCGTGCCCCAGCCATGCTCACGCACACGGGAAAAATCGGGCAAAAGGTAAAATCCAAGACCTTTTTCCGCATTCGGAAGGCGCACACAATGCACCGCAAGCAAAATCATCAGCACAAACAGCGCGACCATCATGACTTTTGTTACTTTCTCCACGCCCTTTTCCAAACCGAATGCACAGACCAAAAGCCCGATGGCGACTGAAAGAAACATCCATCCGATCATCTCCGCGGTGTTCCCCTTGAGTGCGGAAAACACATTTGCAATTTCTGCACTTTCCATCCCGGAAAAGCCGCCGCTGAATGTTTTCCAAAGGTATGCAAGCACCCAGCCGCACACCGTGGTGTAAAACATCATGAGCAGATAGTTGCCTGCAATCGCGATGACGGGCTGGAGTTTTGACACGGTTTTATCGGAACTCAGCGCGGAAAACGAGGTCGCCGCGCTCTTTCGGCTTGCACGCCCCACCGAAAGTTCCATCACCGCAAGCGGGATCCCGATGAGTGCAAGAAACATCAGATACAAAAGCAGTACTACCGCGCCACCGTATTCCCCGATGACATACGGAAAACGCCATACGTTTCCAAGCCCGATGGCGCAACCCGCAGTAATGAGCAGAAACCCGAGACGGGTGGAAAATTGTTCTCGCATATTCTTCCTCCAAAAAAAGAGACGGGGTTGCCCGTCTCTATTTTTCTATTCGTGGTGATGCCCGCAGCACTGCGCACAGTTGCCGCCGCAGCCCAGAATGCCTGTGGTGTCAAGACCCTGTTTTTCGTAATAATCCGCAATCGCGGCTTTGATGGCTTCTTCCGCCAAAACCGAGCAATGAATCTTTTCGGGCGGAAGTCCGTCAAGCGCTTCCACGACCGCCTGATTGGTGAGCTTCAGCGCGTCTTCCACGGATTTGCCCTTGACCATTTCGGTCGCCATACTGGAGGTCGCAACCGCCGCACCGCATCCAAAGGTTTTGAACTTGGCGTCCGTGATGATCCCGTCTTCGATTTTGAGATACATTTTCATAATATCGCCGCATTTGGCGTTACCGACTGTTCCAACCGCGTTTGCACCGTCGAGTTCACCCACGTTGCGCGGATTGGAGAAGTGGTCGAGTACTGCTTCACTATACATGGTTTTTCCCCCTTATTCGGCGTGCCACGCCGGTTTTCCGTTTTCCCAAACCGGCGACATATTGCGCAGATGGGAAACCACTTGAGGCAGAGCCTCTAAAATATGATCCACGTCTGCATCGGTAGTCATCTCCCCGAGCGACAAACGCAGAGAGCCGTGTGCAATGTGATGCGGAAGCCCGATTGCGAGCAACACGTGCGACGGGTCGAGATCCCCAGATGAGCACGCAGACCCGGACGATGCACACACGCCCGCCTGATACAGATTCAGAAGAAGTGCTTCCCCTTCGATCCCCTCAATGCAGAAACTTGCAAGCCCGGGCAGACGGTTCTCACGCGGTCCGGTCAGGAAAGTATACGGGAGTTTTTCAATTTCCTCGATCAAACGGTCGCGCATTTTGGAAAGTCGCGCAGCATTTTCGGAAAGATGTTCTTTTGCAAGACGTGCCGCCTCGCCAAGCCCCACGATGTACGGGACATTTTCGGTGCCCGCACGTTTTCTGCGCTCCTGCCCACCGCCGTGGATGAGCGAGCCAATGCGCACACCTTTTCTCATATACATCGCGCCAACACCCTTGGGGGTGCCGAATTTATGCCCCGACAGGGAGAGAAGATCGATTTTCATCGCTTCTACATCGATTTTCACGTGTCCGACGGCTTGTACCGCGTCGGTATGGAACAAAATCCCATGCTCACGTGCAACCTCACCGATTTCCGCAATCGGCTGAATGGCACCGATCTCATTATTTGCAAACATGACAGAAATTAACACGGTTTCCGGGCGGATTGCGGCTTTCAGCTCGTCCAAAGAAATAAGCCCCTGCGCGTTTACACCAAGATAAGTAACTTCCGCCCCGCGCTTTTCCAGCGCCTGGCAGGTGTGAAGCACTGCATGATGCTCAATCGCGGTGGTGATGATGTGCGGTTTTTCGGTTTTGCTCGCATCCACCGCACCTTTGATCGCCCAGTTGTCGGATTCCGAACCGCAACTGGTGAAATAAATTTCTTTTTCGTTTGCACCGAGCAGGTCCGCTACCTGCTTGCGCGCGGTATCGACCGCGATTTTTGCCTTGTAGGCAAACGGATATAAACTGGACGGGTTTGCGTAGTTTTCCGCCAGATACGGAAGCATTGCTTCCAAAACCTGCGGCTTGACAGGTGCTGTCGCCGCGTGGTCTGCATAAACAAGATTTGGCACGCCGGTTCTTCCTTTCTACTGATGCTCGCTTTTCAGATACGCTTGGGACTGTGCGACCGCAAGCGCATCGCAACGGTTGTTGTACGGATTTTCCGCATGACCCTTAACCCACATAAATTCGCACTCGTGTTCTTCGAGCAGATGTAAGAGTTTTTCCCACAGATCCGGGTTGAGTGCGCGGTCTTTTTTGTTCCGCATCCAACCGTTTTCACGCCATCTGATTGCCCATCCCTGGTTGATGGCGTCTACCAAATACCGACTGTCGCTGTATACCGTAACGGCGCAGGGTTCTTTGAGACGGGAGAGCCCTTCGATGACCGCAAGAAGTTCCATCCGATTGTTGGTGGTCATCTCCTCGCCGCCCGAAAATTCACGCTCAACTTCGCGATATACCAAGATCGCACCCCAGCCGCCCGGCCCGGGATTCCCCGAGCAGGCGCCGTCGGTGTATAAGGTTACTTGCTTTTTCATAGGATTTCCTCTAAGCCTGCGGAGTATCCGTACTTTCTTCCGCTTCTTCCTTTTCGGTGGAAGCGACCGAGATGACATGGACATCTTCACTCAGGCGCATCAGGATAACACCCTTGGTAACACGACCGTAACGGCTGATACTGTCTGCCGCCATACGGATGATGATGCCGTCGTCCGAGATCATCATCACGTCCACGCTGTCATCCACCATCTGGATCCCCGCGACTTTGCCGGTCTTATCGCTCAGGTTGTAGTTGGTGATACCCTTACCATAACGGTTCTGCAGGCGGTATTCTTCTACGGGAGTCCGTTTTCCGAAGCCGTTTTCGGTAACCGTGAGCAGATCCTTTCCTGCTTCCACAACTGCCGCGCCAACCACATAGTCGCCATCCGCCAGATCGATACCCGAAACACCTGCCGCGGTACGACCGGTGGAGCGGACATCGGTTTCCGCAAAGCGAATCGCCTTACCTTCGTGGGTTGCCAGCATGATCTCCTGCTCGCCGTCGGTGAGCATAACTTTGATGAGTTCGTCGTCATCGTTGATGGTGAGCGCACGGATACCACTCTTGCGTGCGGTGTCGAGCTTGTCAAGATCGATTCTCTTAACAGTACCTCCGCGGGTCGCCATCACGAGATATTTCCCTTCTTCAAACTGCTGGATCGGGATCATCGCCGCGATCTTTTCTTCGGGTTCGAGCGGGAGCAGATTGATGATGTTCATGCCGCGTGCGGTACGCGATGCTTCCGGAATCTGGAAGCCACGGACGCGGTACATCTGACCACGGTTGGAGAAGAACAGAATGGTGTCGTGCGAAGATGCGATAAACAGCGTTTCCACAAAGTCTTCTTCACGGGTACTCATACCGGAAATGCCCTTACCGCCGCGGTTTTGCGCGTGGTAGGTCGCACTCGGGAGACGCTTGATGTAGCCAAAGTGCGTCATCGTGTAAGCACATTCTTCCACCGGGATCAAATCTTCAATATCGATTTCATCATCCACCGGGACGATTTCGGTACGGCGTTCATCCCCGTACTTGCGCTTGATTTCAAGCAGTTCGTCCTTGATGATCTGATAAACCAATGTTTCGGATTCCAAAATTTCGTTATAGTACTTGATTTTTGCCTGCAAATCATCGTATTCCGCATCGATTTTTTCGCGTTCCAACCCTTGCAAACGGGCAAGACGCATATCCAGGATCGCCTGCGCCTGCAGTTCGCTGAGCGAGAACGCTTCCATGAGCTTTCCGCGTGCATCGTCATACGAACTGCGGATGATGCGGATGATTTCGTCGATATGGTCGAGTGCGATGCGAAGCCCTTCCAGAATATGAGCGCGTGCCATCGCCTTTTTCAGATCAAAACGGGTGCGGCGACGGATAACATCCTGCTGGAAGGAGATATACTGATCCAAAATCTCACGCAAAGACAGGGTTTTCGGCTTATTATCCACCAAAGCAAGGTTGATGATGGAGAATGTGGTCTGCATCTGGGTATATTTGAAGAGCATATTGAGCACGACTTGCGGATTTGCATCACGCTTGAGTTCAATGACCATACGCATACCCGAGCGGTCGGACTCATCACGCAGATCCGAGATGCCTTCAATGCGTTTATCCTTGACCAGATCTGCAATGCTCTCGATCAAACGTGCTTTGTTGACCTGATACGGCAGTTCTGTAACCACGATACGGAAGCGGTTACCATTGTGTTCTTCGATCTCGGTGCGTGCGCGCACTTTGATTCGACCGCGACCCGTTGCGTACGCCGCACGGATGCCCACTTTTCCCATCACGATACCTGCGGTCGGGAAGTCCGGACCCTTGATGTGTTCCATCAAATCATTGAGATCACATTCGGGGTTATCAATCACCTCCACGATCGCATCGATGACTTCAGAAAGGTTATGCGGCGGGATGTTGGTGGTCATACCGACCGCGATACCGGAAGACCCGTTTACCAAAAGACTGGGGATACGGGACGGGAGCACTTCCGGTTCTTTGAGTTTGTCGTCGTAGTTCGGCAGGAAATTGACGGTTTCCTTTTCAATATCCGCAAGCATTTCGCCTGCGAGTTTGGACATTCTTGCCTCGGTGTAACGGTATGCAGCCGCCGGATCTCCGTCGACCGAACCGAAGTTCCCCTGCCCGTCGATCATGGGATAACGTAAGGAAAAGTGCTGTGCCATACGTACCATTGCATCGTAAACGGATGCATCCCCGTGCGGATGGTATCGACCGAGCACCGCACCGACGGTGGTCGCACTCTTACGGTACGGCTTTTCCGCGGTGAGGTTGTCTTCGTACATCGTATACAGGATGCGGCGGTGAACAGGTTTTAAGCCGTCTCGCACGTCGGGAAGCGCACGACCCACGATAACCGACATCGCATAGTCGATATACGCTTTCTCCATCTCCTTTTTCAGGTCGACATCCAGTATTTTTTCTATTTCCAAGTGGGTGTATTCTGTACTCATAATACCGAAACCTCTTCTTTCTGATTAAACGTCCAGATTGGTGACGTAACCCGCGTTTACTTCGATGAATTCGCGGCGCGGTTCCACCTGTTCACCCATCAGAATGGTGAAAGTGCGGTCCGCTTCGATTGCGTCTTCCAGGTTCACGCGGAGAAGTGTGCGGTGTTCGGGGTCCATCGTGGTTGCCCACAACTGCTCGGGGTTCATTTCACCGAGACCCTTGAATCGCTGGACGGTGGCATCGCGACCGATTTCTTCGAGTGCCTGCTCGAGTCCGCGTTCGTCATAAACGTAACGTTCCTGCTTTCCGCGCACTACTTTGTAGAGCGGGGGTTGTGCCGCATACACGTGTCCGTGCTCAATAAGCGGACGCATAAAGCGGAAGAAGAAGGTGAGAAGCAGGGTTCTGATGTGGGAGCCGTCCACGTCGGCATCCGCCATCATGATAACTTTGTGGTAACGGAGTTTTTCCAGATCAAACTCCTGCCCGATGCCGCAGCCGAGTGCGGTAATGACCGGAGTGAGCTTATCGTTTCCGTAAACCTTGTCTTCACGGGCTTTTTCCACGTTGAGCATCTTACCCCACAGCGGAAGGATCGCCTGGAAGCGGCGATCACGCCCTTCTTTTGCCGAGCCGCCTGCACTATCACCCTCGACGATGTAAATTTCGGTGAATTTCGGATCTCTCTCCTGACAGTCTGCCAGTTTACCCGGAAGTGATGCGCTCTCGAGCGCACTCTTTCTTCTGGTCGCTTCTCTTGCGCGCTTTGCCGCTTCACGGGCACGCGCCGCATTCATGGATTTTTCAATGATCGCACGGGCGACCGACGGATTTTCCTCTAAGAAAATTTCGAGTTTTTCGGAAACCAGACCGTCCACAATGGAGCGCATCTCGGCATTTCCCAGTTTGGTCTTGGTCTGCCCTTCAAATTGTGCTTCTTTGAGTTTGACCGAGATGATCGCGGTGAGACCTTCGCGGGAATCATCACCCGTGAGTTTTTCATCGCCTTTGAGCAGATTTGCTTTCTTTCCGTAGTCGTTGATGACGCGGGTGAGCGCGGTCTTAAAACCGGTCTCGTGCATACCGCCCTCGGTGGTACGGATGTTGTTTGCAAAGGAATAAATATCTTCGTTGTAGCCGTCGTTGTACTGCATTGCAACTTCGGCAACGCTATCCCCCTTGGTGCAAGTGAGATAAATCACCTCTTCGTGGATGGCGGTTTTGTTCTGATTGATGTGTTCCACGAAAGATTTGATACCGCCCTCATAATGGAGCAGGATGCTTTCGCCGTTTTCTTCACGCAAGTCTTCCAGACGGATGCGGATGCCCGCATTCAAAAACGCCTGTTCGCGCAAACGGGTGAGCAGAATTTTGTAGTCATATACCACTTCATCGAAAATGGTCGCGTCCGGCTTGAAGGTAATCTTGGTGCCGGTTTTGTCCCCTTTTCCGATCACTTTGATCGGGGTGATAACGTCTCCGCGTTCAAAGCGCATAAAGTGAATGTCAGAACCATCGCATACTTCGACTTCCAGCCATTCGGAGAGTGCGTTTACGACAGACGCACCAACCCCGTGCAGACCACCGGATACTTTATAACCGCTGCCGCCGAATTTACCGCCTGCGTGCAGCACGGTGAAGACCACTTCAAGCGCACTTTTGCCGGTCGCGTGCATACCCGTCGGGATACCGCGGCCGTCGTCAGTAACCGAAATGACATCGCCCGGCAGGATTTGTACCAAAATCTCATGGCAGTAGCCCGCGAGCGCTTCATCGATCGCGTTGTCTACGATTTCATAGACCAAGTGATGGAGTCCGCGCGACGAAGTAGACCCGATGTACATACCCGGGCGCTTCCGTACCGCTTCGAGACCTTCCAATACTTGTATTTGTGTTTCGTCGTAGGTTTGTTGAATTTGTTCTGACATAGTTGTTCCTCTTCTTTCTTCAAGACACCGCGGCGCGACGCAGCAGCGTTGATGACGAAATTTGGGTTAAATAGATACGAATCGAGCCCTGCTCTTCGCAAATCAAGAATGATCGCGGCAAATCATCACTCACGTTGATGACGCGGTGTTTTTGCTCTTGAATTCTCAAAAAATCACGGGTGATTTTGGAACTCGATGAGTGGTCCAAATCAAAAATCCCGATGATGGATTTGGAAAGGATCGTGGTATTTTGTCCGATGTGTAAGTACAAAAAAACACCTCTATTCGGATAAAATTCCTTGTTTCATGGTAAAAATCTTCCCGGAACGGGAAAGTTTCTCGGCGGATGGATCGCAACTCGTGATAAACACCTGTCCATTTGTGATTTGGTTGAGTACGAAATCTTGGCGTTTGCTGTCGAGTTCACTCAGCACGTCATCCAAGAGCAGAATGGGATATTCCCCCATCGCCTCGAAAAACAGATTTCGTTCGGCAAGTTTGAGTGCCAAAACCGCGGTTCGGGTTTGTCCTTGCGATGCAAACTGCCGCACCGAACTTCCGTTGATGAGACAGTCCAGATCATCACGGTGCGGACCGACAAGACAAATGCGACTGTCGATTTCCACAATTTTACGTTCGCAAAAATGCCGATAAATCGCTTCACTCACCGCTTTTTCATCACCAATCAAAGGTTCTGCATAACGGTCAGTCTGATAAACCGCGGTGAAATCTTCTTTTGTTTGCGACATTTCACCATGGATGGTTTTTGCGTGCGTTGCAAGATTTTCCAAAAATGCGGCGCGGTAAGAGATAACGCTCGCACCAAGAACCGCCAATCGCTCATTGTAAACATCAAGCAACATATCGGGAATTTCCGCTTGTTTTAGCAGTTTGTTTTTCTCATCCAAAACTTTTTGGTACTGCGAAAGCACTTGTAAGTACTTGGGTTTTAACTGAGAAAGTGCGATGTTCACAAACCGTCTGCGTGCGCTCGGACCGCTACGCATCAAATTCAAGTCCGAAGGCGAGAACAGTACAGTTTGCACCAGTCCTACGTAATCCAATAACTTGTTTTGCTTGATAGAGTTTACAAAAATCTGCCGTTTTTTGGTGGCGGAAAGATTGATTCTGATTTCAAAATCCCGTCTGTGTGAGAGAATATTCGCCAAAATCATCGCATCGGATTCACAAAACTTCACCAGTTCCGCTTCTTTTTTCGCGTGGAGAGACTTTACGCAAGAGAGAAAGAAAACCGATTCTAAAAGATTGGTTTTTCCCTGCGCATTGTCCCCGAAAATCACGTTGACTTTCGGATCAGCACGCATCGAAAGGGATGAAATGTTGCGAAAATTCTGTAATTTTAATTGACTAAGTACCATTTATTCGTCTGCTTTCAAGCGAACCGGCAAAATCAAATACAAATAGCGGTCTCCCTCTGTCGGTTTCATCACGATCGGGGAAAGATGGGTATTGAGTTCAAGTTTTACTTCCGCATCCGGACACGCTTTCAGCGCATCGATGAGATAGCGGTTATTAAATCCGATCTCGAGTTTTTCACAGGGAGAGATTAGATTACAATCGTCCTGCGATTTTCCAAGCGGAGTGGTACAGCAAAGATGAATTTTGTTGTCTTCAAATTGCAGCCGTACCGGGTTTTTGATGCGTTCGTTGATGAGAATGGAAACGCGCTCGAGCGAAGTAATGAATTCTTTGGTCATGACCGATGTGGTAAACACATTGGTCTTCGGAATCGCGTTTTTGTAATTTAAGAATTCGCCTTCCAAAATACGGGCGATGATGGTGGTCTGTCCGATAGAGAAGGTAATATGCTTTCTGCCGAGTGTGATTTCAACCGGATCATCTGTGTCATCTATCAGTTTTTCCACTTCTCTGAGAGTATGTCCCGGGACAACAAACGAGAACGGTTCGGAAGAAGTGAGATTTTCAAAATGTTCGGTACGGATGGCAAGGCGGAAACCGTCAACCGACACCACATTGAGCTGATTTTGTTCCACTTCGAAGAGAGATCCTGTATGGATGGGTTTGTTGTCATTGGTACTGATTGCAAAAATGGTTTGGTTGATCATGGATTTGAGTGCAGACTGCGGAAGTGCAAGGGTTTGTTCGGTCTCAAACTCGGGGAGACTCGGATATTCTTCCGCAGAGAAACCAACGATTTCATAGCGTGCGTTGCCGCAAGTGAGTAAAACCGTCTGTGTTTCGGTTACGGTAACGGTTACCACATCATCCGGGAACAGACGAATGATATCACTGAGCAGTTTTGCCGAGATGACGATTTTGCCCGGAGTGATGATATTTGCATCGATGGTGGTACGAATCCCGGTTTCCAAGTTATAGCCGGTTATGGTGAGCCCGTTTTTTGCTTCCAGCAGAAGGCCTTCGAGTGCCTGAATGGAACTTTTGGAAGAGACAGCCCAGCTGGTGGTGCTGATTGCCGCTGCAAGCAGGGCGCGTTCACAAGTAAATTTCATAAGCCAAACCCTTTCTGACTGATAGTAAATAAAAATAATAAAATATTTTGTAGTAGTTGTAGTACTGTGGAAATTATGGAAATCTTCTCTTTTCCTTATGCTTCTAAGAGATGCAAGTCCACAGTCTTTTGTTGACACACAAAACTTGTTTCCACAGGTTTTTTCTACACTTATTTTTCCACAATGTGCTCCATGTGGATTCCACAACGCTTCTGTGGAAAACTACATTTCCAAAATGTTTTTACGGATGTCTTTGATCTCGTTTCGCAGTTCTTCGTTTACGCGAATTTCGTCTTCAATTTTATTGACCGAATGCATGACGGTAGAGTGGTCTCGGTTAAAATACCGCCCGATTTCAGGGAAGGAAGATTGGATGAGTTCGCGGATGAGATACATCGAGATCTGACGCGGGAGTGCCACTTCTTTGGATTTGTTCTTTCCTACAATCGTGGGTTCTTCCACCTGAAAGTATTTTGCCACTTCGCGTACAATAATCTCAGGCGTGGGATTGAGCCCCGGATGTTCGTGGAACATATCTTTGATGGCACGCTCCACAATGTCCTGGCTGATGTCATTGCCCAAGAGATTGCTGTACGCGTGGATTTTTTTGATGGTACCTTCGATCTGACGGACGTTGGAAGTTACGTTATTTGCGATGATTTCGCGTTGTGCTTCGGAGAGATCCAGCCCTAAACGCTTACATTTGAGCGAAATGATTGCCATACGGGTTTCGTAGTTTGGAGGCTGAATGTCCGCCATCAGACCCCATTCAAAACGGGTTCTGAGTCGCTCTTCCAAATTCACCATTTCCTTGGGCAGGCGGTCGGATGTCAGAACAATCTGTTTTTTGCTTTCATAGAGCGCATTGAACGTATGGAAAAATTCTTCCTGCGTTTGCGCTTTGCCCGCAATAAATTGAATATCGTCGATCAGAAGCAAATCCGCCTCGCGGTATTTTTCACGGAATTCATCGCCTTTGTTGGCTTGGATGCTCTCGATGAATTCGCTGGTGAAGTCGCCGCCCTTGACATAGTTAATTTTCGCGTTCGGGTTGTTCTTTTTCACCGTGATTGCAATCGCATTGAGCAGATGGGTCTTCCCCAACCCGCTGCCGCCGTAAATAAAGAGCGGATTGTACGATGCTCCCGGTGCCTGTGCGACCGCTTTTGCCGCGGCGTAGGCAAGGTCGTTTGATTTACCCACGATGAACCGTTCAAACGAGAGTTCTTCCGAGAACTGGGAAATCTCTTGCTGGACTTCCGAATTTTCCTGTGCGGTGATGACAAGGTCGATATCGGATGAAAACAAGAGTTTGAGCGCTTCTTTGATGCGCCCGGTATACTGTTGCTCCACCGTAGACCGCTTAAACGGGATTTCGATGAAAAGTGTCAGTGAGTTATCCGAAAAAGAAAGCGCTTTTGTATCGTCAAACCAGGTATTGATGGTTGTTTTGGAAAGACCGAGTTCACGCTCCATAATTTCAAGCGTTTTTGCCCAGATCTCCTGTGCATATTGCATTCGTATATCCCCCAAAAATTCGTTACTGATACGTAAATCCATTATAGCAGATTTCGAATCAAAATTCAACATCTTACATTATAAAAAAGAAAATAAAAAATTCCTTTGTTTTTGAAAAAATATACAAAGATACTTGACAGATTCAAAAAGGTTAAGATATAATATGCGATGAACCCGTATCCGGCGGTATTACCAGCGACAGGAGTCTGAGCCTGTTCGGGGTTCTGTCAGTGGTAATGCTGCAAATAGAAATTTGGAGGTGTCACGAATGCTTCGTACCTATCAGCCGAAAAAGCGTCATCGTGCGAAAGTCCACGGTTTCCGCGCGAGAATGCAGACCAAAAACGGCAAGAAAGTTCTTGCAAGAAGACGTGCAAAAGGCAGAGCGAGATTGACGCACTAATCATACTTTTGCGTGAGACACAAGCGGTAAGTGGTAAGCGGTAGTGAGTGGTTTGAGGGTTCGCCCTTTTGCCATGCTTTGATACTGCTTATGGCTTACCTTTTTGTTTGTCAGGAGAAATTCCATGATACACACAGTCGCTATCAAAGAAAACTATGTGTTTCGCAGATTGTACCGCCAAGGGAAACATGCAGTGAGTCCACTCCTTGCGGTCTACTGTAAGAAAAACCGATTGGGCTGTAACCGTTTGGGGGTTACCGTCAGCACAAAAGTCGGAAACGCGGTTACCCGAAACCTTGTCCGCCGTCGGATCAAAGAAGCTTACCGCATCCACGAGAGCGAGTTTCGTCTCCCTTATGATGTGGTGATCGTTTCCCGTGTCCGTTGTGCGGGAGCGTCGTTTCAGGAGATCGAGCGTGCGCTTTTGGCGTTGTTTTCATCGTTACGGCTCATGGAAAATGGTGAAGAATGAAACAAATTCTCATTCGGCTCATTCGTTTCTATCAAACAAATATCTCCCCGCGGAAAACACCGTGCTGTCGGTTCGTCCCGACCTGTTCGCAGTACGCGGTGGAAGCGCTGACCAAATACGGGGTCTTAAAGGGCGGATATTTATCGATCCGCCGGATTTTGCGCTGTCATCCGTTTTCGGGGAAATCCGGGTATGACCCGGTGGAATGAGCCTCTCAAAAACTTTTAAGGAGAAACTACTGTATGTTCAGTTTTATCGCTAAACCGTTCGGTTGGGTTTTGGCACAGTTATATTCCCTCATCGGGTCCTACGGTGTCGCGCTCATTGTTTTTACCATTTTCGCAAAACTCATCTTGCTCCCCTTCCAGATCAAGAGCAAAAAAAGCACGGTTGCCATGCAGCGGATCCAACCGCGTCTCAAAGAACTCGAAAAGAAGTATAAGAACAACAAAGAGGCATATGCAACCGCAGTTCAGAAGCTTTACAAAGAAGAAAATGTCAGCATGGCAGGCGGGTGCTTGCCGCTACTCATTACCCTTCCGATCATGTTGGGTCTCTACGCGGTTGTCCGTCAGCCGCTTACTTACATGTTCGGCGTCAGCGCAGAAAATATTGCAAAGCTCGCAGAACTGGTAAACGTTACGGTTCAGGGCAATGTTTCCAACCACGAGATTCAGATCGCATCCCTGCTCAGCCAAAAGGCGGTCGAAGCACAGGCAATCGTTCCGAATCTCCCGATCGTAGACTTTTCGTTCCTTGGAATCAACCTGGCGGCAGTCCCCTCTTTTGCGAGACTGGATGCGCTGTGGCTGATTCCGCTTCTCTCCGGGCTCACTTCGTATGCATATTCCTGGATGATGAAGAAAAAACAGCCGCAGATGAGCGGCGACCAGGCGGCAGGTATGAATGGCATGATGACCTACATGATGCCGCTCATGTCCGCATATATCGCTTTTATTGTTCCGGCAGGCTTGGGTCTCTACTGGATTTTCAACAACATTCTGATGTTCGCACAAGAGCCCCTGTTGGATCTTTATATCAAAAAGCAGGAAAAAGGAGGAACCAAGTAGATGGCACAGTTTGAAGGATACGGCAAGACCATCGACGAAGCGGTCTCTAACGTCCTGGCAGAACAACTGCCCGGTGTGGACCGTGATCTGGTCTCTGTCGAAGTACTCGAAAATCCGAAATCCGGTTTCCTTGGAATCGGTTCGACTCAGGCAAAAGTCCGCGTTACCTACGATCTCCCGTGCGACAACTCGGCAGAAGGCTTTTTAAGCGGTCTTTTTGCGCAGATGGGGCTTACGGTATCGGTTGATATTACCGAGCAGGAAGACGGCTCTCTCGCAATCAATTTATCCGGCGAGAACATGGGTCTGCTCATCGGTCGCCGTGGCGAAACGTTGGATGCGATCCAGCACATCACCAATCTGGTGGTCAACCGCGGTGAAGGAAAGCACGTTCGTATTACCATGGATACCGAAAATTATCGCGCAAAGCGCGAAGAATCTTTGGTTCGCTTGGCAAAGAAGGTCTCTTCCCAGGTGGTCAAGTACAAACGCAACCGTACCTTGGAACCGATGAACGCATACGAACGTCATGTGATTCACACCGCTCTGCAGGAAGTGGAACACGTGAACACCTCTTCGGTCGGCACCGAGCCGAACCGCCGTGTGGTCATCTCCTACACCGGTCCGGATGCAGGAAGACACGGTGGCAGCTACCGCCGCGGCGGCTACGCTTCTCAGTACTAAACAAAATAAAAAAATCCCATCACCAATCGGTGATGGGATTTTTCTTTTATTTATCGGATGACTTCCAAGCCCTTCATGTACGGGCGAAGTACGGTCGGGACGGTAATGCTTCCGTCTTCGTTCTGGTAGTTTTCCAAAATCGCGGCAACGGTACGGCCGATCGCGACACCTGAACCGTTTAAGGTGTGAACGAACTGGGTCTTCCCTGTTTCCGGATTCTTGTAGCGGATGTTTGCACGTCTTGCCTGGAAGTCTTCAAAGTTCGAGCAGGAAGAGATTTCAAGATAACGGTCGTAAGACGGCATCCAAACTTCAATGTCATAAGTCATTGCAGACGAGAAGCCAAGATCGCCCGCGCAGAGCTGAACCACACGGTACGGGAGTTCGAGTGCCTGAAGCACCGCTTCCGCATCATTGGTCAAACTTTCGAGTTCCCCATAGGAATCTTCCGGTTTTGCAAACTTGACCAATTCAACCTTGTTGAACTGATGCTGACGGATGAGTCCGCGTGTATCGCGTCCCGCACTTCCCGCTTCCGCACGGAAGCAAGCCGAGTATGCACAGTACTTGATGGTTTCGGAGAAGTTATCCAAAATGGAATCACGCAGCATATTGGTAACCGGGACTTCTGCGGTCGGGATCAGGAAATAATCCTCACGTCCGAGATGGAATGCATCTTCCTCAAACTTGGGCAGCTGACCGGTTCCGGTCATGGATGCGCGGTTGACCATAAACGGCGGGAATACTTCGGTATACCCCTTTTCCATGTGCGAATCCAAGTAGAAGTTGATGACCGCGCGCTCCAGGCGTGCGCCCGCTGCTTTGTAGAAATGGAAACGTGCGCCGGTAACCTTTGCGGCGGTTTCCGGGTCGAGAATATCCAGATTCTTGCCCAGGTCCCAATGAGCAAGCGGAGTGAAATCAAAGGTACGCGGAGTCCCCACCTTGCGGATCTCCTTGTTCTGATCGCTGTCCAACCCGTCCGGAATGGAGTCGTTCGGGCAGTTCGGCAGGCAAAGAATGGTCTGACTTAGTTCGGTTTCTACTTCACGCAGAGCCGGATCAAGTTCCTTGATCGCGTCTGCCAACTCTTTCATCTTTGCAAAGATGGGAGAGGTGTCCTCCCCTGCCTTCTTCATTGCGGGAATTTGCTTGGAGACCGCGTTCTGTTCAGCTTTCATCGCTTCGGATTTCTGCAAAATCTCACGGCGACGGGAATCAAGTTCCAAAATACGGTCGATTTCTGCCGAATAATCTTTGTTACGGCGTGCAAGCGCCGCTTTCACCTTTTCAGGATTTTCTTTGATGATTTTCAGGTCCAACATATTGGTTACGCTCCTTTGAATTTGGATTTGATACGAGTATATTCTGCAAACCCTGTTTCAGAGAGCAGAGTTTCCATGTCAAGTTCAGATGCCTGTTTGAGATAGGACCGGCACGCCGCCTTGTCCCCATCGTCTTCCGCTTTGATGAGCTTCCACAAAATCTCATATGCGTAAGACGTTTCGCTCAGTGTGGTCTTCGATACCTCGAGTTCTTCATTCAATGCTTTTACCTGTTCTTCCAGCATTGCATTTGTTGCACTCACCTGCTCAAGTCGGCTTTCAAAGCCTGCCGCGACCTCAGTCTTTTCGGTGAGTTGCTGTTTTGCTTGGTCAGCCTCACGAGAAAGGCGCGCTTGCTGCAGATATGAAAACAAAATCAAAACACTTGCAAACAAGAACAAAGCGATGGTGTATCCGACCAAAAAGCGCTTATTTTTCTTTTTTCTTGAACGTTTCTTGGGAGTTTGCTGATCCATAATTTACTTCCTTTCCCGCGTCAGCGCTTTTTCATAATCTGTTCCAATTGACCGATCAACTGTTCCAGATCGTCGTTTCCGTAGTATTCCAATTCGATGCGACCTTTTTTACGACCGCTCACCAAAGTAACCTTACGTCCCAAACGTGACGTCAGTTTACGCGCCACTTCGTCTAAGTAATTTACAGTCACACCGGTCGGTTTCTTCTTTTCGGGTATGCTCTCCTGCTGAATTTTTTTCACCAAAAGCTCGGTTTGGCGCACGCTGAGCCCATTTTCCAAAATCTGCTTTGCGAGCGCTTCCTGCTTTGCGGAATCTGTGATTGCAAGCAGTGCGCGTGCGTGTCCTGCGCTCAAAGATCCGTCTGCCACCCAAATACGGACTTTATCGCTGAGTGCGAGAAGACGAAGCGCATTTGCAACCGCGGGTCGGGATTTGCCAACGCGTTCTGCCACGCCTTCCTGCGTGAGCTGATACTGTTCAATCAGAGTCTGATATCCTTCCGCTTCTTCAATGGGGTTTAAGTCCTGACGTTGCAGGTTTTCCACAAGCGCCAGTTCCATCACCGCACGGTCATCCGCATCCACAATGTGCACCGGGACCTGCTTGAGCCCTGCTTCACGCGCCGCACGCCAACGGCGTTCCCCTGCGATGATCTGATAACGGCCACTCGGCAGTTTTCTTACTGCAAGCGGCTGCAAAATGCCATGTGTCTGAATGGAAATCACCAATTCCTGAAGTGCTTCCGGCTCAAAGGTTTTACGCGGTTGCGCCGCATTCGGTTCTACTTCGGATAAATTGACCAGAAGCGGTGAAGTATTCTCGAATTTTGCCTGCGCGTCGCTGGAAAACAACGCGGAAATCCCCTTGCCAAGTCCTTTGGAACTCATTTGGATTCCTCCCTTAGCGTATTTTTCGCAATCAATTCTTCTGCCAAACTCATATAGGATGCACAACCCTTGGAAAAACGGTCATACGCCAGCACGGGTTTGCTATGGCTGGGTGCTTCCGCAAGGCGTACATTGCGCGGAATCACGGTAGAAAACACCTTTTTGGGGAAGAACCGCTTAATTTCCTGCGCAATTTGAATTGCAAGATTGGTGCGCGAGTCAAACATGGTGAGTAAAACGCCCTCGATATCCAAATCCGGATTCAGCTCCTTTTTCAGCATAGAAATCGTTGTAGTGAGTGAACTCAGTCCTTCCAAAGCGTAGAATCCACAGTCGATCGGCACGATGACCGAATGTGCCGCACATAACGCATTGATGGTGAGCTGCCCCAAAGACGGCGGACAGTCAATCAAGACAAAATCGTACATATGTTCGATTTTCTGCAATACATTGCGGAGCAAGTAGTGGCGATCATCGATTCCCAAAAATTCAACTTCTGCACCGACTAAGTTGGTGTTTGCGGGCAAAAGATCGCCATATTCAGTGTTTCTGATCGCAGCTTCCGCGTCGCATTGACCAATCAAAAGATTATAAATTGTGGCAACGTCGTCCTTTTTGTCATACCCAAGACCAATGCTTGCATGACCTTGTGGATCCATATCACAAAGCAAAACGCGTTTGCCGCTCATGTGCAAAGCCGCCGCCAGGTTCACGCAAGTCGTGGTTTTTCCGACACCGCCTTTTTGGTTTGCGATCGCAATCATTTTTGCCATGGAGACACCTGCCTTTTGTTGGTTTTCAATCAATGTATTTATCATACCACATTCTATTCCAATTTTCAACAAATAAATCGCTGTTTCACGTGAAACAGCGATTATTTTTTATGCACATGTAAATGGATGGTAATCATCGCAGGACCGCCATGTTCTGTGATTTCAACCAAATGCCCGTTTGACTGCAGATTTTTTGCCGCTTTGTGGATGCTCTCATAGATCGGAAGAAGTTCTTTGCACACGGCAGGAACGGTTTTCGGCGCAGAAAGCAGAAGTTCGTCGATATACGCTTCGGTGGTGCTCACGTTATACCGATGTAAAATAATATGTTTAAGCGCGATCTCGCGCCGTTCTTCGGGCAGGCGCAGGAGAGCGCGTGCATGGCGCTCGGTCAGATTGGATGCAAGAATTTTCTCCTGCAGAACGGGCGAGAGCTGCAGAAGACGCAATTTATTGGAGAGCGCGGATTGCGTAAAACCTAAGCGTTTTGCCGCATAAGTTTGTGAAAATCCTTGTAATTTTATCGTTTTTTTGAGTGTTTTTGCTTCTTGAAAGAAATTCCGTGTTTTTTCTGCCGACACACAACATCACCGCCCTTTGATTATTATCATAACAAGATATAGTGGTTTATGCAAGAAAAGTCGTGCGACAGAACCGGGCAAATTCACCTGATTTTTGCAGAAAAAAAGAAGAAGCGACCGAGATACTGTCGCTTCTTCGAAGAATCAAACAATCTGTGCGATAAGTTTAGAGCGGAGACTTTTGGATTTTCGCAAATCGCCGCGGATATTTTTCGGGAGTGGGTGCGATTTTCTCGATCACGATCAAACTCCGTGCACAGTCACTGCCCGGGAAAGAATACACTTTTCGATCTGCCAGCGTTCCGCCAAGGGTCGTGATTGCGTTTTCCGCCGATTGCAGTTCTTCTTCACAGTTTTCTGCTTTCATGGCGAGAAGTTTCCCGCCGACTTTCAAAAACGGCAGGCACAGTTCGCAAAGCATGGGAAGTGCCGCAACCGCGCGGGAAACCGCGAAATCATAGGATTCGCGTGCATCTGTGTGTGAAAATTCTTCCGCGCGTCCGTGAATGCAGGAAACATTGGGAAGATTCAATTCTTCACAAACCGAAGACAGGAAACGGATGCGTTTTTCCAAACTATCCAGCAATGTCAAGGATATGGACGGGTTTGCGATCTTCAAAGGAAGCCCGGGAAAACCTGCACCGCAACCGACATCAATTACACGCGCATTTTCCAAAGAGAAAAACTGCATCAACGCAAGAGAATCGTAAAAATGGCGGGAATATACGTCTTCCGGGGTTTCGATCGCGGTCAGATTCATCACGCGATTGGTCTCAAGCAACATGGAACAATAGGTGGAAAACCGTTCTTCTGCCTGCTCGGGCATGGGTTTTTGCAGAAAATCAAACATTCTTTGCATGAGAAACCTCCTATACGCCCATATAAAGCAGCAGAGCGGTGATATCTGCAGGGCTGACGCCTGAAATACGGGAAGCCTGACCGATAGAGCGCGGACGGATCTTATTTAACTTTTGCCGCGCTTCGATGCGGAGCATCTTGAGTTCATCGTAATTGATGTCTTCGGGGAGTGTGAGCGCTTCCATGCGCTTGAATTGCTCAATTTGTGCTTCCTGACGCTTGATATATCCCTCGTATTTCAAGGAAATTTCCACCTGCTCACAAACGTCTTCGGGGAGAATGGGGCGAGACGGGTCAAACGGCGCGAGCAGCGCATAGGAAAGTTGGGGTCGGCGGAGCAAATCCGCGAGTGAAACACCCGACTTCATCGGGGATGTTTCACGTGAAACAAGAAGTTCATCCAGTTTGGGCGACGGGGAAACGTGTTGCTTTTCCAGTCGCGCGATCTCTTGGTCTACTTTGCGGTATTTTTCCAGCACGGATGCATGGCGTTCTTCCGAAATCAAGCCGACATCCCGACCGATTGCGGAAAGGCGCAAATCCGCATTGTCCTGACGGAGCACCAAACGGTATTCCGAACGCGAAGTCATCATGCGATAAGGTTCATTCGTGCCTTTTGTCACCAAATCGTCGATCAAAGTGCCCAGATACGAGGTTTCACGCCCTAAAATAATAGGTTCTTTTCCGTCGATTGCGCGGGAAGCGTTGATACCTGCAATCAAACCTTGACCTGCCGCTTCTTCATAGCCCGAAGTGCCGTTAAACTGCCCGGCGCCGTAAAGTCCCGGGACTGCCTTGGTTTCGAGCGATGCGTGCAGCGCAAGTGGATCAATGCAGTCGTATTCGATCGCGTAAGCGGTGCGCATAATTTCTGCTTTTTCCAAGCCGGGAATCGAGTGGATCATTTGAATCTGAACGTCTTCGGGAAGCGAAGATGACATGCCTTGGATATAGAGTTCTTCGGTGTTCAGCCCCATCGGCTCGATGAAGAGTTGATGGCGCTTTTTCTCGGGGAAACGCACGATTTTATCTTCGATGGACGGGCAGTAGCGCGGTCCGATGCCTTCAATATTGCCCGAGAACAGCGGAGAACGGTGTAAATTATCGCGGATGATCTGATGAGTTTCGTCGGTGGTGTAGGTGAGATAGCACATTGCGCGGTTTTGCGGTTTTTCCTTGGTGGTAAAGGAGAACGGCTGTGTATCAACATCCCCATATTGCGGTTCCATCTTGGAAAAATCCACCGAACGGCGGTTGATGCGCGCGGGAGTGCCGGTTTTGAAGCGAAGCAGGGGAAGCCCCAGTTCGCGCAGAGAATCGCTGAGATCGTATGCGGCAAACATCCCGTCGGGACCGCTGTTTTGAGTGATTGGTCCCACAATGGTTTTTCCGGAAAGATATGTACCCGAGCAGATGATCGCGGCTTTGACCGGGAAACGTGCCCCTGTGCGGGTCTGTACATAGGAAACGCGACCGTTTTCCGCGCCGATCGCAACCACTTCGGCTTGGCGCAAGGAAAGGTTTTTCTGCGCTTCCAGCGTATGCTTCATGTACGCCTGATAAGCACGGCGATCTGCCTGTGCGCGCAGAGAATGGACGGCAGGACCTTTTCCGCGATTGAGCATCCGATACTGGATGCAGGTCGCATCTGCGGCTTTGCCCATTTCGCCTCCGAGCGCGTCGATCTCGCGGACCAAATGCCCTTTTGCTGTACCGCCGACCGCGGGGTTGCAAGGCATATTGCCCACCGCGTCCAAATTGATGGTAAAGCAGATGACGCGTTTGCCCAGACGTGCGGCACTGAGCGCGGCTTCGATCCCGGCGTGACCTGCGCCGATGACCGCAATATCAAATGTTTCAGCGATGTATTCCATAACAAGACCTCATTGGGATAATTTTGCGCGCGCAAATTTTGAGCGCGATTCGGGGACAAGAGAAAACCGCGTGGCGAGAAGTGCGCCGAATGCTTCGAGTTCTGCCTTGGTACCGCGTTTGAGTTCGAGTTCCAGTTCGCAAAACGGGAGAGTTCCGAGCGTTCCCACATCGATGCACAGTTCAAATTCGGTTTGCTCGGAGACCGAAATCCGCGTCATGCGACGGAGAAACCGCGCGGTTGCACACGGAATATACGGGGGAGGCGGAAGCGTGGGTGCGCCAAGAGATGCGAGCGCGGGGAGCGCTTCATCGATGGTTTCGGCAGAAACTTCCCATTCACCGCGCTCGTGTTCCCCACGCGGGGTTTTCACGGTGAAGCGGGTTTCTTCGTTTTCTTTTCGCATACGGAATGTAATGCGCGCATCCTGTAAAACACGCGCGGGGGTGTCAAAATAGGTGCTTTCCATGCGGAGCTCATGAAAATCTGAGACGAAAAAAGAGGAAAGCCACGCATCCAACATTACGTCGGGAATCTTTGATTCTTCCAAACGGAACTTGAGTTCGATTTCCTTGCTCATTTTTGCACCTTCAAAGCCGCTTTTTTGATGAGATAGACAAGTTCGTGCACCAAGACGGGCGCGAGAGAAAGTGCGAAAATAAAGAGCAAATGCGCACCGCTCGGAAGCACGGTGTCGAATACGAGCGAAAGCGGCGGAATCAAAATGACCAGAGCAAGCGAGACCACGCCGAACAGAAACGCCAAAAGCAGGGTTTTATTCTTGTGGATATCGCTCTGAAAGACCGAGGAGTTATGCGCGTGAATGCCGAGAGAATGGAACAACTGACTGAGTGCCAGGGTCAAAAATGCACAGGTGCGCGCCAAAAGCAGGTCGTTTGTGGAGACCAGAACGGTCTGATACGCGATCAAAGTGATTACCGCGATCAAAATCCCGTAGCCGCCGACAAGCCCCCAACCGCCGTTGGCGAACAAGCTTTCTTTCGGGGAGCGCGGGGGATGCTGCATCACGTCGGCATCTGCTTTATCGATGCCGAGCGCGAGTGCGGGGAGTGAGTCGGTGAGCAGGTTGATCCACAAAATATGCAAGGGAAGAAGCGGGGACTGCCAGTTGAGCAGTACCGCGATCAAGACTGTGAACAGTTCACCCATGTTGGAGGCGAGCAAAAATACGATTGCTTTGCGGATGTTGGTAAAAATGGTACGACCTTCGCTCACCGCGTGTGCGATGGTATCGAAACGGTCATCGGTCAGCACGATATCCGATGCTTCCTTCGCGGCATCTGTACCTCCCTGACCCATGGCAACCCCGATATCCGCGGCTTTGAGCGACGGTGCGTCGTTGACCCCGTCCCCCGTCATGGAAACCACGTGTCCACGTGCTTTGAACGCATTGACAATACGGACTTTGTGGCGCGGATCGACACGGGCAAACACCGTAACATCTTCGATGATCTCATAGAGTTCTTCGTCGGAAAGTGCGTCCAGTTCAACGCCGGAAAGTACGCGGTCATCCTTGCGGAACAAGCCGAGTTCTTCGCCGATCGCGGCGGCGGTGATCTTATGGTCGCCCGTGATCATCACGACTTTGATGCCAGCTTCGTGGCACATACGGATGGAATCGGAAACTTCGGTACGGGGAGGGTCGATCATGCCAGTAAGCCCCAAGAATACCATGTACTGTTCGCG
The DNA here is from genome assembly GCA_015067485.1 of Oscillospiraceae bacterium. Taxonomy (GTDB): domain Bacteria; phylum Bacillota; class Clostridia; order Oscillospirales; family JAAYXM01; genus SIG510. The sequence continues at coordinate 70,576 of SVMJ01000002.1, forward strand.
CGGTGTCGCATCGCCTGCACGCATCGCATACGCAAGCACGCGGAGCGCATTGTTTGACATGGAAAGTGCTTGTGCATCAATCGTTGCGCGGTCTTCGTCGGTCATGGTACGGATGCCGTCGCGCGTCCAGATATGACTGCAGTTGGGGAGCAAAACATCCACCGCGCCCTTGGTATAGGAAACCGTGGAATCGCCTGCCGCGTGCAGCGTGGTCATGGTTTTGCGGATCGAATCAAACGGGATTTCACCGACACGGGGGAAGGATTTTTCGAGCGTTTCTTTGGTGATTCCGTGCTTTTTGGCAAATTCGAGCAGTGCAAGCTCGGTCGGGTCTCCAATACGGGAATCGGAAACGGTGGCATCGTTACAAAGCACCATATTATGGAGCATCGGGCGAAGCACATCAGTATCGCCGCCGTTTTCAAACAACGTTCCGTCAATATAGGAAGAAACGACCGTCATACGGTTCTGCGTAAGCGTTCCGGTTTTGTCGGTACAAATCACGGTAACCGAGCCGAGCGCTTCTACCGCGGGAAGACGCCGCACGATCGCGTGTTTTTGCACCATACGGGTAACGCCGAGCGCCAAAACAATGGTAACAATGGCGGTAAGACCTTCGGGAATGACCGCGACCGCAAGGGAAACCGCGGTGAGCAGTAAATCCATCGTGGGAAGGCGGTGTAAAAATCCAATCAAAAGAATCAAAGCACACGCGGAAACCGCGAAAATCCCCAAAACTTTGCTCAGCCACACGAGTTTTTTCTGAAGCGGGGTCTTTTCGGTCTCTTGTTCGTTCATCATCGCCGCGATTCGACCGACTTCGGTGGAAATCCCGGTCGCGATAACGATGCCCCGTGCGCGACCCGCGGTTACAATGGTGCCTTGGAATGCCATGTTTTTGCGGTCGCCCAGCGGGAGATCGCCTTCCGCAAGAAATGACGCGTCCTTCTCTACCGGAACAGACTCGCCTGTGAGCGCGGATTCGTTGATCTGGAGATCGGAAGTCTCAATCAAACGCAAATCTGCGGGGACGCTGCGACCCGCATCGAGCAGGACGATGTCGCCCACCGCGAGTTCTTCCGCGGAAATCTCAAGCTGGACCCCATCACGAATCACGATACAATGCGTAACCGTGAGTTTTCGGAGCGCTTCCAGCGAATGTTCGGCTTTTTGCTCCTGCACGGTACCGATCACCGCGTTGAGTACCACGATGGCAAGGATGACCAGAGAATCCACCCATTCGCCGAATGCGGCGGAAATGACTGCCGCGACCGCGAGAATATAAATCATCGGCTCGTTGAGCTGGTGTAAAATCGACTGGAACAGGGAAACAGACTTCTGTTCCTGCAGGGAATTTGCACCGGATTCCGCCACGCGCGCCTGCGCGCTCTCGGATGTAAGCCCATGCGCTAAGTCAGAATTCAGGCGTTTCGCCGTATCGATTGCGGAAAGTTTGGAATACATGAAAACCCTCCCGATTGAATAAAATTGTGTACCTTATATTATACCGCCAAGTAAAAAACATTGTCAAGGCAAGTGCGAGTCCCGTAAAAAAACCTGCAAATTTTTGGAAAATTCTTGACAGTAGAGCGGAAAAACAATAAAATAGAAGTAACGTGCGATAGTTTGCGCATCGCCGGACTGTGATTGGGACTTGCAAAATAGCAGGTTAGATACATAATGACAACCAAATACAAGAAGGTATGACGCGGACCGCACTGAAAATATATTTTGGAGGTGGTCCTCGAATGGAATGGATTATTTGGATCGCATCGAGTGCGGTTTTGATGATCGTAGCATTCGCTTTCGGCATTTTCTACCGCAAAAGAATCGGTGAAAAGGAAATTGCCAGTGCAGAAGAAGAAGCAAAGCGCATTATCAATGAAGCAATCAAGACTTCTGAGAACAAAAAGCGCGAAGCATTGATCGAAGCAAAAGAAGAAATTCACAAAAGCCGAGTCGAATTCGACAAGGAAGTCAAAGAACGCCGCAGTGAAGTGCAGAAACAAGAGCACCGCATTGCACAGAAAGAAGAAGCGCTCGACAAAAAGTACGACGCAATCGAGAAAAAAGACGAACTTCTCTCAAAGAAAATCAAGGAAACCGATGCTCTTGCAGAAGAAGCACGTCAGCTCAAGAAAAATCAGCTTGAACTTCTTGAACGTATTTCCGGTTACACCGCGGAAGAAGCAAAGCAGTACTTGATCGCGAACCTCGAGAGCGAAGTCAAGCACGAATATGCGGTTCGCATCCGTGAGATCGAAGCGCAGTTCAAGGAAGAATCCGATCAGAAGGCACGCGAACTCATTTCGCTGGCCATTCAGAAATGTGCGGCTGACCATGTCGCAGAAGCGACCGTGTCGGTCGTTCCGCTCCCCGGCGATGAAATGAAGGGTCGCATCATCGGCCGTGAAGGCAGAAACATCCGTACCCTTGAAACCCTGACCGGGGTAGACCTTATCATTGACGATACACCGGAAGCGATTACGCTTTCGAGTTTTGACCCGGTTCGCCGTGAAGTGGCTCGTCTCTCGCTGGAAAAACTCATCGCAGACGGACGAATCCATCCGGCAAGAATCGAAGAAATGGTGGAAAAGGCACGCCGTGAAGTGGATGCAACCATCAAGCAGGAAGGCGAACGCGCCACCTTTGACACCGGGGTTCACGGCATCAATCCGGAACTCATCAAGATCTTGGGCAGATTGCGTTACCGTACCAGTTACGGTCAGAATGTGCTCAAACACTCCATCGAAGTTGCTCATATCGCGGGTCTGCTTGCAAGCGAACTCGGCGAAGATGTCATGATGGCAAAGCGCGCAGGTCTCTTGCATGATATCGGTAAAGCGGTCGACCATGAAGTGGAAGGCTCCCACGTCACCATCGGTGTCGATCTTGCTCGTAAGTATAAGGAAAACGAGGACATTGTCCACGCGATCCATGCGCACCATGGCGATGTCGAGCAGAAGACCGTGATTGCATGCTTGGTCCAGGCGGCAGACGCGATTTCCGCAGCACGTCCGGGCGCGAGACGAGAGAACTTGGAAAACTACATCAAGCGTTTGGAAAAACTCGAAGAGCTTGCAAACACCTTCAAGGGTGTTGAACGATCCTTCGCGATCCAGGCAGGTCGTGAGATCCGCATCATCGTAAAGCCCGATGAGGTAACCGATGACGATATGATCTTGCTCTCCCGCGATCTTGCAAAGAAGATCGAGGAAGAACTGGATTATCCGGGTCAGATCAAAGTTCATCTCGTGCGTGAAACGAGAGCAATCGAATTTGCAAAATAAAACGAAAGCCGAAGGGCGTAACGAAAGGCGGTACAACCAAATTCGTTGCGCCCTTTTCTCTTAGTCTGTGAAAAAAGGGGCGACTTATGTTGAAAATCTTAGCGATAGGCGATATCGTGGGCGAAATCGGTGTTCGTGCAGTCGAGCGCACACTCCGTACACTCCGAAACGAGTACGAAATCGATTTCACGGTTGCAAACGGGGAAAACGCATCGGGCATCGGCATCACTCCGCATCAGGCGCAGCGCCTGTACACCGCGGGGGTAGACGTCATCACGCTCGGAAACCACGTTTGGGGCAGACGCGAAATCGCGCAATTTTTGGACGATGACGGCTACATCTTGCGCCCTGCAAACTTAGCAGACCTTGCCCCGGGTCGCGGTTATGGAATTTTCTCGGTGAAAAACAAATTACTCGGCGTGGTAAATCTCATCGGGCGTTGCGAAATGCACTTCGGTCCCGATAACCCCTTCCACGCGGCAAGTAAAATCGTAAAAGAGATCGCAAAGCAGACCAATTTGTGCGTGGTGGACTTCCACGCAAACGCAACCAGCGAAAAAGCCGCACTTTGCTATCATTTGGACGGAAAAGTCTCCGCCGTTTGGGGGACGCACACCCACGTCCAAACCGCAGATGAGCGCATCTTCCCGCAAGGTACGGGCTTCTTGACCGATCTCGGTATGACAGGACCCATCGATTCGGTGCTCGGTGTGCGCGCGGAGCAGTCGGTACGGATGTTCCGTGGGGAAGTCCCGTCCCGTTTTGAAACCGCGGACGGGGCTTGCGCGATTTGTGGTGCGGTATTTATCATCGATGAAGTGAGTGGAAAATGTGTCAGCGTGGAACGCATCCGTCGGGAGGGATGACCAAATGGTAAAAATCTTACACGCGGCAGACTTGCATCTGGACAGCGCATTCGTGGGTCTTTCGCCCGAAGCCGCGCGCGCCCGCCGTGCAGGTCAGCGAAAACTCCTTGAAACCATTGTAGAAAAGGCAAATGAACTGCAGGTGGATATTCTGATGCTTGCAGGTGATATTTTAGACGGGAAAAACGCATATTATGCAACCGCGGCGGCACTTTCGGGTTCTCTGAGCAAGTGTAACGCCAAAGTTTTTCTGGTCGCGGGGAACCATGATCCGTTTGATGCGGCATCCCCCTATCGCACCGTGCGCTTCCCGAGTAATGTGCACTTTTTCCAAAGCGAACAGATCAAAAACGTAGAACTTCCCGAACTCGATTGCGTGGTATACGGGGCAAGTTTTTTGGATTCTGCGTGCGAAGCTCCGCTTCTTTCGGGATTTTCCGTCCCGAATGACGGAAAACTCCATGTCATGGTTCTGCACGGGGAATGCACCGAAGGCGCAAGTAAAAACAATCCCATCCGTAAACAGGATCTGGAAGCGAGCGGACTGCACTATGTCGCACTCGGGCACATCCACAAACGCTCGGAACTCATGCGCGCGGGCAATACCGTGTACGCATACCCGGGTTGCCCGGAAGGTCGCGGGTTTGACGAATGCGGCGAAAAAGGCGTACTGTTTGTTACGGTCAGCCGTGAAACGGTAAACGCCGAGTTCATTCCGCTTGAAGGCTTCCGCTATGAACAAACCGAACTTTCGGTAGAAAGCACCGAAGACGCGCGGGAAAAACTTGCAAACATCCTTGCTGAAGAGGATGAAAAACTCAATCTCCGTGTGATTTTGGTGGGAACGAGTGAAACGATTGACTTAAGCTCGCTCCAAACCGAATTTTCTGCGCGCGTGGGTCGTTTGGTTTTGGTTGACCACACCACTCCGCTTCGCTCCCCGTGGGAGGGCGAAGACGCGGAAAACTTAAAAGGCGCATTCCTGCGCAAATTACACATGGCTTATAACGCCGCGGATGCAGAAGAGCAGAACCTCATTCTGCAAGCGGTCAAATACGGCGTTGCGGCGCTTGAGAATCGGGAGGAAGCATGATGATCTATCGAGAACTAAATGCGACTTTCGGTGCGCTCAGCAATGCAAAACTGGAACTGAAAGAGGGTCTGAACATCGTTTACGGACCCAATGAATCGGGAAAATCCACCTGGAGCGCATTTCTGCGCGCCATGCTCTACGGAATTTCCACCCGCGAGCAAAGCAAAATCGGATTTTTGGCGGACAAAGAAAAGTACAAGCCCTGGTCGGGTGCGCCCATGTACGGGCGTTTGCGTCTGACGGTGGACGGTCGCCCGGTCTGCATTGAGCGCACATCGGCACGCACCGGGATTTTGCAGAAAGCCACCGTAACTTATGAAGACACGGGTCTGGATGCAGGGATTCCTGAACCCCCGGGCGAAACCCTGCTTGGGGTCAAAAAAGAAGTGTTCGAGCGCAGCGCACTCACGCCGCAGGGCGCACTTGCGGTAACCGGGGACAAAGACGGGGAACTTGTGCGCAAAATCACCTCTTTGGTACAAACGGGGGATGATGAAACGAGTTTTTCCACCGCAAAAGCACGTTTGGAAAAGTGGCGCCGCGCCCGTAAATATAACAGAAGCGGAACCATCCCGACCACCGAAGAAAAACTCGCACAGGATCTCTCCGAACTTGAGCGTTTGCGCGCGCAAGCAGCGGTTCTCGGCGAGCAGATTGCGAAAAAGAACGAATATCAGGAAGAAGCCGCGAAATTGGGCGAACTTCGTACTGCTTGGGAATCCCACCAAGCGGCGCAGAAACTTTCCGAGATCCGTGCGGCCGAAAAAAATCTTGAAACCGCGCAAAGTCGTGTAAAACCATTGCCCGATGAAGCAAAACTCACGCGGGTATTGGAATTGGAACATATGTGGAAAGAAGCGCTTAGGAATCAAAATCAGCCCATGGAGACGGTGGATGTTTCTCGTGAAACAATTTCCTCGGTACTGCTCGGGGTGGCAGTTGGGGTGGTCTCGTTTGCCGCAGTCGGTGCTTTGTTTGGATCGATTCTGACTTGGAATATTGGTCTGATTTGTGGCGGGTTTGCAGGAATTTTGGCGTTTTGTGCCGGATTTATCATCGGTTCAGTTCGAAAAAACAAAAAACTGCGTGAACTTGAGCGGCTGGATGTCGCGCAAAAAGAGGCGGCAGTTGGAAATGCCGAGCAAGCACTTGCTTCCACTTTGCATGAACTTGATGAAACTGCACGCATAGAAGAAGCATCTGTTGTGGTAGAGCGTATTCGTCGCGGTGCGGCAGAGATCCATCGCGCGATGTCGGATGTCGCAGTGGCAAATGAGCGCCTTTCCCTGCTCATGCGCGGGGTGGACCTTGCGGAACTGGAGCGGAAAGCCACGCTGTCCGGCGAAATCCCGCCCGAACTTGATTTGGAAGTCGCGATGCAGCGTGTGGGATTTCTCACACGTGCCATTCATGATTTGGAACTCGATTGTACTGCCCGTCAGGCCGCGTTGGAAGCGAAAGGATCGATTGCGGAACTCACCGAGCGCGCGGTAGAAGAAAAGAAAATCATTATGACTGCAGAGCGTGAATATTCCGCGCTTACCTTGGCACTTGACACACTCGCGGAAGTAAACGGGGAACTGGAACGCAGATTTGCGCCCGTCCTGGAGAAAAAAGCGGCAGAAATACTGAAAGATGTAACAAACGGACGGTTTGATACGGTGGATCTGCGCGGAACCGAACTGGAACTCTCGGTGCATGAAAATCCGTCCGCGCCCCCGCGGAGTATTTTATCCCTTTCGGGCGGCACGCTGGATGAACTGTACCTGTGTCTGCGCCTTGCCATCTGCGATACCATCTTCGAAAAACCTGTTCCCATCATTTTGGACGATGTATTTGTCAACTATGATGACACGCGCCTTGCACGAATGCTGGCTCGCCTCAAAGAAATCGCAAAAGAGCGACAAGTTATTTTATTTACCTGTCATAAACGCGAAACCCTTGCACTGCAAGGTGATGCGCAGGTAAACTGCATCGAACTCGGATAGGCGAAAATGTGAAATTTCTGTGTTTTACTTGAGTTTTCGGAGAAAATGAAGTATAATTGATAGAAGAATTTGCTTTTCGATAAGGAGGTTCACAATGACCATTCAAAACGAAAAAGGCACAATTGAAATTACAAATGAAGTTTTTACGATGATCAGCGGCAACGCGGCAACCAACTGCTTCGGAGTCAAAGGCATGGCATATCGCAATGTCAAAGACGGGATCGTCGGGCTTTTGAAGCGTGAGAATATTGCCAAAGGCGTGAAAGTCTCATTCGAAGACGATGAGGCGGTGATTGACTTGCATATCGTAGTGGAACACGGGGTCAACATCGCCACGGTCAGCAGTTCGATCATGACCGAAGTGAAATATATTGTGGAGCAGATGACGCGCGTGAAAGTCAAAAGCGTCAATGTCTTTGTCGATTCCATCATGGTCGGCTAATCGGAGGTGCTTTGAGTGAAAGAGAAGATTACCGCTGCGGAATTTCGACAAATGATCCGGTCTGCCGCAGCAGCGATCGAGAACAACCGTCAGGTTCTCAATGAAATGAATGTTTTCCCGGTCCCGGACGGGGATACCGGAATCAATATGTCCATGACCATCAATGCGGCGGACAAAGCGGTCGCATCCTTGCAGGCAGATAAAATTTCTGTAGTGGCAGATACCGCGGCATCCGCACTCCTTCGCGGCGCACGCGGAAACTCGGGCGTTATTTTGTCCCTGTTATTCCGTGGTTTCTCCAAATCCTGCGCGGGCAAAACCGAGCTGAATGCAAAAGACTTCGCCGAAGCGCTCAAATCCGGTGTGGATGCGGCATACCGCGCGGTCATGAAACCTGCGGAAGGTACGATCTTGACCGTCTCTCGTCTCGCGGCGGAAGCGGCTATGGTTACCGCGGAAGAAAATACCGATATCGAAGTCGTTTTTGCGGACGCAATCGCTGCGGCAAACGTCGCACTTGCTGATACGATGAACGTAAACCCGGTTCTCAAGAAGGCAGGCGTGGTAGACGCCGGCGGCAAAGGCTGGGTTTTGGTGCTGGAAGCGATGGACGGATCCGTCAAGGGCAATCCCGTCGTGCGCGAAGCACCGTCGGAAGAGACCGAGAGTGCAGCATCTTTCTCAGAAATCGCAGACGAAGACATTGTATTTGCATATTGCACCGAATACATCATCAACCGTAGTGACGCCGGCAAGAAGAAAGACCCGAAGATTTTGCGCGCAATGCTGGAATCCATCGGTGACTGTGTCGTCGTGGTCGACGATGAAGAAATCATCAAAGTCCACGTGCATACCAATCAGCCTGACCGTGCGCTCAAAGAAGCGCTCACCTACGGAGATTTGGTCAATATCAAAATTGAAAATATGCGCGAGCAGCATACCCAGAAGGTGATTGACGAGCAGAAAAAAGGCGAACGCAAGATCGCGGCTCCCGAAAAGCCCTATGGCTTCGTAGTGGTCGCGGCAGGCGCGGGCATCTGCAGTGCGTACCGTGATCTGGGCGTGGATGAAATCGTGGAAGGCGGGCAGACCATGAACCCGTCCACCGAAGACATCCTGTCTGCAATCGATGCGACCCCGGCAGAAACCGTGTTCGTCTTGCCGAACAATAAAAATATCATCATGGCGGCACAGCAGACTGTGGAACTCTCGGAAAAGAATGTGGTTGTTTTGGAAACCAAGCACATTCCGCAGGGCATTTCCGCGATGCTTGCATTCGACCCGGATGCAGATGTGGAAGCAAACCGTGATGCAATGACCGCGGCGGCGCAGGGCGTCACCAGCGGCTCGATCACTTATGCGGCAAGAGACAGTGAATTTGACGGTCATAACATCAAAAAAGGCGAGTACCTTGCACTCTGTGAAGGAAAACTCTCCCAGAGCGGTACTGAACTTGCGGCAGTCATGGAAACCATGGCAGCAGATATGAAACTCGCAGAACATGAGTTCATCACCGTGTTCTATGGCGAAGAAGTGACCGAAGAAGACGCGGCTAAAATGGAAGAGTTGTGCAAGAAGGCGGCACCCAATGCGGAAGTCATGCTGCTCGAAGGCAACCAACCGGTTTATTACTATATCATTTCAGCAGAATAAAGAAACGGTCACCGAAAGGTGACCGTTTTTGCAAAAAGGAGGTGACTGTGCCATGCAGGAACATTTGCTCGCTCCCGTGACAAGTTTGAGCGGCGTCGGCGAAAAACGCGCCCAATTACTCGAAAAACTCGGGATCAAAACGATTTTTGACTTAATTGAATACTATCCCCGTGCTTATGAGGACCGTACACAGGTCAAATCCATTGGGAAGACCGAACTGGGCGAGACTGTTTGCGTGGAAGGCACAGTCGCATCTCCCGTGAACACCCGTCTGATCCGCAAAGGACTCACCATCTCCAAAGTCCGTGTTGTGGACGATACCGGTTCGCTGAGTATCACCTTTTTCAACCAAAGTTTTGTAGAAAATCAGTTGAAAGTAGGCGAAACGTATTGCTTTTACGGGAAAATCGAGGGAAATTTGCTCCGTCGTGAGATGAACACACCTGTTTTTGAACCAATCGGTGCATCTCCGCTCAAAACCCGTCGGCTCATCCCGATCTATCCGCTCACCGCAGGACTTCCCGCCCATCAACTCTCGGGCTACATCCGTAGGGCGCTCGCGGTTTACAACGATGAATTGACTGATCCGATTCCGACCGAGATTCGCGCACGTGAAACGCTTGCATTTGCTCGCTTTGCGTATGAAAACATCCATTATCCCATGGATGAAAAAGCGTTGGAACTCGCAAAAAAACGTCTGATCTTTGAAGAGTTGTTCTTGCTTTCTATCGGTCTTTTGAAACTTAAAAGCCGTAAAAACGATAAAAATGGACTAAAAATGGGGAAAATCGACCTAAATCCGTTCTTTAATGCGCTCCCCTATACACTCACAAACGCACAACTTCGTGCCGTGCATGACGCGACAGAAGATTTGCAAAAGTCGGCATCCATGAACCGCTTGGTGCAGGGTGATGTGGGCTCGGGCAAAACCGTGGTCGCCGCCGCGTGTGCATATTTCGCGTGCAAAAGCGGCTTCCAAACCGCGCTCATGGCACCCACCGAAATTTTGGCAGAGCAGCATTTGAAAAGTATGCAGGAATTCATGGCTCCCCACGGGATCTCGGTGGAACTGCTCACGGGCAGTATGACCGCCGCGCAAAAACGTAAATGCAAGGAGCGTCTTGCACGCGGAGAAATCGATCTTCTCATCGGCACCCATGCGATTTTGACCGATGACGTGGAATTTTCGCGGCTCGGTCTTGTTATCACGGACGAACAGCACCGCTTCGGTGTCCGCCAACGCGCGGCACTCACTGCGAAAGGTGAAAATCCGCACTTGCTCGTCATGTCCGCGACCCCCATTCCGCGCACACTTGCGCTGATTTTGTACGGCGATTTGGAAGTTTCGATTATCGACGAACTCCCGCCCGGGCGCAAACCCGTGTCCACCTATGCGGTGGACGATACCAAACGCGACCGCGCCTACGGATTTGTGCGTGCGCGCTTAGAAGAAGGACGACAAGCCTACATCGTGTGTCCGCTCGTGGAAGAATCCGATGCGATGGAACTCAAATCGGTCGAAAACTTCACCAAACAACTGGCAGAGACCAAGTTTTACGGTTACAAAGTCGCCATGCTCCATGGCAAAATGAAAGGAAAAGAAAAAGACGCCATCATGCGCGCCTTTGCAAACGGGGAGATTCAGGTTTTGGTGTCTACTACGGTCATCGAAGTCGGGGTCAATGTCCCGAACGCGACCGTGATGGTGGTGGAAAACGCCGAACGCTTTGGGCTTTCTCAGCTCCATCAGCTGCGCGGACGTGTCGGGCGCGGCTCGGAACAGTCGTATTGCATTCTGTTTTCCGAAATTCGCACCGGGATCACGCGTGACCGATTGCGCGTTCTCTGCAAAACCAACGACGGTTTTGTCATCTCGGAAGAAGATATGCGCCTGCGCGGACCCGGTGATTTGTTCGGCACGCGGCAGCACGGCTTCCCCGATCTCAAGATCGCAGACCTTGTGCGCGATCTGGATGTTTTGCGTACCGCCCAAGCGGCCGCAAAAGAGATTTTACAGAAAGATCCCACCCTTTCGGACAAAGAACATTTGGAACTCAAATCCCGAATGCAAAACCTGTTCCGTCAGGAAGAATACGGCGATTCGTTTAATTAAAAAGCAGAAAGGAATGTCTATTGATGAAAAAAGTAGTCTTTTTATTTCTTTGCTTGACGCTTGCTTTCTCATTTACGGCAAGTGCTATGTATGAAACACTTGCGGCTGATGAACTGTTCTCACTTGGGTTATTCAATGGAACAGGGGTGGATGAAACTGGAAATCCCATTTACGCATTGGAACGCACCATGACCCGTCAAGAAGCACTCACTTTATTTATTCGGTTGATCGGACAGGAGAATGAAGCAGTTTCCGGAACATGGGAAACTCCTTTTACCGATGTGGACGAATGGGCAAAGCCGTATGTGGGCTTTGCATATGAAAAGGGCTACACCAAGGGGACAAGCGAGACCGCATTCGGTGCAAAATCTGAAGTTACCGCCGAACATTATCTGACTTTTGTGCTTCGAGCGCTCGGATATTCGGATGAAACTGATTTTTCTTGGAAGCAGGCACCCGAATTTGCGAAAACATTGGCAATCACAAACCCCAACAATGCAGAAATCTTCACGCGTGGGGATGCAGTGCTTGCATCTCAAAGTGCGTTGAAAGCTCCGATGAAAGAGAGCGAAACCACGTTGTTTGAAATGATCTCCAAACGTTTTGAAGGACGTCCCGACGGCGCAAACCGTGTGGCGTTTTCCGGAGAAGGATATTTATTCTATTGGTTCGAAGGAGACGTTGCTACTGTCGCCTACTACGGAGCGGATGATAAATTGCTCGACCGATACGATGTGGATCTTCCGGGGTATGACCCACGTATTTCCGTTTTGAAAAAATATGAACTGGGTTCGTACTTCTACGGTGTGCAGGGCGTTTATGAATTAAAAGACGGTCGACTTCTGAAACTTACCGATCGACCCACAGCGGACATGACGTTTTTGCGTTACGGAGCAGAATCTTCGGCTCCTGTGATTTTGACATTTGACCGCAAGACCCCGATGTATGCGCCCACTGCAGGATATGCAGGGGAGACCATTCTCGAAGTGAAGCCCGACGGTGGAGAAGATATTTTCCTTGATGGTACTGTCAACCACGGAATGCGCATCACATCCATTTGGAAAGAAGACAGCACGGTTTGCTTTGAACAGAAAGTTCCGATTGGTCCTGCAGCGTACCATTGTTATCGTTACGCACTGCTTAGAAAGTACGACGGGAAGACGAACAAATACCGCCCCGAAATCGTGGTAATGGATTTTGAATCCGACTATCAATATGATGAGTCGGGATGGTCGGATGATGACCCGACTGCGTACAAGACTCCTTATCTGGAGAAAGAACAAAAGCGTTTGAGTGATCTGGGGATCGGTATAGAATGAAATAAAAAGGACGCCGTTCGGCGGCTTCACATAGGGATCATTCGTCTTATGACGGGACTTTGCGTCCATAGCATCACAAAAACCACTTAGGATCCGCCAGGATTCCCGCGTGATTTTTGCTCGCTCTGAATCACGAAATCCTCGGCATAAGATGCTTTGCAGTTTTGAGACAGACATTTTTCGCGAAGACAAAGAAGAAAAGCACCGAAAATCCTGACGGATTTCGGTGCTTTTTGATGCAGTATTCGCGGAAAAGGGCGTATCAAAACCGATTTCTCCCTATATGAAGACGCCGTTAGGCGTCCTTTTGTCTTAAAAATCAGGGTTATTCGCGCAAATTGCATCGAAAAGTTCACAAAGTCGGGCGGTGTTACCTGCGAGATACAAGTACCCGAACAGCGCTTCCAGCGCGGTGGCCGAGTGGTATTCTTTCGGGTCTGCCCCTTTCGGGATCGCATGGACCTTGGTATTGCGTCCTCGGCGGTAGAGATCTTCTTCAAACTCGGTGAGCAGTGGGAGAATACTCTCCATTGCGACCGCTTGTGCAGGCGCACGCACGCGTGCCACGGTTTCTTTGTGCAGAGTTTTTGCGGTGGCAAGCCCTTTCGAGCAGAGCCGTGTCCGCACCATGAGTTCATAGACTCCGTCACCCACGTGTGCAAGAGCGAGCATACTCAGTTGTTGTAAGGAATTTTGATCCATTGCGCCGTGTAAATATTCTTTCATTATATCACCTTTTCCTATCATAGCGTTTCTGCGCCGAAATTGCAAGTGCTTTTCTTGACCGCGAAAAACGATTGTGATACACTAACAGGGTGAAAGAGAAAAGGAGCGTGAAACCGTTGGATTTGGTGAAACTTTGGATCGAGCATCTGCTCTATCCGCTCATGGAGCGAAAAAACGGAAACAAGATCCGTGCTTATATCAAAAAACTGCAGGAAACACAGAGTCTGCCGAAAGAAGAACTGCACAAACTGCAAACCGAAAAACTGGCGGCACTGCTCAAATGCTGTAAGGAGTCCGTCCCCGCCTATGCTGGAATCGAGCTTTTGGATGATCCGTGGGAAACATTAAAGAGCATCCCGCCGCTTCAGAAAAAAGAATTTCAGAAAAACGGGGAGCGGTATCTCAATTCCGCGTTCCCCAAAGAGAAACGCATCCCGAACACCACGGGCGGCTCCACCGGTGAGCCCACCCGCTTTTTCATGGACCGCGTGGATGTGGAACATTATGAAGCCGCGCGTTGGCGCGGGCTTTCCTGGTGGGGGATCACCCCGGGCAGCCGCAGTATTCTGGTGTGGGGAAATCCGCTGGAATTGAACGCAAATCAGCAAAAATCGTATCGCCGTAAGGAAAAATACTTAAAAAACCGTATGTTTATCCCCGCGTATGAACTCAGCCCTACGCGTGTGCGCGAATATGTCAAACTGATCGACACCTACCGTCCCGAATATCTCTACGGTTATTCTTCTTCGCTCTATGCGCTTGCCAGCATGATGAAAGAAGCGGGCGCGTTCCCCAAACGCAAACTGAAAGCCGTCCTTTCCACCAGTGAAACACTGCACCCGTACCAGAAAGAACTCATCGAAGAGGTGTTCTCCTGCGCGGTGATCAATGAATATGGCGCGCGTGATGCGGGCATTTTGGCATATGCTTGCCCCAAAGGACATCTCCACATCACCGCAGAAAACGCGATTTTGGAATTGGTCGACCCGAAAACCTATGAACCCGTTGCACCCGGTGAGAGCGGGCTCATTTTGGTGACCGACTTAAACAATTTTGCCCAGCCCCGACTCCGTTATATCCTGGGCGATATGGCGACCGCAAGTGAACTCACATCGTGTGAATGTGGGGTAACTCTTCCCATGCTCACCCGTGTGGACGGGCGTGAAGACGATATGCTGGTGCGCGCAGATGGCACGCTCATCCACGGTCATGCAATCAGCCATTTGACACGCAAGCGGAACGCCATCGCAAAATTCAAAATCGTGCAGACCGACCGCGACCACGCGGATTTGGTCGTGCTGATGAAAGAAGAAAACGCCGCTGAATATGAAGCATTTGTCGCAGATGTCCGCGAAATGCTCGCAGGCGTGGAAGTTTCTGCAAAATTGGTGGACGACATTCCACCCGAAAAATCAGGGAAAACGCGCTACGCGATCCGTGCGTTCCCGTTGCAGTAAGGAGAGAGAAGAATGAAAACAATTTTATTCCAGGGCGACTCCATCACCGATGCAGGTCGCGCACGTGAAACAACCGATCCCGCATGGTTGATGGGCAGCGGATACCCCACTGTGGTCAGCGCGGCTTTGGGTATTCAAAACCCGGGCGAGTATGCATTCTATAACCGCGGCATCAGCGGAAACCGCATTGTTGATGTGTACGCGCGTATCAAGAACGATATCATCAACTTAAAGCCCGATTATATGAGCCTTCTCATCGGGGTCAACGATGTGTGGCACGAAGACCGCCAAAACGGTGTGGATGCGGAAAAATTCGAGAAAGTTTATCGGATGCTGATCGAAGAAATTTTAGAAGCACTTCCGAATATCAAACTCATCCTGCTCGGCGCGTTTGTCACACACGGCTGGGAACTGGACAGCCGCTATGATACCTTCCGCGCGGAAGTGGCAAAACGCGCAGAAGCGGCAAAGCGAATTGCGAACGACTTCGGTTTCCCCTATGTGGATTTGCAGAGCGCATTCGATGCTGCGTGCGAGAAAGCACCCGCAGACTACTGGACGTTAGAAGGCGTCCATCCCACCGCACAAGGCCATGGCATCATCACGACCGAATGGCTCAAAGCATTCGAAGAAATCAGATAAAAAAGGAAGGTTCGAAAGAACCTTCCTTTTTTTGTTTTATTATTCTGCGGCGATGACGTCGAGTTCGATCAGCGCGCCTTTCGGGATTTCGAGTCCGCCCACCGCACAGCGTGCGGGGAAGTCGGAAGCGAACTGTTCCGCATAAATGCGGTTGACTGTTTCAAAATCGGAAAGGGATTTCAGGTAGACTGTGATCTTCACCGCGTTTGCAAGACTTGTCCCTGCCGCTTCCAAAATTGCGGAAACATTTTGGAACGCTTGTCTTGCCTGTGCTTCAATGCCGTCTACGATGACGCCTGTCTGCGGATCAAGCGGAAGCTGACCGGAGACGAAGACAAATCCGTTTGTTTTGATTGCCTGGGAGTACGGGCCGATCGCCTTGGGTGCGGAATCGGTATGAATGACTTGTTTCACAAAAAACACTTCCTTTGTTGATAGTTTGGAGAAGTCAGTTAAATCAGACAAAATTACTTATCTTGGTTCAACTCGTTCATATAACCGGCAGTAATGATGCCTGTTGGTAAGGCGACAATGGCAATGCCCATAAACGAAGAGAGCATACTCACAACTCTGCCAACATCACTTGTAGGATAGATATCACCATAACCGACGGTGGTCAGAGTAACGACAGCCCAATAGACTGCGTCGAAAAAGGAGTCAAAACTGTTTGGTTCAACCTGGAACATGATTAAGGCAGATAATAGGATATACCCGCCTGCCAAAATACAGACTGCGTATAACCCTTTCTTTTCTTTCTTGATGACTGAAAGAATTAGATTGAAACTTTTGGAATATCTCAGCAATCTCAATGCCTTAAATGCTTTGTTCAATCGGAACAATCGGAACAATTTGAAGCCAGAATTGAGAACTGTCAAAGATGGCAAAATGGAGAGCAAATCCACGATTGCAAAGAAACTGAATGGATATCGTAAAAAAGCAGCCACTTTTTTTTCGGGATACTTCAGATCCGAAGTAAACCAACGGAGTAAATAATCCGTGATAAAGACGACCACAGTGATTCTGTCAATCCACATGAAAAGTGGTGTCGATTCCTTAAAGCAAAGGGGAATAATGCTCGAAATAATGCAAATCAGCATAAAACGGTCATAATAAATTCCGCTTTTTTTATCGCTTTCAAGCATTTGATAGATTTTCTCTTTCAAGCGAAATCACAACCCTTTTTCTCTATAGACTATTTTTTATCAATAATAACGCATGGACGCGAGAACGCGCCCGAGAATCTGCGCGTTTGTGCCGTCGATCGGAGCGTAGTTGGGGTTCTCGGGGAGCAGCCACACTTGTTTTCCCGTGCGGGAAAGACGCTTGACCGTCGCCTCATCTTCGAGCAGGGCGACTACGATCTCGCCATGCTCCGCAGTTTCCTGCTGCTCTACCACGATGACGTCATCGGGTAAAATCCCCGCGTGGATCATCGAGTCACCCTTGACTCGGAGTGCGAACAGTTGCTTTTGCGAGCGAGTGGTGTCAAACGGGATATAGCCTTCCACGTCTTCGGTAGCCAGGATGGGAATACCTGCGGCGACCCGACCGAGAATGGGGACTTGGCGGAATGCGGGTTCATCCGTATCGTCCGACAGGGTGATCGCGCGGGTTTTGGAGGTTGCACGGGAGAGATAGCCCATTTTTTCCAAGTTGGCCAGTTGTGCATGGACCGATGCGGGGGAACTTAAGCCCACGCCTTCGCAAATATCGCGCACGGCAGGGGGATACCCTTCTTCTTGCACATAATCTTTGATAAATTGCAGAATCTGCTCTTGTCGTGCGGATAGTTTCATGCGTAGTGCCCTCCTTTGGAAATTATGTAACCGAACATCCTATCGGAAATTATAACATAATTCGACAAAAAAATCAAACATTTGTTTTATCGTCGATAAATCGCTTTGACTTCTGCGGTCTCTTCTCCGTTTTGCTCACGGATGATAAGGGCGGGAAGGTGCGCCATCCCGTCTCGTCCGCCTTTGCGTGCTTCCAACAGCACCAAAGACGGCTCGGCATCCGATTTGTTCTGCACCATTCGCATCCGCTTGGGTGCAAGATCGTGTGCTTTGAGCGCAGAAAACAGTTCTGCCAAACGGTCGGGACGGTAAACCAGCGAGAACGAGCCGCCGAATTTGAGCAGGCGCGATGCAGCGCGGCAAACATCGTCGATCGTGCAATCGATTTCCATCCGCGCTTTTCGGAGCGCGGTGTTTTCGGTCTTCAGACCGCTCTCGGGTTTCATGTACGGGGGATTGGACACCACCACATCGAATGATCCGGGGATAAGGGACGGGGGAAGCGCGCGCAAATCCGCACAGTAAGAAAATGCGCGGTTTGAGAGATTGTTTAAGCGGATGTTTTCCGAAATCAACTGCGCGGAACGCTCCTGGATCTCCACTCCGTGGAGTTCACAAGAATCATGCCGCGCGGCAAGTAAAATCAAAATCGCACCGTTTCCACAGCCCAGGTCTGCCACTTTGGCGCGGTAGGGGATGCGCGCAAAATCCGAAAGGAGCATGGCGTCCGTTCCCAGTTTGAGCAGGGTCTCGTCCTGGAGCAGCACAAAGCCATTGATGCCAAGTTCGTCCGGCTTCATATAAACCTCCTAAAAACAGAAAGACCTGTGTTTTATCCCCACAGGCCTTCTCTCTCTGTACTTTTTATTCCGGTTGGATTGCTTCTACCGGGCAAACTGCTGCGCAAGCGCCGCAATCAACACAAGCATCTGCATCGATTACGTACTGAGCGTCTGCAGCGGAAATGCAACCGGTCGGGCATTCGCCTTCGCAAGTGCCACACATGATGCAAGCATCACTGATAACATGTGCCATGATGAGCACCTCCTATTTTTGGTTAGTTCTATTCTATCACGATTCCGCGAAATTGCAAGGGGTTTGGCGGAATTTATGTGAAATTTTCCGCGATTGTTTGAATCTGCTAAAAAGCGGACATACTGATCTTCGGGAGGTGGAACCATGTTTTTTGAAAACCGATTCACCGGTCGTGCCGAGCACGTCATTCGTCTTGCACACGAGAGTGCGGCGGAGATGGGGCATGGCTATGTGGGGAGCGAACATCTTCTGCTCGCACTCATTCGGGAAGAAGACGGGATCGCGGCAAAACTGCTCAAAAAAGCGGGCGTGGATGAAGCGAAACTGCGGGATAAGATTTTGGAGACAGTCGGGATCGGGATCTCGGGCACCGCGCCGCTTCAAGGACTCACCCCACGCACCAAACGCATCGTGGAACTTGCGCTTTCCGAAGCGGTGCGCTCGGGGACACGCTATGTAGGCACCGAGCACTTGCTTCTCGGACTGCTCCGTGAGACCGAGAGTATCGGCGCACGACTGCTCTGTGCGATGGGGGTGGACACTTCAGGGCTGTATAGTCAGGTGATTGCAAACGGGGATGCGCGCGGAAAAAAAACGAGCGACCTTTCTACGCGTGGCGGTGATGTTACGCGGGAAACCCATCCGGAAACCAAAACAATGAATCAGTTCGGGCGTGATCTGACTGACTTTGCAAGAGAAGGGAAACTCGACCCGGTCATCGGGCGCGAGCGCGAGATCACACGCATTCTGCAAATCTTATCCCGCCGCACGAAAAATAATCCGGTGTTGGTAGGCGAGCCGGGTGTGGGGAAAACCGCGGTGGCGGAAGGGCTTGCCCAGCGAATCGTGCAGGGGGAAGTCCCTCAGATCTTAAAAGACAAACGCGTATTTCTGCTCGACATTCCGGGCATGATCGCAGGAACGAAATACCGCGGTGAATTCGAAGAGCGGCTCAAGACCGCGCTGGGAGAAGCGGCAAAGGCGGGCAATGTCATTTTGTTTGTAGACGAACTCCATATCATCGTGGGCGCAGGGAGCGCAGAAGGCGCGGTGGATGCCGCGAACATCTTAAAACCCGCGCTGTCGCGTGGGGAGTTGCAGGTGCTTGGCGCGACCACGCTCGACGAATACCGCAAACACATCGAAAAAGACGCTGCGCTCTCCCGTCGCTTCCAGGAGGTTATGGTGGGCGAGCCGAGTGAAGAAGAAGCGCTGGAGATTCTACGCGGACTGCGCGATAAATATGAAGCACATCATCGTGTTACTATCAGCGATGATGCGCTGGAAGCGGCGGTCGAGCTGTCGGTGCGGTATCTCGGCGACCGATTCCTGCCCGACAAAGCCATCGACTTGATGGACGAAGCGGCAAGCCGTGTGCGCCTGTTTTCCCAGACACTGCCCAAAGACGTGAAGAAACTGGAAGAAGAAATTGAACGCCTTTCCCGTGAAAAGGAAGAAAAGGTCCGCGCGCAGGAATTTGAACTGGCGGCTGCGCTGCGCGATCAGGAGATGGAGCGCCGCCGTGAATGGGAAGAACTCCGTTCCAAACGCGCGGTCTCCCGCGCGGGAGACGGAGAGATCATCACCGCGGAACACGTGGCGGAAGTGGTTTCCGAGTGGACGGGTGTTCCCGTAAAACGGCTCACCATGGACGAACGTGAGCGCCTGCTTTCGCTGGAAGAGATTTTACATGCCCGCGTCATCGGGCAGGAGAGCGCGGTATCGGCGGTCGCGCGCGCGGTGCGCCGTGGCAGGATCGGGCTGAAAGACCCGAAACGCCCTATCGGATCGTTCTTGTTTTTGGGTCCAACCGGTGTGGGCAAGACCGAACTTGCTCGTGCGCTTGCAGAAGCGTTGTTCGGGGATGAAAGTAATATGATCCGCGTGGATATGTCCGAGTACATGGAGAAGCACACGGTCAGCCGACTGGTGGGCTCGCCACCCGGATACGTGGGCTACGACGAGGGGGGCGAACTCACCGAACAGGTGCGGAGAAAGCCGTATTCGGTGGTGCTCTTTGACGAGATCGAAAAAGCGCATCCCGAGGTGTTCCACCTGCTTTTGCAAGTGCTGGAAGACGGGATTCTCACCGACAGCACGGGGAGACGGGTGGATTTTCGCAACACGGTTATCGTGATGACATCCAACATTGGGGGAGAGAAGATTGCAAACGGACATCGCCCGGGCTTTTCCGAGCGGGAAGAGAACGATGCGGAAATCACGCACAATGTGATGGCGGAGTTAAAGCGTGCGTTTCGACCCGAATTTCTCAACCGCATTGATGAGACCATTGTATTTCACGCGTTAAAGCCCGAAGAAATGTCTCGTATCGCAAGGAAAATGATCGGGGAAGTGTCCTCGCGCTTTGAAAAAACAGGGGTTACACTTTGTGTTTCCGACAGAGCAATAGAACTTCTCTCAAAACTTGGTTATGACCGCGCATATGGTGCTCGTCCGCTTCGTCGCATCATCCGTCAAAAGGTGGAAGACCCGGCAGCGGATTTGTTCTTAAAATATGGAGCGTGCGCAATCATCGCGGATGCAAAAGACGAAGAAATCCAAATCACAAAAAAAGAAGCCGAACCGTAACGGTTCGGCTTCTCGCTATTTGATTATTCAGCAGCATCTTCTGCGTGGTCGTGGCCTTCGTGATTGTCAACACTCGGGACATCGTCTACGCTCGGTGCAGTATCACCGCCTGCAGTTTCCGGTGCCGGAGTTGCTTCGATCATGAACAGATCATAAAGGTCGATTTCCGCATAAGCATCGGTGGTTTCGACTTCGAGTTCTGTCATGATCTCGTTGAGCTTGTTCTGGAGTTCCAGCCCTGCATAGGAATTGATGTAAGTGTCGATGTTTGCCTTGACATACTCGGTATCAAACGGATAACGCTTGATGATGTGGTAGCCGTTCGGGCTTTCCACGATGCCGGAAGTTTCGTTCACACCGAGTGCCACACTCGCGGTGGTGAATTCGGTGTTCATGGTGCCGGAACTATCAAACATGGTGCCGTTGACATCGAAGACATAACCCTCGGGATTGCTCTGCATGCCCGGGTCTTCACCCTTTTCCGCAATCAAAGCATCAAAGTCTTCGCCTGCAGCGACGCGAGCGAGAATCGCTTCTGCTTCCGCTTTCTTTTCAGCCTTGTTGGTATCATCTGCGATGACCAGGATGTGCTTGATACGGAAGAAGTTGTCCACCAGGTCTGCTGCAACGACTTCCGCGTCCGGTGCATAGATGCCGTCGCCCGAGAAGAGCGCGGTGCTTACTTTGGAAGCCAGGAACATGAGTTCGTTGTATTCATCGATCGCTTCTTCGGTCAAACGAGCTTCCTTGATCTGATCCAGATATGCCTTGCGACCGCCCATCTGTTCTACCTGCGCGTCTTTGTCAGCTTGGAGACTGTCCTTGTCGTCCTTGGTGAGCGAGATGCCGTTGTCTTTTGCGAGCTTTGTGATTGCAGCATTCTGCTTTGCATATTCAAGCGCCTGAGACTTCAGGAAGTCAGCCCCGGTGGTGCCTTCCATGATCTCTTGATCGAGCATGCCGGTAATCGAGATGCCCTGGGATTCATACATGTATGCGACGTTCTGGATGAGATATTCAAACATATTCGAATCCAAAGTGTAATCGCCGATTTTAGCGATGGTCTTGGTAGTGCTGCCACAGCCTGCAAACAAGGATACGATCATGATGCAAGCGAGAAGCAATGCGCTGATTTTGATCTTCTTCATAAATTCCATTCCTTTCAGAACACAGTATAGACTGATTATATCACAGCTGATCACAAAATGGCAAACAAATTGTGAATTTTTTAGGATTTTTTTTGCGCCTCTTCCTGCGCGGTGGCAAAATCCGCAATCAAAGTCTCTGCCGCATCCAGCACATCCGTACCGTTTGGCAAACGGTAGGTGAGATATGGGGCTTGCCCCGCATTCAGCAGGATATTCCCTTTATAGGCGGGATATGCGCACAAAATTGAGATCCACGAATAGTCGGGATTGTGCATGGTAACCTTGAGCGTGCGGTCTTTTTGTGTGAGATCCGCGATGCCGACCGCTGACGCTTTCACGCGCAGGAGCGCGATGCGTACCAAAAGCATCACGGATTTTGGCGGCTCGCCGAAACGGTCGCAAATCTCGTCCACCAGATCATCCGCCGCTTCCCGGCTTTCAATGGATGCGATCCGTCGGTAGAGATCCATGCGCTGTTCCGGGGTGGAAATGTAGGACTCGGGGATGTTGGCACTCACCGTGAAGTCCGCGCTGCACTCGGTCTTGGTCTGTGGTGTTTCGCCCTTTTCTTCTGCAACCGCTTCTTCCAAAAGTTTGAGATACAGATCGTACCCCACCGTCATCATATGTCCGCTTTGTTCCGCGCCTAATACATTTCCCGCGCCGCGAATCTCCAAATCGCGCATTGCGATCTTAAAGCCCGCGCCGAATTCCGCAAATTCACGGATTGCGGTGAGTCGCTTTTCCGAAACGTCCGAAAGCACACGCCCGGGTCGGTAGGTGAGATAGGCAAATGCGTGCCTTGCTGAGCGCCCCACGCGCCCACGAATCTGATGGAGCTGGGAAAGCCCCATGTGGTCTGCTTCTTCGATTACAATGGTATTGACATTCGGGATGTCAATGCCGGTCTCGATGATGGTGGTACACACCAAAACCTGCACTTCATTGTCGATTACGCGCTGCATGACATCGGAAAGTTCGGCTTCGTCCATCTTCCCGTGCGCGACCGCCACTTCGATTTCGGGAATCATCCGCTTGATACGGGAAGCACACGCGGAAATTGACGCCACACGGTTGTGCAGATAATACACCTGCCCGCCACGCGCCGCTTCACGGCGAATCGCATCGCGGATGACATCCCAATTATGTTCGAGCACATAGGTCTGTACCGGATGACGGTTTCGCGGGGCTTCTTCCAGAATGGACATATCCCGAATCCCCGAGAGTGCCATGTTGAGCGTGCGGGGAATGGGGGTGGCGGTGAGCGTTAGGACGTCAATGTTCTCGGAAATCTCTTTCAGCCGCTCTTTGTGGGTGACCCCGAACCGCTGTTCTTCGTCGATGATGAGAAGCCCCAACTTTGCGAAACTGACCGTCTTTTGCAGGAGTTTGTGGGTTCCGATGACAAAATCCACACTCCCGTCTTTGAGTCCTGCCACCACTTTGCGGGTTTGCGACGGGGTGTTGAATCGGGTCAGAACCCCGATGTTGATGGGGATGTTCGCAAATCTGCGTTTGACGGTGAGATAGTGCTGTTGCGCCAAAACCGTGGTGGGAACGAGAAGTGCCACCTGTTTTCCGCCCAAAACACATTTCATCGCGGCGCGAAGTGCCACTTCGGTCTTCCCGAAACCCACATCGCCGCAAAGCAGGCGGTCCATCGCGTATGCGTTTTCCATATCACGCTTGATTTCTGCGGTGCAACGGAGCTGGTCATCGGTCTCGTCGTATTCAAACCGCTCTTCAAATTCACGTTGCCAAGCCGAATCCTTCGGGAACGCAAATCCCGGTTTGTTTTTACGCTCGGCATAGAGTTTCACCAAGTGCTGTGCGAGATCCTTTGCCGCGCCTTTTGCACGGGATTTCGCTTTCACCCATTCGGTGCCGCCGAGTTTACTCAGGCGCACCGCGGTATCTTCCGCCGCGCCGATGAATTTGGACACCATATCCAGTTGGGTAACGGGCACATAAAGCGCATCGCTACCCGCGTACAGAATTTTGATGTAGTCTTTTTCCACTCCGTCCACCGGGATCTTCTGCAGTCCAGCAAAACGCCCGATGCCGTGGAGTTCATGCACCACAAGGCATCCGACCGACAAATCCTGGTAGTTGTTGATTTTTTCACGGTTGGAGCGCGATCTGGTTTTGCGGCGTTTTGCCGCGGTCGCAAGAAACTGCCCTTCGGTGATGAGTGCAAGTCCTTCGCGGGGATATTCAAACCCTGCGGAGAGAATCCCCTGCGCGATCACCACGCCACCGCACGGCGGGAGAGAAGATAAAGTATAGTCCAACGCACAGGTGATCCCGTGGCGGGTGAGCATCTCACGGAGCGTCTGCGCACTTTCTCTTGTGTTTGCAAGTACCACGGTGCGATAGCCTTCCGCTTGATAGCGTTCAATTTCACTTGCCGCCACTTCCAGATTCCCGCCGAAACTCGGGATCTGCTTGGTAATCAGACTCAGCACCGCGCGGGGCGATGCAAGATAGGAAGAATGTGCAAACGTGTCAAGACACACGCACGGTCGCTCGGAGAGTGCGGTGCAAAACGCGGCAAACGAGAGGGAGAGATCGCATCCTTTCGGCATCAAAATCTCACTTTCGATGAGCTGCGCGAGATCCTCCGCGTGCCGGTCAGAAAGTCGGAGCGCGGTTTCTTTCATCCGAGCAAAATCATCGATTAAAAAGATGGTATCATCCGCGAAAAAGTCAAGGGCTGAGTGAAAAGACGGATATAACCACGGAAGATAACGGTCCATCGCGGAAAAAGAAGTGTTTTCACGCAAACGCTCTATATCTTCGGTGAGTGTGTTGCAAAGTTTTTCCAAATCTTCTTTCTTCTGATAAGATGTAAGTTTCTTTTTGAGCGTGTCGAGAAGATGCGCTTTTGCATCTTCGGTTACGATGTTTTCCTGCGCGGGAATCAAAACGCATTGTGCGGTGTTTTCGATTCGTCTTTGGGATTCCGGGTCAAAGTACCCCATCACATCGATCTCGTCGCCCCAAAACTCGATTCGGATCGGGTCGGTCATCTGGGGGGAGAAGCAGTCAAAAATCCCGCCGCGCACCGCAAACTGCCCGGGCGCCTCCACCTGCAGAACGCGGGAGTAGCCGAAACTCTGAAGCGAGCGGATCAAATCTTCCTGCACGCAACTTTCCCCTTGTTTTAAACAAATGCGGGATGTTTTCAAAAGTTCGGGCGGTAACGTGCGCGTCAAAAGCGCACTCACCGATGTAATGCAAAGCCCTGCGGTGCGATCGAGCAGTGCAGAGAGCGCGTGAAGCCGCGCATATTCAAATTCATGGGAAGAATTGGTAACATGGTAGAAGTTATACTCACGCGGCGGCAGAATCACCGGGTCTTCTTCTGAGAGTACCGAAAGGTCGCGTGCACGAGTCCTTGCATCAAACTCATCTGCATAGATAAGGCACACGGGTTTGTCCGTGATGCGGCGAAGCGAGGCGGCAAGGTGCAACTTGTGGATATGGGACAAGCCGGAGAGAACCAGGGGGGTCTCTCCGGCGGATAAATGCTGCATCAGCGTTTGAAAATCGGGGTTTTCGCGAAGGGCTTGGCATAAAGCCAACATAAGAGATCACCTCTAAGCGCCGCTTTTTTGGTTTGCCGCGGCGGCACAACCTTGTGTCAGAATGATGGGCACCGAAGCGCACGCGCGGTCGATGCACGGGGCGAGAATTTCCTGCTCGGCATTTGTAAATGTGCCGAGCACCCAGTCTGCCAAGTCATACTCGGGATGCGGGGGCGCGCCCACACCCAGTTTGATGCGGGGGAATACGTCCGACCCCAGCTGCGCGATGATGCTCTTGATCCCGTTGTGCCCGCCCGCGCTGCCTTTTGCGCGGATGCGGAGTTTTCCCGGCGTCATGGAAACATCGTCATACATCACCAAAACCCGCTCGGGCGGGATGTGGTAAAAATTCGCGGCTTCGCGAACCGCTCTGCCCGACTCGTTCATATACGTTTGCGGTTTCATGAGTAAAACCGATGTATTTGCAATGGTTCCCTGTCCCACGGTCGCGGAGAATTTCAGCTGACTGATCGAGATGCGGTGCATTCCTGCAAGGGTCTCGAGTGCAAGCCATCCGACGTTGTGGCGTGTGCATTCATATTTCTTGCCGGGGTTCCCAAGCCCCACGATCAACCATTCGGGCGGACCTGCAGGCGGTTTTTTTTCCGCATCCAGTTTTTTGAACAAATCGAAAATAGACATTATTTCTTACCTTTTTTCTCAAAAATATCGTGTGCGCGGTTTTGCTTCGTTACTTGGCGAGAGCGTGCGATGACAAGCGCACCGTCGGGTACGGGTTCGACCACCGTACTGCCCGCCGCGACCAGGGTGTCTTTCCCGACCGAGATCGGTGCCACCAAATTGGAGTTACAACCGATGAACGCACGGTCTCCGATATAGGTGCGGTTTTTGTGCACCCCGTCGTAGTTGACCGTGATGGTGCCGCAACCGATGTTGACATCCCGCCCCATTTCGGTATCCCCGATATAGGAGAGATGTGCAGATTTACTGCCATCGCCCATTTGCGACTTTTTCACTTCCACAAAATTTCCCACACGGCAATTTGCGCCCACTTCCGAATGATTGCGGATATGTGCAAACGGACCGACCGAAGTCCCGTCGCCGATGATGCTGTTTAGCACTTGCGACTGATTGATCGTGGCACTATCACCCACCGTGCTTTCTACGATGAGCGTATTCGGACCAATGGTGCAGTTTTTTCCGATCACGGTGCCGCTTTGTAAAATGACACCGGGAAGGATGACCGTCCCCGCTCCGATAACCACGTCTTCCGCAATCTGCGCAGAGAGATCGACAAATCGTACTCCGCGCTCCATGTGGAAGCGGATGCGACCCCGCATAGTTTCCGTATGTTCGGTGAGTGCATTCCAATTATCAAATGAAAGCATGGGGAACCCTCCTTTGTTTTCTATAAAATCAGTATATCAAAAACAATGAAAAAATGCACCTATTTTCAAAGGATTTTTTTCACTATGCCGAAATTGCGAAAAAAAGCGGTTTACTTGAAGCGAAAAATATGGTATCCTACAAATAGAATGCTTTGAAGTAAGAGGAGAGGACTATGGCGAAGCGAGTCATCAAAATCGCACGCACGGGGGATGTGTATCTGCCCGAAAAAACTGTGCGCCGTTTGCTGGACTGCCGCGACGGCACCGCAGCCCTGGTCTATCTTTATCTTGCTTCCCATGACGGAGAACTCGATGACAAAGCTGCGATGCACGCGCTCGGCATGAGCGAAGGTGAGCTCGCACATGGGCTGAACCTGCTTTCCGGTCTCGGTCTCACCGAGAAGGCAGAGAGGCTCCCCGACCGCTCTGACGAGATCCCCGAATACACAGGTGCCGATGTAGCATCCGCACTCGAAGGGAGTTCCGACTTTGCATCCCTTCTCAAATTCACCGAAACCCGTTTGGGTCGCCGCCTTTCCACGCCCGACACCCAGACGCTTCTCGGCATCTATGATTGGATGGGGCTTCCTGCCGATGTCATCTGCCTTCTCATCACCGCGTGCGTGGAAGAACATCAAAAGAAAAACACGGGCCGCCGCCTTACCATGCGTACCATTGAAAACCGCGCCAAACTTTGGTGCAGTCTGGGGTTAACCACGCAGGATGCGGCGGGCATTTACTTAAAACAGCAGGAAGAACGCGGCGAAAAAGTCGCGTCTCTTATGCGCCTTCTCCACATCTCGGGTCGTGCCGCATCTCCCACCGAACGAAAGTTTTTGGAACAATGGGCGTTTCTCCCGGAAGAGTTGGTGCTCAAAGCATACGACATCACCGCGGTCAACACCGGGAAACTCAACTGGCAGTATATGGATAAGATCCTGCAGTCCTGGCAGGCAAAAGGCTTCCGCACTGTCGCAGACGTGGAATCTGAAACACGTTCGGCGCAGACCGAACCCGAATCGGTCTCTCATCTGCGTGATTTGAATCGAACTTGGGGGGTAGAACTGTGATTTATGAAAAACGGCTTCTTCAGCCCATTTTGAATGACTTGGATCAAAAGCGCATCCATGCGGAGGCGACTGCCACGCGCCGCAAGACCGAACTTTATGAAATACTCCCTGCAGTCGCGGAAATCGATGAAAAACTCCAGAACACCGTGCTGGAAATCGTAAAACACGCATTCAGCCACGGAAGCGATGCTCGCGCACCTTTGGAGGCGGTCCGCGATCAGAATCTCGCACTCCAGCGTGAGCGTGCAGAGATTCTGCAAAAAGCGGGTTATCCCGCAGATTTTCTCGATCCGCAGTACTCCTGCATGACTTGCCGCGACACCGGCTACGTTGGGCAAGACGTTTGCGCCTGCGTGGACGCGGCATACCGCAAAGCACTCACCCGTGATCTTTCCCAAAACGTGGGCTTCGGCGTAACCGGCTTTGACGAATTCCGTTTGGATCTCTATTCCGACCACGCACTCAGCGGAGAGTCTCCGCGCGCCATGATGGAAGAAGTGGTCGCATTCTGCAAAAACTATGTGAAAAATTTTGATAACAACCCCATGAACCTGCTCATTTGTGGCGACACGGGTGCAGGAAAAACTTTGCTCTCCGCAATCATTGCACATTCGCTTACAAGCCGCGGCGTCCGCGTAGTGTTCGACACCGCGTTCCGTATGTTTGCTCGCTTTGAAGAAGAGCGCTTCGGGAGAATCTCCGATGACGGCATCACCACCCGCGCTTATTACGATGCCGACCTTCTTGTCATCGACGCACTCGGCGGGGAAGTTGTCTCGCAGTACAGTGCTGCAGTCCTTGGCGACCTGATCGCATCCAGAGAACTTCGCGGAAAACCAATTTTAATCAATACCAACTTATCCAAAGACGAAATGCGCGAAAAGTATAAAAAACAACTTTCTGCGCGTATCGATAGCAGTTTCACCCGCGTTCCCCTGTATAGCCAGAACAACCGTGGCAGGTAATGTTCCCGCTCTTTTCGGGCATACTCATAACAAGACGTGAAACGGGAGAGAGAATATGAAAAAGATACTCAGTCTTTTGATCATAATGACCATGTTGTGTACCCTTGTCATGCCCTTGTGTGCGGCAGACGGGGTCCGTCAACCCGAACTGATCTCCGAATCCGCGGTTTTGATGGATGCGGAAACAGGACAAGTCCTGTGGGAAAAGAATATGCACGACCGCAAATACCCCGCAAGCATCACCAAAATCATCACCGTCCTGCTCGCGGTGGAAAACCTGACGCTCACCGACACGATTAAAATGAGCGAAGAAGCGGTCCATAGCGTCTCGCGTGACTCATCCCATATCGCACTCGATGTGGGCGAAGAGATCACGGTGGAACACGCAATCACCGCGGCGCTTCTGGTCTCCGCAAACGATGCGTGTAACGGCATCGCGGAAAAAGTGAGCGGCTCGGTGGA
This sequence comes from Oscillospiraceae bacterium, assembly GCA_015067485.1. Taxonomy (GTDB): domain Bacteria; phylum Bacillota; class Clostridia; order Oscillospirales; family JAAYXM01; genus SIG510. Next base: position 100,166 of record SVMJ01000002.1, read on the forward strand.
AAAATTCGCCGCGCTTATGACCGAAAAAGCAAAAGAAGTGGGCGCACTCGGCACCAACTTCAACAACGCGAACGGTCTCAAAGACGAAAAACACTACACCACCGCATACGATATGGCGATGATCACACGCCACGCCATCAAAAACGAAACCTTCCGCAAATACTTTGGCATGAGCCGCTATATCATGCCCCCCAATAACAAGCAAAAAGAGGAACGCATCTTCAACAACCAGCACAGCATGATCACCGACCCCAAATTCAAATACGAAGGCATCGTGGGCGGTAAAGCGGGCTACACCACCGACGCGCAGTACACTTTGGTAACCGCCGCAGAGCGGGAGGGGCGGACTCTCATCGCGGTCGTCATGCGCTCGCCGAAGCTCAACGATAAATATACCGATACAAAAGCCCTGCTTGACTACGGTTTCCAGAACTTCACCAAAGTCGAGTTCACTCCCGAAGACGTTGAAAAGACCGACATCCCGGTCAAAAACGAAAAAGGGGATGACACCACGCTCAGACTCACCATGAACGAGCCCGTTTCGTTCTATGTGGTAAATACGGTCTCGAAAACCGACATCACCCAAAGTTTCGATCTTCCCGACGGAAAGATCAGTAAAGACAGCGTGGTAACGCTCTCGTTCCACCTGCCCGACGGGGTAAGCGGAATGTACCCCACGCTCGACTCCTACACCTACCAAAACGTCATTCTGAAATCCGATGAAGAAGCCGCCGCGCTCGCCGCCGCAGGCATTCAGGCAAAACAAGGTTTCTTCTATTATATAGGCCAATTCTTCAAAATCGTCGGCATCATCGCGCTCTCCCTGTTCGGATTGCTCGTGTTGCTGTTTGTTGCACTCGTTATCAGAAAACAACGCTATCTCAAGAGAAAACGCCGGCGCATGGAAGAAATGCGCCGTCGCAGACCCCGATAGGAGAGAACACTATGAACCGTAAAATCCTGTGCGCTCTGCTCGCACTCATCTTGACACTCACCCTTGCCGCGTGCGGCACGGACCCCATCGAAGTTGTAAACCCCGAAACGGGAACGACAGACCTTGTCTATCTCACGGAAGAAGGCGCGCTTTCCGAAAAAGACCGCGCTTCCATCGACGAATTGCTCTCCGCATTCGAAGCCGCGCTTTCTACCCAGTCCGCAGAAGTGCTCATGCCCTACGTCGATGCAAGTTTTGGCGCCGACGCAGAAACGCTCACCGCATTCTTCAAAAGCATCGCGGAATCGGGGAACATCCCCGGTACCCGCTATGACGAATACTACGTCCGCGGGCTGAAAGAAAGTACCGTTCCCGTGCTGGTCAAGAAAACCACGGGCTCCCAAGAGTCCCTTCAAATCGTCCCTGCAGGCAAAGAACTCTACATCGCGCTCTATGTCGGCGATGAGACCGCACCCGTCAATACCATGCTCTCGCTCGTGTGCATGAAAAAGGGAAGCCGCTTCACCGTTGCATGGATTGACATCAGCGATTATCAGTATCGCGGCGAAGACGCAACCGTGCTTTATGAGAAAGCAAAAACCGCATTTGCAGACGGCAAAGTCATGCCGGCACTCATTCTCGCACAAATGACCGGAAATCTCGCCACCCCGGGAAATGTCCTGCACTATTCCGATTCTGACGAGATCCGTGAATTTGTATACAAAGTCGCATCCGAAGGTTTGGAAGACTATCCGCTTCCCATGGAACTGTCTGTCGCGGGCGTCAAACTGCACTCGGTCGCGACTTCCATCACCGAACACGGGGTGGTCCCCATGTTCTTCTACAGCACCGAAACCCCCATCGAAGACCGCGCCGCCATCACCGCGGAAGCAAAACGCGTCTACCGCGCGATCGGCAAAGTCTTCCCCGGCACTGTGGAGACCTTCCCCCGCGCAGAACTCCGCATGACCAACGCAGACCCCGAAACCCAAGAAAACTTCGACTATGAAACGGTTCTCGTTTCCATGAACTAAAAGGAGGAACTTCCCATGAAAAAATCTCGCATCTTGTCCCTGCTTCTCGCACTCACTCTGCTCACCACAGCACTCGCAGTCCCGTCTCTCCCGCAAACCATTGACGGCGCATCCGTCCGTACCACGGGGGAACCCGGTCTCCGTTTCTACTCCACGGTCTCCAAAGCAGAAGTCCGCGCAGACGACGTAGTCGAATACGGTACCATTCTGATCCCCACCGAAAACCTTAAAAATGCAAACGACTTCGTCATCGATGCGAACTTAGACGGTCGCACCGTTGCAAAAGTCCCCGCAGTCAATACCTACAAGATCGAAGGCGACACGCTCACCTTCACCGCGGTTATCATCGGCATCAAGCCGGAAAACTACACCCGTGCATACAGCGCTCGCTCCTATATCACCTACACCGAAGACGGACAGGAAAAAACCATCTACTCCGATGAGATCACTTCCCGTGATATCTACACCGTCGCAAAAGCGGCACTCGAAAACGACGATCTCACCGAAGACGAGATGATCTACTTAAACGAAGTGGTTGACTATGTTGAAGGCAAAACCCATGCCATCACCTACACCGAGCCCGATGAAAATGTCGTCATCCCGACCGAAATCGTAATCGATGGCTGCACCACCACCATCAGCTGGACTGTTACCGGCGGCGCAAAACCGGATAAAACCTACTTCGAATCCGGCACCGACTACACCGCGGTCATCACCATCACCAAAGACACCGCGTTCAGCCCGAATGACAAAGTTACCATCAACGGCGAAACCATTGCACACACCGTCTCCAATGAGGGCAAAACCATCACCGTAACCAAGACTTATGATTTAAAGGATGCAGGCTATTCCGGAATCTACTAAATATAACCTCGAAACCCGCTCAAAACCACAAGATTTTGAGCGGGTTTTTTTGCGCTCTTATCCGGTGAAAAAATTTTTCAATTCATCGGAGAAATTTGTTAAAAAACTATTTACTTTATAAGAAATGTATGGTATCTTTATAGTAAGTTAAAATCTGTTTTACCGTCTCCTGTGTGATGCATTCGGGGTATAGCAAAGCGCGAGTGTCGGTAAAACTCCCGCCGAAAGGCAACCATATTAAAAGGAGGAAATCTCTATGAAAAAGCGCATCCTTTCCGTCGTGCTCGCAGTTTGCATGCTTGTTAGCCTGCTTCCTGTCGGCATGATCGGCGCATCTGCTCTTGATGCAGATACTTACAATGACGGTAATGCATATTTCCGTTATTACATCGGCTCTGTCTACCAGACAACTTATAACGGCCCGACAATTGCGCAGCACAATGCCAAGTACACTTCCATTTGGAATAAGGCAGAAGGTCATTCCAAGTATGTCAAAACTCCGTCTGCTGTTACAGGCGCAAGCGGCGGCGTACCGAATCTCTATGGCAAAGACTTTAACACCGACCCGTTCTTCATCGTGATGGATGGTGTTTCGGCGTTCGGTAAATACTACGGCATAGCAGGAATCGCAGGTAAGAACGTTCAGGTTCAGATTCTGGTTCCGTCCACCGGCACTTATACCCCGAAGTTAAATGTTTACGCGGCAAACGGCTTCAGCCAGGACATTTCTCTTTACATCGCTCCGGTTGATGAAGCAAACTTGACATCCGAGGACCACCTTGTCGGAACTGTTACTATGGCTGCTTCCGCTGACGCGAATGCTCTCTATGAATATCCGGCAGTCGATCTCGATGCAGGTATGTACTACTATGTTTTGAAGGCGAACGACAGCAAGCAGATTCTCGGTTGCTCTCTCGAACTGTGGGGCGACGAAGCTCCGGAAGTTCTCGAAGTTGCTTTCGACGAGGCATACTTGACCGAAGGTGCAATCGAAGTTCCGGCTGGCGACGGCCCGGTCGAAATCCAGTTCACCGGTACTTCCACCCGTTACGCTGAAGACTTCGAATTAGAGTATGAAATCAATACTGCTGAAGTTTATGAAGTTCCGGCAGAACTCGATGCAGAATTTGATATCTACACCGGCATCTTGAGCCTCGAAGCTTCCGCTGTTCCGGCAAACGCTGAATTCAACGTTACCGTTCTCGTCAACACCTATGACGGTTCCGACTGGATCGAAGTTCCGGTCCGCATTGTTGCAGGTTCCCAGAGAATGCTCACACTGGGCCACTCCGGCAACAACGGCAACATGCAGGCAAACCTGCCGACCGACATCACCATCAATGCGCTCGTTGACGGCGAACCGACCGAGATTCTCGATGAACTCGGCGACGAAGTCAATGTCGAAATCTATAAAGACGGCGAACTTTACGACGGTATGGATGTTGATGTTGCAAACGGCGTCATCACCATCACTCCGGATGCAGCTGGCTCCTACGTTGCAAAGGTTACCGCAATCGTTGACGGGGTTGAATCTGCAGTCGCATACGAAATCCCGCTCACCGTTTCCGCGATCTCCTATTACTACAACTACATGAAGATTCTCGGCTCGTACTACGGTTCCGCTGCACTTGGTGCACACTTGGAAGATAAAATCGCTTCCTTCTCCGACACTTGGACCGGTGCATCCACCGATGCATTCCCGGCAAACATTAGTGACGGTTGGTATCCGGGCGAATACTCCGGTGCTACCGGTTGGCGTTGGCAGCCGTCTGCTATCACTCTTGGTGCATACTATCAGGAACAGGGCGCAGGCAACTGGACTTCCGCTCACATCTACGTTCCGATCGGCGGTAACTACGATGTTACCTCTGACCACTACAACTGGGCAACCGGCGGCAACCTGGAATACTACATCGCTCCGGTTGATGCGGAAGATCCGTTCACCGCAGATTATCTCGTTGGTACAGTAAACCACAACGCAGCAGCAGCATCCGTTACCGATGTTGCAGTTGGTAACGTTGATCTCGCAGCAGGCGAATACATCGTCTACTACAAGGGTGCTGACACCAATGCTGCAACAGCAGCATACTTCATTAAGGGTCTCAAGCTCACCATGACTGGCGACCCGACTGACACCAAGGCATTCATCGATATGGATGTCGCTCCGAAGTTCCTGTCCGTTGGCGGCACTGTTACCGTCGCTGCTAACATTCTCCCGGCAGCTCTGAACTCCGCAATCGCTTGGGAATCCAGCAATGACGATGTTGCAACCGTATCCGACGGCACCGTGAAGGCAGTTGGAAACGGTATCGCAACCATTACTGCAACTGCAGCAGACGGTGGCAGCAACTCCTTCGAAGTGGTTGTCGGCACAGCAGCTTACAACTACAAGATCCAGGATGCATACGTTTGGGCATGGGCAAACAAGGGCGAGGCAAGCTATGTCGGTACTAACCCGAACACCTCCAGCTACTATGCAACCTTGTTCGACGGCGTTGACACCTATGAAGGCGTTTACGGCGTCCCGTCCCTGAAGTCCGACCCGTTTGTCATCGACAAGAACATCTCCACCGGCGAAACCGCAATGAACGGTATCGTTGTTAACTGGGATGCTTCCGCAAAGAACATGGGTATTCTCTTCGCATACGGCGATGGCGATGACGGCTATGTCCGCACCAAGATCCGCGTCAGCGAAGACGGCTTCTACCGTATGGCTACCCAGTATGACTCTAACATGGGATCCGCAGGCGCAGGTACTGTCTACCTTGCTCCGGTCGATGCTGCAGATCCGGTAGCAGCTGAATATCTCCTCGGCTCCTACTCTGGCACCCAGAAGGGCGGCAAGAACGGCACTCAGATTCTCTTCGACGAAGTTAAGATGGAAGCTGGCGAATACTATATCACCGTCAAGAAGTCTCCGAGAGTCCAGCGTTACGTTTCTTCAAACGGTCAGGCTACTAAGGGTCTTGACTACCTGACTCTCTACAATTACAGACTGTACAAGACCGCAAACTTCTCCGAAGTTGTTCTTGATACCGTGGACGGCGCTCAGGTTCGTACCGTCGGCAATCAGGGTCTCCGCTTCATCTCCTCCATCGACAAGAATGCTGTTGACTTCTCCAAGGTTGTTGAATATGGCACCTTGTTGCTCCCGACCGCTGACCTGAACACCAACCGTGATCTGGTCATCGATGCTGAATACAACGGTCATAAGGCTGCAAAGGTTGCGGCTGTCAACAAGTACAAGGAAACCGATGATACTGTCGAGTTCACTGCAGTTCTTATCGACATCGCGCCTGAAAACTACGCTCGCTCTGTTACCGCTCGTGCATACGCGATCATGGATGACGGCTCCGTCGTTTACGGCGATGCATTCACCGCTCGTTCCATCTACGAAGTCGCGAAGAACGGTGTCTCTACTGCAACAGGTGCAGAACTCGAAGCTTTAGAGGCAATCATTGCAGCAGTTGAAGGCTAATCTCTGAGTGAAAGAAAGGATGGATTGTGCCATGAAAAACATTTATGAAATCCCTGAGCTCAACATCGATCGTTTCTTGAACGAAGATGTTATGACCCAAAGCGATAACGACATCGCTGATCCGTGGGGCTAAGAAAAAATGAGAGAGCAAGCCGAAAGGCTTGCTCTCATTTTTTTCAGCGAGATAAATTCCGTGCGGAATTTGTGATATATCTTCGATTCGATATATTACTGCGTAATGCGATATGTGCCTGCGGCACGAGAAAGGAATTTATCTCATATCGCTTTGCGGAGCAAAATATCGCATTTGTGAAGCAAATATATCGCACGAGCGAAGCGAGTATGTCGCAGGAAGTGAATGTTATGGATAAGAAGACAATCAAAGCGTTAGCGGTTGAATTGGTCGTAGAGACCACCGCGATATGCGATAAAATCAAAGGCAGAGCGGTTTTTACAAATCAACTCTTGCGCTCCTGCTCGTCAATCGGTGCAAATGCACATGAAGCGGAATATGCACAAAGCAGGGCAGATTTTATCAGCAAACTCGAAATCGCTTTGAAAGAATGCTATGAAACCGAATATTGGTTGGAACTTTTATTCAAAGTGAATGCGATGGAAAAGTCGGCATACGATGCGTTGAGTCATCGTTGCGGAACGATTCGCAGGATGTTAATTGCCTCGATTACAACTGCAAAGCAAAATTGAAACCACGCATAAGTAAAAACAAACAGTTCCAAGGGCAAGCCGAAAGGCTTGCTCTCATTTTTTTTTGTGAAAAATTTCTAAAAAAAGAATGTTTTAGGTAGTGCGTTTTGCAAAAAGGTGTGGTATAATGAACTTAATCGTAACACGATTAAGTTCAGCGAGATAAATTCTGTTTGGAATTTGCGAGATATCTTCGCTGCGATATATTACTGCGTAATGCGATATACCGCTTCGCGGTGAGCAAAGGGGCGTGTGTCATGCTGAAGAAATATTGGCTGTGGGTACTCGTTGCCGTGCTGTGTATTGCCGTGCTGGGAGTTACATTATGGGCTGTTCTTGGCGGTGTGAGTGCACAAATGCCGCAAGCACCGGAAGCACCACCTGTTGTGGAAGAACCGAAAGATGTGGAAGTTCAGCCGGACGATGAAAACTTCCCGATGGTGGATGAAAGCGGTGTTGTGATCGGGGGAGAGAACTACTTGGAAGACCCGTGGGCAGATATCCCGTCAGAGAGCGGGGCAGAAGTTCCGCAAGATGAAGTAAGTGAAATTCCGCAGGACGAAATCTTAACAGACGAAGACCTTGCGGTAACCGACGAAGGTTGGTCGGGAATATATTAAACGATGGAGGAAACACCTATGAAGAAGAAAGTAATTGCAATTTTACTCAGCGCAGTCCTGCTCGTTGCAGTCAGCCCGCTTGCGGTGATGGCGACCTACAGCGACATGCCGGCAGAAAACCATTGGTCTTACAAAGCACTTTCCACCGCATCCGAATTGGGATTGCTTCAAGGCTCCAATGGCAAGATCGCTCCGAACGATCAGCTCACCCGCGCACAGATGGCAACCATTTTGGTTCGTGCATTCAACGCAACCGAGAAGGCTGTATCCTTTCACTTCTCCGACGTTGCACCGACTGCATGGTTCTACGATGCAATGTCCATCGCGGTAAACCGTGGTTGGTTCAAGGGCAGCGGCGACAAACTCCGCCCGAACGATCCGATCTCCCGTCAGGAAGTGTTCGTGGTGCTTGCTCGCGCGATCAATGCGGCAGCAGATCCGAACTTCAGCTTGGAAAATAAATTCACCGACGCGGCTTCCATCGCTGATTGGGCGAAAGTAGAAGCAGGTGCAATGGCGGCGAAGGGTTATGTCAGCGGCTCCAATGGTAAGATGAATCCGCTCAATCGCATCACCCGTGCGGAATTTGCACAGCTCATGTACAATCTCATCCAGGGCGGCGAGATTACCATCTCCCAGGCACCCGTCGAGGTTCCGCCCCAGCAGGATCAGAACGGAAGTAGCGGCGGCTCGGGCGGTTCCGGCGGCAGCGGCTCTTCCGGCGGCAGCGGTTCCGGATCGACCAATGATGACAATGACATTGCAGATCCGTGGGGCGAAATGGGCGATGAGATTGTGATCGACCCGATCATCCCGGATGAAGGCACAGGCGATGAGCCGAGCATGGAAGACTTGACTACCAGCGACGACGGCTGGACCGGAATTTATTAAGAAATAACCAAACAGGCAGGACGATTTGGTCGCCCTGCCCGTTTGCGGTTTGGTAAAGGAGTACGCGTATGCTGCGATATCGTATTGCAGGACTGAATGTGGAAATGGACCCGAAGTATCCGACTCTGCTCAAGCAGGGTGTGCCGTATTTGCACGATTTTTCGGGAGAAGCGGATATCGTTGTGGATTTTCCGCCGAGTTTCTACGAAGAAAAGCATAAATTACACCCCGAACTGCCTATGGACTCGTGCGAGTATTTGTGGATGGGGTTCGGTGTCTACCGTAAATTGGTCAATTTTGGCGGATTTGTCCTGCACGCATCCGCATTGGCATACCAAGGTCGCGCGTATCTGTTCTCCGCGCCGTGCGGCACGGGGAAATCCACCCACACGGGGCTTTGGCAGCAGGCGTTTGGCGATGAAGTCATTATTTTGAATGACGACAAGCCCGCGCTCCGCAAGATTGACGGCGTGTTCCACGCGTTTGGCACACCGTTTTCCGGCAAGACCGATAAGAACGTGAACATGGGCGTCCCGCTTGGAGGTATTTGCGTTTTAGAGCAGTCGAAGGAAAACTGGATTCGTCCTGTGAGCGGACGAGACGCGATCTTGCCGCTTTATCACCAGACCATGCGCCCGCCCGATGCGAAGAACATGGATCTTCTGCTTGGGCTTTTGGAGGAACTGATTCAGCAAGTGCCGGTGTATCGGATGGGATGCAATATCTCGCTCGATGCGGCGCGCCTTGCTCGGGATACCATGCAAGGAGGGTTACGATGAAACCGAAAGACGGATTTTTACTGCGTGAAGTAGACGGAACCAGTATTGTGGTTGCGACAGGAGATGCCGCAACCGAGTTTTCCGGACTGATCACGCTCAACCAAACCGGAACACTGCTTTGGCGGTGTTTGGAGCAGGATGCGACCGAAGACGACATGGTCGCAAAACTCCTTGGGAAATATGACATTGACGAAGAGAGTGCACGCCGCGATGTGAAGGCGTTTGTCGCTCGTGCAAAAGACGCAGGTTTGTTGGAAGAGTAGGAGAACTATCATGCGGAAAGGCGAGAAGAAAACTGCACAGTTACCGCTTTGGATGCGGGTGCTGAACTTTTTGTTTGCACTCACCCCACGGCAGATTCTTCTTGTTCTTTTATCGGGCGTGATCTGTGCCGGTCTTGCACTTTTGCTCACAAAAACCATGGTGAAGCCGATTTATTCTTCCACCGTGACGGTTGCGGTGGTCAACGAACGCCCGCGAAAACAGTCCGACATTGAGAATTTATCGGTCAGCTATCAACTCGCGCAATCTCTTGCCGCGGCAGGGAAAAACATCACCGCCGCCGAGCATACGATTGACCGCTTGGATCTGGACATGACACCCCAAGAACTGCTTGGGAAGGTGCGTGCATCGCGTAAAACAAAGACCATGCTCGTCCGTTTTTATGCGACAGATGAAGATCCGGACCGTGCACAGGCAATCGTGCAGGTGTACTCGGAAGAACTGATCAAAGCCGTTGCAGAATCGGTTTTGATCAACCATACCGAGCAGGTTCATGGCCCGTCGGAACCCACCGCCATCGGAAGTAATAACGGAAATACGACGGGCGGTGGCATCCTTGGGTGCCTTCTCGCGTTGTTCTTCTTCTACCGCAAATATCGATCGGGTCGTGTGGTGCGGAGAGGCGAGGATCTGAAAATGTTCCAAAAACCGCTTCTGGGCGAAGTATGTTCGTTCCGCTCCGCAAAAGGAGGATCGGTATGATCATACAGAAACTGAAGCAGTTGCGACTGAAACTGGAAATGTTGTGGTGGCGCCGCAAAATGCTACTCACGGTAACATCCGTCGGGTTGCTGCTCGGTTTGGTTGTGGCACTCTTCATCATCCCGCCACAGTATACCACCAAAAATCAGTTGTATTTCAGCGCATACACCGCACGGGAGGATAAGACCATCCGTGATAAGCAACTCGAAAACTCGCGCGGTCTTGCCGAGTCGTATGTGGTGTATATGAAAGAGGCATTTATGTTTGAACGCGCGGCAGAAAACCTGCCGAGCACACTCTCGAAACCGTATACTGCGTCGCAAATCCGAAACGCAATGAACATTACGGTCGATTCGGATGCGAATGTTATATTTTTTAGCGTAACAACGGGAAATCCGCAAGATTCTGCAATTTTATGTGATTTTTACAGCCATTTTTCCATGGCGGAGATCGTGGAAATGACCGGGGTCGGGAGTTATGAGATCTTTAACAAGACCAGAGTCCCCACCCGCCCGTCGTTCCCGAATCCGATTCTATTTGCGCTCATCGGTGCGCTGATCGCGCTGGTGCTCGGGGTGGCGTACGCACTCAAAGTCAAGCAGAAAATCTACACCGAGCGTGAAATCAAAGAGCTCATTCCGCGTTGCAATGTGATTGCAAGCGTTGCGGAATGTAAGTGAGAGAAAGGGGTTTGTCATGACGCGCGAAGAAAAATATGTGATCGCGGCGATCCGCGCTGTCGTGAATGAAATTGCTCCGCCAAAAGCTCCGTCCGATTTGGACTGGGAACGCGCGGCCCGCCTTGCGGTAAAGCACAGCGTGGGGAATTTATTTTGCTACGCGGTGGAGAAAATGGAAGAAATCCCGCAGGAGATTTTGGCGCGACTCGTGGAGTATAAGAAAAAAGCGGTGCTCCGCGAAGCGACCCAGGAGATCGAACTCTCCATTTTACGCAAAAAGTTCAATGCGGCAGGCATCCGTTTCATGCCGCTCAAAGGAATTCTCTTAAAGAGCCATTACCCCAAGCCCGATATGCGGATGATGGGGGATATCGATATTCTGTTTGATGTAACCCGAGCAGAAGAGGTGCGCGAGATCATGCAGGGGATGGGTTATACCGCGTGCAAGTTTGCAACTTCGGGCGGTACAGATGTGTATCAAAAACCACCCATCATGAATCTGGAACTCCACCGCGCACTGCTCTCCCGCCCAAAAGAATGGGTGCCGCACTTTTCCGATGCTTGGGATCGCGCGGTACAGAAAGACGGCTGCGAGTATACCATGACGCCCGAAGATTATTACGTCTTTTTGATCGCGCATTTGCTCAAGCACTATGTGGGCTACGGCACAGGCATTCGCTCGGTGCTGGATGTTTGGGTGTGCTTGAGTGCAATGGAATTTGACGAAGAAGTGTTAAAAGCGCGCTTTGAAGCACTCGGAATCACCGAGTTTGTGGGCAATATCGAAGCACTCAGCCGCGTATGGTTTGGAGATGCAGAGAGTTCTCCGCTGCTTGATGAGATGGGCGATTTCATCATCATGAGCGGAGTGTACGGGGAAAAACTCACCGGGATCATGGCGCGCACGGTCGCGACAGATTCCGCGAAGAGTGAGTATTTCTTCCGCCGTTTGTTCTTAAAACGAGAAGTCATGGTGGATGAATTCCCGATTTTGAAAAAACACCCCGCGATGCTCCCGCTTTGCTGGGTCTCCCGACTTGGAAAACGCGCGTTCCGAAAGGAAACGATCACGCGTGAGATGCAAATAATGCAAACCGTGGACGGGGACAAGGCATCCGCCTTGCAAAGTCTCCACAAACGCGTCGGGATCAAAGAAAGTATGTTTCAAGAATAAAAAAGAGACTGAAGCGATCGCTTCAGTCTCTTTTATTTTTTTACATCGCCACGGTCGACTACCACTTGGTAGCCGATTGCGGAAATTTCATCTTTCAGTTTTTGGAGTTGTTCCACGCTCTCGGTGCCTGTGTGCAGTTTATTGTTGTAAAGAGAGTAACGCGCTCGCGCAGCTTCGGGGGAAAGGTTTGGCATTACCACATTCGCGCCGCACTTGAGTCCCCTTTCCCGACCTTGCGGGTGGAGTGTTCCGAGCGCGGTGGTTGCGGGGATGAGCGCGTGCGGGAAGAGAATGCGAGCGAGCGCAACTGTTCGCAAGGTGAGAGACAGATCCCCGGACGGATGTGCGCCAAACGGGGTATCACAATGCGGAATAAACGGTCCGATCCCGATCATATCCGGCTGTAACTCGGCAAGGAATGCAAAGTCTTCTGCCAAATGCTCAAGCGTTTGATTGGGAGAGCCGACCATAAATCCGCTCCCCACTTGATAGCCGAGTTCTTTGAGCGCAAACAGGCACTCGCGGCGGTTTTCAAACGAAGATGTTTGCGGATGCAGAGACTGATAATGCGACTTGGTCGCGGTCTCGTGCCGCAAAAGATAACGGTCTGCGCCTGCAGAAAACCATGCACGGTACGTTTCTTTCGGCTGTTCCCCGAGTGACAGGGTAACCGCGCAGTCGGGATGGTGCGTTTTGATTCGATCGATTAGTTCACACACGGTTTTCTCGGAAAAGTACGGGTCTTCGCCCCCTTGCAGGACAAAGGTACGAAATCCGAGACTGTACCCGTGGTGCGCGCACGCTAAAATTTCGTCGTTTGTCAAACGGTAGCGCGAAGTGTTGGGATTTCCTGCGCGGATGCCGCAATAATAGCAGTTTCGCGCGCAGAAATTACTGATTTCGATCAGTCCGCGGATATAGACATCCGTGCCGTAGACCGAGCGGCGAATCTCATCTGCCTTTGCAAAAAGCGCAGAATCATCTTCCCCGCGGAGATAGGCAAGTAACGTTTGTTGTTCCATCAGCGTGTCTCCTTACAAATTGTACCGCCGCCGACCACAATATCACCGTCATAGAACACCACCGCTTGCCCATAAGCGATGGCACGTTGCGGTTCATCAAATGCCACGCGAACGAGATCGTCGCCGAGCGGCTCCACGGTTGCCCATTGCTCCGGCTGCTGATAACGGATGCGCGCTTTCACACGGATGGGCGTGTTGAGTTCGGGGATAGAAATCCAGTTTAAGTCGTTTGCTGTGAGCGTGGCAGAAAAGAGTGTATCGTTTGTGCCCAAAATCACGCGATTGGTTGCAAGGTCTTTTTCGCACACGTACATGGGTTGCGGAAGCGCAAGCCCCAGACCCTTGCGTTGCCCGATCGTGTAGCGGATGATCCCTTTGTGCTCACCCAAAACGTTGCCGTTTTGGTCTGCAAATTCACCGCTTGGATACACTTTGCCCGTGTTCCGCTCAATGAATCCCGCGTAATCCCCGTCGGGAACGAAGCAAATATCCTGACTGTCCTTTTGCGATGCGTTTACAAAGCCGTATTCTTCCGCTTTCGCGCGGACTTCCGCTTTGGTCATCCCGCCGAGCGGGAAACGGGTGCGCGCGAGTTGCTCCTGTGTCAAGTGATAGAGCACATAACTCTGATCCTTAGTGGGATCACACGCCTTTTTGAGCAAGAATCGACCGTTTTCGGCACGCTCGATCTGCGCATAATGCCCGGTCGCGATGAGAGAAAGCCCCAACTCGTTTGCCGCATCGAGCAGAGCACCGAATTTCAAATACCGATTGCAGGCGATACACGGATTCGGGGTCTCGCACGCTTCATACGCACGGATAAAGCGGTCGATGACATTCTCGCAAAAGCGGTCGCGAAAATCAAATAAATGAAACGGGATACCCAGGTGCTCTGCGACCGCGCGTGCGTTTTCCACCCCGTCAGCGGATCCGCAGGCAGGATTTTCGTGCAAAACCATGGTTCCGCCCTGCGCGTGAAATCCTTGATCGAGCAAGAGTTTCGCCGCGACCGAACTGTCCACACCGCCGCTCATTGCAATTAAAATTGAATCCATAAAAACGCTCCAATCAGTCTTCCAAGAACTGTCCGAAATAAATGAAGTTACGTCGTCCAAAATCGAATAGGTTGTTATACTGCAGTCCTGCCAAACGTGCGAGTGCGTCCGCTTCCGCAGGGGAAGCATCTTCAAATGCGCGGTAGCAGTTATCTTTTGCTGAGTAGAAACCAAGGGAGTTGATGGCGGGGATTACCGACTCCAACTCCTGCATCGCACGGTAGTATGGCGGAAGATCAAGATCCGCCGCCTCCAGCAGATAGCGTACCAGATAGTTCAGACTGGTGTGTTCCACATAAGTCTCTTCCAAATCATAGTTTGCCCAAATGAAGAACGGAACCGAATACTGTGCCATCTGCTCGTCGAGTGTGTCGATCTCTCCACCGTTCATCGCTTGGAAGAACCCCGCTTCCACGCGCGGGAGATGGTCGCCAAACATCAAAACAACCGTGTCTTCGGGGTAGTCGCGCAGATTTTCGATGAGATAGCGCAGCGCGTTATCCGATTCATGGATGGAAGACAAATACTGCTCGGCACGGGGGAATTGGTCGGGGTAATCGGTGAGCGAGATGGTTTTCACAAAATCCTCGCCCGCGTACCCGTACCCGCCGTGATTTTGCATGGAAACCCCGAACAAAAAGAGCGGGGAATGTTCCTTGGTGGTGAGTTTTTGCCACATGAACTCATACATTTCCTGGTCGGAGACATAGGTGCGGAGCAAGTTTTGCTGGGGATAAGAATCAAGAAATGTGCTTTCCGCAAAGCCGAAAAGCGGGTAATTACGTTTGCGCGACCAGCCGTTTGCGTGGTACGGATGGGTGGCGATGCTGTGATAGCCGTATGCGTTCATCAAATGCGGGAGCGCATACATTTTCTCCTGAATGAATTGCTGATATGCGACCGAACCTGCCGGCAAAAATGCCATGGTGTGCCCGGTGAGAAATTCAAACTCGGAGTTGGAAGTATTGCCGCCAAAAATGGAAGCAAGCGCATAACCGTGGATGGATTCTTTCATGAGTTCGTCATAATACGGAAGCACCGGAACGTTGGTGTTCAGTTCCCCGCCGAACACGCGGAAATCCGAAAACGCTTCGTTCATGATAACGATCACGTTGGGATGATCACCCGAAGTATCGAGCGGTTCGGCTTCCTGCGGAAGCGAAGTGGCGGAATAGCCGGTGGGTTTCTTTACCGCGGAATCGCGGATGCTCAGGATGAAGTTTAGGTAATACCCGTTTACCACACTTCCGCGCGTGTCCCACAACTCGGTTTGCACATCCGAGGAAAGGGAAAGCAGGGCGAAAGACGAGAATACCAGCAAAACAAGGGATGCGATGCGAACGCGAATGGGTTTTCCCGCACGCACGCGTGGAAACGAGAGCAGAGAGAAGACCGCAAGTGCCCAAAGCGCCCACCCGAAGTACATGGAATCCGTGATGGTAGCCGAGTACTGTTCCACCACGTTGAGTGCGGTGGCAAAGGAGAGTACGTCAAACGAGAGCAGTTCCTTGCCGCGGAATTGGTAGACCAGACCGTTTGCAACCGAGAGAAATTCCAAAAGCGAAGCGCCCAGAATGACCGATAACTTCCAGTTTGCGGTGGCGATAAAAATCACACAACAGACCAAAAGCATGACCAAAGCATTCAGCAAAAACAAAGTCCAATTCGTTTGCAGATAGATGACGCTGTTGATTACTGTGAGCGTGGAAAACCAAGTCGCGAGCAGGATGGCGGTTGTCCAAACCACCGCCAAAATGGCGGAAATCCACTTTTTTTGCGGGGTAAAGCGGAAAAATCCAAAGGCAATGAAGCCGAGCCCCAAAAGCGCACCCGCGAGCGGAACGGAAAGGGCAAGCCCGCAGAAGAAAGCACAAAGGCCCAGGATGATCCCGAAAATCCCTTTGCGCAAGCTAAATTGAATCAAATGACGGTTTCGCATAAAACATCTCTTTCTCGTATAATTTTTAGTCTAAACTTCATTTTATCACAGAAAAAGGGAACATTCAACGTTTGGAAAACTGGACCGTGATGACCGCGATGAAGATGAGCGCACAACCCACAAGTTGCGGCAGGGTCAAACCCTGAGATAAGAAAATCCAGCCGGCAAGGGACGCAAATACCGATTCAAACGACATGATGATGGTGGTGGACGACGGGTCGGCATACTGCTGCCCCACCACTTGCAGGGTAAATGCTACCCCGCAGGATAAAATCCCGGTATACAGAAGCGGGAGCGCACATTGCGTGATGGCGCCGAGATTCGGCTGCTCAAAGAAAAACATCAAAAGCAAACTCAAAATCCCTGCGGTGAGAAACTGCGCGCAGGAGAATTTGATCGGATCGACTTTATGTACGAATGCATCGATGCCCATAATTTGACCTGTGAAGAAGAGCGCACACGCGATGGTAAGCAAATCCCCGCGGTTGAACGAAAAGTCAGACCCAAACAGGCACAGAAAATACATTCCCGAAAGTGCGAGAAAAACACCGATCCAAATATGAACCGTGGGCTTTTTCTTTCCCAATAAACTGAAAAGCGCAACAAAAATGATGTAAAACGTGGTTAAAAACCCGCTTTTCGCGGTTGTGGTGTACTTGAGTCCGTTGGTTTGCAGGACAGACCCAACGCACAGGAAAAATCCGCAAATCGCACCGTAAAGTAACAGTTTTCCAAAGTCGGTTGCTTGATACTCTCCTCGTTTTTTCAAAGCTCGGTCGCGGAAAAAGATGACGGGGAGCAATACCAGTCCGCCCAGTACCATGCGGATGCCCGTGAAGGTGTACGCACCCACGTAGTCCATCCCAACACTTTGGAATACAAATGACCCGCCCCAAATCAGCGTGGCGAGAAACAGGAGCAAACTCCCTTTCAGTTGCGGTTTCATTTTCTGTCCATCCTTTATTGCCTGCAGAGTTTCACCACGCACTCCACGTGGTTGGTGTGCGGGAACATATCGACGGGCTGGATTTTTTCTGCGGTGTATGCTTTGGTTAAGATGCGCAAATCGCGCGAAAGGGTTTCCGGATTGCACGAAACGTAGACGATTTTTTTCGGGGCCAGTTTCGTGAGCGAATTCAAAAACTGTTGAGAACAACCTGCACGCGGGGGATCGACAAATGCGACGTCGATGGAATCGGTGAATTCTTCCATAAACGCGCCTGCATCCGCACGGAAAAAGCGTGCGTTTGTGATTTGGTTGCGCTTGGCGTTTGCGATCGCATCACGCACCGCATCGCGGTTAGACTCCACACCGATCACGAGTTTTGCGCGCTTTGCCGCACAGAGCCCGATGGTGCCGATACCGCAGTACGCATCGAGTACGGTTTCTTTGCCGGTAAGACCTGCA
This sequence comes from Oscillospiraceae bacterium, assembly GCA_015067485.1. Taxonomy (GTDB): domain Bacteria; phylum Bacillota; class Clostridia; order Oscillospirales; family JAAYXM01; genus SIG510. The sequence goes on from SVMJ01000002.1 coordinate 117,733, forward strand.
AATTCGAGTGCGGTGTTGTAGAGCACTTCGGTTTGCGAGGGATTTACTTGATAAAACGAGCGGGATGAGATGCGGAAGGTGCATCCGCACAGGGTGTCTTCGATATATCCGGGACCATAGAGCACTTTTTCGTTGGGACCGAGCATCAACCCTTCGAAATCACGGTTGACGTTGTGGACGATGGTGGTGATTTCGGGATGTTTTTCGAGCAGTGCGTTCACGAAATGGTTTTTCCCCGGGAAGATTGGAGTCGCTGAGACCAACACCACCATAATCTCGCCGCTTTGGAACCCACGGCGCACCAGTACATGCCGCAAAAAACCACGCCCCGAGAACGGATGGTAGGGGAGCAGTTTGAAGCTCGGCATGAGTTTCCGAATAGTGCAGATGATACGGTCAGACTGCGGGTCGGTGAGCAGGCATGAGTCGGTGGACACCACCGTGTGCGAGCCCGACTGGTACACACCGGACGTGATCCTGCGGGATTTGGTCATGACAAACGCCATCTGGGTTTTGTTGCGGTAATGGTATGGGTGCTTCATCCCCAAAATCGGGGCAGGTTTGCAAAACCGCCCGAGCAGACGGCCAACCAGGTTTTGTTTATGTTGAAGTTGTGCCGAGTAGGGCATATTCTGTAGTTGACATCCGCCGCAACGGTGCGCGACCGAGCAGGCAAATTGTGCTTGATTCATCATTTCACATCTTTCTCGATTTTACTTTTGTTTTGACAGAAAGCAGTTGGTCAAGGGTCGCTCAACGAAGCGTTGTCTGACAAGATCGACTGCTGTACAAAGAAGATATACAACAATACACACGCCGATGGAGTATGGAATGATCCAATTTGAGTTTTGGAAGGAACTGTTTTGGAACAAGTCCAACCAAAAAATTTTTCGGAGAATGGGGCTGTCGTGCAACAAATAGACACCGAATGTTGCGGATGCGATGAGATTCACCCGTTTGCTATAAAACGGCTTCATTTGAACAAATCCCGCAAACAGACAGATGGCACTGAGCAGAGTTGGAAGTTTTGTTCTGCCGTAGAAATGGAGAGAATACTGCGAAAAGAACGGTGTTTTTGTCCCTAAAATCAGGAATACGACACAAGACAGATACGTGAGCAGAGCAATGAGACCAAAGAGCGAGAACCAATGTCCGCTACGCAGTTTATCGCACAGCCCGTGCAACTTGATATAGCCTGCGATGCTATACAGATAAACGAACTCAAGGAGTTGGTTTGAGCCGAAATCCGCTCCTGTGAAAGTTGGGATCAGGCACCAACAAACAGTCAAAAGGAGCAGAAGTTTTTGATACTGCTTCCTGTCCAACGAGTGCAACGCACGGTTGAGATACGGATGCAGTAAAAACAAAACAAAATAAGTACTTGCAAACCACCATGTGGAGGAAGTGATCGGGAGGCACGCGATCACGAAAGATTTGAGAGAAAACCGTTCACCCGCCAGAAGGGAAAGCGCAAATAAAAGCAGGGAATAGAAAAACATTTGTCCCCAAAGGGTCAGCGTCTTTTTGCCGTTGAACTTGACATCTTGGTTTGCAATCAAAAAATAACCGCTGATCAGTACAAATACATCAACCCCGAGATTGCCGCCAAAGCGAATCAGATTCCACCAAAGGCGCGGGACGGTGATGCTTTCCGGCGGGAAATCAAAGCCGCCATGTGTTGCAAAATGGCACAACACGATTGCGAAAATCGAGATGATGCGTAACAGTTCCACCGAACTGTTTCTCATAGCCTTTTTCGTCATGAAAGTCACTCCTCTCGGCACAACAGTACACAACTTTCCACGTGATACGTTTTCGGGAACAGGTCCACCGGGGTAACGCGGGTAAGGGTATACGGTGCGGTCTCACACAGATATTTTAAGTCACGCGCCATGGTAGCAGGGTCGCAGGAGACATAGACCACACGGGAAGGCTTCATGGTTGCAATCGCATCCACCACTTCACGCGTGAGACCTTTGCGCGGTGGGTCGACAACGACCACATCGGGCAGTTCCCCGCGCTTTGCAAGATTGATTGCGGCATCAGTTGCATCCGCACAGAAAAACTCCGCATTGGAAACCCCGTTTTGCGCCGCATTTTTCTTTGCGTTTTCAATCGCTTCCGGGACGACTTCCACTCCGAGCACGCGCTTTGCACGTCTTGCAAGACAGAGCGTGATGGTGCCGGCTCCGCAGTATAGATCCAGCGCGGTTTGGGTATCATCCAAATCCGCATATTCCAGGGCGAGCTCATACAGACGCTCTGCCTGATCGTGGTTGACTTGATAAAACGCTTCGGGGGCAAGGGTAAAGCGCAGACCGCACAACGTGTCGGTCATGTTCGCATCCCCCCACAGGGTCAGCGTTTTCTTCCCCAAAATGACATTGGTTTTATCGGGGTTGAGATTGAGCACGATTCCCGTGATTTCCGGGTGTGTATTACGGACACGGGAAATCAGTTCGTCCAAGTACTTGGGCTTGGATTTTGAGATCAGGCACAGAACTGCGCTTGTGTCGCCCGAGCGGACGAACACGTGGCGGATCATGCCTTTGTGGGAAATTTCATCATATGCGGGGATCGAACATTCTTCCATCCAATTACGCACGGTAGAGACAACCGCATTTGCAAGTTTTGTCTGGAGCAGACAGTCATCGGTGGGGATCACCGCGTGAGAGCGCTGGCGGTAAAACCCGCTGACGACTTTCCCGTTTTGCATCCCGACGGGGAACTGCGCCTTGTTGCGGTAGCGGATGGCTTTTTCGGATGGAATGACTGGGTCAACCGTGAGCGAAAAACCGCCGATGCGCTCGATCGCATCCTGCACGCGCGCGGTTTTGAAATATGCTTCTTCTTCGGAGTCCATGTGCCATGTCGCACAACCGCCACATTGTGGGAAGTGCGCGCAGGACGGGGTGGTGCGATGCGGGCTCACGGTAAGCAATTTGTTGATTTTTCCGTATGCCACACGTTCCGCAACTTTGATGATTTGGACTTCAGCGGTTTCTCCACGCAAAAGACCCGCGACAAAGACCACGCGCCCGTCAATGCGACAAACGCCCATGGCTTCCGCGGTATAACCCGTGCAGAGTACGGTGTGGATCGAATTTTTCACCAGTTGTTCCATCAAAAAGCTCCAAAATGACTTGTATTTTTTGTAAATTAAGCATATCATAAAAACGGGAAATACGCAATGAAACTGCGAAATTTTCAAAAATATGATATAATGGTGAAAACGTATGTAAGGGGGAGCCGCAAATGGGTGCGCGCTATCAGGAATTTTTGGAGTCATTTTGTGGAAAACGCGTCGCGGTTTTGGGGTTCGGTGTGAGCAATACACCGCTGATCCGTCAGCTGCTCCGCGCAGGCGCACTTGTTACCGTGTGTGATAAAAATCCACGCGAGAAGTTTGACCCTGCCCTGCTTGAAGAATTCGCAAAAGCCGAGATGCGCTTGGGCGAAGACTATCTTGAAAATTTAGATGCGGAAATCATTTTTCGAACACCCGGGATGCGCCCCGATGTTCCGCAGATTTTAGCCGCGGTAGAGCGCGGCGCGGTTTTGACCTCCGAGATGGAACAGTTTTTTGGGGTCTGCCCGTGCCCGATCATCGGCATCAGCGGAAGCGACGGAAAGACCACAACCACCACCATTATCTATGAACTGCTCAAGGCTGCAGGAAAGACCTGTTATGTGGGCGGTAATATCGGAACACCTTTACTCGATCGTGCGGAAGAGATGGAAGAAGACCACGTCGCGGTGGTGGAACTCTCATCCTTCCAACTGATGACCATGAAGCAGTCTCCCACGGTCGCGGTCATTACAAACCTCGCGCCGAATCATCTCGATATCCATACTTCCATGGAAGAATATGTGGAAGCGAAGACCAATCTGTATCGTCACGGAAACGGGCGCGTGGTGCTGAATCTCGATAACGACATCACCCGCACACTCGGTGAAACGCTGGGCGAGCGCGTGCGCTGGTTCTCCCGCAAAGGGGACGCACACGTAAGGCTTTGCGACCGCGTGATTTATCGCGGGGAAACCCCTGTTTTGAACATTGACGATATCCGCATCCCCGGGATGCATAATGTGGAAAATTATATGGCGGCGATCGCCGCGGTGGAAGGGATGGTATCCGACGAAGTCATCCGAGACGTGGCAAAGACTTTCGCAGGTGTTGCGCACCGCATGGAACTTGTGCGTGAAAAAGACGGAGTTCGCTATTACAACGACTCGATTGCATCCAGCCCCACCCGTACCATCGCGGGGCTGCGTGCATTCGACCGAAAAGTGATTCTCATCGCAGGCGGTAAAGACAAGGGTGTGCCGTTTGACGACCTGGGTCCCGCATCGGTGGAATTCTGCAAAGCGGTGGTGCTAAACGGTCCTACCATGGAGCGCATCCGTGATGCGATTCTTTCTGCACCCGGCTATTCGGAAAAGGAACTTCCCGTCTACTGCTGCGACAGTTTTGAAGCCGCGGTGGAAAAAGCGCATGAAATTGCGGAGCGTGGGGATATTGTTACCCTTTCTCCCGCGTGTACTTCATTTGACCGTTTTAAGAACTTCGCAGAACGCGGACTGTATTTCAAAAAACTGGTAGGAGAACTGTAAAATGGATTATTTACAGCAGCTGCAACGCTTGTGCGCGACCCCTGCGCCGAGCGGATATGAATATCCCGCCGCTCGTCGGATCGCGCTGATGCTGGAACGGCAGATGGACAAGGTGGAAATCGACCCGCTCGGAAACGTGATTGGAGTGCTCTCGTGCGGAAAGAAGAACACAAAGACCGTGTTGCTTGACGCGCATATCGACGAGATCGGTCTCATCGTGAGCGGACATCAAGACGGATTTTTGAAATTTGAAGCCCTTGGTGGGGTGGATCTGCGCATCCTTCCCGGACGCGAGGTGCAGGTGTGCGCAGAAGAGACGTTCATCGGCGTGGTAACCTGTATGCCCCCGCATTTGCAGACACGAAGTGAGACGGAAAAGGCAATCAAAAAAGAAGCACTTTTCGTGGATGTCGGGCTTTCGCAGGAAGAAGCGCAAAAGAAGATTCCCGTGGGAACGCCCATGGTGTTTGCGGCGGACTGTGTCCGTTTGCAGAATAGGTGCATCAGCGGTCGCGCACTTGATGACCGTGCGTGCTTTTGCACCATTTTGCGCGCACTCGAACTCATCGCAAACGCAAAGCGGAATGTGGATGTTGTTGTGGTGGGCAGTGTGCAGGAAGAACTGGGTTGCCGCGGGGCACGCGTTGCGGGATATACGGTAAGTCCCGACTACGCGATCGCGGTAGATGTTACTCACGGCTCTACCCCGGATGCACCGAAGAGCAAGACCTTTGACATCGGGGGCGGGACTGTGATCGGAATGGGTCCAAACCTGCATCCGAACCTTACCAAACTCATGATGAAACTGGCAAAAGAAAAGAAGATCCCGCACAAGATCGAAGTGTGCGAAGGGCACACGGGTACCAATGCATGGGTCATTCAGACGGTGCGTGAAGGGATCAAGACCGGGCTTCTGGCTGTGCCGCTGAAATATATGCATACACCGGTGGAGACACTCAGCGAAAAGGATCTGGAGTCTACCGCAAAACTCCTTGCCGCCACCGTGTTGGCACTCGGAGAGGAGGAGCGCCGTGTTTGAGTTACTAAAGAAACTGTGTGATCTTCCCGGCGTTTCGGGAAGTGAGAGCGCGGTGCGTGATTTTATCCGTTCTGCCGCAAAACCTTATGCGGCAGAGATGTGGGAAGACTCCATCGGGAATCTGTTTGTGAAAAAGTGCGGCAAAGCGCGCCGAGAGGATACGCTCATGGTGTGTGCGCACATGGACGAAGTGGGGCTTATCATCCGTGAAATCACCGAAGACGGATATTTGAAATTCGCAAGCGTGGGCGGGGTGGATCATCGCATCCTGCTCGGAAAACGCGTGATGGTGGGGAAAAAACAAATCCCGGGTGTGATCGGCTCGCGTGCGGTGCATCTCATTGGCGCGAAAGAACGCGAAAATGTGCCCCGCGAAGAAGATTTGTATATCGATATCGGCACCACCAAGCGCTTGCAGGCGGAACGCAAGATTTCCCTTGGCGATGTCGCAAACTTTGAACCAAACTACCGTGCATTCGGACAAGGGCTCATCTGCAGTAAAGCGATCGATGACCGCATCGGTTGTGCGGTGATGCTGAAACTTTTGCAGGAAGAAATCGCATATGACACCTGGTTTGTCTTTACGGTGCAGGAAGAAGTGGGGCTGCGCGGTGCGACCACCGCGGCGTATGCCATGAAACCCGACCGTGCGCTGGTTCTGGAAGGGACCACCGCGGCAGACCTTCCCGGAGTGGAAGGGGCACGTCGCGTTTGTGCAGTTGATGGCGGCGCGGTCATCGGGCTGATGGACGGGCGCACCATCTACGACAAAGGGATGTTTGCAACGCTCCGAACCCTTGCGGAAGAAAATAACATCCCGTGGCAAACCAAGCAAATGATCGCAGGGGGTACCGATGCCGGTGCCATCCAGCAAAGTCGGACAGGCGTGCGCTGTGCGAATATCGCGGCGCCTGTGCGCTACTTGCACGGTCCGACGAGTGTAACGAGCATTTCCGCGTGTGAAGCGTGCCTTGCGCTTGCGCGGCTTTATGTCAATCAGGAAGGAGAAGTGAAATGAAGCATCTCACAACACTTCTGAATACAGTTTCCCCGAGCGGTGCGGAAGAATCCCGCCGCGCGGTGATCGAATCGATTGCCGCACCGTTTGCGGATGAGATCACCACCGATGCTTTGGGGAATCTCATCGTCCACAAAAAAGGCGACGGGGCAAAGGTGTTGCTCTGTGCACATATGGACACGATCGGCATGATCGCAACCCGCGTGGAAGACGGGTTTGTCCGTTTTGGCGCGCTCGGCGGTTTGAATGTACTTGATTTGCAAAACATCCCGGTCCGTTTTGAAAACGGCACTTGCGGGGTGCTCTCCTATGACGGGAAGATTCCCGCAAAAGACCGCAAATTGCACCATTGTTTCATTGATGTTGGTGATGGTACGGTTCAGCTGGGCGACTGCGCGGTGTTTGACGGCGAGATGAGAAAATTGGGCGAGCATAAAATCAGCGCGCCGTATCTTGACAATACGCTTGGTTGTGCCATCTTGCTCGAAGTTTTGGAAAACTTGAAAAAGACCGAATACGATGTGTATTTTGTCTTCACGGTGCAGGAAGAAGTGGGTCTGCGCGGGGCAAAAACCGCGGCGTTTGGGATTGAACCCAAGTACGCGATTGCGGTGGATGTAACCGACACGGGCGACCTTCCCGAAACCAACGTACAAATGGAAACCAAACTCGGCGGCGGTGCCGCCATCAAGATTATGGACCGCTCCATCGTGTGCCATCCCAAGATGGTGCAGGTGTTAAAAGAGACCGCAGAGAAGAACGACATCCCGCATCAGTCGGAAGTTCTGACCGCGGGCGGCTGCGATGCGGGGGCGATCCATTTGAGCGGAAGCGGAGTCATCACCGGTGGGGTGAGCGTGCCTGTTCGTTATGTCCATTCTCCGTGTGAAACCGCAGACCTGCGTGATGCTCTTGCCGCGGTGAAACTGCTCCTTGCGGTTTTGGAACAGGGAGTTTTTGCATGAACACATTTGAGCGGATTTACCGCGTGGTGGAGATGATTCCCCGTGGAACAGTCGCGACTTACGGACAAGTTGCCGCACTTGCGGGAAATCCTCGCTGGTCGCAAATCGTGGGCTATGCGCTCCATGTCAACCCCAGACCGGGCGAGATCCCGTGCCACCGAGTGGTCAACCGATTCGGCGAGACCGCAAAGGCGTTCGCGTTCGGTGGGGAAGATATGCAAAAGAAACTGCTCATGCAGGAAGGGGTCGCATTCTCCGAAGACGGGCGTGTGGATCTCACGCGGTTTCAATGGAACGGGGTCAATTAAGGAGAGAGTGATATGAACTTATTGCATCTGAAATACGCGGTGGAAGTGGAAAAGACAGGTTCCATCACACAGGCCGCAGAAAATCTGTTTATGGGACAACCTAATCTGAGTAAAGCAATCAAGGAACTGGAAGCAAGCGTGGGGATGCTCATCTTCAAGCGTACCCCGAAAGGGGTTGCACCCACCCCGAAGGGGGCGGAATTTCTCAAGCAGGCGCGCGCCATCTTGGATCAAATGGAAGCGCTGGAAGCACAGTATCATCCCGAGCGGGAAGACCGTGTTTCGTTCCATGTGTGTATTCCGCGTGCCAGTTACATTGCGTATGCGTTTGCAAACTTCGTCAAGAGCCTGGACTCGGGAAAACGGATCGATATCAACTTCCGTGAAACCAGTTCAATCGAGACGGTGGGCTGCGTTTCCCGCGGTGAATTTGACATCGGTATCATTCGATACAGTATGCAGTATGAAAAATACTTCATGAACCTTTTGGTGGAAAAAGGGTTGCAGTTTGAGCCGGTGTGTTCGTTTGAAAAAGTTGTCTTGATGGAAAAGCACCATGTGCTTGCAAGTCAGGAGACCATCAGGGAAGCCGAACTCGCTCCGTATATCGAGATTGCACACGGAGACCACGCGGTGCCGTATCTGTCCTTTTCCGAAATGCGCGAAGAAGAGCCGCGTCTCGGTTCGCGCACCATTCATATCTATGAGCGTGGCAGTCAGTTCTGCTTGCTGAAACGGGTGCCCGATACATATATGTGGGTATCGCCGATGCCCGACGAGCTGCTCGATCGCCACGGTCTGGCACAACGCCGTTGTGTTGACGGACACCGCGCGCATCGCGACCTACTCATCTATACAAAGGGTCGTCGCCTGACCAAGCCCGAGCAGGCGTTCTTGCGAGAAGTCCAAAGCGTGCGAGACGATTTGGGAATGCACGAATAACTGTATTTTTCGAAGTATGCTCACAGGAATATGGGGGCATACTTTTTTTATATTGGACGAAACCGAATAAATGTGTTAAATTTTTAACAGAACCAAAATCATTTCTGCCAAACGATGCAGAGATGAAGTAAAAATCAAGAGTAAAACAGGAGGGTATTTTCATGAAAGGCTACGCAATGCTTGGAATCGGTAAAACCGGTTGGATCGAGAAAGAGAGACCCGCATGCGGTCCGCTCGATGCGATCGTCCGCCCCATCGCAATCTCCCCGTGTACTTCTGACGTGCACACCGTTTGGGAAGGCGCAATCGGTGAAAGAACCGATATGATCCTTGGCCACGAAGCAGTTGGTGAAGTGGTCGAAGTTGGCGCATTGGTCAATGATTTCAAAGTCGGCGACCGCGTCATTGTACCGGCAATCACTCCGGACTGGAGCAAGGTTGAATCCCAGGCAGGATATTCCATGCACTCGGGCGGTATGCTCGCAGGTTGGAAATTCTCCAACTTCAAAGACGGCGTCTTTGGTGAATACTTCCATGTAAATGAAGCAGACGGCAACCTCGCACTCCTGCCCGATGGCATCGACCCGGCAGACGCGGTCATGCTGAGTGATATGGTTCCGACCGGATTCCACGGCGTGGAACTTGCAGACGTCCAGTTCGGTGACAGCGTTGTTGTCATCGGTATCGGCCCTGTCGGTCTCATGTCGGTCGCGGCAGCAGCTCTGCGCGGTGCGTCCAACCTGTATGCGGTCGGCTCCCGTCCGAACTGCATCCAGATCGCAAAAGAATACGGTGCAACCGATATCATCAACTACCGTGAAGGCGACATCGTCGAACAGATCATGGAAAAGACCCATGGTAAGGGTGTTGACCGCGTGGTCATCGCAGGTGGCGACAACGACACCTTCATCCAGGCGGTTCAGATGCTCAAACCGGGCGGAAGAATCGGTAACGTCAACTACCTGGGCGGTGGCGACTACGTCCGCATCCCGCGTGTGGAATGGGGCTGCGGTATGGGTCATAAGACGGTCGCAGGCGGCTTGATGCCGGGTGGACGCCTCCGCATGGAAAAACTGGTCACCCTGCTTCAGACCGGTCGTTTGGATACCGGCAAACTCCTTACCCACAAACTCTACGGGTTTGACAAGGCAGAAGAAGCACTCATGCTGATGAAGGATAAGCCGAAAGATCTCATCAAACCGGTTGTCATTCTCTAATCAAATACGGCTCAAAACCAATTTTGGTTTTGAGCCGTCCTTTCTTTTTATTACCATTGACAAAAAAATATCAAAAAGCTCTTGTTTTATCTGCAAATTTGTTCTACAATAGAAAGGACGCAATGTTTCCGAAAAAGCGTTGCGCCCAAATGATTTTAGAAAGATGTGAGAGACTTGTATAAGATCGTGAACAAGAAAGAGCTCAATCCGACAGTCACTCTGCTTGAGATTGAAGCGCCTCGTGTTGCGAAAAAAGCAGAACCGGGGCAGTTCATTATTTTACGTGTCAATGAAGAAGGCGAGCGCATCCCGCTCACCATCGCGGATTTTGACCGTGAGCGAGGAACCGTAACAATTATCTTCCAGCTCGTCGGTGCAACCACCAAGCAGCTTGGCGCAATGAACGTCGGTGATGAACTCAGCGACTTTGTCGGTCCGCTTGGCACCCCGTCTCATACCGAAGGGCTCAAGAAAGTCGCGGTCATCGGCGGTGGCGTCGGTTGTGCGATTGCATACCCGGTCGCAAAGAAACTGCATGAACAGGGAACCACCGTTCATTCCATCGTTGGTTTCCGCTGTAAAGATTTGGTCATCCTGGAAGATGAATTCAACGCGGTCAGCGATGTCATGAAAATTATGACCGATGATGGTACCCACGGCACCAAGGGTCTGGTCACCGATGCACTCAGAGAACTCATTGAAAGCGGTGAGCAGTATGACGAAGTCATCGCGATCGGTCCGGTCATCATGATGAAGTTTGTTTCCAAACTCACCAAGGAATTTGGCATCAAAACCACCGTCAGCATGAACCCGATCATGATCGACGGTACCGGTATGTGCGGCGGTTGCCGCCTGACCGTTGGCGGCGAAACCAAGTTCGCGTGTGTCGACGGTCCGGACTTTGACGGACATTTGGTCGATTTCGATCAGCTCATGAAGAGAAATCAGATGTACCGTCCGTTTGAACAGGAAAAAGATTGCAATCTTTTGAAGAAGGGGGAAGAAGCAAATGCCTAATATGTCTTTGACCAAAGTCCCCATGCCCGAGGATGCACCCGAGATTCGTAATAAGAATTTTGAAGAAGTTGCGCTCGGTTACACCGAAGAACAGGCAAAAGAAGAAGCAGATCGTTGTTTAAACTGCAAAACTCGTCCGTGCGTCAATGGTTGCCCGGTCGGTGTTCCAATTCCCGAATTCATCTCGCTCATCAAAGCGGGCGATTTCATCGGTGCCGCAAAGAAGATCAAAGAGATGAACCTGCTCCCGGCAATCTGCGGCCGTGTTTGCCCGCAGGAATCCCAGTGTGAAAAGTATTGTGTCCGCGGCATCAAGGGCGAATCCGTCGGCATCGGCCGTCTGGAACGCTTCGCGGCAGACTACCTACTCGCACATCCGGAAGAAACTGCTGAAAAGCCGAAGAGCAACGGTCATAAAGTCGCAATCGTCGGCTCCGGTCCTTCCGGGCTGAGTTGTGCGGGTGAACTTGCTCGTCAGGGCTATGAAGTCACCGTGTTTGAAGCATTACATAAAGCAGGCGGCGTTCTGGTTTACGGTATCCCGCAGTTCCGTCTCCCGAAGGAGATCGTGCAGCAGGAAATCGATAATCTGAAAGCACTCGGCGTTACTTTTGAAACCAACTTCGTTGTCGGTAAGACCGCAACGGTTGACGAACTCTTCGAAGAAGGCTTTGAGGCAATCTTCGTCGGTTCCGGCGCGGGGCTTCCGTCCTTCATGAAGATCCCGGGCGAAGAATTCTCCGGCGTTTACTCGGCAAACGAATTCCTGACCCGTATCAACTTGATGAAAGCATACAAGGCAGACGGTGAAACTCCGATCATGAAGCCGAAGAAAGTCGCAGTTGTCGGCGGCGGTAACGTCGCAATGGACGCGGCTCGCTGTGCAAAGCGTATCGGTGCGGATGAAGTCACCATCGTTTACCGCAGAACCGAAAAGGAACTGCCCGCACGTTTGGAAGAAATCCATCACGCAAAAGAAGAAGGCATCAACTTCCAGATGCTTGTCAGCCCGGTTGAGATTTTGGGCGATGAAAACGGCTGGGTAAAGGGCATCCGTTGCCAGCGTATGGAACTCGGCGAACCCGACGCTTCCGGTCGCTGCCGTCCGGTCCCGGTCGAAGGCAGTGAGTTCGACATGGATATGGATTGCGTTGTCATGGCAATCGGTAACTCCCCGAACCCGCTCATCAGCCAGACCACCAAGGGTCTTGAAACCAACAAGAAGGGTTGCTTGGTCCTGACCGACGAAGATGCACTTGCAACCACCCGTGAGGGTGTGTTCGCAGGCGGTGACGCGGTCACCGGTGCAGCAACCGTTATCCTTGCAATGGGCGCAGGCAAAACCGCTGCAAAATCAATCGATCAATACATCCAGGGGAAATAGTGGGCAATCTTGCCGCCGCATGGGTTTCCTGTGCGACGGCAATGCCTTGTTTTGAAATAGAGATAGAAGGAGTCTTGAAATGGACAAGAAGTTTGATTTTACTTTGGTCGATGAGATTCTCGACCGCTATGGCTGTGCAGAAAGTGCAATGATCGCAATTCTGCAGGACATCCAGGAGCATTATCGTTATCTTCCGCGCGAAATTTTTCCGCATCTTGCAAAACGCATCGGTGTCGGCGAAGCACAGATTTACGGTGTAGCGACTTTCTACGAAAACTTCTCGCTTGAGCCGGAAGGAAAGTACGTCTTCAAGGTTTGCGACGGTACCGCGTGCCACGTTCGTAAATCTATTCCGATTTTGGAACGTCTCCGCAGTGATTTAGGTCTCCGCGAAGGGCAGACCACGACCGACGACGGCAACTTCACGGTTGCAACCGTCTCCTGCCTGGGCGCTTGCGGTCTTGCTCCGGTCCTCACCGTCAACAACAAGGTGTACCCGGCAATGACCCCGGATAAGGCGAGTGAACTGATCCAATCTTTGAAGAAGGAGCTTGAAGATGCTGAAAAATAGAGAAGATTTGCAGCAATTAAGAGAAGTCTGCAAAAAAGCGATGGCGGCAGAAGAAAAGAAAATTCTTGTCTGCACCGGCACGGGTTGTGTATCCAGCGGTTCTCTCGACATTTATGCGGAACTTGTCCGTTTGATGAAAGAAGCGAACATTCCCTGCTCGGTCGAACTGCAAAAAGATCCGCACGGGGATGAAATCCGCGTGACCAAGGGCGGCTGCCCGGGTTTCTGCGAAATCGGACCATTGGTTCGTATCGAACCGCAGGGCTGGCTTTACACCAAAGTTCAGCTTTCCGACTGTGAAGAAATCATCGAAAAGACCATTAAAAACGGCGAACTTGTTGAGCGTTTGGCTTACAAACTCGACGGCAAGGTCTATGCAAAGAAGGATGAAATGCCCTTCTATCAGAAACAGGCTCGTGTCGCACTTGAAAACTGCGGCGAAATCGACTCTGACTCCATTGAAGAATATCTGGGCGTGGGCGGCTATCTCGCATTCGAGAAAGCGCTCTTTGATATGCGCTCGGATGAAATCATCAATGAAATCACCGAGTCTAACCTGCGTGGCCGTGGCGGCGGAGGATTCCCGACCGGTCGCAAGTGGTCTCAGGTTGCTCGTCAGGCTTCCACTCCGAAGTACGTTGTTTGTAACGGCGACGAAGGTGACCCGGGTGCATTTATGGATCGCAGCATCATGGAAGATGATCCGCACCGTATGCTCGAAGGTATGATGATCGCAGGTCTCGCTTGCGGCGCAAGTGAAGGCTACATCTACGTTCGTGCAGAATATCCGGTCGCAGTTAAGAAACTCAAAAATGCGATCGCACAGGCAGAAGCACTTGGCCTTCTCGGCGATAACATTTTGGGCACCGACTTCTCCTTCCATTTACATATCAGCCGCGGTGCCGGCGCATTCGTCTGCGGCGAAGGCAGTGCACTGACTGCATCCATCGAAGGTAAGCGCGGTATGCCGCGTGTCAAACCGCCGCGCACGGTTGAACACGGTCTGTTCGATCAGCCGACCGTTCTCAACAACGTTGAAACCTTTGCAAACGTTGCAAAGATCATCTTAAACGGTGCTGCTTGGTACAAGAGCATCGGTCCGGAAAACAGCCCGGGCACCAAGGCGTTTGCAGTTACCGGTAACATCAAGAACACCGGGCTCATCGAAGTCCCGATGGGTACCACCCTGCGTGAAGTTATCTACGACATCTGTGGCGGTATGCGTGACGGCGGTGAATTCAAGGCGGTTCAGATCGGCGGTCCGTCCGGCGGCTGCCTGACCAAAGATGATTTGGATCTCCCGCTTGACTTTGATTCTCTCTCCCGTGCAGGCGCAATGATCGGTTCGGGCGGCCTGGTCGTCATGGACAGCAATACCTGTATGGTTGAAGTGGCTCGCTTCTTCATGAACTTTACCCAGAACGAATCCTGTGGTAAGTGCGTCCCGTGCCGTGAAGGCACCAAGCGTATGCTTGAGATTTTGGAACGCATCGTCGCGGGCGAAGGTCGCGACGGCGATATCGAACTGCTCCTTGAACTGGCTGACACCATTTCCCACACCGCTCTGTGCGGCTTGGGTAAGACTGCGGCAAGCCCGGTGGTCAGCACCATCAAGAACTTCCGCGAAGAATACGAAGCTCATATTTACGAGAAACGCTGCCCGGCAGGCGCTTGTGAAAAACTCAAGAAGATCTGGATCGATCCGGATCTCTGTAAGGGTTGTTCCAAGTGTGCAAGACAATGCCCGGTCGATGCGATCTCCGGTAAGGTCAAAGAGCCGTTTGTCATTGATTCTGCAAAATGTATCAAATGTGGTGCATGTATCAGCGCTTGCGCGTTCCATGCAGTGAAGGAGGGCTAACTCATGGATAGCAAAAAGTATATGGTAATTGACGGCATCAATGTCGAAATCGAAAACGAAAAAAATATTTTGGAACTCATCCATAAAGCAGGGATCGATCTCCCGACCTTCTGCTACTATTCGGAACTCTCCATCTACGGTGCTTGCCGTATGTGTATGGTAGAAAACGAATGGGGCGGCATGGAAGCAGCTTGCTCCACTCCGCCGAAAGCAGGCAAAAAGGTGTTTACCAACACCGAAAGCTTGCGTAAATACCGCAAGATGAACCTGGAACTCCTGCTCTCCAACCATTGCCGTGACTGTACCACTTGTGAAAAGAGCGGAGCTTGCAGATTGCAGGACCTTGCAAAACGCTTTGGTATTGAACAGGTTCGTTTCAACAACCCGAAGAGCGCACCGAAACTTGACGATTCTTCGGTCAGCATCACCCGCGACCAGAACAAGTGCATTTTGTGCGGCGACTGCGTCCGTATGTGTAAGGAAGTGCAGAACGTGGGCGCAATCGACTTTGCACACCGCGGATCCAAGATGACCGTTTCCACCGCATTTGACATTCCGATCAGCGAGTCCAACTGCGTGGGCTGTGGTCAGTGTTCCGCAGTTTGCCCGACCGGTGCGATCACCGTGAAGAATGACATCGATAAGGTTTGGAAAGCACTGCATGATCCGAAAATCCACGTCTCCGTTCAGGTCGCTCCGGCTGTCCGCGTAGCGGCTGGTAAGGCGCTTGGTCTCGGAAACAATGACAACGCAATGGGCCGCATCGTAGCGGCACTCCGCCGTATGGGATTCGATGAGATCTTCGATACCGCAACCGGCGCAGACTTGGTCGTTTTGGAAGAATCCAACGAATTCCTCAGCCGTTTGGAAGAAGGCGGCAAGATTCCGCTCTTCACCTCCTGCTGCCCGGCGTGGGTTCAGTACTGCGAGAAAAACCATCCGGATCTCCTGCCGCATCTCTCGACTGCGCAGTCTCCGATGGAAATGTTTGCGGCAATCATCAAAGAGCATGACAAGCAGGCAGGCACCAAGTCTGTCCATGTTGCGATCATGCCGTGTACCGCAAAGAAATTCGAAGCAGCACGTGAAGAGTTCCGCAATGAAGACGGTCAGATCGTTGACTATGTTCTCACCACGCAGGAACTTGTCCGCATGATCAACGAATCCGGCATCCTGTTCCCGCAGCTTGAACCGGAAGCAGTCGATCTTCCGTTTGGTACTCGTTCGGGTGCAGGCGTCATCTTCGGCGTCACCGGTGGTGTTACCGAAGCGGTCATCCGCCGCGTTGCTTCCGATAAGTCCCTGGCATCCTTGGATGCGATCGCATTCAGCGGTGTCCGCGGCATGGAAGGTGTCAAGGAAGCAAAAGTTCCGTACGGCGACCGTATTCTCAAAATTGCGGTTGTCAGCGGTCTCGGCAATGCTGAAAAATTGATCCAGAAGATCAAGAGCGGCGTACACTATGACTTGGTTGAAGTCATGGCTTGCCCGGGCGGCTGTGTCGCAGGTGCAGGTCAGCCGGTCTCCGACCGCCAGAACAAGGCGGATCGCGGTAAGGCTCTGTATGCGGCTGACAAACTCAGCAACATCAAGCGTGCGGAAGAAAATCCGCTCATGCTCACCCTGTATCAGGGTCTGTTGAAGGGTCGCGTACACGAACTGCTTCACGTCGAGTACAAGCCGAAGGAGGACTAAATCATGGTAACAGTCAACGTATGTATCAGCGCACATTGCCATCAGAAAGGTGCGTACAACGTCCTCCATACCTTCCAGCAGATGATCGAAGAAAATCACTTGCATGGCAAGGTTGAGATGAACGAAGCATTCTGCACCAGACATTGCGGTGAAGGCGTATCCGTCACGGTAGACGGTGTCAGCGAAAACGTTCTCCCGATCAATGCGCGCGAGTTCTTCAAGAACACGATCATGCCGAAAATCAAAGGTTAAACCACAGCGCTCCTCGGAAAAATCCGAGGAGCGCTTCGCTTTTTTGAAAAAGGAGTTGATTTTTTTTCTAATTTTCGAAAAAAAGGTTGTTTCTTGCGGAATTTTATTGTATGATATTTAATAGAAATAGTATGGTGCCGAAGTATGCTTTGGCATCTTCTGCCTTTTGTCTTACACCAAGACGTGAAAAACAGGTAACATTTCAGGAGGTAATGGAAATGGGAAAAGTAAAGGTATTGCTGATCGGCGCAGCATTCAGCGCGGATCTGCACATGGACGGGTACTCCAGATGTACCGATATCGCTGAGATCGTTGCGATCTGCGATAAGGATCTTGACCGCGTGAAAGCGCTGGCAGACCGTTACAACGTCAAGGACTACGTCGCATATGACGATATGTTCGAAGCGATCGAAAAAGTCGATTGTGACGTTGTTGATATCTGCCTTCCGAACTTCTTGCACGTGGAAGCTGCAAAGCGCGCATTCGCAAAGGGCAGACATGTCATCTCCGAAAAGCCGCTTGCAACCACCGTTGAAGATGCAAAGGAAATGCTCGATGCTTCCATCGCAGCAGGCAAGAAACTCTACTACGCAGAAGATTGGCTCTTCGCTCCGGCTCTCCAGAGAGCACTCCAGGTCGTGGATGAAGGCGCGATCGGTAAGTGCATGTTCGTCCGTGCACGCGAATGCCACTGCGGTTCCCACTCTCCGTTTGCTCAGACCATCAAGTACTGTGGCGGCGGCGCAATGGTCCATCTCGGCGTTCACCCGGTTTGCTTCATGCTCGCACTCAAGAACAACCGTTGGACCGAACTGACCGCGATGACTTCCGGCGGGCTCGAAAACAATCTCCAGCACAAGACCATGGAAGGCGAAGACTGGGGTGCAGCGCTCATCCGTTTTGAAGACGGCACCACCGCTCTGCTCGAAGCAAACTATGTTACCACCGGCGGTATGGAAGACGTCATCGACTTCTACGGCGACAAGGGTTGCATCCATGTTGATTTGACATTCTCTTCCGCTTTGAACGTATACTCCATCCCGGGTCTTGAATACACCGTTGAAAAGGCGGAAGTCACCACCGGTTGGTCCAAGCCGGCTGTTGACGAAAAGTTCAACCTTGGCTATGTCGACGAAATCCGCCACTTCATGACTTCTGCACGCGACAATGTCGATGCAAAGATCGGTCTGCGCGGTGTCGACGGCTACGAAGCAATCAAAGTCATCAACTTGATCTATCAGTCTGCTCGTGAAGGCAGAAGCATCAAGAACGATAATCTTTAATCCGCAGGAGGCAAGAGAAAGATGAAAAAGAAAATCCGTAATTTTGATTTGCCGGTAGAAATCGGCGGCGTAAAGTTCAGAAACCCGTTCTATGTCGCATCCGGTCCGACCACCAAGAGTGTTGAACAGCTCAAGGTTATTGAAGAATGCGGCTGGGGTGCAGCTTCCATTAAGCTGACCATCGATCCGGCTCCGTACATCAACCGTAAGCCGCGTTATGCGATCTTCAAAGACCGTAACGCTCTCTGCTTCACCGTTGAAAAGCGCTTGACCTTCGAACAGGGTCTCAAGCTCATGGTCGATGCAAAGAAAGAACTGAAAGGCGACCTGAAGCTGTTTGCAAACATCACCTATGCAGGCGATGACGGTGCAGCAGGTTGGGTCAACATGGCAAAGAAGTTTGAAGAAGCCGGCGCAGACGTCATCGAACTCAATATGTGCTGCCCGAATATGTCCTTCAACCTTCAGCTCTCCTCGGGCGATGAAAACGCTTCCGCTAAGAAGACCGGCGCAAGCCTCGGTCAGAACGCAGAAGCAGTTTCCGAAATCGTTCGCGAAATCAAGAAGGAAATCTCCATTCCGCTCTTTGTTAAGCTGACTCCGGAAGGCGGCCAGATCGCAAAGGTTGCAACCGCTCTGTATGCAGCAGGTGCTGACGCTGTCGGTGGTACTTCCAACCGTATGGCAATCCCGCCGATCAACATCGAAGAGCCGAACCGTGCTCCGTATCATCTCCAGGACGAAATCTCCATGTCCTGCCATTGCGGTAGCTGGGTAAAGCCGCTCGCGCTCCGTGATACATACGAAATCCGTAAGGTCAACGGTCCGGAAGGCAAGATCATGATGGCAGGCGGTATCCGCAACTGGCATGACGCAATCGAAATGTTCATGTGCGGTGCTGATATGATCGGTATCTGCTCCGAAACCTTGATCTCCGGTTACGACTTCATCGGCGATCTCATCGACGGTGTCCGTGACTTCATGCAGTCCCACGGTTACAAGACCACCCGCGATATGCGCGACCTGATCGTTCCGCACGTCAGAAGTGCACAGGATGTTACCTTGTACCACGGCTATGCACACATCAAGGAAGAACTCGCAGCTCCCTGTAAGGGCACCTGCCCGGCACACGTTCCGGCACAGGCATACATCCATAAGATCGCACAGGGCGAGTACGAAGAAGCATACAACCTCATCGTTGGTGCTGCTCCGCTCATGAGCATCTGTGGTCAGGTTTGCAGCCATCCGTGTGAACTTGCATGTACCCGTGGTGTTACCGGTCGTGCGATCCAGATCCGTGATCTGAAGGAATTCGCGATCGACCAGGCAAAGAAGAACGGTTGGAAGCCGAACACTGCTAAGGCAGAAAACAACGGCAAGCGCGTTGCTGTTATCGGTTCCGGCCCGGCTGGCTTCTCCGCTGCATGGTATCTTGCAAAAGCAGGCTATGCAGTTACCGTATTTGAAAAAGAAGCATACCTCGGCGGTATGATGCGCTTTGCAATTCCGGACTTCCGTATGGATAAGGGCGCAATCGACGCTGAATTCAAACTCCTTGAATCCATGGGCGTCACCTTCAAGACCGGTGTCACCTTCGGCAAGGACATCACTGTTGACTCTCTGAAGAAAGACGGCTTCGATGCAGTCTTTGCAGGTATCGGCGCACAGTGCGGCACTCTCCCGGGTGTTGCAGGCGAAGATGCTGAAGGCGTTATCTCCGCTGTTGACTTCCTGAAGGAAGTTTACGATGGCAAGAAACCGGTTGTCGGCGAACGCGTTGTCGTTCTCGGTGGCGGCTTCACCGCGGTTGACGCTGCTCGCAGCGCACTCCGTTTGGGCGCGAAGGAAGTCTACATTGCTTATCGCCGTACCCGTGATGAAATGCCGGCTACCGGCGATGAAATCGCAGAGGCAGAAGCAGAAGGCGTCAAGATCATGTACCTGGTCAGCCCGGTTGAAATCGTGAAGGCAGGAAACAAGGTCTCCGCTATCAAGATGAGCACCCAGGTCCTCGGTGATGCTGATGCAAGCGGTCGCCGTCGTCCGGAAGGCGTCAGCGATGCTGTCTTCACTCTCCCGTGCGACTGCGTGATCTCCGCTGTCGGTCAGAAGCCGGATGCAGCAGCAACTGCTGAACTCATTTGCGACAAGAAGGGCATGATCGCGGTTGACCGCGACACTATGACTGTTGATAACTTTGTCTTCGCGGGTGGCGACGCTGTCGAAGTCCGTAATATCATCTCCGCTATCGCTGACGGTCGTCGTGCTGCTTACAGCATCGACAGCACACTCACCGGTGGCAAGCCGACCGTTGAATTCGTTGGAGAATATCCGGTTGTTGATGCACAGAAGGTTCTCCATCGTAACCCGTACTTCACCGACGGTGCAGCAGTCAACCTTGAAACCGCTGAAGGTGCAGACCGCGTGAAGAACTTTGACACCTTCCGCCGTGTCATGACCGAAGAAGAAGCAATCGCAGAAGCATCCCGCTGCTTGCAGTGTGGTTGCGGCGAAGGCTGCCAGCTCTGTAAGACCATTTGTACCGACTTTGCTCCGTTCATCATCAAGGCTGATGCGGTTCAGATCAACTCCGACAAGTGTGTCGCTTGCGGTATGTGCTACAACCGTTGCCCGAACGGCAATATCGAAATGATCGACACTCACGAAAAAGTTTAATCGAAAGGGTTTTTCACGATGAATATGTTTTCTCTTGAAGGCAAAGTAGCAGTCGTTACCGGTGCAGGTGGCGTACTGTGCGCTGAAATCTCCAAAGGTCTTGCAAAAGCAGGTGCAACCGTAGCTCTGCTTGATCTCCGTTTGGATATGGCGGAAAAGGCAGCAGAAGCAATCCGTGCTGAGGGCGGCAACGCTGCAGCATTCGAATGCAACGTGCTCGAGCGCGCAAGCATCGAAAAAGCAAAAGACGCAGTTATGGCAAAGTTCGGCCGTGTCGACATCCTGCTCAACGGCGCAGGTGGCAACCATCCGAAGGGAAGCACCAGCGACGAAATGTCCTTCTTTGACATCCCGCAGGATGCAGTCCAGTGGGTCTTCAACCTGAATATTCTCGGTACTATCATGCCGACTCAGGTCTTCGGTAAACTCTTCGCAGAACAAGACAGCGGCTGCGTTGTCAACATCAGTTCCATGAGCGCATATCATCCGCTCACCAGAACCGTTGCATACTCTGCGGCAAAAGCAGGTGTTACCAACTTCACCGAATGGATGGCTGTCCACTTCAACCAGGAATATTCCAAGAACATCCGCGTCAATGCAATCGCTCCGGGCTTCCTGCTCACCCAGCAGAACTACTATCTGATGGTTGACGAGAAGACGGGCGGCAACACTCCGCGCGCAGAAAAGGTTCTCGGCAAGACCCCGATGGACCGTTTCGGCGAACCGTCCGAATTGGTCGGCGGCGTCATCTTCCTCTGCTCGGATGCTGCTAAGTTCGTAAACGGCGTGGTTCTGCCGATCGACGGCGGTTTCAACGCATATTCCGGCGTATAACCCAAAAACACAACAAGAGCAGGCCAAAGCCTGCTCTTTGTTTTTTAGGAGAGAGTCATATGACTATTTATGAAAACGGGAAAATCCATACTATGTCGGAATCGGATATTGTTACCGATGCGCTCGCGGTGGAAAACGGCAAAATTGTAGCCCTTGGCGATGATGCACGTGCACTCCAAGGCGAGCGTGTGGACCTCGGCGGAAAAACCGTTATTCCGGGGCTGATCGACACCCACTTGCATCTGCTTACAGGTGCCGACAGTGAAGCGGACGGGGAAATGCTGATCCCCACTTCGATTCCAGAACTGCTCGAAGATTTGAAAAAGCGTGTTGCGAATGAGCCGCAAGGCGAATGGATCGTCTACAAAAACACATACCCGCTCCGTTTGGATGAACTGCGCTACCCCACGATCAAAGAACTCGATGCGGTCGCACCTGACCATCCGGTGGTCGTGGACGGATACTATTCGAGCCAACTCAACTCCTGTGCTCTCGGTAAGTTGGATTTGAACAATCTCCCGATGGGCGGAAAGGTGGTCTATGACAACAACGGAGAAAAGACCGGGGTTCTGCTCAACTGCGCGGCACTCATCACACCGTTTGCAAAAAAACGTGTACACTCTTCGGCAAAAGATGCACTCCGCGGGATGATGGAACAGTACAATCGAGTAGGCATCACATCCGCAATCGAAGGTATTGGCAGTTTTGATGAGATCCGCAATGTCCAATCCCTTTGCGATGAAGGACGCCAAACCGTGCGTATGCGCTATACATTGATGGCACCAATTCAGAACGAAGAAGCGTTTCTGGAAGAACTAAGCGGTTTGGAACTGAATGCAGAATACGGCGCGGTTCGATTTCTGAAGAACACAGTTGACGGCGGTATCTTGACGGGAACTTCCCTGATGCAGGAACCGTTTATCAACAAAGAAGAAATTTTCGGTCTCTACGGTGTGGGCGACGATTGGCGCGGAAACCATGTTACCAAGCATGATGTACTGACAAGGTGCATTCGTTTGGCGCACCGCGCAGGGCTCCAGCACAGCGCACACTGCGTGGGGGATGGGGCAATCAAGGCACTCCTTGCCGCTTATGCGGATGTAGGGGAGAGTAAAAACCGCCGTCACGCGGTATTGCATGGCGACTTTGTTGATGATGCGATTTTGAATCGGGCGAAGGAACTTGATGTCCAAATCCTGTTCCAGCCCGCTTGGCATTATATGGATGCACCCAACGTGAGAAAAATTTTGCCCGAGAGCGAAGCGGTCCGCTTCCAGCCGTATCGCAAAATGCTGGATTCCGGGGTCAAAGTCGCGGCGGGCAGTGACCACATGGTGAAATGGGATGAACGACTCGGCTGCAATCCGTTCGATCCGTTCCTTGGGTTGTATAATATGGTAACTTGCGCGGCACGTGACGGGAAGCGTTATCAGCCGGAGCAGGCGATCAGCCGTAACGAAGCACTCGCTTGCTACACCAGACACGCAGCATACGCAAGTTTCGATGAGAACCTTTACGGCACACTCGAAGTAGGCAAATGTGCAGACTTCCTGGTGCTGGACCGTGACTACTTCACTTGTGCAGAAGAGGAAATCATCGATATTCGTCCTGAGATGACCTTTGTTGGTGGAAAACTCGTGTGGGAAGCATAGTTTCGGGAGACTTTTCATATAGTGTGACAAACGGGGTGACACTGTATGATGCAAAAATTAACACGTGTGTTTTTGACGGTGGTAGTGCTGTTTGGCGTTGCCACCGTTTGCACATTTTTACGCTATGATACTCGTCCGACATCCGCGGTCGTGAAAGATTCGGTCACGCTTCCGATTCTGATGTATCACCAAATTTCCGGAAAACCAAGCCGTTTGGGGAAATATGTGATTTCTCCCGAGGAGTTTGAACGGGATTGCAAGTTGATTTCCGAGATGGGATTTGAAACGGTTACGGTAAATGACTTGATCGCGTATACGCAGGGGACAGGAACACTTCCCGAAAAGCCCATCATGCTCACGTTCGATGACGGATACGAGAGCGACTATGTCTATGCGTTTCCCATTCTCAAACGCTACGGGATGCGTGCGGTGTCCTCCACGGTGGGCAGCTACACCGAATTGTATTCGGGCGACGTAGTGAAACACATCGACTATTCCCATTTGAATTGGGATCAAATGCGTGAGATGCAGGAGTCGGGCGTGTTTGAATTCCAAAACCATTCTTTTGATCTGCACCGCTATTCGGAAGAACGTAAAGGTTGTCGGAAAAGTGCGACCGAGACCGTGTGGCAATACGACAAACTCATCCGAGAAGACATCCACCACGCGCAGGAACTATTCCAAAAAAATCTCGGAAATCCTGCCACTTGTTTTACATACCCGTTCGGGAGCGTGGATGAGAGACTTCGAAACTACATCTTGGAATGCGGTTTTTCCGCGTCATTAGGTGTGTATGAACAGGTGAATGTTCTCACGGGTGATCCGAGTGAACTGTATGAACTGGGTCGCTTCAATCGAACACACAATTACGACATCAAACCCATCTTAGAAAAAGCAACAGCGCCTACCAAGTAGGCGCTGTTGTTATCGAGAAAAGATATGTTCAAGTGCGCGTGCAACGCCCAGGTTGTCATTCGTTTCGGTCACAAAATCTGCCGCGTGTTTGATCTCATCGGTCGCATTCCCCATCGCGACCGCAAATCCAACGGTCTCAAACATACTCAAATCGTTCGGGCTGTCTCCAAATGCTACTGCATTTTTGGGTGAGATGCCAAGATGGTCGCACACGAAGCGCACTGCTTCACCTTTGGAGGTGGTATGCCCCGGCATGATGTCCATCAATCGGTCGCCCGACGATACGATGGAAAGCCGAGCTTCGGGATTGACCGATTTTTGCAGATCATCCATCAAGGAAAGATCATCGGTTACCAAACACTTGACTACTTGTGATAAATCCGCGTCGGGAAACTCGGACATCGGTCGCATGGGGACTTGAAAACGAGGCTCGGCGGTCTTATTGTAATTCACATATTTTTGGATGCGTGTACTGCCTTCGCTGTAATACACAAAATGCGGAGTGTAGAACAAAAAATCGTACCCGCGAGACAAGCAGTGGTCTTTGAGCAGATGCACATCTTTCGCATCAAAGAATTTTGCGCT
This sequence comes from Oscillospiraceae bacterium, assembly GCA_015067485.1. Lineage (GTDB taxonomy): Bacteria > Bacillota > Clostridia > Oscillospirales > JAAYXM01 > SIG510. The sequence goes on from SVMJ01000002.1 coordinate 142,561, forward strand.
TAACACTTCACCTGTGCATGGGTCTTTCACCACACCGCCGTTACAGGTGATGACGGGTGTATCGATTTGCAGGACAGACAAATGCTCACGAATCTGTAAATCCGAGCGACCTGTCGCAAGAACAAGACGAATCCCGCGATCTTTCAGCGCAAGGAGTGCAGAAATTGTTTCCGCGTCCAATTGATTGTTCGAATTCAGCAGGGTGCCGTCCATGTCGCAAAAGCAACAACGAATCTCCATAATTTCGTCTCTCTCTTTTCTTGTGGATATGCATCAATTATATAACAAAACGAGAAATAACACAAGAATTCGGTGATGATTTGAAAAATTTCGAGATTTTCTCTTTTCAATATCGGAAAAATGATGTATAATAAATCCGATAATTTGATGATAACCAAAAATCTAATGATGTTTTTTGGAGAGAGATTTATGAAACTCAGGAAATCGAATGCCGGTCAAGCGTTTGCAAAGCCGCTCAGACGTGCGGTTGCGTTTCTGAATTTGTGTGGAATCGTCTTGCTTCTGCTGCAGGGCGGTTGTCTTTGGAAACACGGTGCAGAACTTTTGCACCACGAGTGGATCTTGTATTCTGCAAGTTTCACAGTGATTGTTTTGCTTTGGGTGCTGGCACTTCGAGTAATTGGCAAAAAGATTCGCGAAACAGAAGATGCGGTCGCACTCATCGCTGCCAATACCGAGCAGAATGACGGTAAATGCGATCTCTATCGTGTGGTACAGGAGAAACTCGAAGCCGAGCAGGAACTGGCGCACGTGCATCGGATGTTGGAAAAACAGCTTGAGAAACTTACGCTGCAATCTTGTGTGCGCGATACATATGTTGCCATCGAACAGGTGGAACACCGGTTGGATATGGAAACCCCGTATATCATGGGCTATGTCCATGTTGAGTTTGCTGAGTCATTCCGCATGGAAATCCGTGAACTCGGTAAGACCACGTTTTTCTTAAAAGAACTCATCGCATTGTATTTGGAAAACTTTGTGCAGGATGCAACCGTGTTCCAAATCGAAAGCGATCAGATCGTGTTTGTGCTAAGCAACACCGCGGAAATTGAGCGGATTCTGCTCATGTTGCAGGATAAACTGGACAGCGAAGCCGAATATGCGAATTTTACATTCGTGGTATCCGATGTCCATTACCCCCATGAATCGGTCAAAGAAGTGTATGACCGATTGTGTTCCATCGCAAAGTATCGCATCCCCGGCTCTAAAACCCGTGTACTGCGTGAATCGCAGGAACGCGTGCGCACCGAGCGAACCGCGTTTGACGGAGAACTCCGCAAAGAGTTTTTGGAAGCGATGCAGAATGAAACCATTGAATACTGCACTCGTTTTGTCAGCCGCTTGATCGACCGCTCTGTATCACGCGGCGGGACAGGCGTGGAATTGCAACTGCTCTGCTCGGAAGTGAGCGTGAGCATTGATGAACTGCTTTGCGAACTCTTCGGGAGTATCCCGGAAGAACTGGGCAGTTTGAATGCGTGTCTCAAGTTTTCGCAGGCAATTACGCCTGAACAGTATAAAAAGACGGTGGGAGATTATATTTGCAACGCGGTTACCTATCTACGCCTGCATCGCCGTACCGAAGACCATATCATCGGCTTCATTTTGGACTATGTGGAAAAGCATTACGAAGAAGATATTTATCTCAACCTGTTTGCTGAGAAATTGCAACTGACTGCGGCGTACATTTCGTCGTACTTCAAGGAAAAGATGAATGTCAACTTAAGTGATTATATCAATCATTTCCGCGTGCGGAAAGCCATCGGGCTGATGGAAACAACCAATCTCAAGAACAAGGATATTGCTCAAAAAGTGGGTCTTCCGAACATCAATACGTTCATCCGTTTGTTCAAAAAGCACGCAGGTACAACCCCGGGTGAATATCGAAAACACCATGCTCCGAGCAGTACTGAGTCATTTATTACAGAAATGTGAAGCGGTGAAAACGGCGGTTTTCGACACGCTTTTTCGAGAAAAGATGTATTTTTTGAAACTTTTGCCGCAAAAAGTTCAATCACCGAAAAATCATCATCAAAAATATGGGTAATACTCAGTTTTTTCGATTTTATAATACTTCGATATAAAATCATACAAATAAGACTACTTTTTGCACAAAACATCAGTTATAATCAATATGTGGTTTTCTTCGCATGTGGGCAGAATTCACAAAAAACATCTTGTGAATTTGTACCGAATGTGAAATTCCAAAATACAAAAGAACCATTGTCTGTTTTGTTTGCACGTCAGAACACGGGAATGTTATGATGTGCAAATTGAAAACAGAAAATGAAATTCAACAAGGAGTGATTTTTTTGAGTAAAGCGAGTATGACCCCGGCAGAAGCTTTGCCGGCGACTCAGTCTCCGAAATCCCGTCGTTGGATCGAATTCAAAAAGAATAAATACTTGTTCTTCTTGACCATTCCGACGATTCTCTGCCTTGCTTTGTTCTACTATCTCCCGATGTACGGTCTCGTCATTTCGTTCCAGGAATATAAGCCGTTTCTCGGTATCACCGGTAGTGAATGGGTTGGCTTTGCACAGTTTGAACGTTTCTTCAACTACGCATTCTTTTGGCGTATCTTAAAGAACACGATCTTGCTTTCCATCTATTCTTTGATTTGGGGTTTCCCGGCTCCGATCATTTTGGCATTGCTCTTAAATGAAGTTCGTAATCAGAAGTTCAAGAAACTGGTTCAGACCGTTTCTTACATGCCGCACTTCTACTCTACGGTTGTCGTCTGCGGTATGGTTACTATGTTCTTGGCTCCGACCGGCGGTCTTTTGACCCGTGGTCTTGCAGTACTCGGTATCAACCATAACTTCCTTGCTGATGCAAGATGGTTCCGTACTCTGTATATCGGTTCCAGCATTTGGCAGAGTTGCGGTTGGGGTACCATCATCTACCTTGCAGCACTTACCAATGTTGACCCGCAGCTTTACGAAGCGGCATATGTTGACGGTGCAACCCGTTGGAACTGCTTGTGGCATATCACGCTTCCGTCCATTGCACCGACCATCATCACCATGCTCATTCTGAACATCGGTTCGATGATCAACATTGGTTTCGAACGTGCATTCCTTTTGCAGACTCCTGCAACATATGAAACCTCCGAAATTATCTCTACATATGTTTATAAAGCAGGTATTCAGAACAACAGCTTCAGCTACGGTTCTGCAGTTGGTATGTTCAACTCGGTCGTTAGTTTGATCTTGGTCGTTTCTGCGAACAAGATCTCCGCTAAGGTCAGCGAGACCAGTCTGTGGTAAGGAGGAAGAGAAAATGGTAGAAAAGAAATATACGCTTGGATGGCTGATCCGTAACATCGTTCTTTGGCTCGTCGTCGTCATCATGATCTTCCCGTTGCTCCACATGGTTTCCGTTTCTCTTTCCGATAATGTAAACGTTTTGAGAAACACGATCACCTTCTGGCCGAAGGGATTCTCGCTTGCAGCTTATAAGTTCATCTTGACCAAACCGCTCATCTACAATGCATACAAGAACACCATCATCTATACAGTTACCGGTACGCTCGCAGCACTCTTCATCTTGACCACCGGCGCATACGCTCTGAGTAAGAAGCGTTGCCCGTTTGGCAAGCCGATCAACATTCTCATCATGATCACCATGTTCTTCAACGGTGGTATGATCCCGACTTACCTGGCTGTTAAGTGGTTGGGGCTCTTGGATACCCTGTGGGCAATTATCCTGCCGGGTGCATTCACCGCTTGGAATGCTATCATCATGCGTTCTTTCTTCGCTTCCTATCCGGAAGAAATCGAAGAATCCGGCCGTTTGGACGGCTTGAACGACATCGGTGTTCTGTGGTACTTGGTTCTGCCGACCTCTACTGCGGTTATGGCAACCATCGGTCTGTTCGTTGCGGTTGGTCTTTGGAACAACTTCTTCGGTCCGTTGATTTATCTCTCGGACGAAGCAAAGTATCCGCTCCAGATCGTCCTGCGTCAGCTCATCATGCAGAGTATCGCAGACGGTATGGAAACCTCCGGTCCGTCCACCGAAATCGCAGAAAACTCCATCAAGTACGCAACCATCCTGGTCTCGATCATTCCGATCATCGCGGTCTATCCGTGGTTGCAGAAGTACTTTGTCAAGGGCGTTATGATCGGCTCCATCAAGGGCTAAATCAAATAGTAACAGGCGCGGGAAATCCCGTGCCTGTTTTCTTTTGTCCCGAATTGAGAAATATAGTTGCAAAAAAATACAATCCGATGTATAATAATGTCAACCCAATATTAGGAGGTATTTATGATGAAAATGAAGAAAGCTCTCGCACTGGTTCTTGCATCCGTCATGTTAGTTCTGACTCTCGCAGCTTGTGGCGGTGAGACCGCAGAAAAACTCGTGATGGGTACCAACGCAGCATTCCCGCCGTATGAATTCAAAGAAGGCGAAACCATCGTCGGTATCGATGCAGACATCGCAGCAGCACTCGCTGAAAAACTCGGTGTTGAGCTCGAAATCAAAGATATGGCATTTGAATCTTTGATCCCGGCAGTTGCAGGCGGCTCTGTTGACATCGTTCTCGCAGGTATGACTGTTACCGACGAACGTAAGGAATCCGTCAACTTCTCCGATTCTTATGCAACCGGCATCCAGTCCGTCATCATTGCAGAAGACAGCGCAATCGCTTCCATCGATGATCTCGCAGGCAAGATTATCGGCGTTCAGACCGGTACCACCGGCGACATCTACTGCTCCGACGACTACGGCGAAGAAGCAATCAAGAGATATGACAACGGCGCACTCGCTGTCCAGGCTCTCATCAACGGTCAGGTTGACTGTGTTGTTATCGACAACCAGCCGGCACTTGCTTTCGTTGAAGCAAACGAAGGTCTGAAGATCCTTGACACCGAATATGCGATCGAAGACTATGCAATCGCAATCGGTAAGGACGATCCGGAACTTTTGGAAAAGATCAATGTCGCACTTGCAGAACTCAAGGCAGACGGCAAGATCGACGAAATCGTTTCCAAGTACATCAAAGCAGAATAATCCATCGTTAAGATCAAAACAGTGAGGGTGGCTCCTGCCGCCCTCTTGTTTTCGAAAAGAGGAAATAGCGTAAATGAACTTTATTACATTTGCAAAGTGGTTGGAAACTGCCCCGACCTGGATCGCAACACTCCCCAAATGGCTTTCTAAATTTGTATACCAGTTGTATCAGACCTTTGTGATCGAAGACCGGTGGAAACTGTTTTTGAGCGGTCTTGAAATGACGTTTATCGTTACCATCGGGGCACTCATCATCGGTGTCGTGATCGGTATGCTGGTCGCAGTCATCCGTTCCAGCCACGATCTTTCTCGCGGAAAACCGAATTTTCTCTTGCGGATTCTCAACGCGATCTGCAAGGCTTATATCACCGTGCTGCGCGGAACTCCGCTCATGGTTCAGCTTCTCATTATGGGCTTTGTCGTGATGGTGCCGAAAACCAATTTCGACACGGTGCTCTGCGGCATTATCACGCTGGGTATCAACTCGGGCGCGTATGTTGCCGAGATTGCACGCTCGGGCATCATGTCGATCCCCGCAGGTCAGATGGAGGCAGGCAGAAGCCTTGGGCTCAACTATGTCCAGACCATGTCCAGCATCATTCTTCCGCAGGCATTCAAGAACATCCTTCCTGCACTCGGCAATGAATTGATCGCGCTTTTGAAAGAAACATCGCTCGTTACCACCATTGCACTGACCGACGTTACCAAAGCGGCGCAGGTGGTTACCAGCCGTACTTATGATGCGTTCGTTCCGTACATAAGCCTCGCTGTTATTTATTTGGTCTTGGTTATGGCACTTACCAAACTTTTGGCCGTTTTGGAAAGGAGGTTGCGTGCAGGTGATCAGCATTAAAGGACTAAAGAAATCTTTCGGCGACAACAATGTTCTCCGTGGGATCGATCAGGAGATCAAAAAGGGCGAAAAAGTCGTCATCATCGGCGCTTCCGGTTCCGGGAAATCCACATTCCTACGCTGCTTGAATCTCCTGGAGCAACCCACCGATGGTCATATTTATTTCGAAGGCGTCGATATTACCGACCCGAAGAATAACATCAATGTACTCCGTCAGAGAATGGGTATGGTGTTCCAGCAGTTCAATCTGTTCCCGCACAAGACGGTGAAAGAAAACATTATGCTCGCACCCGTGAAACTGGGACTGATGACCAAGGAAGAAGCGTCCAAAAAGGCGGATGCACTCTTGGCGCGTGTCGGCCTTTCGGACAAGGCGGATGCGTACCCCGGCCAACTTTCCGGCGGACAGAAACAGAGAATCGCAATCGTGCGCAGTCTGGCAATGAACCCGAGCGTGATGCTCTTTGACGAGCCCACGTCAGCGTTAGACCCCGAAATGGTCGGTGAAGTGCTCGAACTCATGAAGGAACTGGCGGACGAGGGAATGACTATGGTGGTCGTTACCCACGAAATGGGTTTTGCCCGTGAAGTGGGCACCCGCATCTTGTTTATGGACGAAGGTTTGGTGATGGAAGAAGGAACTCCGCAGGAGTTTTTCGGCGCACCCAAAAACCCGCGTCTCAAAGACTTTCTCGCAAAAGTATTGTAAAAACAAACAAGAGAAAAGAGTGTGTCGCAAGACACACTCTTTTCTCTTGTTTGTTTTTACTTTGTAACGATGCCGTACACGGTGCCGGAAAGCGCAGCTGCGTTGGATTCGTCGGTGTCGACGTGCATTGCAGTCGCAAATTTTTCGCTCACGCGCAAGACAACTTCATCAAAAGTGAGAGCACGGTCGCCTTCCACGCGAACGGAGACAATCTGCTTATCGGAGAGACCGTACTTTTCCGCATCTTCCGGGGTCATGTGGATATGACGCTTTGCAGCAATCACGCCCTCTGTGATTTCAACTGCACCTGCCGGACCGACCAAACGAATGGGAGCGGAACCTGCAACGTCGCCGCTTTCGCGGATCGGTGCGGTTACACCGAGAGTTCTTGCATCGGTCAAAGAAACTTCAACCTGGGTTGCAGGGCGAACCGGACCTAAGATGGAAACGCCATCGATTGCACGCTTCGGTCCTTCCAAGCGAACTTTTTCTTCGGAGAGATACTGTCCCGGCTGGGAAAGCGCGCGCTTTTCGTGGAGTACTGCGCCTGCGCCGAACAGAATTTCAAGGTGTTCCTGCGTCACATGAACGTGGCGAGAAGAAGTTTCTACCAAAACTTTGATTTCCATTTTATTCACTACCTTCCATAAGTTTTCTGCTATAAATTTACCACAAACCGCGCGTTCGAGCAAGAGTTATTACAAAACAGAATCAAAAATTTTTGATGAGACAAAAAAATCGGAAAAAGCCGCGCGATACTTTACAAATTGTATTAAAAGGAGTATCATGGATGGGTAAGGGGGAGTCATGATGAGTGAAATATTTGCAAATACGCTGTCCGCGCTGCGACAGGAACAGAAACTGAGCCAGCGTGTGGTGTCCAAGGAACTGGGGGTCTCGCAAGCGGTGCTTTCGCACTATGAAAACGGGGTGCGTGAACCGGGGCTGGATTTCGTGGTCCGCGCTGCGGAGTATTACCACGTTTCGACCGACTACCTGCTCGGCAGAACCATGATGCGTGAAGATTTTGCGGTGGTGCCGCAGGAGTTTACACGCCTGCAGAGTGAAAATGAACAGGAGCAAAAGGGTACACGCGAATTCTACATCGCGCAGAAGAAGATGATCCTCCACTCGCTTGGGATGATTTTTGACATCGCAAACCAAACCAACAGCCTGCACATCATCTCCAATGTATCGATGTATTTCAACGTAGCGATTTATAAGATGTTCCGCCTGATTTGCAAACTCGCGGGCGTAGAAGGAAACCAGGAACTCTTCAATCTCCCGGCTCCGGTTTGGGAAGATTTGTCGAGTGCGGAAATGCAGCTTTGCGAAATGCGCATCCGTGCATCGAAAAAAGATGAGATTCCGCCGATCACAGGGGAATATCTCCAGACCAAATACGCGGATCAGATTCATTCCATGCTTGCGACCGTCCATGTGGCGGGAAGACGCCTGCGCTCACTTTTGCGAAAAAACAAAGAAATCTGAAAAAACAGTTGACAAATCCGAAAAAAACTGTTATTCTAATATTCGCTATTGAAAAAAGCTGGTATAGCTCAATTGGCAGAGCAGCTGATTTGTAATCAGCAGGTTGTAGGTTCAAGTCCTATTACCAGCTCCAACTTTTTTCAAAGGCGTATTTGAATATGGAGGAATTCCCGAGTGGCCAAAGGGGGCAGACTGTAAATCTGTTGTCAGTGACTTCGGTGGTTCGAATCCACCTTCCTCCACCAAGAAAAGAAAAGCACCATCCAAACGGATGGTGCTTTTCTTTGTTTTTTGTTCGAAGGAAGGTGGATTCGAAAGCCGGCGCTTGGAAACAGTCCGGTGGACTGTTTCAACCGGCGTGGCTTCGCCGCAGCGAAGCGAATCCATATATTTTCGACATTGTACCAGTCGTTGGGAGAGCAATGCGGGAAGGTGGATTCGAAAGGGTCGTCCAAACAAACAGTCCGGTGGACTGTTTGTCGACCCGTGGCTTTTCCAGAGAAAAGCGAATCCACAAGGAGGCAACCATCATTCGATGGTGCTTTTCTTTGTTTTTGTTCAAAGGAAGGTGGATTCGAAAGCCGGCTTGCTCATGCTACGACAATATGCTACAATGAGAAAATAAGAAGCGGGCGTGGAAATGAAGTGGAAAGGCTGGTTGTTCTACGCCATGCTTGTATTGCTTATGCCGGTCAGCATCAGCATTGTGATTATCTTTCTTGTCTGAAGGTTATGCCCAATAGACTCGTTTTTTCTTGAAATTCCCTTGCTTGTTTCATACACAGGGATTATAATGAAGGTGAAAAGAACGACAAAAGGATGTTGGGTATGAAGGTGGTTTGCGCGGTTGATTCCCTGAAAGGAAGTCTCACGTCTCTCCAAGCCGGACACGCGATAAGAGACGGGATCCTGCGCGTGTATCAGGACGCGCAAGTGGTTGTCCATCCGATTGCAGATGGCGGCGAAGGGACGGTGGATGCACTAGTCGATGGACTGGGTGGCGTGCGCCGTGCAGTTACAGTAACCGGACCGCTTGGGGAGAAAATTACTGCCGAGTACGGCATCATCCCGGGAAATACTGCGGTGATCGAAATATCCGCGGCGGCAGGTATCACACTCGTACCAAGTGAAAAACGAAATCCTATGCATACCACCACTTACGGCGTGGGTGAGTTAATACTGGATGCGGCCAAAGCAGGTTGCCGTAACTTCATCATCGGGATCGGCGGCAGCGCCACAAACGACGGCGGCGTGGGAATGTTGCAGGCGTTGGGCTTTGGATTTCTTGATGAAAACGGAGCGCAAATCGCATTCGGTGCACAAGGTCTTGAGAACCTTTGTGAGATTGCCGATGTTGGCGCACACCCAAAACTTTCCGAATGTACCTTCCATGTCGCGTGCGATGTGATAAACCCGCTTTGCGGGAAGCAAGGGTGTAGTGCGATTTACGGTCCGCAAAAGGGCGCGGACGATAAAATGATCTTTCAAATGGACGGATGGCTTTCCCATTATGCTACCCTTGCGGAAGCGCGAAATCCGCACGCGGATCGAAACACCCCGGGCGCGGGTGCGGCGGGCGGACTCGGCTTTGCATTCTTATCATTTCTCAGGGGCAAGCTACAAAACGGCATTGAACTAATTTTGACCGAAACCGATTTGGAATCCGACATCCGTGATGCGGATGTGGTAGTTACGGGCGAGGGACGGCTGGATGCGCAAACCGTCATGGGGAAAGCACCTATCGGTGTTGCGAAGATCGCACAGAAATATGATATTCCGACTATTGCGTTCTCGGGCGCGGCGATCGAAGAAGCGCGGGTCTGCAACGACCATGGGATCGATGCGTATTTCCCAATTTTGCGCACAGTTTGCACGCTCGACGAAGCGCTCAATGCAAAAAACGCCTATCGTAATATGGCGGACACGGCAGAACAAGCCTTCCGACTGATGAGGAGAGTCATAAGATGAGATTGTTGAAGAAGCATTATCATTGGGCGATCGCGGCGGTGGCGCTTCTCATCATGTTCATCTACGGTGGTGCGGCAAATACGTTAGGCGGGCTCCATCTGCTTCCTGTTACAAAGACACTCGGTATCGCGCGTGCGCAGTATTCTCTCGCCGGCGCGGTCAGTCATATCATTGCGGCGTTCGGCTCGATGATGGCAGGTAGAGTCATCGCCCGCTTCGGTTATCGCAGAGCCGCAACAGTATTCCTGCTCACCGCGGTTGTTGCGTATCTGCTGTTTGCGGGCGTGAGCAGTTACGCGATGTTTTTGCTTGCGTATGCACTGCTCGGGTTGTCAAATGGGGTTTGTGCATCCACAGGGGTTACTCAGATCGTCTATACATGGTTTCACAAACATCGCGGACTGGTGCTGGGCTTGGTTATGTCGGCAACCGGCATAGGAGGCAGTATTCTTGGCGTGATCCAAACCGCGATGATCGAACAAAACTTCCGCCTGTCATATCTCACCATTGCAATATTCCTGTTCATCCTTGCGGTTTTGGTGGCGATTTTCATCCGCAACAAACCGTCCGATATGGGACTCACACAATTCGGCGCAGGCGAAGAAATCCAGGAAAAGAAAAAACGCGCCGCGAGCGATTTTGAAGGGTTTACTTCCTATGAACTCTTCCACAGTCCGTTTTTCTACCTGCTTTTGGCGTGCACCATGCTCTCCTGCACCGGGGTTTGGATGGCATCGAATGTTATGGTTCCACACTTCCAGGACGTGGGACTTTCCGCAACCCAGGCGGGTACCATGCAGAGTTTGTATCTGTTCTGCTTGACCGGGACGAAATTCGTCTACGGGTCGCTCTGTGATACAATCGGTGCGAAGAAAGTTACCATTTTATGTTTGGTGTGTGGTGTGATCGCGATCGTGGTGATGATCTTTGTGAACAGTCTTGCACTTGCCGTACTCGTTTCGGTCTTGTTCGCATTCGCGCTCCCCATCGTTACCATTACAATCCCCATGCTCGCACTCGAGCTCTTCGGTGAAAGAGCGAGCGCGGACTATCTCGGTGTGGTGCTTGCGATGAGCTCGGTCGCATCCATGCTCTCGGGGGTCATCTCCAACGGTATCTTCGACTACGCGGGCTCGTACCGTCTCGCGTTCTGTATCGCGATCGGTCTGCTCATTGTACTGATTATTTTATATCTGCTTACATATCATATGGTCGAACGAAAAAAGAGAGGTGGTACCGATGCAGTGTGAAAACTGTCTGAACTATGACTACGATGAAGAGTACGGCTACTACTGCATCGTGAACATGGACGAAGACGAAGTCGCAAGACTCGATTTCTACGCAAAACACGGATGTCCGTATTATCATCCGGGCGATGAATATACCATCGTCCGAAAACAAAATTGATTTAGGAGGATTTTTATGATTATTGTAGTATTACTTGTACTCATTGCGTTGGTTCTCATCCCGAACATTCGCATCGTGCCGCAGGCGACCGAATACGTTGTGGAATTTTTAGGAAAATACAAAACCACATGGACTGCAGGCATCCATATCAAGATCCCGGTGCTCGAACGCGTGGCAAAACGCATCACCTTAAAAGAACAGGTAATGGACTCCCCGCCACAGCCGGTCATCACCAAAGACAACGTTACCATGCAGATCGACACGGTGGTATTCTTCCGTATCTACGATGCAAAACTGTACGCTTACGGCGCAGTCAACCCCATCTCCGCACTGGAAAACCTGACCGCGACCACATTGCGTAACTTAGTCGGTGAACTGGAACTCGACGCAACGCTCACATCCCGTGATACCATCAACGGCAAGATGACCGCTATCTTAGACGAAGCCACCGACCAGTGGGGCATCAAAGTCAGCCGTGTGGAACTCAAAAATATCATTCCGCCGTCCGAGATCCAAAACGCGATGGAAAAACAGATGAAGGCGGAACGCGACCGCCGTGAAACCTTGCTTCAGGCGGAAGGGCACAAGGCGGCAGCAGTCACCCGTGCAGAAGGCGATAAGCAAGCCATGATCCTTGCTGCGGAAGGTGAACGCGATGCACGCATCGCGCGTGCAGAAGGTGAAGCAAAAGCAATCTACCTTGCAAAGAAAGCAGAAGCGGATGGTCTCCGCGCTTTGAAACAAGCGGGCGCAGACCTTGCGGTGCTGGAACTCAAAAAGTATGAAGCGCTGATCGAAATGGCAAACGGACGTGCCGCGAAGATCATCGTCCCCACCGATGCGGTCCAGGCGACCCGTGCAAACGTACTGTTCTCCGAAACCACGGGTCTTGGCGACGTTACACAGGAAGCACCCGAAGAAGCAAAACCGAAAAAGAAAGACCCGTGCTGTGATTAAAAGAAAAGAGACCGCTCATCGAGCGGTCTCTTGTTGCGAAGACCGTCCAAAAAGGTGTGAGATTGTCCGAATGGAATCCGAAGGTGTATGAGATACTCCGAGAGGTGACATTCGGACAAAGGAAGCAGAAAACCCATTGAAACTCGATGTTTCAATGGGTTTTGAATGTACAAGTTGATTGTTTGAAAGATTTCAAAAAAATTATCTTTTCCCTGCTTGTGTTCTCGCGCCTTTTTCGACGGGCTTTTACTTTTCAAGAGCTTTCATTTTGAGATATGCGTTGATGAATCCGTCGAGATCACCATCCATCACCGCATTGATGTTCCCGTTTTCGAAATTCGTGCGGTGGTCTTTTGCCAGGGTGTACGGCATGAATACGTACGAGCGGATCTGGCTGCCCCATTCAATAAGTCGCTGTTCACCCTTGATGTCTTCGATCTTCTCGAAGTTTTCGCGTTCTTTGATCTCGATCAACTTGGATTTGAGCATCCGCATCGCAACTTCGCGGTTCTGATGCTGACTGCGTTCGTTCTGACACGCGACCACGATTCCCGTGGGGATGTGCGTGATGCGGACCGCCGAGTCGGTCTTGTTAACGTGCTGACCGCCCGCGCCGCTTGCGCGGTAAGTATCCACGCGCAAATCTTCATCACGGATGTCTACTTCAATCTCTTCGTTGATTTCGGGAAGAACTTCCACCGCGGCAAACGAAGTGTGCCGGCGACCGGACGAGTCAAACGGCGAAACACGTACCAAACGGTGCACGCCCATCTCGCTTTTGAGATAACCGTAAGCGTTCTCACCTGTAATTAAAATACTGGCAGACTTGAGCCCTGCTTCTTCGCCGTCAAGATAATCGAGGATCTTATAGGTAAATCCATGACGTTCTGCCCAATGGGTATACATACGGTAGAGCATCTCCGCCCAATCTTGCGCCTCGGTGCCACCTGCACCCGCCTGGAAACTCATGATGGCGTTGTTCTTGTCATACTCGCCCGAAAGCAAGGTCGCAAGACGCTGTGCATCGAGTTCTGCGGAGAGTGATTTCACCGCCGCGCCCACTTCGGGCGCCAAACTCGCATCGTTTTCTTCCACCGCGAGTTCACACAGGGTGAGTGCATCTTCCACACCCAAAACCAACGCTTCGTATTTTTCGATTTTATCTTTCAGTTGCTTGATTCTTTGCAGTACTTTCTGCGACTGCTCCAAGTCATTCCAAAATCCGTCTTCCGCACTTTTCGCTTCGAGTGCCGCAACTTCTTCCTTTGCGCCGTCAATGTCGAGTGCATCGAACAGTTCTTCGAGCGGCGCCTGCATCCCTTGCAGGGCAAGACGGTATTCATCAAATTCGATCATGTTTTGCTCCATTCCGTCGCATCGCGACTGTGTGAACTTTGTTTCCTACATATTATATAGGATTTTCAAATGCGTGTAAAGACCGTGCTCATGCAAAAATTTCCAAATCAGTTAGAATATGGTAATTATGACGGCGCTCTGTAACAAAACCATGTTATGTGACAGAGAAATGCACGCAATGTTACAGCTGTATTACAAGTGCGAAAAACGCCTTGACGATTTACTTGGGGTGCGTTATGATGATACACGTAAAAGGCGAATGCCTAAAATTTTTAAGGAGGATCTCACTATGAAGAACCTGAAAAAAGTTCTTGCTCTGGCACTCGTGTTCGCTATGACGCTGACACTGTTTGCTGGCGCAGCATTCAGCGATCAGGCTACCATCGGTGCTGACTATGCAGACGATGTTAACATGCTCGTTGAACTCGGCGTTCTCAACGGCTACGAAGATAACACCTTCCGCCCGGAGAACAATGTTACCCGCGCAGAGTTTGCTAAGATGGCATACACTCTGAAGTACGGCGCAGACGATAAGGGCCTGCTCTTCGCTGGCTCCCCGAGCGCATTTAGCGACGTTGAAGGCGTTTCTTCCGTTGCATGGGCTAAGGGCTACATCAACTACTGCGCAAACCAGAAGATCATTGCTGGTGTTGGCAATGGCAAGTTCAACCCGGGCGGCAACGTTACCGTTGCTGAAGCAGCAAAGATGCTGCTCGTTATCCTCGGCTGCAACCCGCAGACCGAAGGTTTCGTTGGTTTGAACTGGCAGGGCAACGTTGTTGCTAAGGCTATCGAACTCGGCGTCTTTGACGGCTGGTCCGGTGACCCGACTCAGGCAGCTTCCCGTCAGCTTGTTGCAAAGTTGATGAGAAACACCGTCTTTGCTCCGGTTTACGTTTACAGTCCGATCACCGGTGCTGGCTCCCAGAAGCAGGTCCTGCATCCGGAACTCGACAACCCGACTCTCGGCGAAGAGACCATGGGTCTCCAGCACGTAACCGGTATCGTTGTTGCTAACGAGTTCAACTCCATCTACACCGATGGCGACGGCGCTCCGCTCGGCGACGACACTTGGGAAATCGGCGACGGTTGGACCGGTACTCCGATCAACCCGACCGGTAAGGAACAGACCCGCATCTACTTCGAAGAAGAAGATGCAAACGGCAACATCGTTGGTAAGAGCATCTACCTCCCGGACATCAGCGTCAGCGATGACATGCTTGGTAACCTGGTAGACGTTTACTTCACCTACGAAACCAAGTCCCAGACTTCTAAGATCAACGTGATCGGCAACGTTCTTGTTAACTCCAAGACTGTTGTTTACGATGTCGCAGCAGATGACATCGAAATCATGCCGAACGGCGAAGCAAAGAGAGGCAGCGACATTCGTCCGTACATCTCTGCTAAGACCGCTGATGGCGAAGAAATCACCATCGAAGCTCCGGCTGGCACTGCTCGCGTTCCGGTAACTCAGGCTTACAACGGCGCAGCATTCCTCGGCGTCAATATGTTCTACAGCCTCAACGCTGCACGCAACAATCTCGACGCAGCTTCCTCCATCGTTACCAGCACTTCTGATGCAGTGCTTGCTAACATGGGCACCCCGGTCCCGACCTCCTATCGTTTGGTTTCCATCGATGGCGGCAAGACCATCTCCTACATCTTCTCCAACCCGAACTTCACCCACGGTGTTGTTAACTACAACGAATCCAAGGGCACTGTTACCGGTTCCGCTGTTGTTGGTAACGCTACCGAAGTCGGCGAAGAAGTTGTTGTTTACGACGGCCTGAAGAAGGGCGACTACGTTGTTGCTACCTTCGAATCCGGCAAGGTTGTTCTCCATCCGACCACAACCGTAACCGGTGCTGTCTCCAGCTACTCCAAGAACACCGCTGTTATCAACGGCGAGACCTATGTTGGTTCTGTTGACTTCCTCAACGGCGCAGCATCTCTCTCCGCATTCTACAACGGCGTTGGCAACAAGTATGTCCGTGGCGCAAGCTACATCACCTACGGCAACCTGCTCCTCGCTATCGATGAAGATGCAGATGTCGAAATCAGCCTCGACGGTTATGCAGTCGTTCTGGAATCCAGCCGCGACGCTTACACCGATGAAGCTAAGGTTCGCCTTGGTATGGCTGACGGTTCCGAAGAAACCTACTTCGTAACCTACTTCAAGGATGGTAACAACGCAGCACTCGACGCTGAAGAGAACGAAGAACAGCTCGCAAACGCATTCGACGACAATGCACTCTGCGGCGAAATCGTTGCTTACTCTCTCCGCGACGGTAAGGCTGAAATCGTCATCGAAGACGGTATCATCCGTGCAAACGCTGGTAAGGTTGACAACGGCGCACTGACCATCGGCGGCCAGACCCTGTACGCAGAAGACGGCTCCGTCATGTTCTTGCTCTACAACCAGAACGCGAACACCAAGAAGATCACCTTCAAGACCTACAAGCTCGATGATATGGAAACCATCATCAACGCAGCAGCAATCAACACCAAGAAGGACGCTAACGACAACCTGTTCACTGACATCTTCGTTAACGCAATGAAGACCAGCACCAACAGCAACGACGTCATGATCGGTGTTATGTCCGCTGGTATGCAGAAGCCGGATGTTGTTGATCTCGGCGACAATGTTGGTCTCATCATCGAATCCGTCTACGAATACGATGCATCCAGCCGTAAGCACTACCTCGACCTTGCTCTCGTCAGCATGGGCGACGCAGCAGTTCTCTCCGGTAAGTACATGGATGTCACCAAGGCAAAACTGTCTGGTGTCCCGGGCGACGATCAGGAAGGCAATGCTGAATACGCAATCGGCAACATCGTAAACTTCATCTATGACGGCTCCGAATTCACCTCTGTCTCCGCAAGAGCAGACGGTAAGGTTGCAGCTCAGGAAGGCGTTTACAGCACCGGTAACGATGGCTTCTACAAGGTTACCATCACCGAAGCAAACGACAAGCGCATCTCCTTCTACAACTACGGTTCCGCTAAGAATGCTGGCGATGCAGCAGACCAGACTCTCCAGACTCATGAATACATCGACCTGAAGGTCGTTGCAATTCAGGATAACGAAGTTGTTGGCGACGATATCGAAGAACTCTCCCGTTACGACGGTATCTCTGCAACCGACTACAACGCTATCATCGAAGTCATGGACGGCCAGATCATCAAGGTCTTCTCCATCCAGGGCAACATCTAAGCGTTACGATTGTAACCTCGAAAGGGTTGGCTTTATGCCAACCCTTTCTTTTTTGCAAAAATGAATCCCACTCAACCAACCGCCGTTGAGTGGGATTTTTTATGTTACAGATATGATTTGAATCGATCGAGCGCTTTTTGCTCGAGTGCGAGAAGCTCTTGTGCAAGGGATGTCGCATTTGAGTTTGTCGCGCCGTACTCATTCATCGCGCGGTTTAAATCAATGACTCCCATGTTATTGCCCTTGATCATGAGTTCCGCAAGGCGGGAGGAAGATTTGTTCATCATCGTGTTCATGTGAATTCCCATCTTCATCCCCATTTTTTGCATCATGGGTGTTTCTCTGGGTGTCTCACCAAATTGTTTTAACTTTCGCACAGTCTCCGCCTCAATGGCGCGCAGACTGTGCAGTTGCGTTTGCAGGTCATTGGTAAGTCGGTCATCCTGCGTTTTGGGGAGCAGGGTCAAAATCGCATCGATTCCGCTCTCGGTATTGCGGTAAATGTCATTTAGAAAACGGGTGGATGTCGCGTTTTGTTTCATCGGAAAACCTCCTTCTGTTTCTCCTTGGTAGGATTTGCGTTTCCCAAAAATTTTATGTATCTTGTGGATGCGAAACACTTGAGTTTCAGCCTGCTTCGTGGTATGATATTTCTGTATAAATAAACGTTTCAGCAGTTGCATAAAAACAGGGTCCAAAACGGGTTCGGATATTAACGCAACTGCTTAAAGGAGTAACCGCGTGAAAAAACAAGACCACATTCGAAATTTTTGCATCGTCGCGCATATCGACCACGGCAAATCCACGCTCGCAGACCGTCTGCTCGAGCGTTGTAACGCTGTGTCCAGCCGCGAGATGGAAAATCAAATCTTGGATAATATGGACTTAGAGCGTGAGCGTGGCATCACCATCAAAGCGCGCGCGGTCAAATTAAACTATACTGCCGCAAACGGGGAAGAGTATGCGCTGAATCTGATCGACACCCCGGGTCACGTGGACTTCGGTTACGAAGTATCCCGTTCTCTGGCGGCTTGCGAAGGCGCGATTCTGATCGTGGACGCGGCACAGGGCATCGAAGCACAGACCCTTGCCAATACCTATCTTGCGATCGAGCACGGCTTGGAGGTAGTGCCGGTCATCAATAAGATCGACCTGCCCAGCGCAGACCCTGACCGAGTCAAAAAAGAAGTGGAAGACATCATCGGGATCCCCGCGGAAGATGCACCGCTGATTTCCGCAAAACTTGGCACCAATATTGAAGCAGTGCTTGAGCAGATCGTGGAGCTCATTCCGCCCCCGCAGGGCGATGCGGATTCTCCACTCAAAGCAATCGTATTCGACAGTCAGTACGACGCATACCGTGGAGTCGTGGTCTATATCCGCGTGATGGAAGGCAAAATCCGCCCGGGCATGAATGTTCGCATGATGGCAACGGGCGCACAGTTCCAAGTGGTCGAAACGGGTACGCTGATGCCACTTGGGCTCTGTCCGACAGAAGAACTCTCCGCAGGTGAAGTGGGATATTTCACCGCGAGTATCAAAAACGTAAAAGACACCACGGTCGGCGACACCGTAACTGAAGTGGAAAATCCGGCTGACGAGCCGCTCCCGGGCTACCGCAGGGTCCAGTCCATGGTGTTCTCGGGCATTTATCCGGCAGACGGGGCGAAGTACCCCGACCTGCGTGATGCGCTCGATAAACTTCAACTCAACGACGCATCGCTCACCTATGAGCCGGAAAGTTCGGTTGCGCTCGGCTTCGGATTCCGTTGCGGATTCTTGGGTCTTCTGCACATGGAGATCATTCAGGAGCGTTTGGAGCGCGAGTATAATTTGGATCTCATCACCACTGCACCGAGCGTTATCTATAAAATCAAACGCACCAACGGGGAAGAAGAATACATCGATAACCCCTTGAACTACCCGAATCCCACCGAAATCGATTGGGCGGAAGAACCGTTCGTCGCGGCGAATATCATCACGCCGACCGATTACGTGGGCAATATCATGGAACTTTGCCAAGACCGTCGCGGTGTTTATAAAGACATGAAGTATCTGGATGATACCCGCGTCGAAGTGCATTACGAACTCCCACTCAACGAAATTATCTACGACTTCTTCGATGCGCTCAAATCCCGTACCCGCGGGTACGCGTCGCTCGACTACGAACTCATCGGCTACCGCAAGTCGGATCTGGTCAAACTCGATATCATGTTAAACGGCGAAGTGGTCGACGCGCTCTCATTCATCGTGCATACCGAAAAGGCGTATGCACGCGGACGCAAGATCGCGGAAAAACTCAAGGAAAATATCCCGCGTCAGTTGTTCGAGATCCCGGTTCAGGCGACCATCGGCAACCGCATCATCGCGCGTGAGACCGTCAAAGCGATGCGGAAAGACGTTTTGGCGAAGTGTTACGGCGGCGATATCACGCGTAAAAAGAAACTGCTCGAAAAGCAGAAAGAAGGCAAGAAGCGTATGCGTAGCCTGGGTACGGTGGCCGTACCGCAGGAAGCGTTTATGGCGGTGCTGAAGTTGGACGAATAGTGGGGTGAACACATGAAACCGCTTGGGATCTATATCCATATCCCGTTCTGTAAAAATCGCTGTGCATACTGCGATTTCCATTCGAATAAAGTAACCAGTCAGAAGTATATGGCGGACTATACCAAACTGCTCTGCCAGCACATCACCGAGGGTGCGCTCAAAGACTCGGATTACGAGGTGGACACCTTGTATTTCGGCGGAGGCACTCCCACCTGGATCGGCGCGAAGAACTTGGTTCGTATCGCCAAAACCGTGTATAAGTGCTTCAAAGTGTTAAATGACTGTGAAACCACGCTGGAGGCCAATCCGGACACGGTGGATCTAAAACTTCTTAAAAAACTGCGAAAAGTGGGCTTTAACCGCATTTCATTCGGAATGCAGTCGTCCAATCCGATGGAACTCGCGGATTTGGGACGCACCCACTCGTTCGAGCAGGTGAAAGACGCGGTCGCAATCGCACGGAAAGCGAAATTTGACAATATCTCGGTGGATTTGATGTACGGCATCCCGTCGCAGACCGAGCAGACATGGAAAAAGACGCTGGAAGACGCGATCAGCCTGGATGTCGAACACATCTCGTGCTACGCGCTGAAATTGGAAGAAGGCACCCGTCTGTATGACCATAAGGAAGACTTCCTCTTCCCGGATGATGACACGGTTGCGGATCTGTATTTGTATGCGGTGGAGCGACTGGAAGCGGCAGGGTACAAGCAGTATGAAGTTTCAAACTTTGCTCGCCCCGGACGTCAGAGCAAGCACAATTATAAATACTGGAATTTGGGCGAATATTGGGGCGTAGGTCCATCGGCTTATTCCTTCCTGTCCCGTATGCGTTTCTCTTATGTGGCGCACACCGACCGCTATATGCAGGCGGTGAAAAACGGGGATACGGTCATCCAGAACAGCGAAAAGGCGGAAGGGATCGAGCGTGCGGGTGAGTATCTGATGCTCATGCTCCGCACCACCGAGGGCATCTCCCGCTCAATTCTCGAGAAGAAGTATCTCATCGGGTTTGATAAGATCGAATCCTGCCTGCAAAAGTATGAAGCAGACGGCTATGCGATGTTTACAGACGGGAGCTGGAGACTCACACCCAAGGGTTTTTTGATCTCGAACACCATCATTTCGGACATTCTCATTGCGCTGGAACAGTCCGAACATCTCACATCATCACATTTTAACAAAATCAGAAGATAGAAGGGAAGAATGACACCATGCGTGCGGTTATTACAGTAGTCGGTAAGGACATGGTTGGTATCATTGCGGAAGTTACCGCCATTATGCGTTCTCATGACATCAACATTCTGGATATTACCCAGAGTATTTTGGATGATTTGTTCGTCATGGTCATGCTCACCGACATTTCAAAATCCAAGGTGGAGTTTACCGCGTTTGCTTCCGAACTCACCGCGCTTGGCGATCAGATGGGGCTGAAGATCCACGTCATGCACGAAGACGTGTTCAATTCCATGCATCGGATATAAGGGGCGAACGGTATGTTAAATTCTTACGATATTATGGAAACGATCAAGATGATCGAAGAAGAGCATCTTGATATCCGCACCATCACCATGGGCATCTCCCTGCGTGACTGTTGCGGGGAAGACATCCACCGCGTCGCAGATAAAATCTACGATAAAATCACCCGCACCGCCGAGCGTTTGGTGGAAGTGGGTGTGCAGCTCGAAGCCGAGTATGGCATTCCCATCATCCACAAGCGCGTTTCGGTTACCCCGATCGCACTTTTGGCGGATGCCTGCACCAGTGCGGATGTTACCGTGCTCGCCAAAGCGCTTGACCGCGCGGCAGAAACCGTCGGCATCAACTTCATCGGCGGATACAGTGCGCTGGTACATAAGGGCATGACCCGCGGCGACCGCAATCTGATCGACTCCATCGCAGAAGCACTCACCGAGACTCAGTGCGTTTGCTCGTCCGTCAATGTGGCGACCACGCGCGCAGGGATCAATATGGATGCGGTGGCTCGCATGGGTGAGATCGTGAAAGACGCGGCATATCGCACCCGCGACCGCGACTCGATTGCCTGTGCAAAACTCGTGGTATTCTCCAATGCCACCGAAGACAACCCGTTTATGGCGGGCGCGTTCCATGGCGTGGGCGAAGGGGAAAGCGTCATCAACGTTGGTGTTTCCGGCCCCGGCGTGGTGCAGAAAGCCATTCAGCGTGCGGGGGATTGCGATCTTGCGCAACTCGCAGAAATCGTGAAACGCACCGCGTTTAAGATTACAAGAATGGGTCAGCTTGCGGCAAAAGAAGCATCCAAACGCCTTGGTGTGCCGTTTGGGATCGTGGACTTATCCCTGGCTCCGACTCCTGCAGTCGGCGACTCGGTCGCACATATCTTGGAAGAAATGGGACTCGAATCGGTCGGCGCTCACGGCACCACCGCGGCACTTGCCTTGCTCAACGACGCGGTCAAAAAAGGCGGCGTCATGGCGGCGGCACACGTGGGCGGGCTTTCAGGTGCATTCATCCCGGTCAGCGAAGATGCGGGCATGATCGATGCGGTAAGAGCCGGCGCACTCTCCATGGATAAACTGGAAGCGATGACCGCGGTCTGCTCGGTCGGGCTCGATATGATCGCCATCCCGGGCGATACCCCGGCAGATGTGATTTCGGGCATCATCGCGGATGAGATCTCCATCGGCGTGGTCAACAACAAGACTACCGCGGTTCGCGTGATTCCTGCATACGGCAAGAGCGTGGGCGATGAGGTTTGCTACGGCGGTCTGCTTGGGTCTGCTCCCATCATGAAGATCAACACCAACTCACCTGCCAAGTTCATTTCTAGGAAGGGGCGCATCCCGGCGCCCATCCACAGCCAGAAAAACTGATATGGACGAGCGGTATATGCGAGAAGCACTCGCGCTTGCACGCGAGGCTGCAGAAGACGGGGAAGTGCCCATTGGTTGCGTGATCGTGAAAGACGGCGAGATTATCGGTCGCGGTCGCAACACACGAGAAAAGGGGAAAAATGCGCTCCACCATGCGGAAATTCTTGCCATCGACGATGCGTGTAAAACTCTCGGCGGTTGGCGCATCCCGAACAGTACGTTGTATGTTACATTGGAGCCGTGCCCGATGTGTGCGGGCGCGATCATCAATGCACGCATCGACCGTGTGTGTTTCGGGGCGTATGATCCGAAAGCGGGATCCGTCGGTTCGGTAACCGATTTATTCGCGCTTCCGTACAATCACAAACCGGAAGTAACTACGGGTGTTCTCGCCGATGAATGCGCGCAGATGCTGAAAGACTTTTTTAGGGGACTCCGTGAAAAAGCATGAAGTTAATTCATATTTAATCTTTTCCGATTGGTTTGTTAACAAATGACTGATATACTGAAAATCAGTTCAAAGAACTTCATGTTGAATCCCCCTCCTAATAGTTGTGCAAAAGAGTAGGTTTTTACCTGCTCTTTTGTTATGCATAAAAAGAAAAAGACGATGTGGATCACCACATCGTCTTTTTGTTGCATTTTCAGATAGAACCCTCAGATTACTGAGCCTTGTTCATCTTCTTCATCACGCTGCTCTTTTTGCGAGCTGCTGTGTTCTTATGAAGAATGCCTTTATTGACTGCCTGGTCAATACTCTTGATAGCAGCAGTATAGGCCTCAGAAGCCTGTGCGCCGCCCTCGTTTACCGCGGCCTCAAACTTCTTAATAGAAGTCTTCAAAGCACTCTTTGCGGCCTGATTGCGAGCTGCATAAACTTTGGTAAGCTCTACGCGTTTCTTTGCAGATTTAATGTTGGGCAAAGCGTCCACCTCCTTAAGGTATAGATCCATAATATTTGTTACCGACCTATTATAACATTGTTTTTTTGAAAAAGCAAGAAAAATTTTTCATTTGTATAGGATATTTTTTTGGAGAGAGAATAAGACTGAAAAAGTTACAGGAGTTGATTGATTTGAAGGGAACAAGGACAGATTTGGCGCTGGAAGCGTGCGAAATATGGAGAGAAAGTGCAAACAGAAAGCAGGAGATTACGGGCGTAGCGTGCGAAAAAAGTGAAAAAAACGGATATTTGGTGCACCGTGTACGGGTAACAGATGAAAGAGGGGCACAGGCGATCGGGAAACCTGTGGGGAATTATATCACGATGGAACTCTTAAAAATGCAGGATGACTTGGAGCGTTCTGTGGAAACCCTGAGCGGCGAAATTTCTGCACTGCTCCCGAAAGAAAACGGATGTACTTTGATCGTGGGACTTGGAAACCACAATATCACGCCCGATGCGGTGGGGTACAAAACGGTGGGATGTGTGGTGGTTACACGGCATTTGGTGTCGTCGTTTCCGAAAGAGTTTGGATTCTTGCATCCGACCGCGGCGCTTGTCCCCGGGGTGTTGGGCACGACCGGATGCGAAAGTTTTGAGATTCTCTGCGGGGTGGTGGAGAAAATCAAACCGAGTTGTGTGATCGTGGTGGATGCTCTTGCCGCACGGAGTCTGGAGCGGCTTTGTAGGACTGTGCAGATCACCGATACCGGGATCGTTCCCGGCTCGGGCGTTGGAAATGCACGCGCCGCCATCAATCGTGAGACCTTGGGTGTTCCCACCATTGCCATCGGGGTTCCCACCGTGATGGATCTTCAGACGATATCAAAGAATATCACCGAGTCTATGATGGTGACCCCACAGGAGATCGACACCCATGTCTCGGAAATCTCGAAACTCATCGGGTTTTCCATCAATCGCGCGCTCCACCCGACACTCTCGATGGAGGATATCGAACTTTTTTTGCAATAACAAGAAAAAATATAAAATAGGACTATTCAAAAGGAAAATTATGCTTTATAATAAAAGTATCGTTGGTGCAGTCAATGAAATAATTTCTCAAACAGGAGGAAACGAAAGTGTATCAGTTCCCGATTGGTGTTATGTTGGAATCATTCCGTTGTGGCGAAGACGAAGCACTTGACAATGCAGTCAAAGTGGGCGCAAAAGGCGTTCAGATCTACGCAACACATGGCGAGCATTCCTATGAAGTTTTGGTTGGCGAACGCCGCCAGGAACTCATCAAGAAAATCAAAGACCGCGGTCTCATCGTGTCCGCTCTGTGCGGCGACTTCGGTCGTGGACTTTATGACCCGGAAGCAAATGTAGAACTCATCGACAAGTCCAAGCGCGTTTTGGAACTTGCAAAGGAACTCGGTACCGATGTTGTTACCACACACATCGGCGTTGTTCCGGCAGACCCGAACCATCCGCGTTACAAAATTATGCAGGAAGCTTGCTTTGAACTTTCCCGCTATGCGGATGATCTCGACGCTCATTTCGCGATCGAAACAGGGCCTGAAACATCCGCAGTTCTGAAGGCATTCCTGGATAGCCTTGGCTCCAAGGGTGTCGCGGTCAACTTCGACCCGGCAAACCTGATCGCGATCCATCATGAACCGGCAGTACAGGCGGTTCACAACCTGAAGGACTACATCGTACATACGCATGCGAAAGATGCGCAGTGGTTCTGGCAGTGTGAGCCGGAAGTAATCTACGGCATCCGTAAACCCGAAGACATCCCGACCTCCCCGGCATTTGCGGAAGTCCCGCTCGGTCAGGGCGAAGTCAACTTCCCGACCTACCTGAAGGCATTGGAAGAAGTGGGCTACAAGGGCTTCCTCACCATTGAACGCGAAGTCGGCGAAACCCCGTATCAGGATATCGAAATGGCAGTGAAATTTCTTGGCGAAAACTTGGCAAAGTAAGGAGAGAGAAAAATGAGTAAAGTAAAAGTCGGTTTGATCGGTGCAGGCAGTATCGCTGTCGAGCACATCAAAGGTTATCTGAGCAATCAGGACTGCGAAGTGTACGCGGTCTGCGATATCAACGAATCCCTTGCAAAGAAGCGCGCAGAAGAATACAACATTCCGCACGTATTCTCCAATGTAGACGATATGCTCGCACTTCCCGAACTCGATGCGGTCAGCGTTTGCGTTCTCAACGCACTCCACGCTGAAATGTCCATCAAGGCACTGAAAGCGGGCAAGCACGTCCTGTGCGAAAAGCCGATGTCTACCGACATGGCAAGCGCACTCGAAATGGCAGAAGCGGAAAAGGAAAGCGGAAAGCTCCTGATGATCGGTTTCGTCCGCCGTTTCGGCAACGACGCGGAAGTCATCAAGGACTACATTGATGCAGGTGAGCTCGGCGAAATCTACTACAGCCGTGCAAAATATGTCCGCCGTCGCGGTACCCCGGGCGGTTGGTTCACCAACAAGAAACTCTCCGGTGGCGGTCCGTTGATTGACTTGGCCGTTCATGTCATCGACCTGACCCGTTACCTTGCGGGTAATCCGAAGCCGGTTTCGGTCTACGGTTTCACCTCCAATAAGCTGGGTAACCGCTCTAACATCAAAGATGGTGCAAACTACACCAGTTCCACCACCGGCGAAGTTCCGCCGTCCACTGTTGAAGATTTTGCAACCGCGCTCGTCCGCTATGACAACGGCAGTGTCTTGGAAGTAACCGTCAGCTTCGAGCTCAACATCGCAAAAGACGAAACTTTGATTGAAATGTGCGGCACCAAGGGTGGCTTCCGTTTGGATCCGGAACTCACCATTTTCACCGATAAGTACGACCGCATGATCGACATCAAGCCGTACTCGTCGGCTGCACTCACCATGGATGGTCTGTTTGAAAAAGAAACCGACCACTTCATTGATTGCATTGCAAACGGTAAGAAGTGCATCTCTCCGGCAACCGATGGTGTCGAAGTCATGAAGATCCTGGATGCGATCTATCGCTCTGCAGAAAGCGGACACGAAGTCATTCTCTAAGTTTTATAAAAGTAAAAAGAGCCTCCTATGGTAGAATCAGAAGTTACCATAGGAGGTTTTCTTATGCCAAGAAAATATGAAAAGGTCAGAGAATTGATGACAATCATCAAGAAAACGTGCCGATTCTTTATGTATTTCGCAGTGCTTTATGATTACGACAGCCGGATGAATGCTCCGCCGCGGGATCGATGTCTTTGGCAATGAGTGGTTTTTGTTCGGTTCGGATCATCCCACCTGCAACCAGGGGGTGTCGATTTTGAGACAGGTTTTAACCCACGAACTCATAACCCGAAGACGTTCAAGACGCTCAACGGCGCCGGGGAATTGGTTGAGGGATAGAAACTCTAACCGGAACAGTTCGGATTCTGTTTCCCGGTCAATTCATACCCCGAAAAAGTGGCGATTTGTTGAACAATAGAAAGGAATATGATACTATAAAACATGTAGATGTTAAAAAGAGAAAATAGGTACTCATATGAATGATTGAAACAAACAACTTGTTGCGTTGCAAGTTTGCAAGAAAAAATAAAAGTTTTTGAAAAATTTTAAAAAGCACCCTCAAAAATTTGGTTTGCAGTACGAACTATGTAGTACCAATAAAATTTATTTGAGGAGATGTTCATATGAAAAAAGTATTGGTAATTGCATTGTTGGCATCCACGTTGCTTGTAAACTGCTTTGCATTTGCAGTAAAATCTGCAGACACAGCTGCATCCGATAGTGTAAACACAGAGCAGTCTGTTCAGGTTGAGAAGCCGCAAAAGCAGGACAGACACAATCGCGGTGAACGCGAGCCCAAGCCGAACGATATGCCCGCTCCCGAAGAAGCGCCTGAGAAACCCGCTCCCGAAGAAGCGCCTGAGAAACCCGCTCCCGAAGAAGCGCCTGAGAAACCCGCTCCCGAAGAAGCACCTGAGAAACCCGAAAAACCGGAGGCTCCTGAAAAAAATGAGACCGAGGAAGACACTTCCGATGATGTAACTAACGGCGATGCAGATGAATCCGTAAGTGATGATGCGGTAGATGAGGACACTTCCGATGATGCGGCGGAGAAACCTGAAAAACCCGAACACGGAAAAAAGCCCATCGACAAAAAGTGTTTCCACGAGAAGAAGGACGAACTTAAGAAGGACAAGAAGCCGCACAAGGAGTATATGCAGGAAATCAAGGGCCTGTTCAAGGATTGCGACGATGAGGCAAGAGATGAACTTTTAGATGAAATTGCAGCATCAAAGAAGGAAGAAAATGACGATTCCGTTGACACGTTTATCGACGGTGAAGCGGTTGATTTTGACAAGTATGACGGAATCAAGCCGATTATCGAAAATGGCAGAGCGCTTGTTCCGGTCAGAGCGGTTACCGAGGCATATGGCGCGACCGTTGAATGGGATGAAGAGACAAAGAATATTACCATTACAAAGGATGAAACCGTTATTGTGCTGCAGATTGGAAGTCTTACCGCAACGGTGAACGGTGAAGACAAGGAGCTTGATGTCGCACCGGTCATTCATAAGGGCAGAACTCTGGTTCCCATCAGATTTGTCGCAGAGGCATTTGAACTCTCGGTTGATTGGGATAATGACAGCAGAACAATCGTTGTTGAGTAAATAGAATTAGGCAGGGCTGTGGTTATGCCACAGTCCTGCCTAAAGCAAGTGTTAGGGATAAGATTAATATGGAAGATAGAGTTCTTTTAGCGCAGAATGACGATTATGTCAGAAATGAGCTTATAAAGGAATACAAAAACTTCATACTTTCATCTACGGGCATAACACTCGGTAGGAAAGTTACCGAGGAGGATGATGCCTGTTCTGTTGCTATGCTTGCTTTTAATGAGGCAATCGATAAATTCGACGAATCGAAAGGAAAGTTTTTATCTTTTGCGGGAATTTGTATCCGAGCGAGATTAAATGACTGGCTTAGAAAAGAGTATAGACAAAGGGAAGGAATCATTCCTTTTAGCAGTATTGGCTCAAGTGATGCGGAAGAGACCGAGTTTGATGTTGAAGATCCGAGGGCTGAAATATCCGATGCAGCCATTGAGATAGAATGTGCCAGAAGCGAGCTTGAAAAATACAAGATTTCATTCTTTGATTTACCGCAGTATTCACCAAAATCGTTTAAAACGAAATTGGAATGTCAGCGAGTTATCAAGCACTTGATATCGGACGAGGAAGCCATAGACAGCATAAAGAAGAAGAAAACGCTTCCGATAAAACGAATAGTCGAAAAAACCAAGGTAAATGAAAAACTTTTAGAGCGTCACAGGAAATACATTATCGCATGTGTAGTGATTTTAGACGGAGAATATGAAATAATTTCCGATTACTTAAAATTTGCAAAGAAAGGTGGGGTAAGATGAGAGGCGTTGTAGTTGATATCAAGGATACTCACGCGGTAATCCTTAAAGCAGACGGAACCTTTGAGGAGATCAAAAACAAGAACTACAAAGTAGGACAACAGGTAAAAACAACAAGTGATTTGCTTTCCAAAAGCATGAAAATCGCTGTGTGCATAGCTCTTTGTGTTATATCCTCGGCTCTTGCCCATAAAATTTACTATACACCGTATAGTTGCCTTTATATAGATATTAATCCGAGCTTGCGCCTGGATTTAAATTGTTTTGATAAAGTAATTGCATGCACCCCCTTGAATAAAGATGCGGAGTTTATTGAAATTGCGTCGACCGATGTGGAAACCAGTATTAATGAAGTAATAGAAAAATGTGAGGAGAAAGGATTTCTTACTGCTGAAAACAACGAAATAGAGATCAACATTTCCCGAAATGATGAGGCTGTGCGGAAAAGCGTTTTGCGCGTGGAAAAGAAATTCGGAAACTATACCGTGGTCATAAAAGAAACAACCGAAAAAGAAGTTGAGCGTGCAAATGAACACGGCATATCGGTAAAACGCCAAAGAAAGATTGATGAGTTTTCGAATTTATATGGCGGCGCAACAACGGAAAACATGGAGAAACTAAAAGATAAAACAAATAAAGAGATAGATGAGATGATTTCGGGGAAGAAACTCCATGAAGAACTTACCGAAACAACGGTTGTTGAGGTTGAGAGAATTCAGCCTGTGAGTATGCCGCAAAAAAAACAACAGGCAACAAATGAAAAGGAACAAAAGGAAAACTTGCAGATTTCAAACGATAAATCCGTAGAGAAACCGTCGATGCAGGAAACAAAGCCTGATTCGGAAATCCTCAACCCGCCTGGAATCGAAAAGGTTTCGCCAGATATGCCTGCGCAAAATGAAGAAGAAAGAAAAGAGGAAGGAGATCCTTATGGCGAAGATTCGCCGCCGTTTAGAGGCGACAAGCCAGACTGCGAGAACGGGAGCGAAAACTGCGACGCAGACATAGACGTGCCGTGTGAGGAAAAACAGCATGAACATGAAAAAGACGAAAACGGGAGACCACCGGTAAACGAGGGGTCTCACGAAAATGCCGAGCAGCCGCCTAAAGAAGCGCCTGCAAATGACAGGGTGAAGAATCGCGGTGAAGACAAAAACGGCGGTCAAAATCAATCGCAATTCAAACCGGATGATAATCGCCCACCGGAAAGAGAGGATGTTTCTGCGGAACAAAGCGGAAATAAAACAAACGACGAATATCAACCCATGCGAACGGAAAACAACAAAAGAAAAGACACCCAATAACGGCGGTTGGTTGTAGGGATAACTCGCTTCAAAGAGGCATTATTCGTCCATAACCTCACAAAAATCTTGATATCCGCCAGGATCATCTACGATTTCTTTGTTCGTTCTGAAGTAAAAAATGCACGCTTTGAAGTACTGTACAGTTATGAAGTGGGAAATTTTCGTTAAAAGAAAGAACAAAAATCAGGCTATACTGACGTATAGCCTGATTTTTTGATGCACTTTTAGCGAAAAAGGTCAGTTCAAAACCAACTTCTCCATCTTCCCAACCGGCCGAAGGTGCCTTTTCTTTTGGATTGTAGGGATTGTTTGCGTTTTGAGTTTTTTTGTTATTGGCTTGTCGGATGGTTATGATTTTTTAGAATCCGAAGTATTCTCTTGCGTTGTCGCAGCAGATGCCCTTGATGATTTTCTCAAGCGCTTCGTCATCGTTCGGATATTCTCCGCGGTCTACCCAAGTGCCGATCAGGTTACACAAAATGCGGCGGAAATATTCATGGCGCGGATAGGAAACGAAACTGCGCGAGTCGGTCAGCATCCCGATAAAGGTGCCGAGTGTGCCAAGGTTTCCGAGTGCAACAAGATGCTGGGTCATGCCGTCGATGCTGTCGTTAAACCACCAAGCTGAGCCGAACTGGATCTTGCCACGGGTCGGACCTGCCTGGAAACATCCCAAGATGGTGCCGAGTACGTAGTTGTCCTTGGGATTGAGTGTGTACAAAATCGTTTTCGGTAGCGCATTTGCCTGCTCGAGATAATTTAAGAACGCGGAGAGTTTTTCCGCAATGCACAAGTCGTTGACACTGTCAAAACCCGAGTCCAAGCCGAGTTTTTTGAACATCCGCGTATTGTTGTTACGCATTGCGCCGATATGGAGCTGCATTGCCCAACCGCGCTTTGCATACTCAAAAGCACATTCGCTGATGACTGCGGTCTTGTAAACATCGATTTCTTCCGTGGTGAGAGTGCCGCCTGCGAGTTTCTTTTCGAAAACCGCTTTTGCGTTACCCAGCGCAAACGGGACATAATCCATCGCATGGTCGGAAATGCGCCCGCCGTTTTCGTGGAAGTAAGCGATTCTGTCTTTCAGCCAGGAAATCAAAGCATCATAAGATGCGATGCCGTTGTCCTTCAGATACTCCTCAAAACCTTCTTTGTCAATGTTTACCGCAACGTCGGGACGGAAGGTGGGGAAGACCTTGGTGGAGAACCCGTCTTCTTTGAGCTGTTTGTGGAAACGCAGGTCATCCGCCGGGTCGTCGGTGGTACAGATCAGTTCTACATTGGAACGGGTGATGAGAGATTTCGCTCTGAAATCATCCTGTTTCAGCTTTGCGTTACAGATATCCCAAATCTCTTTTGCGGTTTTTTCGGTGAATGGAACGTCAATGTCGAAATAGCGTTTGAATTCCAAAGAGGTCCAATGATAGAGCGGATTTCCGATGAGAAATGGGAAGACTTTTGCAAATCCCATCCACTTTTCAAACGGGTCTTTATCACCTGTGATATACGCTTCGTCGATGCCGAAGGTACGCATCTGACGCCATTTGTAATGATCGCGACCCAAAAAGAGTTCGTATGCATCGCGGAACTGATAGTCCTTCGCGATACGCTCGGGCCAAATATGGCAATGATAGTCAATGATCGGCAGATCCTTTGCAAAGTCATGATACATGTGCTTTGCCGTTTTACCTGTCAGTAAAAAATCGTCGTTGATGATTCCCATATGTACCTCCTACAGAACGATCCCATCTTTGAAGATGGAGATCTCACGGTATCCGTTGATTTCGTTCTTTGTTTTTTCACCCGATGCGACCGTGATGATATATTCCAAAAATTCATCGGTCAGATCATCCATCGAAGTCCCGTCGAGCAGGGGAGATGCGTCAAAATCGATCCAGTTTTGCTTCCGCTCAGCGAGCGCGCGGTTGGTGGAAATTTTCACCGTCGGCACCGGAGCACCAACAGGTGTACCGCGACCCGTGGTGAAGAGCACCATATGTACGCCTGCCGCGGTCAGGTTGGTGATAGCGACAATGTCGTTACCAGGACCGTTGAGCAGGGAAAGCCCGTTTTTGGTGAGCGTGTCGCCGTAGTCCAGCACATCAACCACCGCGCTCGCACCGCCTTTTTGAACGCAACCGAGCGACTTTTCTTCCAACGTAGTGATGCCGCCCTTCTTGTTCCCGGGAGACGGATTTTCATACACCACCTGGTTGTGGCGGGTGAAATAATCCTTGAAATTGTTGATGAGATCCACCGTTTTTGCAAACAGTTCGCGGGTCTCACAACGCTCCATGAGCAGATGCTCTGCGCCGAACATTTCGGGCACTTCGGTCAGCACGCAACAGCCACCGTGTGCAATGACACGGTCGGAGAGCGAACCCACGAGCGGGTTTGCGGTGATACCGCTGTATCCGTCGCTGCCGCCGCACTTGAGCCCCAAACGGAGTTTGGACAGGGGAACCGGGGTGCGGGTGAAGGTGTTTGCGTATTCCTGCAATTCCGAGATCAGGCGCACGCCTTCTTCGATCTCGTCTTCCGCATCCTGCGCGTTTAAGAACTTGACGCGCTTCGGGTCATACGCGCCCAAAACTTCTTTGAAAACTTCAATGTTGTTGTTTTCGCAACCAAGCCCCAGCACCAAAACACCTGCCGCGTTCGGGTGGTTGACCAGACCCTTGAGAATGAGCTGGGTGGTGCGCTGGTCATCACCCAGCTGAGAGCAGCCGAACGGATGCTCAAAGCAGAATGCACCCGTCATGTCAGCAAGGCGCTTGGCGAGCTTGTTGACACAACCGACTGTATTGACGATCCACACTTCGTTGCGGATGCCCACATCCCCGTTTTCGCGCACATAGCCAAGAAAGGTTTTTTCTTCCCCTATGTGCGCGATGGGGGTAATGTTCGGGTTGTATGCGTATTTGATTTTCCCATCAAGGTTGGTTTTCATATTATGGGTGTGGACCCATTCGCCTTGCGGGATATTGCGGGTCGCACGCCCGATCGGGTTTCCGTATTTGATAATATTTTCGCCCGTTTTGATGTCACGACGGGCATATTTATGCCCGTCGTCCAAATTCACTGTTACGTTGTCGAGTTTATTGATTAACATACTGTTCAATCTCGCCTTTCAAGAAACTCAAGTCTTCGTCCCACAGACCCTTGTTAGCCAGGATCTCGCCGATGCTTGCGTTCTTCATGTATGCCATAACGTCCTTGTCGTCATTCGGGGTGCCAACCTTGTAGAACTCGATGAGTTTTGCAAGGGAGAAGACAAGGTTCTTCGGAAGGGTGCCCTTACGCGCCTTGTACTCGAGCAGAGACGGAAGTACGCGGACTTTGAACTTGCTGACCGAGTTTAACACGATGGACGAGCACAGATGACGGATGAACGGGTTTTGGAAACGTTCCAAAACATTGTTTGCATAGTCGAGCAGTTCTTCTTCCGGGAGATCCAACGTCGGGATGATTTCGTCGAAGATGCACGCTTTCAGGAATGCGGACATGGTCTCATCTTTCAAACAGTCGCCAACCGTCTCAAGCCCGCACAGCATCGCATACGGGATCATGGAAGTATGCGCACCGTTTAAGATACGAACCTTACGGGTTCTGTACTTTGCAAGGTTATCGGTTACGATGATGTTGAGATCGGTTTTATCAAACGGGAATTCCTTGGTGATTTCCTTCGGACCTTCGATGACCCACAAGTGGAAGAGTTCACTGGTGTTGACCATGTTGTCTTCAAAGTCGAGATCCAGGGTTTCGCCCTTCGGATATCCGGTAACGATGCGGTCGACCAAGGTGTTGCAGAAAATGTTTTCGGTCTTGACCCAGTCGATAAAGTCATTGCCGAGACCCCACAGTTTTGCGTAGTCTACGATGCAGCGGCAGAGTGCAGCACCGTTCTTGTCGATGAGTTCGCACGGCAAGAAGATAAAGCCGGGAAGTCCCAAGTCAAAACGCTTCTTGAGCAACAGGGTAACCTTCCCCGGGAAGTTGACGTGCGGAGCATTTTCCATTTTATCGGTGTCCACAAAGACAATGCCGCTCTCGGTGGTGTTCGATACGATAAAACGGAAGTCGGGATTTTCAGCGAGTGCCAGATATGCGCCAAAATCCTTGTACGGCTGAACGGTGCGGGAAAGGGAGTCAATCACTTTCTTTTCCACGGTGGGAACTCCGTTTTTCATGCCGCGCATGACGTGGGTGTAAACACAGTTCTGTTCTTCCAGTTTATCGCACATACCGTTTTCAATAGGCTGAACCACAACAACGCTTGCGTTAAAATCGGTCGCTTCATTGGTTACCTGGATCATCCAATCCACGAAGCCGCGGAGAAACCCGCCTTCCCCGAACTGGATCACTTTTTCACAACGAATGGGTTTTTCAAACATGATTAAGTCTCCTTAAAATTCATACATACCAAGGTATTCCTTGGTGTTTTCACACATTTCATCAAAGAGTTTTCTTGCATCGTCAAGGCTGCAGGTAACGAGTGCATCGTTTGCAAATGCAGCAAAAATCTTTTCCACGTTGCGTTCTGCGATGCCTTCAAACACCGCTTCCTGTTCCGCGCAAATGCGGGAAACGAGCGGGTAAATTTCGGTCGGGATCGGGCCTGCAAAGACCGGAACCAGGCTGCTGTCACGGAAGACCGCGTTGGTTTCAACCACCGCGCCGAGTGGGAGATTCGGGATCTGACCGCGGTTCGGGATATTGACGTTGGTGACCAAATCTTCGAGCCCAAGCAGTGCACGAATCTGATTGACGCCTTCTTCTCCGGTTTCCTTAATGACCACCGGGTCTTCGCCCGAGATCATGCGTTCACTCATGCCGAGGCGGATTCTGAGTTCGTCTCTGCGGTCAGCAACGCTGGTGAGACCGAATTCCATCTCTTCTACGCGCTCTTTGCTCTCGAGATACCACTTGCCTTCGCAGAACTCAGCAAGGTGTCTGTCGCCTGCTGCAGCGATCCAGCCAAATTTATTGAACAGATCGATTTTCAGTTTGTCGCGGGTCTTGAATGCGCCGTTCATCCAGTTGTCGTCAACCAGACCGTCGATGAAATAGCCGCCCTTATTCTCCTGACAGAATTCCTTGTAGAGCGGGAACAGGTCGATGTTTCTGTAAGTCGCTTCGGTCAGCCAGGTGAAGTGGTTGACCGCGACCGGGTTTACCTTGATTTCGGTGCGTTCGGGTTTTTCCACGCCGAGTTTTACCTTGACAACTTCAGCGAGAAGTTTCTGCGTGCCGAACACTTCGTGGCAGCAACCGAATGCCTTGATTTCCGGGAATGCGTGGTAGAGAGCCTTGACACACCAGGTCATCGGGTTGGTGTAGTTGATGACCCATGCATTCGGGCAGAATTCTTTGATATTTGCGCCGATTTCTTCAAACATCGGGATAGTACGCATTGCACGCACGATGCCGCCCGGACCTGCGGTGTCGCCGACCGGCTGATAAATACCGTACTTTTCCGGGGTATGTACATCCGAGTACATTTCATCAAAGGTGCCCGGGAGAATGGAAATGACAACGAAATCTGCACCGGTGAGTGCTTCGCCGATGGTTTCGGTTGCGTGATAGTTCCAAACCGTGTTTGCGCCGTCAGCCGAGTTGTACTTATTGCCGATGATGACGTTGTTCTTCGCCGCCTGCAGGTCGATGTCGTAGAGATACACATCACCGCTGATGTCGGATGCCTTGACCAGGTCGCTCATCAGACCCCATGCCCAGCCGCGGCTCCCGCCGCCGATGTATGCAATTTTGATATTTTCTACTTTGCCGTTTTTGTAATTCATAATTCATCTCTCCTTTGACACCATAGTACATCATTATTTTCAATACTTCCTTTAATACAATGATGTTTTTTGACGAAAACTTGAAAATAATGATTGATATTGAGGCAAGAGTATGATAAACTGAATTTATCGGACGGGAGATGAGAAAAATGAAGGGTTTCGAAAGTAAAAATCTCGAGTTTTCGTATAATAAAGTTACCAATCGCCGTGTTTTTATGGAAGAGTTTCACTACCACCCCGACCATGAACTGTACTTCCTGATCAACGGCACCACCAAGTACCTGATCGGGGACGAAGCCATCCGCGTGGAAAAAGGTGAATTTGTTTTTGTTCCCAAGAAACTTCCGCATAAAACCGACAGCGAGAAGTGTTTGCACAATGAACGAATTTTGGTGTGCTTCGGAGACGAGGTGTTTGACTCGGCGATGCAAGGGGTGCTGGAAGAACTCTCCCGCGAAAAACTCATCCGCATTGAGAAATCGCGCCTCCCCGTGCTCACCGAGATTTTGCAGAAACTGCAGAAAGAGTATTCGGGCGACCGCAAATTCAAAAAAGGCATGATTATCAACTACATCCGCGAACTGCTCTTGCTTCTGTGTCGTTACCGCACCGCGGAAACGCAGAAAATCAGCGAATCCGACCGCATCATCTACAACATCTCCGAGTACATCGCCACCCGCTTTGACGAGTCGCTTTCGCTCGAAACACTCAGCCAGAAGTTCGCGCTCAGCACGGGGCATCTTTCCCGCAAGTTCAAATCCGTGATTGGGGTGGGTGTTGGCGAGTACATCACCTACATCCGCATTCTCAATGCGGAGAAACTGCTCAAAAATACCACGCTTTCCATCACCGAGATCGCAGACCGCTGCGGATTTAATGACAGTAATTATTTCTCCACCGTGTTCCGCAAAACCATGGGGACCACTCCGCATCAATACCGAAAAATGAGTGTCTCCGAAGAATAAAAAGAACCGCCCACTCGGGGCGGTTCTTTTTATTCTGTGATCTTGATGGAATCACGCAGGGTTTCTGCTTCTTTTCGGATCTTGTCGAGCAGGGTTTTGCCCTCTTCCGAATCGGGGACTACATCGTCTTTGATGAGATAAGTGTAGACGAAATTCCCGTCTTTCGATGTACCGAGTTTTGCCTTTTCGGCGTTTTTATCTTGCTCGGTCAGTTTGTCCCATGCATCTTTCGCAAAGCGGGACACCATCATAACAGGGGTTCGCACCCCGTCGATCATCGCATAGAACGTGCGCGTGTTGTAGTTCGATGAGTCGTTCTTCACTTCATCAAATTCCGCTTCAAATCCGGAAGTCGACCAAAGTTTTGGCACAGCAAAACTCAGTCCGTGCTCGGAAAAATCCGACATGGTGTTCGGCTTACCGTTTTGTGTCATATTTTCCATATTTTCCCCCATGGAACAGCCGCAAAGAACCGCAAACAAAAAAAGAGCCAAAATACGATTTTTCATGCAAAAACCATCCTTTCTGAGACTTCTATTTCCAGTATTCCACAAAACGCAAAAAATATTGCGTCGCAAGGAAAAATTTTTCTCAAATCGGAAAATAATCCATTTTCAAGTTGTAAAATATGTGTTAAGATATTGTCATGAAAGACTGTCTTTGCCCTTTGGCGAAGACCGCAAAAAATTTGTTGAGGAGGATTCAACATGAAGCACAAGATGCACAATCGTTTGTTGGCACTCTTGCTTGTGGTTTGTATGTTGGTTGCGTTTGTCCCGTCAGGCCTCGCGGCTGAGGGCGAAGTAGGTAAAAACTACAACTTCAACATGGGTCGCTTGCAATGGGGGCAGTGGTCCAACGAAGGCGTTGCACCCCAAGAAATAACGGATTGGGACGCTTTGGAAGCACTCGGAAACTTCCATAACCGCACCAGCGATCCGTTCATGTACTATGGAAAAGAAGGAAAAATTTCGACAGAGTGGAATTCTTCCAGCGCAGATGCAAGCAAAGGCTTCGGTCCGCGCGGTACCGGTATCACCGGTGATGAAGGCGCATGGTACGGGCTCATTCTCCGTATCGACGAGAGCGGCGTCTATACCCCGGTCATGCGTACCGCAGACCAGGTCGCGGCGACTCAGCTGAACTTCTACCTTGCACCGTTCGGGGTGGAAAATCCGAAGGCAGAGCAGTACTTTATCGGTCAGTCTAAAGCGGTCAGTGCTGATCCGTATTCCTTGAGAAATCTGGAATGCGCAAATCAGTACATCGAAGCGGGCGACTATATTCTCATCATCGAAATTGCGAAGAACAACCAAGCATCCAACGCATATGGTTACTTCGCATCCGCAAAGTTTAACTGGGTATCGGCTACTCCGTCCGAAAGCCTGATCCTTTCGGGGAGTGTCCCCACCGGTTACATCGACGAAGAAGTGGAACTCACCGTTTCCGCGACTTTGGACGGAGAAGGGATCGCGCTTTCCGACCTGGATGCAGTCCGCATCGACAGTTTGGACAAGGAAGTCGCAACCGTCCGCGAAGAAGATGGCAAATACTACGTCTTCGGTATGTGGGAAGGCGAGACCGAAATCCGCCTGAGTGCAACCCACGGAACCGAAGCGTATGCGGTCGACATCCCGCTCACCATCGCGATGCCGGCAGGCTACGCCCGCGTGGAAATCTGGCCGGGCGCGCAGCTCGATGAATACGTTGAAAAAGAGCCGTATACCATCGAGATGAACTATACGCTCAACCGCGAAGACGTGGTTCTCTCGCCGGAAGACATCACGGTCGAACTCGCTGATCCTTCTATCGCAGATATCCTTGTGGAAGCAAGCGGCGACCTCACCGTTACCGGCACCAAGTCGGGCAGCACCACCGCGACCGTCTCTGTGGACTATCAGGGCGGTCATGCTGAGATCGAACTCCCGATCACAGTCAGCGATGTTAAGTTCTTCTACAACTTCTACCGCGGCTACTACGGCCCGTGGTCGAACTCCGCACATCCGATTGACTACTTCACCGATTTCGGCATGCACGTTAAGGGCGAAGTCCAGGGCGTTCCGAACAACTGGGAAGAAAGTGATGAATGGAAATTCGGCGGCAAGAGCCCGCTCTTTGATGTACAGGTCACGCAGTCTTTCCGCTCTTACGCTTACTGGTGTAAGGGTGGTCCGGGCGACTGGATCAACATGGTCATCCGCGTTCCGGAAAGCGGTTCTTATCGCGTGGACGCACTCACCGCTACCATGGCGGCAGGCGCAAGACTGAATGTATATATGTCCCCGGTCGGCACTCCGGAAGATGAATGGAAAGCGGAAAAGTACTATCTCGGCGAAATGTTGTGTAGTGCGGCAGGTCAGGGTCTTGATGTTCACAGAGATCTTGGCAACGTTACGCTCGATGCGGGCGACTACAACGTGGTCTACGAATTCAAGCCGGGAATGCAGGCGGGTAACGGCGGTTTCCTGTGCGGTCTGTATTTGAAGGCATTGAGAGAAGACCAGTTCAAACTCTTTGCTGAAACTCCGAAGCCCATTGCGGAAACCGCAAACGGAACCGTTCCGCTCGTTTCTCGTTGGAACGGTGAATCGGTTGGTTTTGCGGATGTTACCGACCTGACCGTCAAATCCGCAAATGAATCCATCGCAACCGCAACCGTGGTGCAGGATGGCGATGAAGCATATCTGGATGTCCACGGCGTAGCACCGGGCAAAACCGTGCTCACCGTCTCCGGTGTTCGTGAAGGACTCTCCGCAAGTTACAGCATCAACGTTGACATCGCGGAAGCAAAGCGTATTTACGCGATTGACCTTTCCGCAGAAAAGTCCGGCATTGCATCAAATGAATCGATCGCAACCGTGCTGACCGGTACTTACTATGACGGCACCCCGATTGACTTTGAAGGTCTCGATGTTTATTACCAACTCGCAGACGGCAAAATCCTCGGCATTTCTCCGGACGGTACTGTTACCGGTAAGGAAAAGGGCGAAACCGTTGTTACCGCTTGGGTACAGCAGAAACTGGGTGGAACCAACCACTTGCTCCACTCCAGTATGAACATGGAAGTTACCACTTACAGTAACATCACCAAAGCGGAATTCAACATTCCGGAAGAGATTTCCCGTGGCGACAGAATTGACCTAAACGTTGATTTGGAATTGGCTTCCGGTCTTATTCCCACCAAGGATATGTACCAAGTTACCTTTACCGCGGAAAACGAATCTGTTTCCGGTCTGGTTCGTATCCGCGAATCGGGCAGCAAGATACAGCTCACCGCGCTGAAGAACGAAGGTACAGTCGACGTCG
Source organism: Oscillospiraceae bacterium (assembly GCA_015067485.1). Classification (GTDB taxonomy): domain Bacteria; phylum Bacillota; class Clostridia; order Oscillospirales; family JAAYXM01; genus SIG510. The sequence continues at coordinate 182,635 of SVMJ01000002.1, forward strand.
TTGCAACCGTCAACTTCAATGGCAATGATTTCGTATTCCGTAAAACACTTACAATCACCCCGAACCCCGCAAGCAGCGGCAGCAGTGCAGTTGCTCCCGACCGTGCGGTGGTTGAAATCACAAAGCCGCTTCTCATCGTGGGTGAAAGCCGTGAAGCGAAAATCGGTGTGTACTATACCGACGCATCCTTCGCTTCTTATGATCCTGCTAAGATGACGCTCACTTATGATGACACGGTCATCTCTTATGCAGACGGCAAGATCCGTGCAATCGGCGTGGGCGAAACCGATATCGTGCTCACCATGGGCGATCTCTCCGCTACCACCAAAGTCGTGGTAAACGATGACGTCATCGGATTGCTCGTAGTGAAGCAGAGTGCTGACCTGTATGCAGGCAAGACCGTAAATCTCACGGTTTCCGCAAAGACCGAAGCAGGTCGTGATCTTGCATCTTCTGACTTGATTCTCACTTATGCTTCCGATAACGAAGATGCAGTCACTGTGGCAAGTGGCGTCCTCACCGGCGTTGCGGCAGGCGAAGCAAATATCACCGTGACCGCACACCTTGCAGGTGCAGAACAAGTGGTTGCGACCGCAACCATCCCGGTTGTCGTTTATGCCAACAATGTTGAAAACATCAAATTGACTTGCGAACTCAGCGCAATCAAACCGGATAACACCGACGGCATCCAGACTCAGGTCTCCGTGGTCTACAGCTCGGGGGATGTTGTCCCGGCAGACGTTTCCAACCTGAGTTTCGAAAGTTTGGACGAAGACCTCTTCAGTGTTGACCAGACCGGTCTCGTTCGTCCGCTTGGCAAGGAAGGCACCGGCGTCATCCGTGCAACCTTTATGGTAAACGGCGAACCTGTTACTTCCGATCTTCAGATCACCGCACGTTGGGGGAAAGCATCTGCTACCTACTTCACCGCAGAACGCCGTGCAGCGATCCAGGAAAACAGACAGAACTTCGACTGGGCACAACAGTCTTACGAATCGGTTGACGGAAATGCAAAGAAGGTTCTCGAACATGATGTCGAATGGTATCTGCAGTTCATGACCACACAGGAACTCCCGCGCAGCATCTGGCCGACCTACCGTTACGACCCGATCTATACCGACTGTGTATGGTGCGGTGATAACGTCGTTCAGAGCTCGGGCGAATACTATCCGTGGCTGTTTGATAATGAAAACTATCCGTGGAAGATCCAGTGCCCGACTTGCCGCCGTCGTTTCCCGTCCAATGACTTTGGCGAATTCTACAAAACCGGTATCGACGAGAACGGCAACTGGAGCTACGAGCTGGCAAAGCAGAACGGCTCGCATCTCCTGGTAAACGAAGATTATCCGGAAAAAGACGAATACGTCGATAAAGACGGCAAAGTCCACAACCAGGGCGTCCACGGTTGGGGCGTTGACGACGGTTACGGCTGGAAGACCGGCGAATACTTCGACGGCAACAACGGTACCGTTGAACGCAGATACATCTGGATCGCATACTGGAACCACTGGGCAAACTGGTACTCCACCGGTACTACCTATAGCACGCTCAGTAGTTTGGCTTACGGTTACGCATACACCGGCAACAAGGAATACGGCAGAATGCTTGCGATCTTGATCGATCGTGTAGCTGACCTGTATCCGGATATGGATCTTGACTATTTCGGCCCGAACTACTACAACAACGGCTGGTACGGCGGACGTATCGTCGGCGGCATCTGGGAAACCGGTGTTGCAAATATGCTCAGTAAGGCATATGACTCCGCATTTGACATGTACGATGACGAATATGTCAAGAACTACATCCAGGCAAAAGACGAAAAGTACGGGCTCCCGGCAAAAGAAACCGCAAACGACATCCGCGTACACATCGAAGACAATCTGCTCCGTGAAATCCGCAAGGGTGTCCTGGATAAGCGCATCAACGGTAATACCGGTATGCACGAAGGCACCATGGCGATCGCAGGCGTTGTTCTCGACAATATGCCGGAAAGTAAAGAAATGATCGACTGGGCACTTACCGATGGTCCTGACGGCGTTCTCAACAACTTGATCTCGTTGGTTAACCGCGACGGTCAGGGTGACGAAAACTCCCCGGGCTACAACATCCTGTGGGTCGATACTTACAACGGCATGGCAGATACGCTGAGCGGATACACTGCTTATCCGGCAGCAAACCTGTACACCAACCCGAAATTCATCAAGATGATCAAGATGAACTTCCCGCTCACCATGTCGCGCTATCGTACCGCGCTCATCGGCGATACCGGTAAGTTTGCATCCACCGGCTTCCAGATGGCAACCGCTGCAATGGGTCAGGCACTCGCAAACGGTTCCGATGATCCGGAAATCGCACAGTATCTCTACTTCTTGAACGGAAACTCTGCTTCCGGTCCGAACGGACGAAGCATGATGGTTCCACCAAG
>SVMJ01000011.1 GCA_015067485.1 Oscillospiraceae bacterium
ACATAGGGATCATTCGTCTTATGACGGGATTTCGCGTCCATAGCATCACAAAAACCACTTAGGATCCGCCAGGATTCCCGCGTGATTTTTGCTCGCTCTGAATCACGAAATCCTCGCCATAAGATGCGTTGCAGTTTTGAGACAGACATTTTTCGTGAAGACAAAGAAGAAAAGCACCGAAAATCCTGACGGATTTCGGTGCTTTTTGATGCAGTATTCGCGGAAAAGGGCGTATCAAAACCGATTTCTCCCTATATGAAGACGCCGTTGGCGGTTGTCTTTTTTACCTTAGTAATTGGTTGCGTGGATTTCAAAGTATGCTTTCGGATGGAAGCAAGTCGGGCAAACATCCGGAGCATTTTTGCCTGTGTGGATGTAACCGCAGTTGCGGCAGATCCAAACGGTTTCTTCTTCGCGTGCGAACACGGTGTTGTTGTTGACGTTATCCAGCAGCGCGAGATAGCGCTTTTCGTGTTCTGCTTCGACCTTTGCGACGTTTTCCATCTGTTCTGCGATTGCTTCAAAGCCTTCTTCTCTTGCAACGCGAGCAAATTCAGCGTACATTTCGGTCCATTCGTAGTTTTCGCCTTCAGCCGCTGCTTTCAGGTTTTCTGCGGTGGTGCCGATGCCGCCGAGATGCTTGAACCACAGTTTTGCGTGTTCCTTTTCGTTGTCTGCGGTCTGCAGGAACAAACTTGCGATTTGTTCATAACCATCCTTTTTTGCCTTGGAGGCGTAGTAGGTGTACTTGTTACGTGCCTGGCTTTCACCTGCAAATGCTGCCAAGAGATTTGCCTCTGTTCTGCTACCTTTGAGTTCCATGTTGAAATACTCCTTTCAATGGTATATGTTCATCATACTTGTTTTTTTAGCAAAAGTCAATCTATTTTCTGCTGATTTTGTGTGTGATTTTTCCACACAATTCCATCAGGAAAAAGCGGTAACGTATCTCGGGATCATCTTCTGTGATTACTGAAATATCTGCATCCGAAAGGGATATGTTTGCATCAGTGATTGAGACCGGCGTTACGCAAAGCGGAGGAAAGAGTACACACCAAAAGTTCCGTCCTTGTCCATTCCCCAAAATGATCGAGACCGCATCGTAATCTCCGGCTGGCAAGCGAAATCCCGCATAGGCTTTGGTTGGGAAATAGCGGTGCGAAAAAGTAGCATATGCGGTATACGAGGCACCTTCTTTTTGTAAAACTGCGTTTGCGATCCGCTCAAAATCGGGGAGATGTTCTTTGAGTGTTGCTTCCGCTTCAACTTTGTTACTCGCGGCGCGAGTAACCGATTCGGCATATTGAACCACCGCGTCGCGCACTTTGAGTTTCAGTTCCTGATCCCACGGGAGATCTGAGTTTGCGATGACGTGAAAGCGGGTCAGCGAGTTTGCGATTCGGTTTTGCGCCGCATCCGCGCGGGAAAAAAGAATAATACAAAACGCGACAAAAATTGCAAAAATCGGGATCACCAAAGATGTCGTTTTCATAGTATGCCACACTCCAAAAAGATTTCTGTTTTTGTTATACCCAAATGATTCAGCATTGATACATCAAAAGTTTTGTGGTATAATGAATTTAATTGCAGAGCAATTAAATTCATCGATATAAATCTCTTGCGAGATTTTCGATATGTGCGAAAGCGCTCGATATGCCTGACGGCTCGATATGTTGCTGACACAACAAGATTTATATCATATCGAGTTTTGAGTGAATGCGAAAAACATATCGATTTTGTGATTAGCAAAAATATCGAGCAAACAAAGTTTGCATATCGACAAAAGCAAATGGCATCTGAATTGTATACTGATTCTATAATAAAAATGAAATTTTGAGTAAAAGGAGTGACACCGATGCTTTGTGATACCCATACACATTCTATCCATTCGCCCGACGGCGCGAATACAGTTGCGGAGTTGTGTGAAGCGGCGGTGCGTGCTGGAGTCGGGGTGCTTGCGATTACTGACCACGCGAATATATTTGAAAACCGTGCGAGTGATGCTGAACTCATGTCAAGATTTTTGGCGCAAAAAGAAGCAATCTTAGCCGCACGTGAACAGTATCGGGGAAAACTCAAGTTGTTGTGTGGCTGTGAGTTGGGAGAACCGCAACTCAATCCTGCGTGGGCGGAAGAGGTTTTGGAATTCCCGTTTGATATGATCATCGGCTCGAATCATTTTTGGAGCGATGGAGACGGGATCTATGAAACCGGATGTACGCCGGAAACATACCGCGATTTGGTGTTGCGCTTTTTGCGGGTAACAAAAGAACTCATCGAGTTTGGAAGATTTCACACGCTCGGGCATCTCGACTATATCTTGCGATATATCGAAGGATGTGTGGAGGGGAAACCGAACTTCCGTGAGTTTGAACCCGAAATCGAAGAAATTCTGACCATGCTGGTAGAGCGTGGCATGGCAATTGAAATCAACACCGCGAGTTTGCGCTACTGGCTGAACTCTCTGATAGAACCGTGGATTTTGGAGCGTTTCCGTGCCCTTGGCGGGAAATATATCACCATCGGCAGCGATGCACATGTGAAAAAGTATGTCGGCTTTGGAATCGAGCAAGCCGCGCGCTTGGCTTATGAAACAGGATTTTCTCATATCACATATTTTGAACAAGGGGAACCGGTACAGGTTTCGTTGAAAGGAGTATAAACCATGAAAGAAATTTTAATGTACTTGGAGCAAAACGGACGTGCGACCGTGCAGGAAATTGCACAGCGCTTGGGACGCGATGAAGCCGAAGTTTCCCGGATTATCAAAAAATGTGAGGAAGAAAAAATCATTTTGGGTTATAAAGCGATCGTGGACTGGAAGAAAACCGAAGAAAACCGCGTTTCCGCACAGATCGAAGTTAAGATCATTCCGCAGCGTGGCGACGGATTCGCCCGCGTGGCAGAACGCATTTGTGAATATGACGAAGTGGAAAGCGTAACTTTGATGTCGGGTGGCGGTTATGACCTGCTCATCCGTATCAGCGGCAAGAGTTTGGAAGAAGTGGCGATGTTCGTTGCGGAAAAAGTCGCACCGCTCGATTGTGTTACCTCCACCGCAACTTTGTTTGAACTCAAAAAGTTTAAAGACAGCGGGGAACAGATCGGAAAGTCGGTCGTGGGTGATCAGGAACGCCTGACCCGCCTGTAAGGAGCAGAATATGGATTATCAGAAACATATTTCCAACCGTGTGCGCGGGATCAAACCGTCCGGCATCCGTAAGTTTTTTGATTTGCTCACAGGACGCGATGACGTGATCTCGCTCGGTATCGGGGAACCGGATTTCGTTACCCCGTGGCACATCCGAGATGCGGGTATCCGCTCGCTCGAGCGCGGCTATACCCACTATACACCGAACGCAGGCACCACAGAACTGCGCCGCGCCATCAGCAACTATATGCAGCGCCGCTTTGCGCTCGAGTATGACCCCGTGGGCGAGATCGTGGTAACGGTAGGCGGTAGTGAAGCCATCGACCTTGCTATCCGTGCGCTCATCGAAACCGGGGACGAAGTGTTGCTTCCGGAACCTGCGTTTGTATGCTACTCTCCCATCGGACAGCTCACCGGTGCAACCGTGGTTCCCATCGAAACATCGGCTGAAAACGGATTCTCACTCGATCCCGATGTATTGGAATCGAAAATCACAAAGAGAACAAAACTTTTGGTACTTCCGTTTCCGAATAATCCCACCGGTGCGGTTCTGGAAGGAGAGAATCTTCGCCGTGTTGCGGAAATCGCAGTCAAGCACGATTTGATCGTACTCTCGGATGAGATCTACGCAGAACTTACATACGAAGGTCAGCACGTTTCCATCGCATCCCTTCCCGGTATGGCAGAGCGCACCATCGTGGTGGGCGGTTTCTCCAAATCCTATGCGATGACAGGTTGGCGTCTTGGTTATGCTTGCGGTCCGCGTGAGATCATCCGCATCATGACACTCATCCATCAGTACGCTATTATGTCCGCTCCGACCACCGCGCAGTATGCGGCTGTAGAAGCGCTGGAACACGGGGATCTGGACATCGAATATATGCGTGAAGAATATGATGAACGCCGTTTACTTCTGGTGAACGGGCTCAATGAATTGGGACTTACCTGCGTTGCTCCGAAGGGTGCATTTTACGCATTCCCGAGCATTCGCTCGACCGGAATGACCAGTGAAGAGTTTTGCGAAAAACTCTTGCTTGAGCACGGGGTTGCAGTTATCCCGGGCGGCGCGTTCGGCACTTGCGGCGAAGGACACGTCCGTTGCTGCTACGCAAGTTCCAAAGAAGATTTGATTGAGGCATTGCGCCGAATGGGAGAGATGCTGAAATGACGAGTCTGGTACGATGCAACACCTATGACGATGCGGCGGTAAAAGTCGCGGTCGACCGCTTGTTTTCGCTGATTGGTGGCGTGGAAGATTTGGTGCACGGAAAATCTGTGACCGTCAAGCCGAATTTACTTCTTCCGCGCTCTCCGAAAGATGCGACCACCACCCATCCCGCGGTACTCCGTGCGGTGGTGCTTTCCCTGTTTGAAGCGGGCGCAAAAAGCATCACGGTTGCGGAAAGTTGCGGCGGACCGTATACCGAAGCGGTGCTGCGAAAGCTCTATCACGCGTGCGGAATCGATGCGTGCCTGGAGGGTACCGGTGCGGTACTAAACTATGACTTGGGTGTCAAAACACTCAAAAACCTGAATGCGAAGAAGATGAAGACCGCGCAGGTGCTGGCACCCATCGCAGATGCGGATGTGGTGGTCAGCATCGGGAAAATGAAAACACACGGTCTGACCGGGATGACCGGTGCGTCCAAAAACCTGTACGGGGTTTTGCCTGGACTGACCAAACCCATGCTCCACGGGCGTTATTCCCGAGTGGGAGCGTTTTGCGAAATGCTGCTCGACCTTTGCGAAATGGTGAAACCCACCCTTTCGATCTTGGACGGCATCGTTGGCATGGAAGGGGAGGGACCGTCTGCGGGTACTCCGTTTGAATCAGGCGTTCTCATCGGCGGCACCAACTGCTATGCGGTGGATGTTGTCGCGTGCGAAGTGATGGGACTTTCTGCCAAAGCAATGCCGCTTCTCAAAGCCGCATATTCCCGCGGTGTTGTAGAAGAAAGCAAGGTGGTGGGGGATGAAATCCCGCACTACCATTTCAAACCTGCAGGAAAAAACTGGCTGATGCCCGCGGTGTCGCGATTCTTTGCGCGTTTCCCGCACATCACGCGCCGTTGCGTGGGTTGCGGAGACTGTGTCCGCATCTGTCCGCAGAAGGCGCTCGAAATCCAAAACGGGCGCGCGGTACTCAGTAAGAATTTGTGTATCAAATGTTATTGTTGCCATGAAATGTGCCCGATTCGGGCGATTACCACAAATCGTATCAAGGGGTGATGGAATGCTCCCGGTATTTGAACGCGCATACGCAAAACTCAATATCACATTGGATGTTTTGGGCAAACGCCCGGACGGTTATCACGATCTCGATATGATCATGCAAACGGTAACTTTAAGCGACACGCTGTCTGTGCGTCGCGGAGTAGGGGAAGGTATCCGTGTCCTGTCAAACCTGGGCTATCTCCCGTGCGATGAACGGAATATCGCCTATACCGCCGCAAACGCGTTTTACCGTCATACAGGACATACGTGCGACGGGCTTTCCATCGTGATCGAAAAGCGCATCCCGGTCGCCGCAGGAATGGCAGGCGGCAGTGCGGACGGCGCGGCGGTGTTGCGTGCACTCAACCGCATTTATGAGACCGGGCTGAGTCTCGATGAACTTGCGGTCATCGGGAAAGAAGTGGGTGCTGACGTTCCGTACTGCATACACGGCGGCACCATGCGCGCCCGCGGAATTGGGGAAAAGCTCGACAAACTCCCTGAAATCCCGCATTGCTATTTCCTGCTTTGCAAACCTCAGTTTGGGATGTCTACCGCGCGCGTGTTCGGAGGCCTTGATTGTTCTACAATTACTGTGCGCCCCGATACCGAAGCGGTGATCGAGGCACTGGGGCAGCAGGATCTTTTGAAAATTGCAAGATCACTTTCCAATGTGCTGGAAGATGTGGTCGCACGCGAGCACGCGGAGATCCGCCATCTGCGCAGAATCATGATGGAGTGCGGAGCACTCGGTGCGTGCATGAGCGGAAGCGGGAGCACGGTCTTCGGGATTTTTGATTCCAAAGCCCATGCGGAAGCGGGATATGCGCGGCTCAAGAAGCGGCACAAAGATACCTATCTGACCGAACCGAAAGGAGCACAGGATGAATAAGTGGAAATCCGTTTTGGTCTACGGCCTCACGGTTTTAATTTCGGTTTTGCTCATCTTTTTCGGAAATCGTCTTTATACAGACACTCCGTTTTTTCACGAACTTCGTGACGCGGAAAAACCTGTCCGCGCAAAAGTGCTTGAGGTGCTGGACAAGCGTGATCAGTCCTATTCCATTGATGACGAGAACACGGTGGAGCAGTCTGAGATCGTTTTCCTTGCCCGCGTGCTTTCGGGTGAGAAGAAGGGGGGAACCGTAACCGCCAATCAAGTGCATGACTCTTACGCCGCAAACGGTGCGAAAGCCGTTGAAGTGGGCGACAAAGTCATGTTATACCCTGCGGATATGAGCATTTATAATGCAAACTGGGTACTGGGTGAATACATCCGCTCGGATGGTGTTTTGTGGCTGTGCGCGATTTTCTTTGTGCTCATTCTGCTGTTTGGCAGAATGAAGGGGTTTCACACCATCGTATCGCTTACATTCACCGCACTTTCGGTGTTTTTGGTGTTTGTCCCCGCGGTTTTGGCAGGGGAGAATATCTATCTCTCTTCCATTCTCGTTTGCATCTTTATTATCGTGATGACACTTCTCATCATCAACGGTTGGAACCGCAAGAGTTTTGTTGCGGCAGTCGGATGCGCGAGCGGTGTCTTGGTTGCAGGGATTCTCGCGTTTGTGATGGATCGCGTGCTCGATCTCACAGGCGTAGTGGATGAAACTTCGGTCTACCTGCAGTTTATTTCCAACGGGATCACCATCGATTTGCGTGCGATCATTTTCGCAGGTATCATCCTGGGCGCGGTAGGTGCGGTCATGGACGTTGCCATGTCGCTTGCTTCCTCTCTGCTCGAAGTATATCAAGTGAGTGAGACACCATCGGTTCGTGGGATCCTTCGCTCCGGCTTCAATATCGGGCGCGATATCATGGGCACCATGGCAAACACGCTGATTTTGGCATACATCGGAAGTTCGCTGTCTGTGGTGCTTCTGCTCGTTGCATACAACAGTTCCATGCTGGCGCTGTTTAATAAAGAAATGATCGTAGTCGAGATTTTGCAGGCAGTCGCAGGCAGTATCGGGATTTTGTGTACCATCCCGCTTACTTCCATGGCGGCGGCGCTTACATACGTTCCGCGTAAGAAACAGGAGGAGATTGGAGAATGAAAAAACGCATTGTAGCTCTGCTTCTCGTTCTCTCAATGCTTCTTTCTGCCGCGTTTGCAATGACGCCGATGAAAGAGATCCAATACGTTGCTCCGTATCTCACCGGGCTTGAAAAAATCGCCGCGCGTGTGGAAAAAGAAGTTCTGCGATCGGATAATATGCAAACCCTGCTCAACCTTTATAGCGAAATGCAGGAAGAATTCGAGCGTATCTATACCATGCAGGCGATCGCGACATTGCGCCAAATGCAGAATGCGACCAGTAAGTATTATGCGGAGCAGTACACCCATAGCAGTCAGATGTATTCGGAAGCGTATGAACTGGTGCGGGAGACCCTTGTGTGTATGGTGGAATCAGAATATGAACCGAGATTCCGCAAACTCTGGGGCGACGAAACCGTAGATGCGCTGTTGGAGTCGCAAGCCATCGACGAAGAAGAACAGGCGATCTATGCCGAACTTGCACAAAAACGCGAACGGTACCGTGCGCTTTCGCTTGAACCGATGGCAACGATCGACGGAAAGCAGTATTTCATGGACGAGGTGTCCGAGTTTACATTGCGTCGTCGGATCTATGACCAATGGGCGCGGGATTTGGGTCAAATTTATATCGATATTGTAGGTCTTTGCAAAAAACTGGATAAAAATTACTTCCTGCTGACTTATCAGGCGTATAACCGCAGTTATACTCCGGTGGATGCGGCAGTTTTTGAAGAGACGGTCGCAGCGTCGTTTGCAAAAGTATATGAAAAAGTGGAAAACAGTGTTGCGTTTGGCGAAAGCGACCTCATATGGGACGACAGAATGGAAGACTTGTTTGATATTGCTGCACAGGGGTTTGCGTCTGTTGATGAGAGTTTGGTTGCGTCTTACGACTTGATGAAGAAAAACAGACTCTTTGACGTGGAGTATAGTGAAACCAAGTCGAGCGGGGCATTTACCGTTGCATTTCCGTCTTACGAGAGTGTGTTTCTCTATGTTCAACCGACCGACGAGATCAGCGCGCTGACTTCGTTTTATCATGAATTTGGACACTTCAATCAAATGCGGCAAGGGAATCTGCACGTGTACTGGCCCGGGGAACAGGCGGATCTTGATTCGGCAGAAGTTACATCACAGGCACTTCCACTTCTGATGTCCGATCAGGTGGATGACCTGTTCGGCGAGAAAGTGGGCGAAGTGTTCACAAAAGAAGCGCTCATCAACACGCTCTTTGCCATCCCGTCCGCTTGCGCGATCGATGCATTTGAACAGTTCGCGTTCAGCACAGAAAATCTCACATACGAAGCACTTTGCCGAAAGTTCGATGAACTCTGTAAAACCTATCGTCTTCCGTGGAACGGACAGACTTGGCCGCAAATTCAGCACATTTACAACGCGCCAGGGTACTACATCAGTTATGCGGTGAGCGCAACCAGCGCGATCGAAGTATGGCTCAAGTATTTGGAAAATGAAACGCTCGGGATCGGGACTTATCTTGCCGCGGTGGATGCGTGCGAAAGCGGATACCGCGCAGTGCTTGCCAAAGCAAACCTGAGAAACCCCTTCTATTCTCCAGACTTGATGGAAGAGATTTCATCTGCTGCGGAGAAAACATTCAGGGTCATGGTGGATACTTACGACCATTGGGCGGAAGAATCCGTCGACCGCTTCGTCCGTTCGGGACTTACAAGTGGCTATCGCGCAAGCGACGGAAAAACCTATTTCCGACCCGATCAGAACATCACCCGTGCCGAGTTTGTCAAACTCCTGTACGGCATCTGCACCGATGAAGAATTATCGGAAGAATCCACACAGTTTACCGATGTCGAACAGGGTACGTGGTATGCTCGTTACGTCGCGTGGGCATCCCGCGAAGGTTTGGTCAAAGGTGTGAGTGAAACCGAATTTCGCCCCGATGACACCATCACGCGGCAGGATATGGCTGTGATGCTGTATCGCTATCTCTCGTGGCGTAAAAAATCCGTTTCCAATACGGGTGAAGTTGCGATCGCAGACAAAGGAGAAATCTCTCCGTATGCAAGAGATGCCGTGGCAACGCTCTACCGCGCGAAGATCTTAAAAGGATTTCCGAATGGTGCGTTTGCGCCCCGTGATACCGTTACACGCGCTGCGGCAATCACTGCGATTTGCGGAGCGTATGACTATATCGGAGAAAGTGTAGATATGCCGGAAGAAGAGAAGGGATACGCTGTCATGCCCGCTTTTATGCCGGCGCAACTGCTTGTTCCGACTGTACAATAGAAAAAACGACCGTGTTACAGGCACGGTCGTTCTCCTTTGAGAAAGAAGTGGTAAAGTGAAACGAAAGAGAGTCCGTTTGCGTCCGCTCGGCTGGTTTTTGTTTGTCGTGCTTCCGCTCATTTTGATTCTCATGATCTTCCGCGCTTGCGGAAGGGATGCGGTGGAAATCACAGACGCACTAGGTGTCCCCGTGCGTACCATGTATGTCGCGGAAGACAATATCGCGCGTCCGGGAATCAAGCGCGATATCAAATATATCGTCCTGCATGAAACGGGAAACACGAGCCGTGGCGCGGATGCGAAAAAGCACGCGCTTTATCTGTGCTACACCAATGAAACCAGTACATCCTGGCACTACACGGTGGATGACAAACGCATCTACCATCACATCCCCGACGATGAAGTGGCATGGCACGCGAGCGACCGATTGGAATCCACGGGCGGAAACCGAAACGGCATCGGGGTAGAATTGTGCGTAAATGAAGACGGTGATTTTGAAACCACATTCGACAATGCGGCGCGCCTTACCGCCTGTCTTTTGGAATCATATCGGTTGGATACTGACGATATCAAACAACACGCGGATTTCACCAACAAAAACTGTCCGCAAAGCATTCGTGACGAAAATCGTATGGACGAATTTCGCGAAAAAGTCAAATATTATCAGAAAGAGATCCGTGAGTAAATCGCGGATCTCTTTTTTAACAAAATGTTAAAAATTAGATGGACAAACCGATAGGGGTGTTGTATAATGTTTACAGAGAATTTGGGGAAGTCCCCAAAAAAGATATGAAAGGCGTGTTACCAATGAAAAAGTTAACCGGCAAAGATTTTATCCTTGGTTTCCAGCACATGTTTGCGATGTTTGGCGCAACTGTTCTCGTCCCGCTTCTCACGGGTCTTGACATTGCGACCACTCTGCTCATGGCAGGGCTTGGCACCTTGCTCTTCCATTTTATCACCGGTGGTAAGGTTCCGGCATTTCTCGGTTCTTCCTTCGCATTCCTGGGCGGCTATGCCGCAATCGCACCGATGATCGACGGCGCGGCAAACCATGAAATGATCCCGTATGCATCGCTTGGTGTTGTGTTCGCAGGTCTCCTGTACCTGGTGCTCGCACTGCTCTTTAAGCTCTTCGGCGCCAAGCGCGTGATGAAGTTCTTCCCGCCCGTTGTCACCGGTCCGATCATCATTGCAATCGGTCTCATCCTGGCACCGAGTGCAATCGACAACTGTAAGACCAACTGGTGGATTGCAATCGTTGCGTTCCTGACCATCGTCATTTGTAACATTTGGGGCAAAGGCATGATCAAGATCGTTCCGATCCTCATCGGCATCGGCGTTTCCTGTGCGCTGGCTGTTGTTCTTCAGCTGTGCGGCATTGAAGTATTCGACCCGACAAAGATCCAGGCACTCAAAGACGCGGCTTGGCTCGGCTTCCCGATTCGTTGGGACCACACCGTGTTTGTCGTGAGTGATATGTCCAAGGCGATTTCCGCCATCATTGCAATCGTTCCGATCGCCCTTGCTGCTATGATGGAGCACATCGGTGACATCTCTGCAATCAGTTCTACCGTCGGCAAGAACTTCATTGCAAACCCGGGTATGCACCGCACCCTGACCGGTGACGGTCTTGCAACTTCGCTTTCCGCTCTGTTCGGTGGTCCGGCAAACACCACCTACGGCGAAAACACCGGTGTTTTGGCACTTACCAAAGTGTATGACCCGCGCGTCATCCGCCTTGCAGCTGTGTTTGCAGTGATCCTGTCCTTCTCTCCGAAGGTAGCGGCACTCATCAATCTCATCCCGGCAGCAGTTATCGGCGGCATCTCGCTCATCCTGTACGGTATGATCTCTGCAATCGGTGCAAGAAACTTGGTCGAAAACAAGGTGGACCTGTCCATCAGCCGTAACATCATCATCGCGGCAACCATCTTGGTCTCCGCTCTTGGCTTCAACTCCATCGGCGGCATCTCCTTCCAGGTCTTCGGCACCACCGTTACCTTGACCGGTTTGGCACTTGCAGCTCTGCTTGGTATCGTGATGAACGCGATCCTTCCGGGCAAGGACTATGACTTCAAAGAAGAAGACGAAGGCGACAAAAGCGTAGATTTCAAACTGTAAAGAAAAGAGTGACTGTAACATGAGCAAATTATTTGTGATGGATCATCCGCTCATCGCGCATAAGATTTCCATGATTCGCGATGTCAACACTTCGGTGAAAGACTTCCGTGAACTGGTAAACGAAGTTGCGCTCCTGATGGGCTACGAAGCAACGAAGGACTTGGAACTCACCAAGACCAAGGTGCAAACCCCGCTTGCGGAAACCGTGGGCAACGTGATCGAAAAACAGGTCGCATTGGTTCCGATTTTGCGTGCGGGTCTCGGCATGGTCGATGCGCTGATGAGTTTGATCCCGGCGGCAAAAGTCGGACACATCGGGCTCTATCGCGATCATGAGACCCTGCAGCCGGTCGAGTACTACTGCAAACTCCCGACCGATATCGAAAAGCGCCAGGTGCTGGTGCTGGACCCGATGCTCGCAACCGGCGGCAGTGCCGCAGCGGCGATCGATTTCATCAAACAGCGCGGTGCAAAGAAGATCAAACTCATGTGTATCATCGGCGCACCCGAAGGTGTTGCAGTCGTTCAGAAAGCACATCCGGATGTCGACATCTACGTCGCGGCATTGGATGAAGGTCTCAACGAGCACGGTTATATCGTCCCGGGTCTCGGCGACGCAGGCGACCGTCTCTTTGGCACTATGTAACAGACAAATAAAAAGACCTTGCTTGATTTCTAAGCAAGGTCTTTTTTTGTGCTTATTTACTTGTTTTCGTCATATAGTCATATACGAGTGCATCCTGGATTTTCTTCAAAAGTTCGGGCGATTTTCCACCCACAGCCACACCGTCAATGTGCGTCGCGCGCACGCAGAAGTTCGAGCTGGATGTGAGAATGATCTCGTCCGCATCCAACAAGAATTCAAGCGAAAACGGATTTTCGTTGACCGCGATGTTCAGCGCGTTACACGCAGAAATCAGATTTCTTCTCGCGATGCCGGGCAGAATCAGATTGTCCAGCGGCGCGGTGTGGAGAACCCCATCTTTGATACAATGGATGTTTGCGTGGGAACCTTCGGTTACGCGGTTTTTGATCCCGTTCGCTTCGCTACGGTAGAAGACACATTCGCCCGCACCCGCTTTTTTTGCGGCTTCTGCGGCGAGTACGTTGGGGAGCAGGCAAAGGGTTTTGATGTTACACATATAAAAGCGGATGTCTTCACGGGTGATGAGCTTGTCCGTGCGATACACGTCGGCGAGTTTTCTTGGTGTTACGGTGACCCAAAGAGATGCCTTGGCGTTTTCGGGGAACACATGGTTTCGCGGAATGTTTGCTCCGCGGGTGATCTGCCAGTACAGGAATGCTTCGTGGTTGGTCTCAGACGTGTCCACTTTCAAGACAAGGTCAGAGAGAAGCGTTTTCAACTCGTCTTTGGTATAGGGGATTTCGATTTCGATGAAAGAAGCCGAACGGTAGAAGCGGTCGATGTGCTCATCCAAACAGTAGATGACCCCGTTTCGTACCGCGGTCGCTTCATAAACCCCGTCGCCGAACCAGCAGACGCGGTCGGTCATCGGAACAGTCATGTTTTCAATGAGATCGTATTTCCCGTTGTAGTAGCCAAGGTCTTTCAGTAATTTCCCCATAATAACACCTCGCAAGAATAATGATGGATCGACTTCGTCGATATGATGTATTGCACTTTGCGCAATATGATATAAATTCGCTTCGCGCATTTATGATGCGATGTTTGCCAAAGGCAAACATCATTGAAAAAAGCACTTGCGTTTGCAAGTGCTTTTTTCATGGCGGAGAAGGGGAGATTCGAACTCCCGCGCCGCTTTCACGACCTACACCCTTAGCAGGGGCGCCTCTTCGGCCAACTTGAGTACTTCTCCGGGTCGAATATACGATGACTCCCCCGTAGCGGAATCAAACGCAAACCATATTATACTTGATTTTAGACCAATCGTCAAGTGGAATTTTCAGAAAAGTTAAATCTGACGGACGGTATAGCAAATGCCGACCACGACCAAGTATCCGACCAAACCGAATGCCGCGAAATAGAGCACCGCGGTCCCAAAGGCAGCTGCTACATTGACCGCTGCCAGCACCAATGCGTAAGTGACGTACAACAGCGCATAAAGTGCTTTGGAATCGAAGAAATTTACACCAAACAACTTGCCACTGCTCACCTGCGCGATCGCGGTGAGAATGATAGCAGCGATCAACGCAATCGATGCAAGGGTGTTGCAGACGTAGAACAGGACGGGATAGAGACCGTTGGTCTTGAGGACAGCCAGCACCCAGACTGCGATTGCACCCAGACAGGAAACCATTGCAATTACAAAGAAATCACGCGGATAAGAATAGAAGATGATGTAAAGGACTGCGACTGCCGGAATCAAAACATAAAGGAAAGTGAGCATTCCTTTGTTGAACGAGAACGAGAGCAGTGCTGCGCACAGTGTGCAGAAACCGAATACAAATGCGAAGTGTTTGCCGGTGATCAAACGGAACGAAGTGTCAACACCCTTTGCTTTTGCGACGATCGCCCAAATGATGCAGAGCACGGTGAGTACAGCAAATGCTGCGGTGATATACGGCATTGCAGTAAATGCGGAAACGTAAGAGTCCGCACGGCTCATCATACGGCTAACATTCATAAGTCCCAGAATCAAGAGAAATGCGAGCGTGAACACACACAACAACTTATTGACCACATAGTCTTGTGCACGCTTGTCAGAACGATTTGCCTTACTCAACAGAAGTCACTCCCATTTTTATAATTCGCCCGCGTGGTAAAAAATTGCAGACAGCACACACGCAGGAGCAGTTTCACAACGTAGGATGCGTTTTCCGAGTGTTACCGAATGGAGACCTGCCGCCATTGCGGCTTCCGCTTCCTCAGGGGCAAAGCCACCCTCGGAGCCGATGACGACCGAGATACCGTCGCAAAAACGCGACTCCAAAACACAGCGCAAAGACTGAGTCCGCTCCGCTTCATAACAAAGGATGGGGAGCGGATACTGTGCGGCGGTCTGGCACATTTCCGAAAAGGAAATGGGTGCATACACTTGCGGGATGATCCCGCGACCGCACTGCTTTGCTGCTTCTGCGGCGATGCGGGAAAGACGCTCGGTTTTCCGCGTCGCATCAGACGTCGACCATTTTGCGACGCAGTATTTAGACGAGAATAAATGGATGTCGTATACGCCGAGTTCCACCGCTTTTTGCACGATGTAGTCGAGTTTGTCGCCTTTGGAAAGAGCAACGAAGAGTGAAACTTTCACGCTCGGCTCCGCAACCGTTGGGGAAGAGAAGCAAATTTTGAGCGATACTTGCTCGGGCGAGAGACTCAAAATCTCGCAAGCATAGTCAATCCCTGCGGTATCGCACACGGTGATTTCATCACCCACACGCATCCGAAGGACACGGGCGATGTGCTGTGCGTCTGCGCCGAAAATCGAAATCTGATCTTCTGACACCGCATCGGGCGTGACAAAGAATCTTGGCATATTACCACTCATTTCTGTCAAAAAAACACTACTGGTTTATTTTAACAAAAAAATCCGCGTTTGTCCATAGTATCACCCAAAAGGAACCAAATTATTTTTTTCGGCAGATGACAGCACCCCAGTCGTTTTTCTCGTGGACCGAGACGATGCGGAAATTTTCTTCCAGTGCACCGCGCACTTCGTCCAGGCGAGGCAGAATGATGCCGGATGCCACAAAAACACCGTCGTCTTTGATGAAATTCTTTGCAAGGGGTGCGAGCGGAATGATGACATCCGCAACAATGTTTGCAACCACCAGATCAAAACGTTTTTCGGAAAACTGCATTTGCAATGCAGTATCGGTTAAAATATTACCTGCAAACGCGGTGTAGCGGTCCACGTTGTTTTTTCTCGCGTTTTCCAGCGCGATGTCGACCGCATTCGGGTCAATGTCCATCGCGACCGTATCGCCTGCGCCGAGAAGACGTGCAATGATGGAAAGAATACCGCTTCCGCAACCTAAGTCCAAAACGGTTGCCTCAGGCTTTAAGTAGCGCTCAATCGCTTCAATACAAAGTTGGGTGGTATGGTGCGAACCCGTCCCGAAACTCATGCCCGGGTTGATGGTGAACACCACACGGTCGGTTTCTTCCGCAATCGGTTCCCATTCGGGCTGGATGAGGATCTTGTCGCCAACCTTGAGCGGATGGAAATACTGCTTCCAATTTTCTGCCCAGTCTTCTTCCTGCAGGGTGTTGAGTTCCAAAGTGAGCGCACCGAAGTGACCGTCGGTATCGGCATCTTTGAGTGCAGAAAGTTCATCACGCACCATGGCGAGTTGCTCATGCCCCGCTGCATTTTGGGTAACATAGAGTTTGACCTTAGTGGTGTCCGAAGATTTTTCACGCATCAAGTCTTCGTCCACATAATCCCACGCCGCGCGGTTCTCTTCCAAAAAGGTGAGAAAATCATCTTTATCTTCAATTTCAAAACCGTTGATACCAATCGTCATCAGCCGACCGCAGACAGGCTCGATGCCTTCCGCGGTGGTGAGGATGGCCGCTTGAATCCATTCCATACTCTAAAACCTCCTAAAGATAGTATCAGTATACCATACTCTCGCTTTTATTTCCATAAATTCTCTTGAAAGGAAAAATTTTTTTAGTATAATAAAAGTGAACCTTTTTTGAAAACAATCGTCTAACCAAGCAGAAACACCAAATAGGAGGATGTACAATGAAAAAAATACTGTTTATGTTACTAAGTGTCGCCATGCTGCTCGCCTTTGCGGCGTGCAATTCTTCTGCGCCTGTGGAAGATGAAAAAATCGATGAACCGATCGTGGAAGAACAGCAAGATATCGACGCACCGCAGGACGACGTGATTGGAGAACCCCAGCCGGAAGTGGAAGAGGAAAAAGATAATGTCGTTTCTGATCCGCCGGCAAAACCGGAAGTCAAGCCGGAAGAAAAACCGATTACTCCTGCACCCGAAGTCAAGCCGGAAGAAAAACCTGCTGAAAAGCCTGTCGAACAGCCGCAGAGCAACACCCCGGCAAACGTCATTCTTTCTGATTTCAAGGCAAAGGTAAACGGAACTACTGATCTCGAAGCACTTGCGGGTGAACTGATGAAGAATCCGATCATCCAGTTTATGCCTGCATCCATGGCGGTTGAACCCGGGTTCTTAAACGGCTTCAAGAGCGAAATCAACGGTTTCTCCAAAGGCGTGATGTTCGGTCCGGCAATCGGTACCATTCCGTTCATCGGCTATCTGTTTGAAGTCGACGGCGATGTAAATGCATTTATCAGTACGCTCAAAGAAAACGCAGACCTGCGTTGGAACATCTGCACATCCGCAGATGAAATGGTGGTCGCATCGGTTGGAAACAAAGTCTGTTTTGTGATGGCTCCGTCGGCATTTGAAGAATAATGAAAATGGGTGACGCAAGTCACCCGTTTTCCTTAAAAGGAGGAACGAAAGTGCTCTTTTCCGGCATTCCGTTTTTGTATTACTTTCTGCCCTGTGTGCTGATTCTGTATTTCTTAAGCCCGAAGAAGCTGAGAAACTTTACGCTTCTGTTTGCGAGTTTGTTCTTCTATGCTTGGGGCGAGCCGAAGTATGTGATTTTGATGGCGGTGTCCATCCTACAAGGGTATTTGTTTGCACGACTCATTGAAATCTCAAAAAAGCCGTGGTGCAAGCGGTTGTTTTTAATTTTGTCTGTTGCGGTAAGTCTGGGTCTTCTCGGATATTTCAAATATGCGGACTTCTTCATCGAAAACGTGAACGCGCTCACAGGGCTTTCTCTCCCTATGCTCAAGATCGCACTCCCCATCGGGATCAGTTTCTACACCTTCCAGATTTTAAGTTATGTGGTGGACGTGTACCGCGGCACGGTGGACGCGCAAAAAAGCATCGTGAAACTCGGCGCATATATCTCCATGTTTCCGCAACTTATCGCGGGTCCCATTGTGCGCTACTCAGATATTGAAACCCGGCTTACAGAACGTACCCATAGCATCGACCGTGCGGCAGAGGGCATCCGCCGCTTCATCATCGGTCTTTCCAAAAAAGTGCTTCTTGCGAACACTTTGGGTGAAATTGTGGCACAAATAACCGCATCCACCGATGTTTCCGTGCTTTATTTCTGGTTATATGCGGTGGCATTTGCGCTCCAGATTTATTTCGATTTTTCAGGATATAGCGACATGGCGATCGGGCTTGGAAAGCTCTTCGGATTTGATTTTATGGAAAACTTCAACTACCCGTTCATCTCAGGCAGTATCACCGAGTTTTGGCGCAGGTGGCACATCTCGCTCGGCAGTTGGTTCCGTGATTATGTCTACATCCCGCTGGGTGGCAACCGCGTGGGTAAATTCCGCCATCTTTTCAATATTCTCGTGGTGTGGATGCTCACCGGATTTTGGCACGGAGCGGCTTGGAACTTCGTGATTTGGGGACTGTTCTTCGCGGTTTTGTTGGTCGTTGAAAAGTTCTTCATAGGAAGATTTTTGGAGAAAACTCATCTGTTCAAGTACATTTATGTTCTGATTTTTGTTCTCATCAGTTTCGTTATTTTCAATGCGACGAGTATGATGGAAGCGCGGTTTTACATCTCTGCGATGTTCGGTGGAAAAGGTCATCCGCTGGTCAGCTCGGAGTTTGTATACCTGCTCAAGCAGTACGGAAGTGTGCTGGTTCTTGCGTGCATTGGGTCCACTCCGCTTGTCAAAATCGGACTAAATCGCGCAAAAAAGAGCGAAATTTTCTCCAAAATCCTCAATGTTTTGGAGCCGATCGTCCTGGTCGCATTGTTGCTTCTTTGCACCGCGTATTTGGTGGACGGCTCATTCAATCCGTTCTTGTATTTCAGATTCTAAGGAGGTGCCGTAATGAAAGAAACTTTGAAAAATCGCGTTTTGGTTTTTGGAATGGCGGCGCTTCTGTTGGGACTTTCGGCCGTGAGTTGGTTTCATGCGCCGAATGCATACTCGGATTCCGAGCGCCGTGCGCTTGCACAATTTCCGAATACCGAGCGTGATCAAATCCTTTCGGGTCAGTTCATGTCCGAGTTTGAGGTCTACACGCAAGACCAGTTTCCCATGCGTGATCGGTTCCGTGCGTTGAAATCCTGGAATGCTCTGTTTGTACTGAGACAAAAGGCGGTCAACGGGTTGTATCTCGCAGACGGGTTTGTCTCGAAAATCGAATATCCGCAAAACGACCGCTTGATGAACCACGCGGCAGAACGTTTTTCCTATCTCTACCAAACCTATTTGCAGGGGATGAAACCGTACCTGGTGATGGTGCCCGATAAAAACTACTTTTTGGCGAAACAAAACGGGTATCTCTCGATGGATTATGACAAGTTTTTTGCAGAGTTTGGGGAAAAGGCACCGTTTTTGAACCCCATCGATATCACAGACAAACTCGAAATCTCGGATTACTACCGCACCGATACCCATTGGAAGCAGGAGAAGATCATCGATGTCGCACGCTACATTGCCGCGCATCTTGGGATTTCGATCCCCGAAGATTACACCGAAAGCACACTTTCTCATCCGTTTTATGGGGTGTACTACGGTCAACTCGCACTTCCGCTTCCCGCGGATGAGATTCGATTCTTGAGAAACGATGTGATCGATTCCCTAAAGGTAACGAGCTTTGATACCGGGATGCCGAAAGAAGTGCAGCTTTACAACGAAGAAAAGGGTGCGGGGAAAGACGGATATGAGTTCTTCCTTGGCGGCTCGCACGCGGTGGCGACCATCGAAAACGCAAAAGCGGAAAATTCGCGTGAACTCATCTTGTTCTGCGATTCGTTCGGAACCAGCATCGCGCCGCTTCTCGCGCAAGGCTATGCGAAAACAACGCTCATCGACATCCGCTATATCCCGAGCAGTATGCTCTCTTCCTTTGTGGAATTTGAAAATCAGGATGTTTTGTTTTTATACAGTACCATGATGCTCAACAACAGTAGTGGCATGAAATAAGAAAAACTCCCTTTCGTAACGAAAGGGAGTTTTTTTAGCATGGGATACATTCGCCGGTAGAAAGGAAGAACAACATTTTTTCTTTCACGGGTTTTCCTGTGAGTTCATGGAGTGCGACCGCATAGGTCTCAAGCTGGGATGCGTATTTTTCTTTCCCACCAAGGGAAGTTTTGTCGCTCTTAAAGTCCACGATTACCATCCCGTCCGGCTCTTCGAAGTATAAGTCGATCATACCTTGGAGCAGTACGGTTTCATCGGGGAGATTCGGCGCGGGGACGAGTACTGAAAAGCGTGATTCGCGCACGAAATTTTGTGCGGAAAGTACGCGCGCGCCGAGAGAGGATGCGACGAAGTGCACAATCAATTCGGGTGGGATGACTTCAAATTCCGCATCGGAGAGTTTCCCGTTTTCTGAAAGTCGCGCAAGTTCCGCTTTGCAGGCATCGACCGTTGTACACCGCGCGAAGTCTACCATCTGCATCGCACGGTGGATGGCAGTTCCGCGCTCGGTCGCGCTGAGAGAAGAATCCTTGCGGAATAAATCGGGAACATGGAATGTGAGAACATCTTCGAATTGTTTATTTCCCGTTGCGGTCATCTTGGACGGATGATCGATTGCTTGAGCATGCGGATAGCGATAGGAAAACCGCGATGCAAAGTCGATTTCTTCCGCGCTGTCCCTGCGGAGTTCTCCCGCCTTGACACCGCCAAGCGGTGCTTCGGGGAACAGGAAATCGTATCGCAACGGTACGCTCTCCCCCGCGAGAAGTGCGGGGTAGACCGCCCAGGTAAGTGCGGATGCCGCGCGACTGAGTGCGCTGGGGGTTACCTGATACAATCCCAACTCCGCGTGCTCGACCACTTTGAACAAGGGCCTTTGTTTCTCGGGGAGTGTGCAGGTGAGAAAGAGTTTGTCTTTCGGGCGCGTCATTGCAACATAAAGCAGGCGGATCTCTTCGCTCTTCATTTCCGCATCCATCGCGGTCTGGATCGCGACGCGCTGCAAAGTGGGCCAAGTTGCACGCAGAGTTTCATCACGAATCGATAGTCCCAACCCGAGATCGGGATGGATCAAAACCGTGTTGCTCTGGTCGGTGCGATTGAACTGACGGTTGCAGTTTGCCACAAATACGATGGGAAATTCCAGTCCTTTGGATTTATGGATAGACATAATTTGAACCGCGTTTCCACTCTCTTCCGCAAAACCGGGGAGATCTTTTTCCTGTTCTGCGAGATGGGAAAGATGGCTCAAGAATCCAAAGAGCGAGCCCCCAAAACTCATTGCGTGCTGATAGAGTAAAATCAGATTCTGCACGCGACGTTTGCCGTCGGGCATTGCCCCGATGAGACCGAACGCGTGCGTTTTTTGCATCACGTGCCAAAGCAGGCGCGCGGCGGTCTGTTCGGATGCGAGTTCACGGAATTCGGAAAGAAGTGTGAGAAATGCGCGTGCTTTTTCCGACAAGGGCGAGTCGCCGCTTGTCGAGGCTTTCAGCGCGTCGAAATAGTATCCGTCGCGGTCATGTAAGCGAAGTTCTGCGAGTTCATCGGAAGTAAATCCGAAGAGCGGGGAGCGGAGCACACCCGCGAGCGGAATGTCCTGCAAGGGGTTATCGATCACGGTGAGCAGGGAAATCATAATGTTCACTTCCACCGTACTGAGCAGTCCGCTCTTGCGTTCGGAAACACAGGGGACACCTTCGGCTTGCAGTACCCGCGTGAACACATCTGCTTTCTGTGCCAATGCACGAAGCAGAATGACAAAGTCGCGGTACTCGGCGGGACGGGTTTTGTCTCCGTCGCGCACGGGGAATTTGTTTTTCACCATTTCTCGAATCTTGTGCGCAATGACGCGCGCTTCCACTTCGAGAGCGGATTCGTCTTCTTCGCCATCGGTCATCATTTGCACCATCAGAAGTTCGGTGTTGTAATCGTGCTCTGACGGCGCAAACTCCGATTCATAGCGGAGTTTTTGGGAATCATCATAGTCAATGTCGCCCAAATGCTCGCTCATCAGCATAGAGAAATAGTGGTTGACCGAGTCGAGTACTTCGGGGCGGGAACGGAAATTCGCATTCAAATCCACACGGCGCGCATCGCCCGGGCGAGCGTCTGCGCGTTCTTTGAACGTTTTGTACTTGGAAAGGAAAATTGTGGGGTCTGCAAGACGGAAACGGTAGATGGACTGTTTTAAATCACCCACCATCACGATATTCTGCTCGTTTTGAGAAACCGCGCGAAAAATCAGGTCCTGCACCGCGTTACTGTCCTGATACTCGTCTACCATAATCTCGCAGAAATCACGGCTGATCGACTGTGCGAGCGGAGTAGGGGTAACGATGTTGTTTTCAAAACGTTCCACCAAAAGCGCGATCGCATAGTGCTCCAAATCGCTGTAATCCATCATCAGACGGCGTTTCTTTTCATCGGAAAATGCTTTTGAGAGATGTTTGACCGCGATGGCAAGCCCTTCAATCAAGGGGAGTACGCGCGCCTGATCTGCTAAAATCTCGGTCTCACACGCGGTAAAAATTTGCTTTGTGATTTTCTTCAAATCATCCTTCACTTCATCGCGTGCATTTGCGACCAAGTCTTTCAAAAACGGGTCGGACGGATTGCGGACCGCTTTGAGTGTCGCAAAAACAAAACCGTTGGCGACCGTGTATGCCTCGTCCCAGTTTCCCGATTCCACCGCGCGATACAGCGCACGGAGTTGTTCCAAATCGGATTCGAACATCGGCTGATAGGAACTCAAAAGATCTTCGGTCATATTCGCGATGCATCGTTCGAGTTTTGTGATCGATTCATGCACACGTGCCAAAGTATGGTCGCGCAGATACATCCCCCAAGGGGTGTCGAAACAATGCTTGATCTCTCCGGGGGCGCATTGCTCATCGAGCCACACTTCGGGGAATGGATGAGTTCTGCTCTTGGCGTGCAGGGCGAGAATGGCATCTGTCAGGCGGCGGTCGCCGTTTGTGGCGCCAAAAGCATCAGTGAGCGCGGAAAACCAAGGCTCATTCTGCTCGTACCACTCTTCCATCAAGTCATCAAGCAAGGTGCCGCAAATCTTGACTGCTTCATTTTCGTCCATCACGCGGAAATCCGACGGGAAGCCCAGCAGATACCCGTGTGTGCGTAAAATTGACATACAAAATGCGTGTACGGTCTGTATTTTTGCGTTGTGGAGCTGATGATATTCCCGTACCAAATGCCGATTTTCCGGATGCTCCGTAATGCGTTTTGAGAGTGCTTTTGCGATTTTTGCGCGCAGTTCACTCGCGGCGGCATTGGTGTAAGTAATCATGAGAAAACGGGAAAGGGGTTCTTGTTCCTGTTCCATACGGCGCAGCAGGCGCTCGACCAAAACCGCGGTTTTTCCGCTGCCTGCGGCCGCGGAAACAAGGAGAGCACCGCCACGGTCATCAATCGCCGCTTGTTGCTGGGCTGTCCAACGAATCTCTGCCACGGTCTTCTCCTCCTTTCAAGTCTTCGATTTTGGTGGTGAACAGATAGCGTAGCTTGTCGCCCGCGACACCCGGTTCAAACTGGCAAACCGCACGGAACGCGCACCAATCGCAAGAGGTTTGCGTTTTGTTTGCGTAATAGGGGTTGGCATCAATGATGCCTGCACGGATTTCTTCTCCCGCCGTGTGCAGAATGTCCACCATACGGTCGCGCAGGAGATAGAACATCTCAAGCGGTGCGACACTCGAGCGGGAAGACATTGTGCCGTTTTTGTTATACGAGATGGGCAGGAACTTCGAGTTTTCCAGTAACTCTTCTTGGTCCACCAAAAGTCCTTTGTGTTTGCGTAAATCGTCTGCACTTTTTTTGGAACTTTCGGTGTCAGGATGTGCATCGAATTTAGAAATATCGTCGTTTACCATGATGTAAAGAACGCCTGCGGGGCGGATCTTCGCGTGATAACGCATCTCGCCGAATTCTTCCAGGGCAAAGAGATAGAGCAGCATTTGCATCCCGATCCCGTTGATGACTTCGGGAATAGAGAATGTTTTATGTCCTGTTTTGTAGTCCATGATGCGAAGATACACGCACCCGTCTTTTGCAAGGGCGTCTACGCGGTCAACCACACCTTGCAGGGTGAGAGAACTTCCGTCATCAAGACGGATCTCCATGGACGGGATCTCACCGTATGGCCCGAATTTCAATTCAAAATCAACGGGTGTGAATTTTGATGTGAGCAGTTCTTCGTGCAGATCGCACACCGCACGGCACACCGCACGGCGGACGCGTGAAAACGCCGCGACAAAGCGCGCGGAGTATTGGGAAAGCCCGCCTAAAACGGTTTCGGTATATTCGTTTGCAAGACGCCACGCGATGTTGTAGACTTCGTCGCGTGTATAGGAAGATGCGCCTTTTTCGGTGATTTCTTTGATTGCGTGTTCGAGTACCCAGTGTACCAAAGTACCTTTGTTTGGTGCGTCAAGAGTTGCAATTTGTGTGGGTTTGAGATGAAGCCCGTAATGCAAAAAGTACTGATAGCGGCAACGCTCAAAGGTGTCGAGTTTGGAGGCACTCATACAAAGGTTGCGCCCGAACATCGCATCGCGCAGAGCAGGGCTTTTGAGCGGTCCGCGGCTCAGATGCGCGCGGGATTCGGAAAGGGACAGAAGTTCGGCGGATTCGGTTGTTCTGAAATACTCTTTTGCATGGGTAGAGAAAGAAGCATCCCCGCTCATCGCGGCATCGAGTGCGGGGGAGCGCGCATACGAGCGCACAAGGTCTGATACCTGCATTACTTCGCATTGCGGGAACAGCGCCTGCGCACGGGTATAGAAGATAGACGGCAAGGTCTCTTCTTCATGGCAGGAAAGGAAAAGCCGTTCCCGCGCAAGCGAAAATGCACGGTAGATCAAGTGGAACTCGTCTTCGGTTTGATATGCCGAATTTTTTGCGAGGTGGAGACCTTGGGACTCCAAACGCGCACGGTCGGAATCTGAAAGCGGACCCGCATCGGTGAGGCGCATGGGAAGTTCACCGTCGTTTGCGCCAAGCAAAATCAAACAGCGTGGAGCCTGTTCGCCCAATCGGTCGACCCCGCCTGCATGGACACGGTCAAGTGAGATCGGGATGCTCGCAACTTCGTATTGGCTCACGGTGAGTGTGAAAAGACGGGTGAAATCACGGAGTTCATAGCGGGAATCACGTAGTGCGGTTCCCATGCTCTCCAAAACACGGCACAGAATATCCCAAAACTGACGGTACTCGTCTGCACGTTGCAGATCACCGCGCTTTAAGAAGAGTTTTGCACGGGCGCGCAGACGGCGCGGGAGATGGATTTCTTCATAATAGCGGATGAGCGCGTGGGAAAAGCCCAGACCCGTTTTGTCGGCTGAGATCGCCTTCTTGAGATTGAGCAGTGGGGTGAGAATCTTTTTGCGTGCGAGATTTAAGCGATAGAGCTCGGCTTCATCGTTTTCGCCACGGCTCATGCCGTTTGGCGAGCGGGTGAAGGGCTTGTCAGCCGACCAGTCTTTTCCGTGGATCTCCCACAAATAGAGATAGCGTTCGAGTTCATCGGTTGCACGTCTTGACAGTCCGGTAAGACCGGACTTTAGAAGTTTTAACATATCTTCGTAGCGGAATCTGTTTTCCAGACACGCGAGTGCCGCGCAGGTGAGCGCGATGACCGGTTTTTCGGTCAGATCGCTTTTGTGATTGAGATAAATCGGGATATCATAATAAGAGAAGACGGATTCGAGCGTTTCCGAATATGCGGTAAAATCACGCGCGGTGATCCCGATTTCGCGGAAACGGTATCCGTGTTCACGGACCAGTTCCAGAATTTTTGCCGCAGCGAGTTCGCACTCTTCAAAACGGGAGTGCGCGCGGTAAAATTCAATTCCGTCGGTTTCCTCCGAGGGTACGGATGTCTCGGAAAAGAGATTTTGTTCCAAATACGAGAGCGCGGGGGAAGTAAAGCGATAGGGTTCGGCCAGGGTTTCGGTGCGGCAAGTGCCGCAAATGCGCCTTAGTGTTTCGTAAACACGGTTGGGTTTTAAGAAAGCGGGGGAAGGATCGGTTAGATCCGCACACAGGGTAACCGTTACATTCTTTGCCTGACGGAAGATCAGACGTAAAACGTCAAGTTCCACTTCGGAAAATCCCGAAAAACCGTCCACCCAAATTTCACGCCCTGCGAAAAACTGCAGACGCGCCGCGTCTTCCGCAAGCGCTTGCAATCGATCTGCCGCATCGGTTCCGGTCTCACGGAGTGCGCCTTCGTAGGCGGTGAAAATCACCGAAAGATCGCGTAGTTTCTTGGAAAGCGGCGGGGTGAAGTGCTCGGATGCATTCCAAAGCATTTCGGGGGTAACATTGGAGACACGGCACTCTTCTTCGAGTGATAACAGTTCAGAGAGAAGTTCGGGGCGCATGCCACCTCGCAGAAGTTCCAAAGAGCCTTCTGCCTGGCGCATCGCACGGGAGAGAAG
Organism: Oscillospiraceae bacterium; assembly: GCA_015067485.1. Classification (GTDB taxonomy): domain Bacteria; phylum Bacillota; class Clostridia; order Oscillospirales; family JAAYXM01; genus SIG510. The sequence continues at coordinate 26,181 of SVMJ01000011.1, forward strand.
CAGGATTCTGCCACCCGCATCCAAAGATGTTGAGCGCCGACCCGAAAGGGAAGAGACCAGTTCACACAAGCGACTGAAGGTGGTTACTTCCGCGTGAAGCGAGATGCGGTTGCCCGCATAGGCACAAAGGGCGCGCTCGGTGGCGTGAGAGACGGTTTCGGGGACGATGAGAAGCATATTTTTTTCGCCCGCATCAGCGCGCGCGGAAATCGCGCTGAGCACAGCGCTTGTTTTCCCATATCCGTTTCGTCCGAGTAAAAAGTGTACCATTTTCCCCACCACCTTATATTGTTAACATTAGTATACCATGTACCGGGAAAAATCTCAACTGGACAAGAATCCAAAAAAACGATACAATAAGAAAAAAGCATGGAGGCAAATATGGAAGAAAAACGCCTTGAAAAAGCAATTTTGGTCGGGCTCAATGCCAAGGAACTGCCGGAAGAGATGGCGGTAACAGACGAGAGCCTGGATGAATTAAATGAACTGCTCATGACTGCGGGCGGCGAGTGTGTTGGGCGATTGATTCAAAACCGTCAAACCCCCGAGCCGAAGACCTTTCTCGGCACGGGCAAAGCGCGTGAGTTGGGGGAGTTCGCCGAAAAACTTGAGGCGGATTTGATTGTATTTGACAACCAGCTTTCTCCCGCGCAAACCCGCAACTTAGAAGAAATTACAGGGGTGCGCGTGATTGACCGCAGCACGCTGATTTTGGATATTTTTGCGTCCCGTGCGGAAACCAAGGAAGGCAAACTTCAGGTCGAACTTGCGCAGTATCGCTACACTTTGCCGAGACTTACCGGTAAAGGCGTCATGCTCTCGCGCTTGGGCGGTGGCATTGGCACACGTGGTCCGGGTGAAACCAAATTGGAGACCGAGCGCCGCCACATCCGCCGTCATATCTCGCATTTGGAAGAAGAATTGCGCGAAGTGCGTACAAGACGAGCGCTCAACCGCAAACAGCGCGTGAAAAATCAAATCCCGCTGGTGGCGATCGTGGGATATACCAACGCGGGAAAATCCACATTGCTGAACACACTCACGGGTGCGGGAATCTCCGCGCAAAACCGTTTGTTTGATACCCTTGACCCCACCACCCGCCGTTATCGCGTGACCGATACGCTGGAAGTGGTGCTGTCCGACACGGTCGGATTCATTCGCAAGCTGCCGCACCATTTGGTTGATGCGTTCCGCGCGACCTTGGAAGAACTGAGCTTTGCGGATCTGGTGCTCCACGTCATCGATGCATCGGATGAAAATTGGCGTGAGAGAGCACGCGTGGTGGCAAACCTGATGCAGGATCTCGATGCCGCGCAGAAACCCACCGTTACTGTGTTCAACAAAATCGACCTTTGTGAAAATACCGAAGGGATCCCGCACGATGAGTGCACGGTTTGGATCTCGGCGAAAAACGGCACGGGACTGGATGACTTAAACCGCGCCATCGCAAAAAGGCTCGAGACAGGACTGTACCGTCTGCGTTTGCATTTACCATATCAGAGTTTGGGACTGCTCGACTTACTCCACCGCGACGCACGTGTCCTGCGCGAAGAATATTTGGCAGACTGCTTGGAGATGGACGTGATTTGCGACGAGCGGTTGTATCCCAAAGTAAAAGAGTTCCGCGTGAAGGGGAATGAAGAACATGAATGAGTATTTGATACCCGCGGGTGCAGGGAAAGCGGAATACATTGAAAAACGCTCGCGATTCATCGGTGCGGTCTACCCGTGTGAAACCGAAGCAGAAGCACTCGATTGGATCAAAAAGACGAGTGAAGAACACCGCGAAGCACGGCACAACGTGTACGCCTATATCATCAAAGAAAACAACATCATGCGCTATTCGGATAACGGGGAACCGCAGGGGACTGCGGGGATGCCCACGCTGGAAGTGTTCCGCCGCGAAGGGGTGGAAAACGTGGTGTGCATCACCACCCGATACTTCGGTGGAATCTTGCTCGGCGCGGGTGGGCTCACCCGTGCATATGCGCATACCGCGAAACTCGCCCTGGATGCGGCAGGCATCGCCCAAATGCGGGAATGGGCGCAGTTTTCGGTCGAGATTCCGTATCCGCTCTTCGAGATCGTAAAGCGGATGCTGGAAGATAACGGAGCAATTTTGGAGAACACCGATTACGGCGCATCTGTTACCGTGAAAGGACTCATCCCCATGGAAACATTTGAACTTCTTTCCGCGCGCATTGTGGACGGGACTGCAGGTCAAATCAAGCCCACCAAACTGGGAAGTACGTTCATGGGAGTACGAATTCGATAAAAAAACGGCTCAAGTCGAAACTTGAGCCGTTTTTGTGGTTTTGTTTAGCGGTTGTCGTAGACGATCTTGCCGTCGACCATGGTGAGAACCACGTTGTAGTTTTCATCCAGCGCGGTCAGGTGTGCGCGGTAGCCACGGTCAAGTGCGCCGATTTCTTTTTCCAGACCCAATGCGGTTGCCGGGTTGATGGTGAGCATCTTTGCCGCGGTTTCCACCGGGACATCCAGGGTTTCGACCACGTTCTGCAGTGCACGGTTGGAGCGCAGGGAAGAACCTGCCAGTGCGCCTTCTACAGTGCGTGCGATACCGTCTTTGACGATGCAGTCAAGGTCAGACAGGTTGTATGCGCCGTCCGGCATACCGGTCGGTGCGACCGAGTCGGTGATCAGGATGACTTTGTCCGAGTTCTTGCAACGCAGAACGATCTTGCACGCTTCCGGGCAAACGTGGATGAAGTCGCAGATGATTTCGCAGTATGCATCATCGCGGACAAGACCCATGCCGAGAAGACCCACGTTGCGGTGATTGAGACCCGCCATTGCGTTGTAGGTGTGGACCAGAATGTTTGCGCCCGCGTCAAGACCCAGGCGAGCTTCTTCCATGGTTGCGGCGGTGTGACCCAAGGAAACCTTGACGCCGTTTTGCACCAGATATTCGATCATGTCGATCGCGCCCGGGAGTTCGGGTGCGACGGTGAAGACGCGGAGATTGCCACGACCTGCGGTGATCAGGCGCTTTGCTTCGTCAATGTTCGGGGTACGGAGCAGGGGCTCTGCGTGTGCACCACGGAATTTTGCGCAGAGATACGGACCTTCTGCATAAATACCGCCGATCGATGCACCGGAAGTACCAGCTTCAATGCGATCACTCACCACATTGAACTGATGCTCAAGCTGTGCGAGCGGAGCGGTACTGGTGGTAACCAGAAAGGTAGAAACACCGCAGGATGCATAGTGGTCGGAGAGTTTGTTGAGATCGTCGTAGGAGACCTTCAAACTGTCATGACCGAGTGCACCGTGGGTGTGCATATCAATAAAACCGGGAAATACGCGGTAGGAACTGAGATCCAAGTCATATGATCCGTCTTTGTGGGTGATCCCGTCAAAACGACCATCGGATACTTTCAAAATACCGTCGGTCAAAGTAGCACCGCGATTATATGCGCGTTTGAATAAAATATTCATATGATAACCTCCATCATTGATCTTATATGATAACTATATAACGAAACCTTTTGTTTTGCAAGTGTTTTTGCGTATAGTTGCGAAAAGTTACGGAATACTATGGAAATGTTCAAAAGAATGTGTTATAATGGGAGCAGAAAGATGATCGATGTTCGTAATTTGACCAAATGTTATCGTGAGGGGGACGCTTCTCTTCGTGCGCTCGACCGCGTGAGTTTTCGCGTGGGAAAGGGTGAATTTGTCGCGATCATCGGTTCGTCCGGCTCGGGGAAAAGTACACTCATGAACCTGCTTGGGTGTTTGGATGTACCGACAGACGGAGAGTACCGTCTTGACGGGGTTCGGGTGAGTGGGATCCCGCGGGCAAAGCTCTGCGCGATGCGTAATCGTAAGATCGGGTTCGTCTTTCAAGGATTTCATTTGATTCCAAGGATGACCGCGCTCGAAAATGTCGAGCTTCCCATGAAGTATGCGGGCATTCCGAAAGAAGAGCGTGTAGAACTTGCAAGAGATGCGCTCAGAGAAGTGGGACTGGATTCCCGTATGCATCACCGACCGATGCAACTCTCGGGCGGTCAGCAACAACGCGTTGCGGTGGCACGGGCGATCGTACTCTCTCCGCCGCTTATTTTGGCAGACGAGCCCACCGGGAATTTAGACCGTGAATCGTCTTTGGCGGTGATGGATTTATTGCGCCGCCAACATACACGCGGTGCCACGGTTTTGGTCATTACGCATGATCGCGAGATCGCGTCCCACGCGGTGCGTGTTTTGACCATTGAAAACGGGAAATTAACTTCAGATAATTTTAATATGGGGTGAAAGGTATGGAACGCAGAGATAAGTTTAATTACTATTTGGACATTGCAGATACGGTTTCCGAACGCGGAACCTGTCTGCGCCGCCGCTTCGGTGCGGTCATCGTGCGCAACGACAGCATCGTGTCTACCGGCTATGTGGGTGCTCCGCGCGGCCGTGAAAACTGCTGCGACATCGGCGAGTGCAAACGCGAGGAACTGGGTGTTCCGCGCGGTCAGCGCTATGAACTTTGCCGCAGTGTCCATGCGGAAGCGAACGCGATCATTGCGGCATCCCGCAACGATATGATCGGGGCGACTCTGTACCTGGTCGGTCGTGAAGTCGCGACCGGGGAACTGGTGGAAAATGCGGCACCGTGCTCGATGTGCAAACGCCTGATCATCAATGCGGGCATTGCGCGCGTGGTCATCCGCGACACCGAAGATACATACAAAATCATCCTGGTAGATGATTGGGTACGAAACGACGAATCTTTGGTCGGGGAATTCGGCTACTAAGATCGGAGGGGTATCAATGAAACAGTTTCTCAAAACGCTCTTTGTGATTTTGGCGACCCTGGCTGGCGCATTCATCGCGGTCGGAACATTTTTAGACCGTTGTGCGCAGGCAACCAATTTGCAACCCAAAGAAAAATCCGCACAGAAGAGGCCGTGTGAAGAAGCGATCTGTGCGGTCGACCAGTGTATGCCGTTTTAGATGAATATGTTTGATTTAAGCGGAAAAGTCGCGATCGTAACAGGTCTGTCCCGCGGTTTGGGACAGGGCATCGCGCTTGCACTCGCGGAGGCGGGAGCAGATATTTTCGGTGTATCCACCAAAGGTGCGCCACAAACCAAAGAGAAAATTCAGTCTCTCGGTCGCACTTATCACGAGATTTGTGCGGATCTGTCCGATCCGAAGTCTCCCGAGCAGATCGCAAACGAATGCTGTCGCGTGTTCGGGCAAGTGGATATTTTGGTCAACAATGCAGGCGCGATGCGCCGTGCACCCGCCTATGAGATGAGCGAAGAAGATTGGGATTACGTGCTCGACGTCAATCTCAAAAATGTGTTCTTTTTGGGGCGCACGGTTGCTCGCAAAATGCGTGACCAAGGACACGGCGGAAAAATCATCAACCTTGCCAGTATGCTCTCCTATCAAGGCGGAGTCAACGTGGCAGGGTATACCGCGAGTAAGGGTGGAGTGAAGACGCTCACCATGCTCCTTGCAAACGAATGGGCAAAAGACGGGATCACGGTGAATGCGATCGCACCCGGGTATATGGCAACTGATATGACAGACGCCATCCAAAACGACCCCAAGCGCAACGCTGAAATCCTGGCGCGTATTCCGAAAGGTCGCTGGGGTACCCCGCAAGACCTTGGCGGTGCGGCGGTATTTTTAGCAAGTGCGGCAAGCGACTATATCACGGGCATCACGATCCCGGTAGACGGTGGCTGGCTCGCAAGATAAGAAACAAAAAGCAGGCAGGAGACGGCAAATCTCCTGCCTGCGTTCTATTCTTTAGAGTTTTCCTTCTTCTTTCAAAATGGTTTCCACAACAGTAACACACGCTGAGATGAGTCCGTCACAGAACCCCTTTTTCTCTCCACCGTTTTCCGCATTTGCCTTGAGCAAAGCGGAGCAATTCATTTCACTTCCAATCGCTTCTTTGACACGATTGTAATAGGTCACGGTATCGGTGATGCCAAACAGTCCAAGTGCCATGAGCCCGCCTGTGATCGCGCCGCACACGCCGCCGTTTTTCATTCCTGCACCGAAGTTTGCAGCGAGCTTTGCCGCGGTCTCGTCCGAGAGTCCCGCATCGGAAGAAAACGCCATTAAAACCGCTTGCGCGCAGTTGTAATGCGTGGTGGTGTCATCACGCAGAGCCTGCGCTTTTTCTGTGTAAATACTCATAACTTTATCTCCTTTTATAGTTTTACAAAATTCAGTCGCAAAGCATTTGTTACCACCGAGATCGAACTGAGCGACATGGCAAATGCACCGATCATCGGGGAAAGTAGCGGTCCGCCGAACAATGTAAGAACGCCGGCCGCAATCGGGATGCCGAGGGTGTTATACCCGAACGCCCAAAACAGATTCTGCTTGATGTTTCGGATTACTTTGTGGGACAGTCGGATGGCACGCGGCACATCTTCCAAATCATTGTGCATCAGTACGACATCCGCGGATTCCATCGCAATATCGGTGCCTGCCGCGATTGCAATCCCAACATCTGCCACGGCAAGTGCGGGAGCGTCGTTGATGCCGTCGCCCACCATAGCGACTGTTGCGCCAAGTTCTTTGAGACGGCGAATCTCATCCGCCTTGTGTTCGGGGCGAACGCCCGCTACCACGCGGGACACGCCCACTTGCTTTGCCACCGCTTGTGCGGTGATTTCATTATCACCCGTGAGCATCACGGTTTGGATGCCCATTGCATGGAGTGTTTCGATTGCGTGCGCCGAAGTGGGCTTGACGGGATCGGATACCGCGATGATGCCAAGCAGACAGTTGCTTTTTGAAACAAACATCGGGGTTTTGCCGTTTGATGCAAGTTCTTTCGCTGTGGTCTCGCAAGCGGAACAGTCCACTCCCGCCTGCATCAAAAACTCTGCGTTTCCGATGCGGATCTCCGCATTCTGACAAACCGCGGAAATACCAAAGCCAGAATGTGCGCGGAAATCGGAAATCGGGAGAAGGGTGAGATTCTGCTCTTTTGCATATTCACAGATCGCTTTTCCGAGCGGATGCTCAGAGCCGTATTCTGCGGATGCAGAAAATTGGAGTAGAGTTTCCACATCGCAACCGACGGGGAACACATCGGTTACTCGCGGCTTCCCTAAAGTGATAGTTCCTGTTTTGTCAAAGACCACATGGGTCACATGGTGTGCACATTCAAGCGCTTCTCCGTTTTTGAACAGAATCCCGTCTGACGCGCCTTTGCCTGTTCCCGTCATGATGGCAACCGGGGTTGCAAGACCCAATGCACACGGACAGGAGATCACCAAGACCGAGATGAAAGTGGTGAGCACAAAGGATGCGGGTTTTCCCACAATCGCCCAAATAATCGCGGAGAGTGTTGCAATCAACATGACCGCGGGGACAAAATACCCGCTCACTACGTCGGCGAGTTTTGAAATGGGTGCTTTCGAGCCTTGCGCTTCAGTAACCAAATGGATGATCTGGGAAAGGGTGGTATCTGCACCCACACGGATCACACGGACCGTGATGATACTATTTAAGTTGATGCATCCACCGGTCACCGAGTCCCCGGGTTCTTTGTCCACCGGGAGACTTTCGCCGGTGAGCATGGACTCATCGATTGCGGCGGTTCCATCTGTCAAAATCCCGTCGATCGGGATACGCTCACCCGGGCGGACGATCAAGAAATCGCCGACACGGACATTTTCAATGGGAACTTCTGTTTCTGTTCCGTCCACGAGCAAATGCACGGTTTCGGGTGCGAGTTGCATGAGTTTTTGCACCGCGGTATTTGTTTTTTGCTTTGCACGCAGTTCCAAATGTTTTCCGAGCATAATGAGCGCGAGTATCATCCCGCCCGATTCAAAGTACAAGTTGTGCACCGCGTGGGCATCGCCCAAAATGATTTTTACAAGTCCGATCAGACTGGAGAGAATCGCGGCGCTTGTCCCGATTGCGACCAGAGAATCCATGTTGGGGTTTCGGCGGAAGAGTGCTGAAAACCCGTTTGTATAAAATTTTCGTCCGACTGTTACAATCGGAATGAGAAGAATCAACTGTAAGAGCGCATAGCGCAAGGGGAATGCGGGGGAGACGAAGTGCGGGAGTGTACTTTCGCCAAAGAGCATGGGTGCCATCGCACAGTAAAACAGAAGTGCGCCGAAAGTGAGTGCAACGGCCAGACGGTTTCTGTTTTCTTTCAGTTCCCGTGCGGATTTTTTTGCGTTTTGCTTGGCATCTCGCGCAAAATTTGATAGTTCCGCGGAAAAACCGATTTTCGAAACCGCAGAACTGATTTCATCAATCGTACCTTGGGTTTCGTCAAAACGGACGGTCATGGAATTTGCCGCGAGATTGACCGAAACAAAGTCCACAAAGGCAAGTTTTCCGACTGCGGTCTCGATGGAACGAGCGCAAACCGCGCAACTCATCCCGGATACATTCATGGTATGTGTTATCATCGGTTCAGCCCTCCTTTGTTTTTCTAATTTTATTGTAAGTTTCCCATGTGGATTTGTCAATTCAAAACTGTTGCGAGAATATGTGAAATATGCTATAATGAGAGACCAATCTGCAAAGCAGAAGAAAGGGGATCGGATATGAAACAGTTTCTTTTCTCGGTGATTAGCATATTTTTTCTGATGATATTTCCGCCGCTCGGAATTTTTCTCATGTTTCGGCTGACGAACTGGCATGACGGAATTAAAAAATCCATCGCAGTTATTTGGTCGATTATTTGGCTGGTTGCAATCTGGCAGGCGGTGCAGGAAACCATGTCCATTCCGCCGATCGGGATGTAGTATTGCAAAATACATAAAAATTTTTCCCGTAAAATAGGATTCTATAGCAGAATGGTACTTGCGAAACGCTTTGAAATTTGCTACAATATAATGTAAATCTATGAGAGAAAGAGTCGAGTTTCGAATGAAGCAGGCGAAAAAGATCACGATATTTGCCGGGCACTACGGAAGCGGAAAGAGTAATCTCGCGGTCAACTACGCGTTTTACCTAAAGGAAAACGGATACCAAACCGCGCTGATGGATCTCGATATTGTAAATCCCTATTTCCGCTCGAAAGACAGTACTGCCATTTTGCGTGAAAAGGGGATTCGCGTGATTGCATCCGAGTATGCGAATACCAATATGGATCTTCCCGCGCTTCCGCCCGAGATGTATTCCATGTTTCTGGATGATGGACGGTACTCGGTGGTTGACCTGGGTGGGGATGACCGAGGTGCTTATGCGCTCGGGCGATTTTCCGAAAAACTCTGTGATCCGGAAGACTACGAAATGCTTTTGGTGATCAACCGTTTCCGTCCGGACACCGCGACTGCACGAGATGTTTTGGAAGTCGTTGGAGAGATCGAAGCCGCCTGTCGCGTGAAATTCACCGGGATCGCAAACAACACCAACCTTGGCGTTGAGACCACCCGCGAACACGTGCTTGATTCTGTCTCTTATGCGGATGAGGTATCCCGCCTGACCGGGCTTCCCGTGGTGATGACCGCATATTGCGCACACCTGGGAGAACTGGATGTCCCGCATCCGTTCCCGATTACACTTACCACAAAATCGATTTGGAATATTTAAGGAGGCGAACAGAATGGCAAAAGGAAATGTCACCATTCATGAAGACGTATGTAAAGGCTGTGGCCTTTGTGTGCATGCGTGTCCGAAAGGCGTACTTGCCATCTCGAAAGACAAACTCAATCAGAAGGGTTACAACCCGGCTGAAGTGGTCAATGCAGACGATTGCATCGGTTGTGCAATGTGTGCAGTGATGTGCCCGGATGTGGCAATCAAGGTAGAAAGGTAGGAAGAAGCATGGCTGATAAAGTATTGATGAAAGGAAATGAAGCACTTGCAGAAGCAGCAATGCGTGCAGGTTGCCGTCATTTCTTCGGTTATCCGATTACGCCGCAGACCGAAATCTCGGCGTATCTTTCCAAGCACATGCCCAAGCGCGGCGGCACCTTCCTGCAGGCGGAAAGTGAAGTCGCAGCAATCAACATGGTACTCGGCGCAGCAGCTGCAGGCGTCCGCGTTATGACCTCCAGCTCCAGCCCGGGGATCTCGCTGAAAAGTGAAGGTATCTCTTATATCGCAGGTTGCGACCTGCCCGCTGTCATCGTAAACGTTCAGCGCGGCGGTCCGGGTCTTGGCGGCATTCAGCCGTCTCAGGCGGACTATTTCCAGGCAACCCGCGGTTTGGGTCATGGCGACTTCCATTTGATCGTACTCGCTCCGAGCACCGTTCAGGAAGTGATTGACCTGACCTTCGAAGCATTTGACATGGCAGACATTTATCGTATGCCGGTCATCATGCTCAGCGACGGTATCTTGGGTCAGATGATGGAACCTGCTTCCTTCCCGGAAGGCACCGGAAGAGAACTTCCCGCAAAGGATTGGGCGGTTACCGGTACCCAGGGCAAGCGTAAGAAGAACATCGTAAACTCTCTCTATCTCCAGCCCGAAGAACTCGAAGCCAAGGTCATGGAGCGTTATGAGCGTTATGCTGAAATCCAGAAAAACGAGCAGAAGTGCGAACTGTTCATGATGGACGATGCAGAGTACGTGGTTGTGGCATACGGCGCATCCGCCCGTGTTGCGAAGAACGCGATCGTCGCGGCTCGCGCAGAGGGTATCAAGGTCGGTATGATCCGTCCGATCACCCTGTGGCCGTTCCCGGTGGATGCAATCCGTGCGGCAACACCGAACACCAAGGCATTTCTCACCGTCGAACTCTCCATGGGTCAGATGATCGAAGACGTCCGCCTTGCTTGCGAATGCAAGAAGCCGGTGCACTTGTGCAACCGTACCGGCGGTATGATCGTAAAGCCGCAGGAAGTTTTGGCTAAGATTCAGGAAATCTCGGGAGGTGCGAAGTAATGAGCGTAGTATTTGATCGTCCGAAAGCACTCAGCCCGGTAACCACTCACTATTGCCCGGGTTGTACCCACGGTATCATCCACCGTCTGGTCGCAGAAGTAATGGATGAACTGGATATCACAGGTCGTACCGTCGGTGTTGCACCGGTCGGCTGTAGTGTTATGGCTTATAACTATTTTGAATGTGATATGACCGAAGCGGCTCACGGCCGTGCTCCTGCACAGGCAACCGGACTGAAGCGCGCAAATCCGGATAGCATCGTCTTTACATACCAAGGCGACGGCGACCTTGCGGCAATCGGTACCGCGGAAACCGTCCATGCGGCGACCCGCGGGGAGAATATCACCATCATTTTCGTCAACAATGCGATCTACGGTATGACCGGCGGTCAGATGGCGCCGACTACTCTGCCCAACCAGGTTACCCAGACCACTCCGTACGGTCGTGATGTCAAAACGGCAGGGCATCCGGTCCGCGTTTGTGAAATGCTCTCCACTCTCGACGGTGTTGCATACGCAGAACGCGTTTCCATGGATACCGTTCCGCACATCAACGCAGCAAAGAAAGCAATCAAGAAAGCATTCCAGTATCAGCTGGAAGGCAAGGGTTTCACCATTGTTGAAGTCCTTTCCACCTGCCCGACCAACTGGGGCTTAAGCCCGGTCAAGGCACTCGGCTGGCTGCAGGAAAATATGATTCCGCATTACCCGCTTGGCGTGTATAAGGATATCGGTGCGGAGGTGCAGAAATGAATCATGAAATCGTAATCGCAGGCTTTGGCGGACAGGGCATCCTGTTTGCAGGCAAAGTCTTGGTCTATGCAGGTATGCTTGACGGTCATCAGGTCAGCTGGCTTCCGTCCTACGGTCCGGAAATGCGTGGCGGTACTGCAAACTGCAGCGTCATCATCAGCGACAGCCCGATCGGCTCTCCAATCGTCAACGACCCGGGCGTTTTGGTGGCAATGAATCTGCCGTCGCTCGATAAGTTCGAAAATGCGATCGTGAAAGACGGTTACGCATTCATTGACAGCACGCTCATCTCCCGTAAGGTGGAGCGCTCTGATGTCAAGAGTTTTTACATCCCGGCAACTCAGATGGCACAGGAAAACGGCATGAAGGGTCTTGCCAACATGATCATGCTCGGCAAGGTCATCCGCGAACTCGGCGTGATGGATATGGAATCCGTCAAAAACGGTTTGATGAAGGTCATTCCGGAACGCAAGCGCGATATGCTGGAAGTCAACCTGAAAGCAGTCGAACTCGGCTACAATTATTAAGAGCAAACACCCCAACCGTCGGTTGGGGTGTTTTTTTGTAAAAAAGGAGAAAAGTCCAATTGCATTTTCTTTTGTGGATGATATAATAAAAGAAAACAGTCGGATCATCCGACAATCGTGGAGGATAGCACTATGATTAAAATCGGTATTATCGGCTCTGATAACAGCCATGCAGACGCGTTTTCGTCTTTGATCAACATCCCGAACGAAAAGACCGGAAAATTCGAATATCCGGATTGCAAGGTTACCATGATCTACGGTGAAGAAAAGGAACGCACCGAAGAAGTCGCAAAGATCGGCAAAATCGAAACGATTGTTTCCGATCCGCTTGAAATGATCGGCAAGGTCGACGCGGTTATGATCGTGTTCCGCCACGGCGGTCTCCACGCAAAGCACGCGATCCCGTTTCTCAAGGCAGGCATCCCGGTATGGCTGGATAAGCCGTTTACCATTTCGAATGAAGAAGCCAAAGAACTCATTGCACTCGCAAAGGAAACCGGCACCATTCTGACCGGCGGTTCCACCTGCAAATTCTGCTATGATGTTTTGATGCTCAAGAACGCGGTGGAAAATAACTTCTACGTTGGAAAGACCCAGGTTGCTTATATGAACTTCCCGGGCACTTGGGAGAACGAATACGGCGGACTTTATTTCTACGGCGCACACTTGGTCGAAATGGCTTGTGCGGCATTCGGTTACGATATGAAGCGTGTTATGGCAACCAAGAGTAATGGCAACGTTTGTGCAGTCGTAAAATACGAAAACTATCAGGTTATCTTGAACTTCATCGACGGTGGCGTTCATAACTTCTGCTATGTCATCGGGGATGCCGGCACCATCGAGCGCCGTCTCGACATCACCCTTGCATACCGCCACGGGCTTGATGAATACATCAAGACCTTGAAGAGCGGCGAGATTCCGGTCTCCCACGACAAACTCTATGCAACCGTTGAACTGCTCAACGCGATCGTGGATTCTGTCAACACCGGCAAAGAAGTTGAACTGAAAGGTCTGTAAGCCATGATTATTGACGTACATAACCACCCGGAATGGTTGGGGCATAACTTCGACCGTTTCATTGCCAACATGGATGAATGTGGTATCGACAAGACCTGGCTTCTTTCTTGGGAATGCCGTCATGATGAATATGACCCGTTCTATTTCCAAAAATGCCCGCCGGTGGTAAACGGCGAATACGGTCCGATCCCGTTTGAGTATTGTGTGAAGTATAAAGAAAAAGCACCCGACCGCTTTATCCTTGGCTATGCGCCCGACCCGCGCCGTCCCGATGCGATTGACCGTATGAAAGCGGCGGTCTCCATCTATGACGTCAAGGTCTACGGCGAAATGAAAATGCGCTTGATGTTCGATAACTGGGATGCGATCCGGATGTACCGCTACTGCGGTGAAAACGGAATCCCGGTGCTCGTTCACATTGACTATGAATTCGACTATGCGGCACAGTACAGCCGTGTCAACCATTGGTACGGCGGTGGTATGGAAGCATTTGAGCGCGCGATCAAAGCGTGCCCTGAAACCAATTTCATCGGTCACGCACCGGGGTTCTGGGGGCATATCTCGGGGGATGGTTTGCACGACAAAGTGCAGTACCCCACCGGCTACCCGGTCCTTCCGGGCGGGAAACTTCTCGAGATGCTGGACAAGTATCCGAACTTGTACTGCGATATTTCAGCGTCCGGGCACACCGCGCTCAGCCGTGATTTGGAATTCTCCAAGAAATTCTTGGTACAGTATCAGGACCGAGTGCTTTTCGGACGCGATGAGTTTAGCAACAAACATCAGGAACTCTTGAACTCTTTGGATCTTCCGCAAGAAGTACTCGATAAAATTTATTACAAGAATGCTTGCAAATTAGTCCCGTTGGATTAGGAGGTATGATGATGGAACAACTCGCAATTTTCGGCGGTGAAAAAGCAAAAACCACACCGTGGGGCACCGGAAAACGCTTCGGTGATGAAGAACTTCAGCAGTTAAAAGAAGCACTCGAGCAAAATACTTTGTTCTATTTCCGTGGCACAAAAGTCAACGCAATGTGCGATAAATTCAAAAAGATGTATGGCGCAAACTACTGCGTGGCAACCAGTTCGGGCACCGCGGCGATTCATGTGGCACTCGGCGCTGCGGGCGTGACCGAGGGCGACGAAGTCATCGTCGCACCGATGACTGATATGGGCTCTATGATCGGTATCTTGTTCCAGAACGCAATTCCGGTCTTCGCAGACCTTGATCCGCGTACTTACATCATGACCGCAGAAAGCATTGAAAAGGTCATCACCGATAAGACCAAAGCGGTGGTTGTGGTCCATCTTGCAGGTAACTGCGCTGAAATGGACGAAATCATGGAAGTCGCAAGAAAGTACAACATCAAAGTCATCGAAGACTGCGCACAGGCGTATGAAACATTCTACAAGGGCAAAAGAGTCGGTACCTTCGGCGATTTTGGCTGCTTCAGTCTCAATGATTTCAAGCATATCTCCGCAGGGGATGGCGGCATGGTGCTCACCAACGACGAGCAGAACTTCTACACCGCGGCAAAGTTTGCGGACAAGAACTATGACCGTTGGAACAGCCGTAATGTTCACGACGGACAGATCGATTTCATCGCACCCAACTACCGCATGAACGAACTCACCGGTGCAGTTGGTCTTGCTCAGATCGACCGTGTGGAATGGATCTGCTCGCGCCGCAACGAACTGGGCGAACGACTCAGTGCGGGAATCCGTGATCTTCCGGGCGTTCTGATTCCGGAAATCAAGCCGCACAACAAGTCTTCCTATTGGTTCTATATGTTCCGTATCGACGAAGCAGCAGCAGGCGTTTCCCGCAACGATTTTGCGGATGCACTGGTTGCGGAAGGCATTCCGGTCGGACGTGGTTACGGTCTGTTCTGTGCATACGACTACAACTTCTTCCGGAACAGAAGCGCATATCAAGGTACCCATGCACCGTTTGACAGTAAGTACTACGGTGGAAATGTTACCTATTCCAAGGAAAACTGCCCGGGTGCGGAATTGATCTTAAAGAGCGCAATCAGCTTCAACATCAACGAATTCCATACCGAGCAGGACATTGACGAAATGATCGCAGCGATCCGTAAGGTAAGTGCGTACTATCAGAGCAAGAAGTGAGGGAACATAAATGATCATTGATGTTCATAACCATCCCGATTGGCACGGTCATAATATCGACAAATTCATCGAGAATATGGATGCATGTGGTATCGACAAGACATGGCTTCTCTCTTGGGAATCCCCGATGGGCGACTACAACATCGCAGATGTCCGTGTGACCACTCCCATCAATCCGGGGCCCTGGGGCCCGATCGGCTTTGACCGCTGTGTTGCATATGCGGAAAAAGCGCCCGATCGTTTCATCTTGGGCTATGCGCCCGATCCGCGCCGTCCCGATGCGATCGACCGCATGAAAGCCGCGGTCACCATCCACGGCGTCAAGGTCTACGGCGAAATGAAACTCCGCATGATGCTGGATAACTGGGATGCGATCCGTATGTACCGCTATTGTGGCGAAAACGGGATCCCGGTACTCGTTCACATCGACTATGAATTCGATTACGGTACGAATTATCCGCGTCCGAACTATTGGTTCGGCGGCGGCATCGAAGCGTTTGAACGCGCGATCAAAGCTTGCCCCGAAACCAACTTCATCGGTCACGCACCCGGGTTCTGGGCGCACATTTCGGGCGACGATCAGTACAAGAAAACTTACTATCCGGAAGGAAAGGTTCTCCCGGGCGGTAAGATCAGCGAAATGCTGGAGAAGTACCCGAACCTGTACTGTGACATTTCGGCAGGCAGTGGCTGCGGCGCACTCAAGCGTGATCCTGAGTTTACAAAGAAATTCCTTTGTGATTACAGTGACCGCGTACTTTATGGTCGTGACGAATTCTCCAACGAACATCAGGAATTCTTGAATACCCTGGATCTCCCGAAAGAAGTTGCAGATAAAATTTACTACAAGAATGCTTGTGAGTTGGTCCCGATTGAATAATCGCGATACAATGCACCGTCCTATGACGGTGCATTGTTGACTTTATGGGGGGATTTGTGTATAATCAAGATTGCGAGTAAGCCAGACAGTCGCGTGCGTCATATGCCGAAAGGCGACGTATGAGGAAAGTCCGAGCTCCACAGGGCAAGGATAACGGGTAACGCCCGCCGAAGGCGACTTCAGGAAAAGTGCAACAGA
>SVMJ01000003.1 GCA_015067485.1 Oscillospiraceae bacterium
ACACCGATCCCGGTAATAAAGACACGGTTTTCAAAAATGCGCTTACTCACCTGCTGTTGTGTCGGTTTTTGCGCGTGATCGGATGTTACAAGGTAGTCTAAAGTAACCGAGAAATAATCCGCGATTTGCTTTAATACAACAACATCAGGGATGGATTCCGCACGTTCCCATTTGGAAATCGCTTTATCGGTATAATTCAAATGTTCGGCAAGTTCTGCCTGCGTGATCTTCTTTTCACGGCGCAATTCAATGATATTTTTCGCAATAACGGACTTGATATCTTCCATAACAGACAAAAATCTCCTTCAAAAAGCACGAAACAAAAAACTTGTGTAAATGTATTATATCACATGATTTTTGCATTTTCAATTGTTTTTTTGTCGACATTCTACACACAGTAGAGTTGTGTTTCTAATCTACAAGCATCTCTCCTGACAGGATATTCTGTTTTCTTGTGAGTTCATTGTGTAAATCATGGAAATTTGGTATACTGTAAAAAAGGAGGCTGAATTCCAATGAATGAGTTTGTTTTATTTACCGATTCCTGTTGTGATTTATCGGCAGAGACACTTCTTGACTGGAACGTAAAATGTTTGGATCTCACATTCCGTTTCGATGATTCCGACCGTGAATATCAAGACAAGGAATTGGGTTCCAAAGTATTTTATCAAATGATGCGTGATGGGAAAAGTGCAAAAACCTCGGCAATCAATATCGCGCAATTTAAGGAAGCATTTGAAGCCGAAGTTAAAAACGGCAATGATATTCTCTACCTTGGTTTTTCGAGTGGTCTGAGCACCACTTATAACTCGGCAAGAGTTGCCGCAGAAGAACTTTCGGAAGCCTACCCCGAGCGAAAAATCATAGTGGTTGATTCGCTCTGCGCTTCGGCAGGGCAAGCGCTTCTCTTGTCTCTTGCGATTGAGAAGAAGAGCGAAGGAGCAACGATTGAAGAGACTGCAAAATTTGTGGAAGATCATTGCTTGAGTATCTGCCACTGGTTCACAGTCGATGATTTGGAATACTTAAAACGCGGCGGACGTGTCAGCCCTGCAGTAGCGTTTGTCGGAGGGCTTCTCGGCATCAAACCGGTACTGCACGTGGACGACGAAGGTCATTTGATCTCGGTTTCAAAGTCGCGTGGCAGAAAGGCTGCTATCACCGCACTTGCCGATCGTTATAGTGAACTTGCACTTCATCCCGAATCCGGAAAGGTATTCATCTCGCAGGCAGATTGCATGGATGATGCAAAAGAATTGGAGCGCATTCTTGTCGAACGACACAAAATTGATCCGGCACATATTGTGGACATCGGTCCTGTTATTGGATCTCACTCAGGTCCCGGAACACTCGCACTCTTCTTCGTCGGTAAAAAAAGATAACAGAAAACACCGTATCGAAAATCGATACGGTGTTTAAATTTTACTCTCAAATATCGTTTTTCAGCAGGTCTTCATAGGTCTCACGGCGAACGATTGTTTTTGCCTTGCCGTCACAAACCATAACGACCGGTGGATTCGGAACACGGTTATAGTGCGAGGACATGGAATAATTGTATGCCCCTGTTGTCAGAACCGCGAGCAAATCCCCTGCCTTGACTGGCGGAAGTTTCATCTCTTTTCCGATCAGGTCGCCACTTTCGCAACAACGCCCCGCAATCGCAACAGTCTCGGTTGCTTCTGCTTCAATGCGTTCCGGCAATACCGCGGTGTATTCCGCTTCATAAAGCGCATAACGCGGATTGTCGGTCATGCCGCCGTCAACTGAAACATAGGTGCGAACGTCTTTGATTTCCTTGACCGATCCCACAGTATAAACCGTGATGCCGGACGGTGCAACAATGGAACGACCCGGTTCGATGACCAAAAACGGAAGTTCCAGATCATGTTCTTTTGCGGATTCTTTGACTGCATCGGTCAGAACAGACACGATTTCGTCAATCAATACAGGGTGGTCTGCTTCGGTATAACGAACCCCGAACCCGCCGCCTAAATTCAATTCATCAATTGTGATGCCAAATTTAGCACGGATGTCAGCAATCAAGTCCATCATTACCTTTGCCGCAAGTCCGAACGGTTCAGTTTCAAAGATTTGAGAACCGATATGACAATGGAGACCTACTACGCGCACACCGCTCAGTTTGCTTGCTTCCGCAATAATCTGCATAACTTCCCCGTTCTCCAGTGCAACACCGAATTTGGAGTCGATCTGACCGGTTTGGATAAAGTCGTGCGTATGTGCATCGATACCGGGTTTTACGCGGAAGGAAATATCAGCAACCGTATTACGCTCTTTTGCAAGTGCGTCGAGCTTCAAAAGTTCTTCACGGTTATCAACCACAAAACGACGGATGCCCGCATCCAAAGCAAGGATGATTTCCTGCTCGGTTTTGTTGTTGCCATGGAAATATGTGCGATCAAGCGGGAAATTTGCCTGTATTGCTGTATAAAGTTCCCCACCGGATACCAAATCCGCACCCATGCCTTCTTCTGCCAAAATGCGGTACATATACTTCGCACAGAATGCCTTACTGGCGAAAACTACCAGGAAGTTGTCTTTTCCGTAGTGTTCTTTCATTGAGGCATTGTATGCGCGGCAGGTTTCACGGATCAGGTTTTCATCCATGAGATAGAGCGGAGTTCCATATTCTTTTGCAAGTGCGGGGACGTCAAGACCGCCGATGGTAAGATGTCCCTGTTCATTTTTCGATAAGCACGGAGAAAGAAACATCTTTACTCCTCCATTCCTTCGCTAATATGAGCAAGAATCGTGTCCAAAAGATCCTGTCTTCCGATTCCTTTTTCCGCAGAAAACGGAATGATGCATTCCTCGGGAACTTCAAGAGTTTCTGCAATCAAGGAAACTGCAGGATCGATCTGACTTTTCTTTAACTTGTCCATTTTATTGGCAACAATACAAAACGGCATTCCGGTTTGCTTGAGCCAATCACACATGGTACAGTCATCTGCGGTGGGTTTGTGACGAATATCTACAATGAAAACTCCGAGATCAATCGGTTTTTCATCGGAAAAGTACAGTTCAATCAACTTCCCCCAACGCTCACGTTCCTGCATAGAGACCTTTGCATACCCGTAACCGGGAAGGTCCACCAGATAAAACTTTCGGTCAATCAAAAAGAAATTGATGTGCGTGGTTTTCCCCGGGGATGCGCCGACTCTTGCAAAATTCTTTCGATTCAGCAAGCGGTTGATAACCGAGGATTTTCCAACATTCGACTTCCCCGCAAAGATAACCTGCGGCATCACATCTTGCGGAAAATCTTCTTGTTTTACCGCAGATCGAATAAATTCCGCATTGTGTAAATTGACTTTCATAACGGACACCTCTTACTGACGGATGACCGCACGGGTACGTTCGTTATTATGCTCTGTCGGAACATCGGAATGAGAACTGACCACCGAAGACTCAACATCTGCTTTGAGTTTATGATCCCAATGCAAGGCACCGAGAATAACGGTATCAACATGTTCAACCGGAATAAATGTGATTGCATCTTTGACGACCTGATCCACTTCTTCCAAATCTTTCATGTTTTCTGCAGGAATATAGATGGTTTTGATGTTGTTGCGATATGCTGCCATGGTCTTTTCGCGAACACCGCCAATCGGCAAAACGCGACCACGAATGGAAATTTCGCCCGTCATGGCAACGTTGGATTTAGCAGGAATTTGAACCAAAGCGGAAAGCAATGCGGTGGCAATTGTGATCCCCGCAGACGGACCGTCTTTCGGTGTTGCACCTTCCGGAAAATGCACGTGAATGTCTTTGGTTTTATAGAAATCATTCGGAATTTCGTAGTAATCAGCGCGGCTGCGAATATAGGTCAAAGCCGCTTTCACGGATTCGGTCATAACCGTTCCGAGATTCCCTGTGATTTCAAGTTTTCCGCTGCCGGGAACCAAGTTCACTTCCACTTCGAGAATCTCGCCGCCAACCGATGTCCATGCAAGACCGTTTACCACACCGGGTTCACGAATTTCTGCTTTTTCGGTCTGATAGCGCACAACACCCAAAAACTCATTCAAATTGCTGCGTGTAACCGTAACAGACGAAACTTTGTGATCCACGATTTTTTTCGCGGCCTTTCTGCAAAGCGTTCCAAGTTCGCGCTCTAAAGTACGCACGCCCGCTTCACGCGTATAGCCTTCAATCATCTGATAGATCGCGGCATCCTGGATTTTGAGAGATTTCTTCGAAAGACCGTTCTTTTCCAGCACACGCGGAATCAAGTGTTTTTTTGCAATATGGAACTTCTCCTCGGTCGTATAACTCGGTAGTTCAATCACTTCCATACGGTCAAGGAGCGGACGCGGTATGGTATCAAGCGTGTTTGCGGTCGTGATGAACAGAACTTCGGAAAGGTCAAACGGAACTTCCAGATAGTGATCGCGGAACGCATGATTCTGCTCACTGTCGAGCACTTCCAGCATTGCCGCAGACGGATCACCGCGAAAATCGGAACTCATTTTATCGATTTCATCCAACAGTAGAACCGGATTCTTACTTTTGGCTTGTGCCATTGCGGTCATAATACGACCCGGCATAGCACCAATATAGGTCTTTCTGTGACCACGAATGTCAGCCTCATCGCGTACACCGCCAAGCGATAAACGCGCAAAATTACGACCAAGTGCTTCTGCTACGCTGCGTCCGATCGAGGTTTTACCAACACCCGGAGGGCCAACAAGACAGATAATCTGACCTTTTACATCATGCTTGAGCTGTCGGACTGCAATGATTTCCAAAATACGATCTTTGACTTTGGTCATACCATAATGGTCTGCATCCAAAACTTTCTTGGCACGGCTGAGTTGTGTGGTTTCTTTGGTTGTTGTATTCCACGGAAGCGCCAAGCAGGTATCAAGATAAGAGCGCGCAACCGTACTTTCTGCAGAGTGATACTGCATCTTAGCCAGGCGTTCTGCTTCTTTTTTGAGTTTCTCGGAAACTTCTTCACTCAGAGACAATGCATTGATTTTCTCAAGATATGTATCCGCTTCGGAACGGGTATCTTCGTCTTCGCCCAACTCGTTTTGAATCGCACGCATTTGCTCACGCAGATAATAATCGCGCTGATTCTTGTCCATTTGCTCATGTACCTGTTCGTGGAGTTCGTTTTCCACTTCATAAACATTGGCATCACGGCTCAGAATTTTACATACTGTCTGCAAACGGCGGAACGGGTGTAATTCTTCCAAAACCGCTTGCTTGTTTGTGTAATCGGTCGGGATGTTCTGTGCAATATAGTCTGCCAGTTCCCCCATATCATTGTTCGAAAGAACATTGATGATGGTATCCGGCATCAGTTTTGGTGCCACTTCCGCATAAACAGAAAACGCATCACGGGCGGATTGTAACAGAGCCTGTTTACGAACATCGCTTACACGAATATTCGGGGTTTCACAAGCCTCGATTTCGCCTAAAAGGTACGGATCGATCTGCATTAAATTCTTGAGTTTCGCACGCGAAACGCCTTCCACAAGAACACGTGTATTATCACCCGGAAAACGTAAAATCTGACAGATTTTGGCGACAGTACCGTATTCATATAAATCTTCCAAAACCGGCTTATCGGTTGCAATTTCGCGCTGTGCGACCAAAAAAATATGCTGATGGTTCTTCATTGCGGAACGCAATGCTTCGAGAGAACGGTCGCGACCCACATCGAAGTGCAACATCATTTTCGGGAAAACGACCATACCGCGCAGAGCGAGTACCGGTAAATATTCTGACATAGTTTCTTCCTCCTTCCGGAAGGGATGGTGAGTAACAATTATTGCGGGAACTTTTGGGGTTCCAGATGGTTTTTTACAGTTTCTGCCGTTACGATAACCGTATCGGTTTTCTCATCGGACGGGAGATCGAACATCACTTGTGTCATGATCTGTTCCATGACTGCACGGAGACCGCGCGCACCGATTCCGCGTTCGATTGCTTTATCGGCGATCACGCCAAGTGCTTCATCTTCGAAGAACAGTTCTGCAGAATCCATGGAAAGTAACTTACAGTACTGCTTTACAAGCGCATTTTTCGGCTCGGTCAAAATACGGATCATTGCCTCACGATCCAACGGACTGAGTGGCGCAATGACCGGAAGTCGACCGACAAGTTCCGGGATAATACCGAATTTCAACAGATCATGCGGCTGGATCTCCTGCATGATTTCTGCATTATCGAGTTTCTGTTCCTGCGAGACATCGGATCCAAAGCCGATTTCGTTTTTACGCATACGGCGCTGGACAACTTTTTCAATCCCGTCAAATGCACCACCACAGATGAACAGGATATTTTTTGTGTTGATTTCGATGAATTCCTGGTGCGGATGCTTTCTTCCTCCCTGCGGTGGAACATTTGCAACCGTACCTTCCAAAATCTTCAGTAATGCCTGCTGAACACCTTCGCCCGATACATCACGAGTAATGGAGGTGTTTTCGCTTTTGCGGGCAATTTTGTCGATTTCATCGATGTAAATGATGCCGCGTTCTGCCAAAGCAACATTGAAATCTGCCGCCTGCAGCAAACGAAGCAAAATGTTTTCAACGTCTTCACCGACGTAACCTGCTTCAGTCAATGTGGTCGCATCCGCAATAGCAAACGGAACTTGCAGGAGTTTTGCCAACGTTTGCGCAAAGAGCGTTTTACCGCAACCGGTGGGACCGATCATCAAGATATTGCTCTTTTCCAGTTCCGCGCCGGTCGGAATCTCTTCGGCAAGTTCATTGGTAATGCGCTTATAATGGTTGTAAACCGCGACGCAGAGTTTCATCTTTGCCGCGTCTTGCCCTACGATATACTCATCGAGGCCTGCATACAATTCCTGCGGTGTCAAAAGCGATGACATCATGGATGCATTGGGAATTTCCGTGCGGTCATTGCGTTTGCGACCAGGTGCTTTCAGCGCAGAAATACAATCGGCACATACAAGTCCGTTAACTCCGGTAAAGGAACCTTCTTTTGATTCAATTGTTTTTCCACATTTGGAGCAAATGAACATAGCGTTATCTCCAATCAACGTTTTTCAATGACAGCATCGATTAAGCCGTATGCCTTTGCCTCTTCCGCGGACATAAAATTGTCGCGTTCGGTGTCATGTTCGATCTGTTCCAACGACTTTCCGGTAATATCGGAAAGTATGGTGTTGAGATTCTTTTTGATGCGAAGGATGCGATCTGCATGGATCTTAATATCGGTTGCCTGACCCTGCATACCGGAAAGCGGCTGATGGATCATAATTTCCGCATTCGGAAGTGCATAGCGCTTCCCCGGAGTACCTGCAGCAAGCAGAAATGCGCCCATGGATGCGGCCATACCGATACAGATGGTGGAAACATCGCACTTGATATACTGCATGGTATCATAAATCGCCATGCCCGCGGTAATGGAGCCACCCGGACTGTTGATGTAGAAGTCGATTTTCTTATCCGGATCCTGAGCCTCCAAATACAGCATCTGAGCAACGACCAAACTTGCAGTCACATCATTCACTTCATCGGACAGGAAAATGATGCGGTCATTCAAAAGACGCGAAAAAATATCATACGCGCGCTCACCGCGATTGGTTTGTTCGATTACGGTAGGTACCAGACTCATAGAAAAATCCTCCTTTTAAAATCTCCGGTTGGCAAACGGGCTGTCCTAAAAAGTTAGGACAGCCACGCATGTCAGTACAATAAAATTCGCCCAGAGAAATTATGTACAAATTATTTGAAATTTATTCCAACTGCTCGGGCAAATCGGCTTTGGGCAACTTATTCAGCGTCTGCCTTCTTGGTGGTAGTGCGCTTTTTCGGTGCTGCTGCCTTTTCGGCATCTGCCTTTGCGGTTGTCTTTTTGGTAGTAGTGGTAGTCTTCTTTGCTGCGGTAGACTTGGTAGCAGTCTTAGTGGCAGAAGACTTGGTGGTAGTGGTTTTCTTTGCAGCCGGCTTATTTTCTGCGTCCTTATCCTCTGCCTTTGCAGTCGTCTTCTTAGTAGTGGAAGCTTTCTTCTTCGGCGCATCCGGAGCAATCAGGTTTGCATTGGAATTGTTGCGGATGAATTCACTTGCCTTCAAGGTCTTCATATCCTGAAGCATGGCTTCGCGCGGAATATAAGATTTGATGCGTTCAACCGGCATACCATACTGTTCAGACAGTTTGGTATATTCTGCATCGATATCAGCATCGGTGATTTCAAGGTTCTCTGCCTTGGTGATTGCTTCCAAAGCAAGGGTGACTTTGACTTGACGTTCTGCAGATTCACGGAAGTTCTTGCGGAATGCTTCCATGTCGGTACCGGACATCTGGAGATAACTTTCCATAGAAATACCCTGGGATGCCATACGGTTTGCAAAATCGTCAGTGATGCGATCAAGCTGAGTTTCGATCATAACTTCCGGAATTTCAACTTCCATGTTGGAGATGATCTGATCTAAGAGCATACTTTCAAAACCATCATTGGAGATCTGTTCACGGTTTTCGAGAAGTTTTGCTTCAATGCTCTTCTTGAGTTCGTCCATCGTGTCAAACTCGGAAACATCCTTTGCAAATTCATCGTCCATAACCGGTTCTTCGGTTTCTTTGACTTCGATGACTTTGACTTTGAATACTGCAGCCTTGCCTGCAAGGTCTTCCTGATATTCGGTCGGGAAAGTAACGTTGACATCAACTTCTGCGCCTGCAACAGCACCGATCAGTTGATCTTCAAAGCCCGGGATGAACTGGCCGGAGCCGAGCTTCAAGTTGTGCTTTTCTGCCTTGCCACCTTCAAATGCAACACCGTCAACAAATCCTTCAAAGTCGATCACGACGGTATCATTTTCCTTTGCCGCACGGTCAACCGAGACCAAGCGGGAGTTGCGCATACGCAACTGATCTAATTCACGCTGGATGTCAAGTTCGGTAACTTCCGGCTTTACCTTATCAGCGGTGAGCCCCTTGTATGCGCCGAGCTTTACTTCCGGCTTCACGGTAACAACTGCTTTGAACACAAAACCGTCAGCACTCAAATCAACAATATCGACATCAGCACGGTCTACAGGCTCCAAACCGAGTTCTGCAATTGCCTGCTCATATGCCGGCGGATATGCAAAATTGAGAGCATCTTCGGTGAAGACGTGTTCCCCATACATACGCTCGATCATACGGCGCGGTGCCTTACCCTTACGGAAGCCGGGCACAGTGATTTTAGGTGCGTTCTTCTTGAAAGAACGATCCATTGCTGCATCAAACTCTGCTTTTTCGACTTGGATCTCAATCGAGACCTTTCCGTTTTCAAGTTTTTCTGTAGACTTTACTTTCATATCGATTCCTCCAGTAACTAATACATCTTTGATATTCTATCAGAAAAAAATCAAAAATGCTATACCTTTTTTTCATTTTATGGATTATTTACAAGAAAACATCTGTTTGCGGCTGAAAACTTAGCAAAAGGACTCATTTTCTCCGATCAATGCGGGACAAAAACCGACAAAATCACCTGAGATCAAGTGATATTGCACCCCTTTGTGCGTGCCTGTAAACGCATATTGATGACTCGGTCCGTGCAAATGTCCGTAGTAGCAATGTGAGACATTGTACTCAGACAGCATCTCGGTAATCTCGGTACATTCAAATCCGGTACAAAGCGGCGGATAGTGCAGGACTGCAACCAACTGTTTCGCACCGTGGGTTTGCCCTGCTTTCAACGATGCTTCAAGCCGTCCCAACTCACGGCGGTAGATCTTCTCGCTATGCTCGCCACGGTCTTCTTCATAAAACCAACCGCGTGTTCCGCAGAGCGCGATTCCATCCGCCAAAACCGAGTTGTTATGTAAAAAACCGATGCTTGAAATCCCGTGCTCACGGAAGAAACGAGTTGTTTTCCCAACCGTCTCCCACCAGTAATCGTGATTCCCTTTTACGATCAGTTTTTTACCCGGCAAGCAGTCGATAAATCGGAAATCTTCCAGCGCTTCATTGAGTGATATCCCCCATGAGATATCCCCTGCCAAAACAACGGTGTCGTTTTCAGCTACAGCGGAAAAACCTTCCTTGATGCGCTCGATATGGTTTTCCCACCCTGCACCGAAGATATCCATTGGTTTATCGGTTCCGAAAGACAAGTGCAGATCACCAATCACATAAACTGCCAAATGCACCGCCTCCCTGTTTTAGCCAATGAAATCAAAAACAGCGTTTACGATTTCATCCTTTGTAACCGCGTTTTTGAAACGCTCGGTCTTGTTTTTCAGTTCCGCAAGCGGACCCGGGACCGAAACGCTTGTGGTCTTCGACAAAATATCCAGAAGTTCGGTTCCGTCAATGTCGGTATCAACACCGATTGCAGACAATACGCTATCCGCAAATTTAAACGGACTTGCGGTGGATGCAATCAATGTCTTCGTAACATCGCCCGTCTCCGCGACATAATCCTGATAGACGCGCACCCCGACCGCGGTGTGTGTATCGATCAGATAATTGTATTTTGAGAACACTTCGGAGATGGTTTTCTTTACGCGTACATCATCACAGAAGCCTGCGTGGAACAGATCCGACAAGCGGGATTTGAGTGCTTCGTTTACCACATACTTGCCATCTGTTGCAAGCGCCGACATATACGCACGAATCGTTTTGTCATCCTGTCCGGAGAGATGGAACAATAAGCGCTCTAAGTTACTGGAAATGAGAATGTCCATCGCCGGAGAAATGGTAACGTGGAAATCACGGTTACGATCATAACATCCGGTGTTGAAGAAATCTGTCAAAACATTGTTCTCATTGGATGCGCAGATGAGTTTTTTGATCGGAACACCCATCTCACGCGCATAATATGCCGCCAAAATGTTACCAAAATTTCCGGTAGGCACACAAACGTTGATCTGATCACCAAGCGAAATCGAACCGTTTTTGACCATGTCGCAATAACCCGAGACATAGTATGCGATCTGTGGGACTGCGCGCCCCCAGTTGATCGAGTTTGCAGACGAGAAAAATACATTCTTTTCTGCCGCTTTTTCACGCAAATCAACATCGGAGAAAATTTCTTTCATCTTGCTCTGTACGTGGTCAAAATTCCCATACACAGAAGAAACGTAAACATTATTTCCCGACTGGGTGGTCATCTGCAGTTCCTGAACACGGCTCACACCGTCTTTCGGATAGAAGACTGCGATCTGGATACCGTCAACATCTGCAAATCCTTCGAGCGCTGCTTTGCCGGTATCACCCGAAGTTGCAACCAGGATGCACGCCTTTTTCTCTTCACCGGTCTTTTTGAGTGCCGCGGTCAAAAGATACGGCAAAATCTGAAGTGCCATATCTTTGAATGCGCAGGTCGGACCGTGCCACAGCTCAAGAATGTGGGTGGAATCATCGAGCGGATGTACCGGTGCTACCGCAGGTGCGGTGAAGCGATCAGAATGATATGCGGTATTCGCAAATTCAAGAAGTTCATCCGCAGAATAATCGGTAAGAAATTTCCCGATGACAAACGCTGCACGCTGTTGATAATTCATCTCCAAAAGTGCGGCAAATTCCAAATCGGACAGTCTCGGAATTTCCATCGGACAGAACAGTCCGCCGTCACGACTGAGCCCTTGTGCGATTGCCTTTGCTGCTTCTACGCGAACTGCGCTGTCGCGTGTACTACAATATTGCACTGATACTACCTCCATTAACGATGAAATGCATTTTTGATATGCTTGAGAGAATATTTTCCGCCGATACCGTTCGGCGCATAGATTTCAATTACATCAAAACGCGGTTGCAAATCGGTTGGATTATTTTGGAGCCAAATCTCGGCGCTGGTGATCAGTTTGCGTTGTTTTGCAAACGTTACAAACTCACCCGCTTCTCCGTACAAATCACTTTTTCGCAACTTCACTTCCACAAAAACAAGTGTTTTTTTCTTGCTTGCAATCAAATCGATTTCCCCGAAGCGCGTGTGAAAATTTGCACCGATGATTTCATATCTCTTTTTTCTGAGATACAGGGCGGATATCTCTTCGCCCCATTTCCCGAGAACTGTACTCATATCCACTCACCTCGCAGTAAGGCGAAACGATTTGCGGTGTATGGGCAAAATCCCGTGTTCTGCAATCTTTTCGTAGTGAAGTTTGGTAGGATACCCTTTGTGCTTCTCAAATGCATATTCGGGGTATTTTTGTGCCAATTCATCCATCACACGGTCACGCGAAACTTTTGCCAAGATCGATGCAGCAGCAATCGAAGCAGAGCGTGCATCTCCTTTTACAATCGCAAGCGTTTCGGTTTCGCATTCGGGAGAACGGTTTCCGTCGATCAGCGCAAGATCAGGTTTGATTTGAAGAGACTCAATTGCGCGCTTCATCGCAAGCATCGATGCGTGCAAAATATTCAGCGAGTCGATTTCTTCCACACTTGCTGAAGCAATGCTGTAAGAAAGCGCGATTTCGCAAATCTCATCAAACAGACGGTCGCGTACCTTCGCGGAAAGTTTTTTAGAATCGTTGAGTCGTTCAATTTCGCAACCGTGCGGTAAAATGACCGCAGCGGCAAACACAGGGCCTGCCAGCGGGCCTCTCCCCGCTTCGTCCACTCCGCAGATTGCTGTGTAGCCTTTTTCACGGAAAAGCGTTTCAAATTCCAAAAGAGACTGCTGCATTATAACAACTCCTCTGTAATCATATCGCTGCCTGCAAGGGCACGGAGTTGCAATACTTCCGCAGGTTCACGGTCCACATCCTTCGGGAGTTCCAATGTGATGCGCCCGAGTACGCCCGAACGGAATTCGTCCAATAAAACGCGGGACATACGCTCGATATCAAACTCGCCGCCCGAGATTCTGAAGCCACGGCGGAGCGCACCCTTTTCCAATAGTTGAAAACCGTCATCGCCCGGTTTCGCATCAAGTTTATAGCGATTGTTCAGCGCTTGCGGCGCAATATCTGCAAGCGTTTCCATCAGAAATGCTGCAAGCGTTTCAAGGTCTAAAATTTCATCTTTCACCGCACCGGTAAACGCGAGATTGAGTCCAACCAGTTTGTCCTCAAATTTCGGCCAAAGAACACCCGGTGTGTCCATCAAGTCAATGGTTTGACTGACGCGAATCCACTGGGTGGTACGAGTTACACCCGGACGGTCTTCCGCTTTTGCGGCACTACGCCCGGCGACTCGGTTGATAAAGGTGGATTTCCCTACGTTCGGAATCCCGCATACCATAATGCGGATGGTTCTGCCGACTTGTCCGCTTTCTTGATAACGGGCAATCTTTTCAGAAAGCAAGTTTTGGATCGCAGAGATAAAAGCACCCGACACATTCCCTGTTTTGGAATTTGTCTCAACCGCCAAAATCCCTTTGCTTTTGTAATACTGAACCCATGCCTTCGTGGCATTTGGGTCGGCAAGGTCAATTCGATTTAACAGAACAAG
Organism: Oscillospiraceae bacterium; assembly: GCA_015067485.1. Taxonomy (GTDB): domain Bacteria; phylum Bacillota; class Clostridia; order Oscillospirales; family JAAYXM01; genus SIG510. The sequence goes on from SVMJ01000003.1 coordinate 13,387, forward strand.
GCGCGGCTTTCCCGCTGCCAGTTGATCCAAATCGGGATTACGGCTGGAAATCGGAATACGCGCATCCACAATTTCGCAAACCGCGTCCACTCGTTTTAAATTCTCGGAAATCAGGCGCTTTGTTTTCGCCATATGTCCGGGATACCATTGAATGTTCATGTTACGCTACCGCCCCAATTTTGTTGAGTGGGAAGATTCTGAAAATCAAACGCCCGAGAATGTACTGTTTATGTACCATTCCAAGTGCGGGATCGCGACTGTCGGAACTGTGATTGCGATTATCACCCAATACAAAAACACAGTCATTCGGTACTAACTGCGGGAACTCCATTCCGAGCTGCCGTTTTGTGAAATCCGCAATATACGGCTCGTCCAAAACTTTTCCGTCAACTGTAACTGTTCCGGTGGTGAAATCAATATCGATCACCTGACCTTCGGTCGCAATCACGCGTTTCACGATGGGTTGACTCATAAAGGAGTTCTTGGTCAAAACAACGATGTCGCCGTACTCGGGTTCATAAAACAGATTGGAAATCACAAGCCAATCATTGTCTTTCAGCGTAGGGTTCATCGAATCCCCTTCTACACCGATGATGCGGAAGAAGAATGTAAATAAAAGAATCACAACAGATAAAATGACAGCAATACTCTGTACCCAATCATACAATTCGTCTTGGAGTTTCTTTGCAGCTGAATTTTCTGTTGACATTTCATTACCTCACAATCTAAAAAAAGAAGTAGGGGGACATACCGTCCCCCTTCCTCACGCTTAGATATCTTCTTTGACCTTTGCTGCCTTACCAACGCGATTACGCAGGTAGTACAATTTTGCACGGCGAACTTTACCCTTACGGACGAGTTCAACCTTAGAAACGTGCGGGGAATGGATCGGGAAAACCTTCTCGATACCAACACCGTGAGAGACACGACGAACAGTCATGGTCTCCTGGATGCCACCGTGTTTCTTCGCAATGATTGTGCCTTCGAACACCTGAATTCTCTCGCGAGTGCCTTCTTTGATCAAAACGTGAACACGAACGGTGTCACCGACTTCGATTCTCGGCAGCTCAGCCTTGATCTGACCTTCGGTCAGAACCTTCATGAGATCCATAGTAGAACCTCCCTTCCTCATAGATGTTCGTGCCATTCTTGCATTTTGCAACTGACAGAGGACCATCCGTTTTACATATGCCTAAAAATCATACCACAGTTTTTTCCAAAAATCAAGTCTTTTTTTATTATCCCTGCAAAACTTCGCTCAAAAATCCCGGGGCGTATCCATTCTCGATCGCCCACTTGACCGCGGTACGCACTTTATCGCGATAATCTTCCATATAAAGCGGATACTTTTCAAAGAAATACTGCTCGTGAATCAAAAGATCCATATATGCACCCGCAAGCGGATTTTCATTGATTTTAGAAAGCACCTGCGGAATTTCTTCACACGACTTCCGGTCTAAGATGATCGCATTACGGAAGAAGAATACATCGGTACGGTCATCGTACCAAACGTAACGCTCCTGCATATGCGCACGTTCGGGATCTTCCAAGTAATAAGAGACCCAAGAAACTTCTACCCAGTTGAAGTCTGCATCCAAAATGTTCCAGCCGAGATCGCGGAGTGCACGGCAACCGTCCATGGTCGCTTCGCCCCAATGGAGTGTGGTTGCACTCCCCAAAACTTCTTCACCCGCAAAACGGATGATTTCATTGCGAACCGCCTGTGCATCCTGATATAGTGTTTCATAGGAAGCATCTTTATACGGCATATCAGGTGAATCGGAACGAGCATGGAATGAAAGATGGATCCAATCTGCATTCGCCTGCCACTCACTTTTGTATCGGTCCGGAACTTCACGAATCGAGAAGTTTCCGTCTCCTAACAGACTGTCGATATCCTCCAGATACAGGTTGATGTGAAGTTTGATGCCATATTCTTCATGAAGTTCACGGAAGAACGAAAGGAACGGACTTTCGAACAAAGATTCATACTCGTTTTCCGTAATGTCCTTCAAAAACCAAATGGAATCGTCGATCGAAACGCGGTATTTATTCGCATATTCGGGCGCAATAAATACACACACAGTCGCTCTTTCTCCATTGTCTGCGGATGCGGTGATTTCCGTCGGAAATCCTTTCAGCGGAACGATTGCGGTAAATACGCCGTTTTCTTCAACCGCTTCAACATTATTAATTTTCACACGCGTACCCTTTGGCGCAGAAACTCTGACCGGACAAAGCAATGTTCCGTCTTTCATTTCCCCGTCTCTTGCGTGTAAAACATCACCGGAAATCGGATGCATAAATTGGATGCTCATCATAACACCTCACAGCAGAAATCGTGGCAAGTATATCATACAAATATCCACTTGTAAAGAAAGGAAAAAACTGTTACAATACAGGTATTAAGTTTAGAAAAAGGAATTCAGAAATGGAACGTCTTCAAAAATTGATTTCACAATGCGGAGTGGCATCCCGCCGTGCCGCAGAAGAACTCATCTTATCGGGAAAAGTAACGGTAAACGGTACCCCTGCATCGTTGGGCGACAAGGCAGACCTTTCCACCGATGTTGTTTTGGTAAACGGAAAACCGCTTATCCCGAAAGAAGAGCATATTTATCTCATGCTCAATAAGCCACGCGGTTATATTACCACGATGAAAGATGAAAAAGACCGCAAGACTGTTTGCGATCTGATAAAAACCGATGCCCGCGTCTACCCTGTCGGTCGCTTGGATTATCAATCCGAAGGTCTCCTTCTGATGACCAACGACGGCACGCTTACCTATCAACTCACACATCCCAAGCACGACGTACCGAAAGAATATCTTGTTACGGTTACAGGTGATTTGGAATCTGCATTGGTTCCGCTTCAACTTCCCATGGTCATCGACGGCAGAGAGACCGCACCCGCAGATGTTGAAGTACTCAAAGAGCACAGCGGCGGTGGACTGCTCTCAATCATCATCCACGAAGGCAGAAACCGCCAAATCCGAAAACTTTGCGAAGCTGCCGGGCTCACGGTCAACCGTTTGAAACGCATCGCAATCGGTGAATTGACACTCGGAAAACTCCCGAGCGGAAGATGGCGTATGCTCACCGAAGAAGAAGTTTCCTATCTTAAGGAGTTGGCAGCATGCTCGATCCGTCCCTGATAGCACGCGTCTCCGATTTATATGAACGCGCAGGAAGCAAAAACATCTTGACCTGTACGGATTTTTTGACACCAAGCGAAGTGGCACTTCTGATGCAGAAATTACCAAAGGGCGAAATTCAGATCGCCTCTTTTGGCGGATATTCAGATGCGGAACGGCAAAAGATATTCTTTTTACCGGAGTATTTAGACCCCGAAGACGAAACCGTGTTCGACTCGGTGTCCGCAATTAAGTGCTCTGCCTCCTTTTCATCTCTTACTCACAGAGATTATCTCGGAGCCCTGCTCTCGCTTGGAATCAAGCGAAGTTGTGTGGGAGATATTTTGGTTTTCGATCAAGAAGCGATTCTCATTGTGGACACGAAGTTAGTCCCCTTTATCTTAGAAAACTTAACGCACATCGGGCACGGCGGAGTTTCTTGCAAGCAAATCACTTTGAGCGAGATCACGCCGCCCATTCAAAAATATCAAGAAATCGAGCGCACTGTTGCATCTCTTCGTGCTGATTCGATTTTTGCCGCCGCATTCAATATTTCGCGTGAAAAAGCGGCAGAGTTGATCCGCAATGAATTGTGCACAGTTGATTGGATTCCCATCCAGTCCCCGTCAGATTCAATCGCCGAAAATGCCGTTTTGTCGGCACGCGGACTTGGTCGTGCAAAACTCGCCAAAGTCGGCGGAACATCAAAAAAAGGTCGTATTTTTATTTCAGTACACATTTACGAATAGAAAGGAAGTCATCACATGAAAAACCCACAAGTAACATTCACCTTCGAAAACGGAAACACTTTGGTTGCAGAACTGTATCCGAAAATCGCACCGAACACCGTTAATAACTTTATCTCCCTTGTAAATAAGGGCTTCTATGATGGACTTATTTTCCACCGCGTCATTCCCGGCTTCATGATCCAAGGTGGCGACCCGCAGGGCATCGGCATCGGCGGTCCGGGCTACTCCATCCGCGGGGAATTCACAAGCAACGGTTTTGAAAACAAACTGCAGCACCTGCGCGGCGTTCTTTCTATGGCGCGTTCCCGTCATCCCGACAGTGCAGGCAGTCAGTTTTTCATCATGGTTGCGGATGCACCGCATCTTGATGGGGAATATGCTGCATTCGGTCAAGTGATCAGTTCTATGGATGAAGCGGATCGCATTGTTGCATCCCCGCGTGATTACAGCGACCGGCCGTATGAAGATCAGAAAATCGCGAAAGCAACCGTAGATACCTTTGGTGAAACTTATCCCGAACCTGAAACGCTTTAGGAGGCCGTAATATGGGCACAGTTCAGTCCCTTGCAGAGGGTGCAAAACTCGCATCAAGACAAGTAGCACTTCTCACAACAGAACAGAAAAACGATCTGATTTACAAAATCGCAAATGCACTGGAAGAAAACGCATCTATGATTTTGGCGGAAAACCGGCGTGATTTGGATGCCGCAGAACAAAACGGTCTCCGCGTCGCAATGATCGATCGTCTGCGTTTGACCGAAACGCGCATCCACGACATGGCAAACGGTGCGCGTGAAGTAGCCGAGCTTCCTGACCCCATCGGCGAAGTGTTGGAGAAACGCACGCTGACAAGCGGAGTCAATCTCGTAAAGAAGCGTGTGCCGCTTGGTGTGATCGGGATCATTTTCGAAGCCCGCCCCAATGTTACTTTGGATGCATCGGTTCTCTGCTTGAAATCCGGCAATGCAACCGTGTTGCGCGGTGGCAAAGAAGCCATATATTCAAACCGTGCGATCGTATCTGTTATGCGCGATGTTTTGTCTCAAAACAGAGTTGATCCGAATGCGGTTTGTCTTGTTACCGACACGTCCCGTGATTCGGCAAATGAACTGATGTCGCTGAAAGGACTCATCGATGTTTTAATTCCGCGCGGCGGTGCGGGGCTGATTCACAGTGTTGTGGAAAACGCACGCGTCCCTGTCATCGAAACGGGCGCAGGAAACTGCCACTTATATATCGACCGCGAAGCGGATCTCCCCTGTGGGGTGAAAGTTGCAGTCAATGCAAAATGCTCCCGTCCGTCGGTTTGCAATGCGATTGAAACCTTATTGGTGCATGAAGATATCGCAAAAGAGTTTTTGCCCGTCATGCAAAATGCACTCTCTGAATACAACGTGGAGTTACGCGGTTGTCCGAAAACGTGTGAGATTCTATCAAACATTACCCCTGCAACCGCAGAAGACTATGCGACCGAGTACAACGACTATATTTTGACTGTGCGTGTTGTATCTTCCCTGAAAGATGCGGTCGACCATATCAACCGTTTTGGTACACTTCACAGCGAAGCGATCATCACAAAAAATCTGCAAACGGCAGAAACCTTTATGAACACGGTGGATGCCGCCGCAGTTTACGTCAATGCATCTACCCGCTTCACGGATGGATTTGAATTCGGACTTGGTGCCGAAATCGGTATCTCGACACAGAAGATGCACGCACGCGGACCGATGGGACTGCGTGAACTGACATCCTGCAAATACTACCTTTACGGTAGCGGACAGACCCGAGACTAAAATCAGGAACCAAAAAACCTCCTTTGAATATGATGAAGTGAGATTACTTATAGGAGGTTTTCTTCTCTATGTTCTGTAACAAAGACTTCGTCGACAACAACAACTCGGGCTGCACTTGGATCGTCATCATCATCGCTATCCTGATTATCTGCTGCTGGTGCAACGACTAATCCAAAAACAAAAAAAGACCGTGTGGAAAATCCACACGGTCTTTTTTTATGCGTTATTTTGGCTATCAGCGTGTCTGATATGTGCACGTTTGATCTTTCCGGAAATGGTTTTCGGAAGCTCGTCCACAAATTCCACGATACGCGGATATTTATAGGGCGCGGTAACACGTTTGACGTGTTCCTGCAGTTCCTTTACCAGTTCATCAGACGGTGTATATCCCTTTGCTAGAACGATGGTTGCCTTGACAACTTGTCCGCGAACAGGATCGGGGGCGCCGGTAATTGCGCTTTCCACGACTGCAGGATGCTCCAAAAGCGCACTTTCAACTTCAAACGGACCGACACGGTAGCCCGAGCACTTGATAACATCATCATTTCGACCGATGAACCAATAGTATCCGTCGCTATCACACCAAGCAACGTCTCCGGTATCATAGAAATCACCACCGAGTACAGCCTCGGTCATTTCATCATTGTGGTAGAAACCGTTGAACAAACCGCACGGCAGACCGTTTTTGATATCCGCCATAATGGAACCTTCTTCACCGCTTTCGCAAACATTCCCTTCTGCGTCGAGAAGCTGGATATTGTAAAGCGGAGATGGTTTTCCGGTAGATCCCGGAATCGGCTCAAACCACTGGAAGTTTGCGATCATAACCGAAGACTCACTCTGTCCGAAGCCTTCGTACAACTTGAGCCCGGTCAATTCATACCATTTCTTGAAAACTTCGGGATTCAGCGGTTCCCCTGCGATGCAACAGTGTTGGATGCTGGAGAAGTCATATTTTGTAACATCTTCCTGTAGCATGAAACGGAACATGGTCGGTGGCGCACAGAACGTGGTAACCTGATACTTTTCCAATTTTTCCATGAGGTGAACAGGCACGAACTTCAACATATCATATGCAAAGATTGCGGCACCACAGATCCACTGACCGTAAATCTTACCCCAGCCGAATTTTGCCCAGCCGGAATCCGAAACGCTCATATGGAGTTTGTTTTCCTGTACCTGCTGCCAATATTTCGCGGTTACAATGTGCCCCAACGGATAAGAGAAGTTGTGGCGCACCATTTTCGGCATACCGGTCGTCCCGGAAGTAAAATAAACCAACATGGTATCGTCCCAACGGGTTGCTTCATCTCCGGTCGGACGCGGGAATTCATCGGAATACTTCTCGATTTCTTCGTCAAAATTCATCCAGCCATCACGGGTTTCGTCCACAATGACAAGATTCTTCAAAGACGGTGTATCCGGACGTGCGGCTTCTACTTGCTCAATGACAAACGGATCGTTTACGCAAACAACGGTACAAACGCCTGCCGCCTGGAAGCGGTAAACAATATCCTTCTTGGTAAGCTGCAAAGTACCGGGGATCAGAATTGCGCCGAGTTTATGTAACGCGGTAGCGCAAACCCAATACTCCCAACGGCGGCGCAAAATCAGCATGACAACAGAGCCTTTTTTGACACCTTTGTCGCGGAAAAAGTTTGCGGCACGGTTGGAAAGACGGCTGATATCGGTAAAGGTAAACTTTTTCTCGTTCCCGTTATCATCGCACCAAACGAGTGCCATTTTTCCCGGTTCCTGTTTTGCCCACTCATCTACAATATCAAAACCGAAGTTAAATGTTTCCGGAACGTTTACGCGGTAATTATCCCGAAAATCCTCATACGAATCAAACTCGATTCGCGGTAAAAAACGCTCAAGCATCTCTCTTTTTCTCCCCTCAACTACTCTGCTATGACAGTCAGAAACTGTACTTTCTCAGAACCGACGCATTTCTGTCCGTGCGGACGGGCTGCATTAAAATAGACAGAGTCACCCGGGTTCAAAATAATTTCTTCGTTTCCAAAGATCAAAACCATCGTTCCTTCGATTACCAAGTTGAACTCCTGTCCTTTGTGAGAAATCAAAGTGGTCGGTTGCTCCGACGGCTCGATCGTTACAAAAAGCGGCTGCATAATCTTATTACCGAAACGGTATGCCAAATCTTCGAAGCGATAGCCGGAACGGCGATCGACCGGCTTACCTTTACCACGACGCACGACATGGTATGTGTCGAGTTTTCCGGTCGTACCGGTAAGAACATCGGTAAAATCTACTTTACATACATTTGCAATTTCATAAATGACGCTGATCGGAATATCTTCACCGTTTTTTTCGTAGTTTTCCAAAGTTTTCGCATCGATTCCGATTTCCTTTGCCATCTCTTCCACAGAATATCCGCAAACATCACGCAGTTCACGAATTCGATTTGCGAGTTCGATGAATTCCTGTTTCATTTCAGTCCGCCTTTCCTACAGAACGACAACCCCGTTCCGTATAATTTTTTTGATGTTTTTTTCTGCTTTTACGCGTGGTAGCATGACAACATGATCACATCCGGTGCATTTCAATTTGAAATCCATGCCCACACGCAAAACAGACCAGGTTTTACTTCCACACGGATGTTCTTTGCGCATTTCTACAATGTCGCCCACTTGTATGTTCATAAAACCACATCCTTTGATAACAGAATGAGGCAAGGATTTTGGAAACCCTTGCCTCAAATGCATTCATAAACGCTTACTTCGTCATGCTTGCAACTTCATCTGCAAAGTTGTCCGAACGTTTTTCAAGGCCTTCGCCCTTTTCGAAACGAACAAATTTGGTTGCAACAATGGAGCCGCCCAATTCCTTCGCAGTTTCAGCAATGTACTGTGCGACGGTGATCTTGTCATTCTTAACGAATGCCTGATCGAGCAAGCAGTTTTCAGAATAGTACTTTTTGATACGACCAGCAACCATCTTTTCAGCAACCTGCTGCGGCTTGCCTTCGTTGATCGCCTGTGCCATCAGGATTTCCTTTTCTTTTTCGAGAACTTCCGGGCTTACTTCGTCAGCGCAAAGGTATGCCGGGCTCATTGCAGCGATCTGCATTGCAATATCACGACCCATGGTAATGACTGCATCGTTGCCGACCAAGTTGTCGGAAACTTCAAGATTGAGCATAACACCGATCTTACCGCCCATGTGAATGTACGGGACGTTTACGCCACCGACAAAACGTTCGAAACGGCGGATCTGAATGTTTTCACCGATGGTGAGAACTTTTTCACGCTGCATATCAGCAACGGACATATCGGAGTTCGGATACTTTGCAGCAAGCAAAGCATCGAGATCTGCCGGAGCTTCAGCCATAACAACATCAGCGATGTCGGAAACAAATGCCTGGAAGTCTGCGTTCTTTGCAACGAAGTCAGTTTCGCTGTTAACTTCAACAACCGCACCGACACCATCGCCGGTCTTTGCACAAACAAGACCTTCAGCAGCAATTCTGCCAGCTTTCTTTTCTGCAGCAGCCAAGCCCTTTTCACGCAGAAATTCTACTGCCTTATCCATATCGCCGTCAGATGCGGCCAATGCTTTTTTACAATCCATCATGCCAACGCCGGTCTTTTCGCGCAGCAACTGGACATCTTTTGCGGTAAATGCCATTTTGTATATCCTCCTTGAATGTTGATACGATACGGCAGGCTTCCCCGCCGTATCGAAAGAAATCAATTATTCAGCAACTTCTTCAGCCGGAGCTGCATCGCTTGCTTCAGCAGTGGTCTGTTCGCCCTGACGAGCTTCGATCACAGCGTTTGCGATGGTCTGGGAAATCAACTTGATTGCACGGATCGCATCGTCGTTGCCCGGGATGACGTAGTCGACTTCGTCCGGATCACAGTTGGTATCAACGATAGCGATGACCGGAATCTTCAGCTTGCGAGCTTCAGCGATTGCGTTGCGTTCTTTGCGCGGGTCGATGATGAAGATCGCACCCGGGAGACGGTTCATTTCCTTAACACCGCCCAGGTACTTTTCAAGCTTTGCGATTTCTGCCTGGAGCTTGATAACTTCTTTCTTCAGGAGCAGATCGAAAGTGCCGTCTTCTTCCATCTTCTTGAGCTGGTTGAGACGATCGATTCTGCGGCGCATGGTCTTGAAGTTGGTGAGCATACCACCGAGCCAACGTGCGTTGACATAGTACATACCGACGCGTTCTGCTTCTTCCTTGATTGCATCCTGTGCCTGCTTCTTGGTACCAACAAACAAAATGCTCTGGCCCTGAGCTGCAACATCACGTGCAAATGCGTATGCTTCTTCGAGTTTCTTAACGGTCTTCTGAAGGTCAATGATATAAATACCATTTCTTTCAGTGAAGATGTACTGAGCCATCTTCGGGTTCCAACGACGGGTCTGATGTCCGAAATGGACGCCTGCTTCGAGCAGCTGCTTCATGGAAATTACTTGAGACATGGATAAAATCCTCCTTTTGTTTTTACCTCCACGCCGATCATATGCATCCGCCCACCTTTCGGCACGTCAGCATCGCATCACAGCGTGTGCGTAATTCCTTACTATGTTAGCACAATCAATGTTTTTTAGCAAGACTTTTTTTCATTTTTTTACAACTTTTAGCATTTTTATCAAAATAAACAATCAACACCGCGAAAACAGTCCGCGTTTTTTGCGGCATAACGGGGTTTTGTTCTGATAATCAACCAAAATGATGTCAGGTCCAATCCGCTTGATACAGCACCACGGTATCACATAATGTTCTCTTTTGAAAATCATATGCAGAAAATTACAGGATCGCGGAACAATGATCGCAGTAATTTGCGCGGTCTCGATATCCATTTCAACATCGCAAACACAGCCGTAACGCGCACCGTCACATACGTTGATCACTTCTTTACATCCAAGTTCGGTTACACTGACGCATCCCATAGTCATCCCTCCCAAAACCATCCTATGCGGAAGTTTTATGCGTCATGTGTCTTGAATCCTTCACCAAGCACAGTTCTTGAGTCGCTGATGACCACAAACGAATTCGGATCCAACTCGCGGACCAGTCGCACAACCTGCGGAAGTTCTTTCGGTGTAACAACACACAAAAGCATCACGCGATCTTCCATTGAATACATCCCTCGGCTGTAGATCCCGGTCGTTCCCCTGTTGAAGGAACGCATAATCGCCTGAGATATTTCGAGGTGCTGAGCGGTAACAACCAGTACTTCCCGCGCGACATTTCCAAAACTCAACACAAACAAAGACACCTTTGCAGAAACAAACAATGCGAGAAGTGAATAAAAGGTGATTAGAACATCCCCGAACACAATCCCGGTCAGAATGACGATCACCCCATCGATCAGCATAATGAGTGTGGCGATTGAAATATGTGGTAAAAATCGATGTAAAATCATCCCGGCAAAATCACTTCCACCGGTCGATGCTCCACAACGAATGACCAGGCCAATTCCCAGTCCCATCAACGCACCGCCAAATACGGAAACAATCAATCGATCGTTTGATATAGAATTCCACGTTGCGGTAAACTCCAAAAAAAGTGAAAGCAAAAGAATTCCAAGTGCGGTCTTAATCACCGAACTTTTTCCGATGAATCGATAACCGAGCAGAAACAGAATCAAATTCAAAACGATATTGGTGAGTGATATTGGAATTTGATATAAATATTGCAACATAATGCCGACCGAACTGACACCGCCGCAAGAAAGTTTATTTGGGATCAAAAACAAATTCAAACTGAGTGCGAGCAGAAACACCCCAAGCACAGATATTACGTAATCATATATCTTTTCTTTCAAAATATCACCCACCGTTTTTCTTGTTATCATTCCCACATTTGAAAAAAATAAAAACGCTCGGTTTCCCGAGCGTTTTGGTGTAGATATTAGATGAGAGCTTCCGGATCGACAACGTAACTGTCAATCAGAATCTTGATAAAGTCGACAAGTGCCAAGATCCATCCCAAACCGCAGCAGAAGGATGCCACGATACGAGTGATGCCCTTTTTGGTTTCACCCAAAACAAAGTTATGTACACCAACCGCACCCAGGAAGAAGCACAACAGCGCGATTGTTACTTTATCTTTTCCATTGAGCGATTTGTTCTTCACGGAAACGCCGCAACTCAAGCAAACGATTGCACCCGGTGCAAGCGGCTTCCCACAGTTTTGGCAAAAATGCGACCCTTCTCCTGCCTTGACACCACAGCCCAAGCAAATCGCCTGGTTTTCATTCATTTCTTTTCCGCAACTTTTACAAAACATTGTAAATCCTCTCCTGTTTTTTCTTTAATAATACCATGTTGTCAAAATAAAATCAATGCTCTCACCCAGTTTGCGAGAAATCCTGTTACCAAGAAAGACAGCACCAAAACATCGATCTGTTTTTTGCGGAACAGTCGTCCGTCACAGAAGTAATACAGCAAGAGTATTGGCATAGACCAAACCATTCCGTGAAATGAAAACGCTGCCTTAAAATCAAGACGCAATAACGAAAGGCACGCACGTGTCATCCCGCATCCGGGACATGGAAATCCAAGACCTTGCCTAACGATACAGGTAATGCCAAATTCCCGCGCAATCAGAACGATTGTAACAAACAATATTAAAATCACGCATTTTACTTTGAAATTTTTGATTTCGAACATAAAATCACCTAAAAACAAAGAAAAAGTCACTATTCTTTATCGAATAGTGTCCTTGTGGCAGCCGGAGAAAGATTCGCTTTTCTGCGGAAAAGCCACGGCGGTTGAAACAGTCCACCGGACTGTTTTTAAGAGCCGCCTTTCAAATCCACCCACTTTAAGGAAAAAACACCCGTCAAAGACAGGTGTTTTTTTCCTTGGCAGCCGGAGAAGGATTCGAACCCTCACAAACAGAGTCAGAGTCTGTCGTGCTACCCTTACACAATCCGGCTAAACAACATTATTTATTATACCCAATGTTCTCAAAAAGTCAAGACCTTTTTTCAAAAGAATCAAAAAAACAGTACCGCCTGGCGGTACTGTTTTTCATTAGTGAAAGGTTTGTCCGTCGGTACAAGTAACCGAAAAGCGATGAAACGATACAAAATCCGGCAAAAGTTCTCCCGCTTCCTTTTTAATTGCGCGCAATAAGTACTCCGGATTGAGCGAGACCGTGTTCCCTGCCGCCAAATGTGCGAGAACTCGAATACCGTCTTTTTCGGGAACGAAATCAATGGAATAAATCATAGGAGCAATGTCGGTTTCTGTTTCGCCGCGCTTGCTCTTTTTCATCACAATGATCGATTCGCGTGAGAACAGTTCCGTTAGTTTCGACACCGTATCATCATCGTAGCCGTTGTCATATTCAAACTTCAAGATGAACTTTGCACCGACGATTTCTTTTACTTTGAGTTCCTGTTCATACGCGCGTAAAGCTTTGAAGCCTTCCGGAAGTGCTGCGTTGAGCCGTGTAAGGACCTCTTCTTCCGAAAGAAGTTCCAACAAAACAAAGTCTACATATTCACATTCGCTGGTATACCCCAAAGACAACGGAAGCGCGATGGAAATATATGCGTGCGGGTTAAACCCTTCGGTGTGTTTTGCGGGTATTTTTGCGCGCGCAAACGCGCGTTGCAAGGTTCTCATGGTATCCAGATGCGAAAGATATGCCGCGCGAGCGGTTTTCGAAAATTGAATTCTGAATTTATGCATCACAAACACCTCCGCAAAGCAAGTCAGATGCACCGCATCCGGTACACTGTTTTCTGCAATCGGGCGAGATGCACGATGCATATGCGGCATCCCATTCATGCAACAGATGTCTGCGCGAAACCCCTGTGGACAAGTGTTCCCACGGCATGATCTCTTCTCTGCCGCGCATACGGTTTGCATAGAACTCGGGTGAGATTTCACACGCCTTAAATGCATCCATCCATGCATCAAAATCAAAATATTCGCTCCAGCCGTCGAGTCTCGCACCTCGTTTCCAAACATCGTATAAAACCGCGCTCATGCGTCTGTCACCGCGTGCCAGCACCGCTTCCAGATAGCTGGTATCAGGTTCGTGCCAGTTATAAGTAATGGCTTTCGACTTGATGGAATCACGCAGCAAATATGCTTTTCTGCGGAATTCTTCTCTCGTGTTTTGACCGAACCATTGGAACGGTGTCCCCGGTTTCGGAACGAAGCACGCCGCGCTGACCGTAATTTTCACGCCACGACTCTTATTGGCGGCATGACGCTTCCATGTCCACAAAACTTTTTGTGCAAGTTCTGCAATGGCAACGATATCCTCATCGGTTTCGGTGGGAAGCCCGATCATGAAATATAACTTGACTGAATTCCAACCTCCCTCGAATGCGACTTGGCAAGCGTGTAAAATTTCTTCTTCGGTCAGGTTTTTGTTGATCGCCGCACGAAGACGGGCACTCCCCGCTTCAGGCGCAAATGTAAGACCGCTCTTACGCACTTTCTGGACGCGCTGCATCAACTCCTGAGAGAAATTGTCTGCGCGGAGAGACGGTAATTGCAGGCTTGTCTGATGCGGTTCACACCACTCAAGCAGACCGTCACACAGAGCGGGAAGTTCTTTATAATCACTTGTGGAAAGTGATGCAAGCGAAATCTCTTCATATCCGCTATCTTCACACAAACCAATCCCCTGACGGATCAGCGTTTTCGCACGTTTCGCACGCACCGGGCGGTATGCATACCCTGCCTGGCAGAATCTGCAACCGCGGATGCATCCACGGAAGACTTCCAAAACCACACGGTCGTGTACGATCTCGGTGGACGGAACGATCATCTTTTCCGGATAATAGACGCTGTCCAAATCTTCAATAATGCGTTTCCTTACAGTTTTCGGAGCGCCGTTTGTCGGTATGACCGATGCAATGGTGCCATCCGGATGATAATTCACCTGATAAAGCGACGGGACGTAAAATCCCGGAATCTGTGCGACGCGAATCAAAAACTCTTTTTTGGAGATTCCTTCGTCTTTTGCTTTTTCATAGGCATCGACCAATTCACAAAGTGCTTCTTCCCCTTCGCCCAAAGAGAAAATGTCGACAAAGTCGGCAAGTGGCTCGGGATTGTATGCACAAGGACCGCCTGCGATGACGAGCGGCATACTGTCATCACGGTCTTTCGCATAGACCGGAAGACCTGCAAGATCGAGCATATTCAAAACTGCGGTATAACTCATTTCGTACTGGAGCGTGAATGCAACAAAATCAAACCGATCAATCGGATCACCGCTCTCGAGTGCGAATAACTTGATCCCTTCTTTGCGCATTTCCGCTTCCATATCGGGCCAAACCGCAAAGACGCGTTCACACCAACAGTCTTCACGTTCATTCAAAACCCCGTATAAAATCCGAAGCCCCAAGTGGGACATACCGATTTCATAAACATCAGGGAAACAGAATGCAAAACGAACGCGAACATCATTTGCATTCTTCATCACAGAATTGTATTCACCGCCCGTGTAACGTGCGGGTTTTGTTACTCTGGTTAAGATTCGTTTCAACTTCTTTTGCATAAGGCGCCTCCGTCTGCAGAAATCTTCTTCTATCATAACGGAATTTTCATTGTTTTACAAGGGTTTTAGTCGAGATTCATAAAAACGCGATAAAGAAAGAAGGAAGAAAATAAAATTAAACTGAGTCTGCACTGCGCGGTCGCGGAGTACCGGAGTGAAATGATGACAAGAAATAATGCAACAGAAATACCGATTACTTTGAAACAAATGTCAATCACATTGATCGGTAGAAAGAGACCAAGAACTGAGCGAAGAACCCTGCCTCCATCCAGAGGCGGAATCGGGATCATGTTAAACAATGACAGTGAAAAATTGATGCCTGCGAATACAAACTGTTGACTCTTTGCCGCAATTACCGAAGCAAAAAAGCCAAGGAGCGGACCCGCAATTGCAACGAGAAACTCTTTCCGATAAGAGAGCGATGACGGATTTCCCGGCACGATACAAGCACCGAAAGCACTCAACCGAAACTCCAACATCGGAACTTTGAGCAGCACCATCATAGCGAGATGCCCGAGTTCGTGAATTCCCGCCGCAAGAAGTGATATCCACAGAAGTCGCTCGGTATCAAGGAGATAGAATATTGCAATCAGAATCAAAAAATCATATCCGACATGAATCTTACAGCGTTTTATCATGCGTTTGGTACGACAAATAGCATGGGATCGAGACGTGTTTTATTCTTGCGCACTTCAAAGTGCAGGTGCGGACCGGTGGAAAGCCCCGTCGTTCCCACTTCCGCAATCGTTTGACCAATGGTTACCATATCACCTTTTCGTGCAACGATCTTTGACGCGTGCCCGTAAAAAGAACGATAATCGTCTGTATGCAACAGTAAAATGTAATTCCCATAGACCTGATTATACCCCACTTCGATCACTTCTCCATCGGCAAAAGCTCCGATTTCTGCGCCCATAGCACCTGCAATATCGATACCCGTGTGGAAACTTCTGCTTTTCAAAATCGGATGCTGGCGGTATCCGAACGGCGATGTAACTACACCATAAAGGGGCGTTGTGTGCGGGAATTTGATGGTGGTGTTCGCGGTTGCCCCGGGTAGCAGAAAAGCCCCTGCAGAACTGTCGTCCTGAAGTTCTGCCTCGCTCATTTCAAAACTCAAAAGTTCAACCGACAGATCTGCCGCATTGACTACTGGCGTAACGTTCTCGTTTTTCATCTCATCTTCTGAAATGAAAAACAAATCAAAAAACACATCTTTGAACACAGGGATCAGCGCATCCTTTTCTTTCATTGCCTGTCCTATGCTGTGCATGGCGGACTGATAGTCAACCCCATCTGTCGCAGATTTCGACACCGCACTCCATACAGGAATGAGTGCCCGATGTTCCTGATATTTCAGAATCGTACATCCGACAAATAAAACAATACAAACGGTCAATTTCACAATCACTTTTTTCGGTATCTTTCGCTTAATTTGCTTCTTTTTGGGGTTTTGCGATACATCCATCGACCGTTCCTCCTGACTTCTCGAATGGTGAATGTATATGCAAGAAGAAATTACAACATGACATACAAAGAAAAATCGTGCAATTCATGAAAACCTGTGATAGAATGTTGATAGAAATCAAGTGGAGTGAACGATATGAAAATCAAAGAAAAAGTATCCGGCATTATTGCCGCTTTGAAAGTATTATATCCGCAAGCGGAATGCTCTCTGCAATATGACGAAGCGTATCAGTTGCTCTTTGCAACACGCCTTGCCGCGCAGTGTACCGATGCGCGGGTCAATATTGTAACAAAAGACTTGTACCGCAAATATCCGACATTGCAGGCGTTTGCGGATGCAAAGATCGAGGAATTGGAGCAGGATGTAAAGCCCTGCGGGTTCTATCATATGAAAGCACGGGATTTGAAAGCATGTGCAGAAGTGTTGCTTGAGAAACACAACGGCATCGTCCCCGATACGATGGAGGAACTCACCGCGCTTCCCGGCATCGGCAGAAAAACCGCAAGTTTGATTTTGGGCGATGTGTACCACAAGCCCGCAATCGTTGCGGACACACATTGCATTCGTCTTTCCAATAAACTCGGTCTTGCACACAGTAAAGATCCGAAAAAAGTTGAATTTGAACTGCGCGATATCATTCCGCCCGAAGAACAATGTATGTTGTGCCACCGTTTTGTGTGGCACGGGCGCGCGGTTTGCAGTGCTCGTTCTCCCAAGTGCAACGAGTGTACTCTCTCGCCATTCTGCGATACATATCAAAAAAATCTCTCGGAGTGATTGCAGATGTATCAAAACATCTATACCAATGAAATTTTCAAAAAAGATATTCTTCCTTTTATTATGTTTTCTTCTGAAGAAGGCAGCCAGCAAGAGTATCATTGCCACGAATATATCCAGATGTGGTACGTTGCAAAAGGTGGTTGTGTCCATCATTACGAAGATCAGATGTTTAAAGTTCCGGAAGGCAGTCTCTTTATCATCCCGCCGTACTTCAACCATTCGATTGACACTACCGCATTCCCCGATTCCCGTCTGATTTCCTGTGATTTCACGGAAGATCTGATCACAAAATCATCCAACCAAAACGCAAAAGATACCTTGTTTAACCTGGCGTATCTGGAACCGCTTCTCATCCACTCCAAACTTAGCCAGCCGTCTCTCCGTTTCACGGGCGAAAAAGCGGCGGAACTGGAACAAATTCTTGAAGAATTGCTTGTGGCATACAACGAAAAACAATCGTTTTATTCTGCACTTATCAAGGGAAATATCATTAAGTTGATCACTTTGATTATCGAGCAGTTCCAGTCCACAGTCCTTGAAAGCAAAAACGAGTTGTTCTCCAAATACCGTGAAGCAATCGATACCGCTTTGCGTTATATCGACGAACATTTCACCGAAAAAATATATCTGGAGGACATCTGTAAAATGGCATTGATGTCCCCCAGTTCCTTCTCCTATATTTTCCGCCAGTCTTCCGGCACTACTTTCACCGAATACTTACAGCATAAGCGCGTGTTGAAATCCAAAGAATTGCTGCTCAATTCCAACGCCTCTGTTTTGGAAATCGCTGAACAGTCAGGGTTCAGCGACACCGCATATTTCAACCGTGTATTCAAGAAAATGGTCGGGACCTCGCCCGGACAGTATCGTAAAAAACACAACTAAGCGGTTGTGAATCGGTAAATCGTTTCAAAATCGTACATCTCTCCTGCCTTCAAGATCGGCTGTACGAAGTTCGGATATTTTAGTGCGTTTGGCGGGAAATTTGTTTCCAGACAGAAACCTTCCCGCTTTCCATAGAAACGTCCATCTTTTCCGGCAACCGTATGATCTGCTAGGAAATTCCCGGTGTACAGCAACACGCCGGGCATATTGGTCAGCACTTCCATTACGCGCCCACTTTCAGGATCTTCCGCACGTGCCGCCAAAACCAATTCTTTCCCGTTCGGATGAAGCACAAAGTTATGGTCGTAGCCGTTTGCAATTTTCAGTTGTGGATGGTCTTCGTTGATATCGCGCAAGATTTCCTTTCCTGTTCGGAAATCCATAATCGGGTCGACCGATAAAATCTCACCATATACCATACCGTCTTCATCGAGCGGCATGTATTCATCGGAAAAGATTTGAAGTTTATGCCCCATCGCGGACCCTGCACTTTCTCCACGCAAGTTAAAATATGCATGATTGGTCAGGTTCAAAACCGTGTCCGCATCACTTGTGGCCAGATATCGGATCGAAAGTCCGTTATTCTCGTTGACTGTATAAATCACTTTCAGTCGCACATTTCCCGGAAATCCGTCTTCACCATCGGTCATAACAGTTTCCAAACAAACCGAGTTTTCCGCATATTCGCTCACTTCAAACACGTGGTGGTCAAGTCCCCATTCTCCTCCGTGCAGCACATGTTTCCCTTGGTAATTCGGCGTTAAGTGATATGTTTTTCCATCCAGTTCAAAAACCGAATTTTCAATGCGGTTTGCTACTCTGCCAACGCAAGCGCCATGATACGGACCTTTGCTGAGATAGTCTGCCGCATTGTCATAACCGAGCACCACATCCGAGATGTTTCCGTCTTTGTCCGGTGCAAAAATCGAAACAATTGCAGCGGCAACATTTGTGATATGCACACAAAGGCCTTGATTGTTCTTGATTTCGTATAATTCGCCCGTTTGTCCATTTGGCAAAACGCCAAAAGGTTTTGTTTTTTGAAGCATGAAAATCCCCTCCGTTTTTCGCTGATCTTACTGTTAGGATATCACAAGTCAAACTCTCGGTCAAGAAGACCGAATATATGTAAAAAAACCTTTTGTTTTCAGTCAAAACGACTGCTTTCACAACTTGACAAAAAACGCGAAAAGGTGTATTATATTTTTTAATAATTATTTACGGAAGGTGCGTGACAGATATGGTAAATATGGATTTGGAAAATAAGATTGTTGGCGAAGGTTTAACATTTGATGATGTATTGCTTGTTCCTGCGAAAAGTGAGGTTGTCCCGTCTGAAACAGATGTCACCACCCATTTAACAAAGAAAATCACGCTCAATGTTCCGATCATGAGCGCTGCGATGGACACCGTTACCGAAGCACGTATGGCGATTGCAATCGCTCGCGAAGGCGGCATCGGTGTTATCCATAAGAATATGTCGATCGAAGATCAGGCAAGCGAAGTTGATTTGGTCAAGCGTTCGGAAAACGGCGTTATCACCAACCCGTTCTTCTTAAGCCCGCAACATACCCTTGCTGATGCGGATGACTTGATGGGCAAATACCGCATTTCCGGTGTTCCGATCTGCGAAAACAACCGTTTGGTCGGCATCATCACCAATCGCGATATGAAGTTTGAAAATGACTTCTCCCGTCAGATTTCCGAAGTAATGACCAAGGAAAACCTGGTTACTGCTCCGGTCGGCACCACCCTGCAGGAAGCAAGTGAAATCCTGCGCCGTCATAAAATCGAGAAACTGCCGTTGGTCGATGAAAATATGGCTCTCCGTGGTTTGATCACCATCAAGGATATTGAAAAATGCGTGATGTACCCGAACTCTGCCCGTGATAGCTCCGGTCGTCTCCTGGTTGCTGCCGCAATCGGCGACACTCCGGATGTTTTAACCCGCGCAGAAGCACTGCTGAGTGCAGGCGCTGATGTTTTGGTTTTGGATAGTGCACACGGTCATCACAAGAACATCGGTCTTGCGCTTCGCAAAATCAAAGAACGCTTCCCCGAAGCACAGATCATTGCAGGTAACATTGCAACCGCAGCAGCTGCTGAAGACTTGATCGCGGCAGGCGCAGATGCTCTGAAAGTCGGTATGGGTCCGGGTGCTATTTGTACCACCCGTATTGTTGCAGGTATCGGTGTCCCGCAGATCACCGCTGTTATGCAGATTTCCAAGGTTGCACATGCACACGGTATCCCGGTCATCGCAGACGGTGGTATTAAGTATTCCGGCGATTTGCCCAAAGCAATTGCTGCAGGCGCTGACGTTGTGATGCTCGGCTCCCTGCTTGCAGGTTGTGATGAAGCTCCCGGCGAATTTGAAACCTTCCAGGGTCGTCGCTTCAAAGTATATCGCGGAATGGGCTCGCTCGGTGCAATGTCCAAGGGCGGTCGCGACCGTTACTTCCAGCAGAACCAGCGCAAGCTCGTTCCGGAAGGCGTCGAAGGTCGTGTTCCCTGCCGCGGCGCAGCATCCGATACCATTTATCAGCTGATCGGTGGTCTCCGCGCAGGTATGGGTTACTGCGGTGCAGCAGATCTTGCAGATCTCCAGCGCAACGGTCAGTTCATCCGCATTACCGGTGCAGGCTTGAAGGAAAGCCATCCGCATGATATTTACATCACCAAGGAAGCACCGAACTATTCCATGAATCCGTAAATCATCGAAACAAACAAATCCCCGATAGAAATTCTCTATCGGGGATTTTCTTATGCGTTTTTTACTCTTCCGCGTGCGGGACATCTTCGCCAAACAAGCCGTAAAACTCTTTCGCACTCATTACTTCGTGCTCGAGCAAATAATCTGCGATCTCGTGCAGTTTGTCGAGATGCTCGCTAATAATCGTACGGCATTTCTCATGCGCCTCATGAACGATGGAATGGATTTCGGCATCAATGGTCGCGGCAACTTTCTCGGAATATGCCTGACGTTCTGCAAAATCACGACCAAGGAACACTTCATTGTTACCGGAAGAATAACTGATCGGTCCCAACTGATCGCTCATACCGTATTTGACGACCATATCGCGCGCGATTGCACTTGCACGCTGAATATCGTTGGATGCACCTGTTGAGATATCGTCCAAAACCAATTCTTCCGCTACACGACCGCCGAGCAAGGATACGATGCGTTCGGTCATTTCGGTCTTGGATGTTGTAGTTGTATCTTCCTGCGGGAGCGAGATTGTCATACCGCCCGCCATACCACGCGGAATGATGCTGATTTGATGCACCGGATCATGCGATGTGAGAAATTTCATGACAAGTGCATGACCCGCTTCGTGATAAGCAACCAAGCGATTATCGCGTTTGGTACGAACGCGGGTTTTCTTTTCAGGTCCTGCAATGACCTTGATCATAGAATCTTCCAGATCCTTCATGCTGATCGCAGTTCTGTTATGACGCGCGGCAAGGAGCGCCGCTTCATTGAGCAGGTTTTCCAGGTCTGCCGGAGCAAATCCGCTGGTGGACTTTGCAATGACTTCCAAATCGACATCATTTGACAATTTCTTATTTCGTGCGTGGATGCCCAGCACCGCGGTACGACCCTTGATATCTGGGAGTCCCACATACACCTGACGGTCAAAACGACCCGGACGCATCAATGCCGGATCCAAAATATCCGGGCGGTTGGTTGCCGCAATGATGATGACGCCTTCGTTATTTCCGAAACCGTCCATCTCAACCAACAGCTGATTCAATGTCTGTTCGCGTTCATCGTGTCCGCCACCGTAGCCTGCGCCGCGATGACGACCGACCGCATCGATTTCATCGATGAAGATGATAGACGGAGAGTTCTTTTTCGCCTGTTCAAACAAATCGCGCACGCGCGATGCGCCGACACCGACATATAACTCAACGAAATCAGAGCCGGAAATCGAAAGGAATGGAACGTTGGCTTCGCCTGCAACCGCTTTTGCGATGTATGTTTTACCGGTACCCGGAGGACCTACAAGCAAGACCCCCTTCGGGATGCGTGCACCGATATCGGTGTACTGCTTGGGATTTTTCAGGAAACCGACGATTTCCGAAAGTTCTTCCTTTTCTTCGTCTGCACCTGCCACATCCGCGAACGTAACCTTTTTCTGTTCATCAGAACCAAGTTTGGTACGTGCTTTTCCGAAACGCATCGTATGGTTCATTCCGCCATCAGACTTCTTAAAGACGAAGAACCACATGAGACCAAACAGGAGCAGCATCATAACATAGGGCAAAATCGCGAACCACCACGGCGTCCCCTGTTCCGGAATACGGTCATCATTTTCAATAATGCCCTGACTGCGTTGCTCTCTCAAAAGATCGCTCAAATCAAGGCGGAAATCCGCGCGAATCTGCGGATCTGTCATATCAAATACAACGATCTCACCGTCGCGTAATTCCATTCGTAAAACGCCACCGTCGATGACATAGTTTTTCACTTGTTCTGCTTCAAATGCACGCACGACTTCTGCATATGTCGGCTCTTCCGGCTTCTCGGTTTCCCACAACATGGTTGCAAAAGAAACCAAAACCGCAACGATCAACAGAAACAGCAGAACATCACGTGTTCCGTTTTTCTTCAAAATGACACCTTCCTTCCGCTTAACTCGCTGTTTTATTCGTCTTCTTCCAAAATTCCGATATACGGAAGTCCACGAAACTGTTCAGCGCAGTCAAGACCGTAACCAACAATAAAGCAATTTGGGATCTTATAGCCGACATAATCAGCCTCAATTTGCACTTTACGACGCTCGGGTTTATCGATGAATGTACAAAGTTTCAAAGAAGCCGGCTGCATTTCGATAAGTTTTTTCATCAAAAAACGCAAGGTAGCGCCGGTATCCAAAATGTCTTCCACGACGATAACATGTCGATCCTTCAAGTCGATACTGGGAACTTTTTTCAAGACAGGCTCCCCAGAAGACGTGGTACCGTTCCCGTAAGAAGAAACCTGAATAAAATCGATTTCCAAAGGAATATCCATTTTGCGTACCAAGTCAGCCGTGAAAATCAACGACCCTTTTAACACACATAATATAAGCGGATTCTTCCCCTCGTATTCATGTTTCAATTCTGCCGCCATTTCAGCAACACGGGACTGAATTTTTTCTTCGCTGATCAAGACTTCTTTCATTCTCATATTTCACACAACCCTATCACTATGTATATTTTCTTACTCGCTTCTTTCACATAATAGAATTCATCAACACCGAAGTCATGTACCAAAACCACACGATCACCGTCAGAAATAACCGGAATCATATCTCGCAACTGCTTTTCCGTTTTCTCTTCGATCATCAGTTTTTTCAATGTTTTTTCACTTCGTTTCGGAAGTCTGATCTTGTCGCCGACTGTTCTGCCGCGCAGTAACAATCCGTGTTTTATTTTATCAAAATCCACTTCGTAAAGCATGAAGTTTTTATGAATCTTTTGCGGTTTTTCAAAACTGCAAGAAACAGAATAGTCTCCAAAGTACACAGAAGTTCCATCTTCCAGCATGATCGATTCTGTTTCGCAATCACACTTCGTAAAA
This sequence comes from Oscillospiraceae bacterium, assembly GCA_015067485.1. GTDB lineage: Bacteria > Bacillota > Clostridia > Oscillospirales > JAAYXM01 > SIG510. The sequence continues at coordinate 37,269 of SVMJ01000003.1, forward strand.
AAAACGATTTCGTCATACGCACGGCGGACAAAAAGTCCACCCGGAACGGAAAGCTCTACAGATGGAGATTTATTTTCGACAAGCCCTTGAATCTTCGCAATATGTTGATATTCCAAACGGTAATCAAAACTTCCGCTCGCAATCTGCGCCAAGCGCAGGATTAGACGGGTTTGAAGCGCGGCATGCAAACTCAAAAGTTCATTGATTTCATAACGAACTTCTCCACCGTTGACCGATGCATATTTCACCAGTTCATCGATCTGCCCCGCAAAAAAATCCGCATCTGTCGCAAGCAGACGGCTTGCGCGGTGAATCGCAGAACATGTCCCCGGGTGTGCCAGTTCCAACTCGGGCAACACACGGTTGCGGATGCGATTTCGAGAAAAGATCAAATCATCGTTGGTTTCATCTTCGCAATATGTAAGTTGAAACTCGCTCAAGTATTCCAGAACATCGTTTCTCGTACAATCAATGAGAGGTCGAATCACATTTTCACGAGATGACGGAATGCCACAAAGACCGCGCATTCCGCTCCCGCGAGCCAGATGAAACAACACGGTTTCTGCATTATCGTTCATCGTATGTGCCGTGGCAATCTTGTTGCACGAAAATTTGTTTGCCACCGCAGAAAATGCCTCATAGCGCGCTTTACGCGCACACGCTTCAAGCGATGCGCCATCTTCAACCGTTACACACTCAACAATAAGTGGAATGGAAAACCGATCACAAAATGCGCGAACATAATCCTCATCGCGCTTTGCTGTATCACGCAATCCATGATTGACATGGACCGCACAAACTGTGATTCCAAATTCCTCGCGGTTCATCATCAGCATATGCAAAAGTGCAATGGAATCAGCACCGCCGGACACGCCGCAAAGGACACAATCTCCCCGATCGATCAGTTTGTACTGTTTATTTGTACGCAAAAAAGTCCGATACAAATTACTCATATGTATGTCTTCGATCAACTTCCGTGAATTTGGTGTGCGCACCATCCCAGAACAATTCAACAGGACCGGTTTCACCGTGACGGTTCTTTTCAATGATGAACTCAGCCACACCCGGGCGTTCACACTCTTCCTTGGTGTAATAATCATCACGGTGGATGAAAATAACAATGTCTGCATCCTGTTCGATGGAACCGGATTCGCGTAAGTCAGAAAGGCGCGGACGGCGATCCTTCTCACTACGGGTTTCGGAAGCACGCGAAAGCTGAGACAAGCAGATAACCGGAACATCGAGTTCCTTTGCCATAATCTTCAAAGAACGGGTCAATTCCGAAACTTCCTGCACACGGTTATCAATCCTGCGACCGGAGCGCATCAACTGTAAGTAGTCGATGATAACCATACCCAGTTCGTCCCCAAGGCGGCGACATTTTGCCTTCATTTCAGCAACCGTGATGCCGGATGTATCATCCAGATAAATCTTGGTTTTCGAGAGTTCATTGGAAGTATGTGCAATGGAGATCCACTCGTCTTCACTAAGCGTACCCATACGCAACTTTTTGGAATCGATCAAACCTTCGCTGGAAATCAAGCGAAGAGCCAACTGTGCGTTTGACATTTCAAGTGAGAACATGACAATCGCTTTTTTAGAGCTTTTTGCGGCATTGACCAGGAAGTTTAGTCCCGCACTCGTTTTACCCATACCCGGACGAGCCGCAAGCAAAATTAAGTCGGAATTATTAAAACCGGTTAAAAATGCGTCCAAATCACGGAAACCGGAAGAAATCCCTGGGAGTTTTCCTTGATTCTTTGCCAAAACGCCCAAATGTTCATAGACGTTTTCCAAAACACGGTGAATCGGGGTAAGACCTTTATGGTCACGCGAATCGCGGATGGAATAAATCTTTTGCTCAGACAGTTCCACCAACTCTTCTGCGGTCCCCTCACCGCCCATTGCAAGTTCTCCGATTTCTGCGGCGGTATCGTTCAGCGAGCGTAAAATCGCTTTGTCTTTGACGATTTTTGCATAACTCTGAACATTTGCCGCGGTCGGTGTGATCTCCATCAGTTGGAAGAAATACTGGCGTCCACCGGCTGCATCAGCCAGCCCCTGCTCTTCCAAACGATTCAAAACCGTGACCGCATCAATGATCTCATTCATGACGAACATGGAAGAGATTGCTTCAAAGATATGGCGGTTTTGCGTCATGTAAAAGTCATCCGCACGCAAAAACTCAATCATTTCCGGGATGCATTGGGGATCAATCAGCATGGAACCCAAAACCGATTGTTCCGCCTCGTTGCTATGCGGCGTCTGACGACCTAATAACTGATCCATTCGTAACACTCCTAAAAAGAGTTTTATGCTTCCTTAACAGCCACCGTCAATGTGCCAACCACTTCGGGATACAGTTTCACTTTGACCTGATAAGAACCGAACTGTTTGATATTCTCGTCCAAAACGATTTTGTGTCTGTCGATTTCGATGCCCAGCTGTGCCTTCAAAGCATCCGCGATATCGGAAGACGTAATGGAGCCAAACAGGCGCCCACCGCTACCCGCTTTTGCGGAAATCACAACAGGAACATCTTTGATTTTATTTGCGATTTCCTGCGCTTCCGCACGTTCACGTTCAATTCTCTTTGCTTCGGATGCCTTCTTCTGATTCATCAGATTGATGTTATTCGCATTTGCTTCCACAGCCAGGTTCTTCGGGAACAAAAAGTTTCTCGCAAAACCGTCGGAAACATTCACCATTTGTCCTTTTTTACCCTGTCCTTTTACATCAGCCTGTAAAATTACTTTCATTGTTTTTCCTCCTCATTCATTCTCTAAAACAGAATCGATCGCCTCTGTGAGTTGTTCCAAAACTTCCTCCATGGTGGCATCTTTGATCTGCGCACCTGCGGTTACCAAATGTCCACCGCCGCCCAGTTTCTCCAAGATGACTTGGACGTTGATATTGCCGAGCGAACGCGCAGAAATGACGATCGTGTCAAATGCCTTATACAACACAAAAGACGCTTGTACCTTGGTGATGTTCAAAAGTTCATCTGCAGCTTGTGCCGCGGTTGCGCGGTCGCTCGTTCCGTTATATGCCGCAATTGCAATGTTTCCATTGTACATTTTTGCGGTTTTCACAATGTCTGCACGATCGACATATGAGGTCAGATCATTTTGGAACAGGCGTTTTACCGCAACCGTATCTGCGCCTGCGCGGCGAAGCATCGCCGCCGCTTCAAAGGTACGGACACCGGTCTTCATTGTGAAGTTCTTGGTATCGAGTACGATACCCGCCAAAAGCGCTTCCGCTTCACACGGCAGAATATCCGCGCTATCAAGCAAGTATTGCATCAACTCGGTTACCAATTCGCAAGTAGAAGACGCGTACGGTTCGTGGAAATGGAACGTCGCATTTTGGATATAATCCGCACCGCGACGGTGATGGTCAATGAGCGCGATTTTGTGTACGGATTCCAAGAGCGGCTCAGATTCGACATACTGCGGACGGTTGACATCCACTACAACAAGCAGCGTGTTTTTATCCGCATCGATCATGGCATCTTCGACTGAGATGAAAACATCCTGATACTCAGGATTTTTCATGATACGCGCACACAGGGCTTCCGCCGGCGTGTCTTCAAGATTGAGCACAATATTTGCGTTTTTTCCAAATTTTCTCGCAAGGCACATGATGCCCATTGCGGCTCCCACGCAATCGTTATCCGCGTTTTTATGACCCATGACAAGGATATTCGACGCATCTTTCATCAGTTCCGCAAGAGCGGTCGCCATGACACGGGATTTAACTTTGGTTCTCTTTTCCAGTTCCTGTGCGTGTCCGCCAAAAAACTCAAAATTGAATTTCCCGCGCACAACCGCCTGATCGCCGCCGCGGGAAAGCGACATATCGATCGAAAGCTGCGCACTTTTGTAATTGTCAAAGAATGTATCGCCATCTTTACCGATGCCGATACTGAGAGTTGCGACAACCCCGCTTTGGCTGACGATTTTGCGGACATCATCCAGAACCGAGAATTTCTCTTCGCTGTACTGTTTCAAATACTGTTCTTCAAAGATGAAGAGATATCGGTTTCTTTCATACTTCAGCAGGATACCGTTTACGCGATCCGCCCATGCACCGATTTTGGAATCGATCTGTGCAAGCAAAACCGAACGACCAGAGTCGCTGACGCCCTTCATCAACTCGTCGTAGTTGTCAAGCAAGAGAATCGCAGTAACCATACGGGATGCATTGTATTTCTGCAAAAGATGACTGTGACTTGTAATGTCGACCCAATAGATGGTTGCCATCAAACTGCGCTTACTGTCGTTAGAACGGGACAATGTGCCGTAAGCGCGGTATACACGTTCTGCGACCTGAATGTCGTGCGGACACTCGCTTTTCCCTTCCAGCAGCCAGTTTGTGTCAAAATTCGGAAGAACATCCGCAACGTGTGTTTCAAACAAATGCTCGGGTGCTCCCGTGAGTTCCACGAACTGATCGTTATACCAAATGATCTCATTGGTATCAAGCTTGATAATCGTGATAGGCATCGGAAACTTGATGAGCGTGTCTTTTGTGGAAGTATGCACCTCATCCAACACACTTTCAATGTTAATCAGCGTTTCTTTGTTTCGCTTGGTGATGACATATCGAAAACGGAAATAAACAACAAAAGCAACGATAAATTCAACGATTGCAACGATTGGCTGGAACAAAAGGGTTATTCCCGCAAAAATCAGCAGGATCAAAAAACACAAGCGGAATCTCGGTTCTAAAAAATTGCTGAAACGATTTTTCACCTATGTCACCCTCCTTTCATTGGTTAAAGAATATTATAACAAAAAAAAGCACCAATGACAATCATTTTATACAAATAAATGGCGGTTAATCGAAAAAATTAACCGCCATTTATTTTAATTCATCCAGCCTTTGTCTCTGATATTTTTGCAAGTCAGGATTTTCTCTTTTTCTTCTTCGGGAATATCTGCTGTTTCAACTAAAAGCCGTGTGCTTTTCAAGACGAAGATCGGAGCCATGGAACCGTACAGAAGACGATCGGTTCGATTCTGTTTATACAAATCATCCACAATGTAGAGTCCTGTACGCATCGCACTGCATTCCCAGTAGATATCCGCTGTTGTATCCATACCCTCCAAAATCGGACGGAGATACAACATATCGCCGTGCCACGCACCGCAAATAATTGCTTTCATGGATTTGTTGAGATAGAAAAAGTCGATCAACTCACCCAAATTGACAGTGCGTGGATGGAAGAAATATGTATTACGTTCATCTTCCATGCGAATCGTGATAAACACAATCAGATCGTACTCACGGATGACATCGCACACAGCACGAACTTTGTCGTCAGTCAAATTATATCCATGAAAACCGGGGAGCAAGCGAACACCGCGAATCCCCCATTCTTTGACAGCACGGTGAATGCTATCAATTGTACCCGGAAGCATTGGGTTTACCGTCAAAACATGATGGTAATTCGGCTCACCCTTAATCGCCTGATGCAGTTCTGCATCTGCTTCCCACGGATCATTGTAGAAAATCGCTTCCAAACTGGAAACAAAGCCCCCCTCGATTCCGTTTTGCTGATGCAGTTTCTTGATCTCTTCAAAACTGTTGCGGCGCACTTTGTGAAACGGCCAATTGCCAACATAGCAGTTACAATCAAATTGAATCATTCAGCGCACCTCCCTACAGTTTAAAATTGCGATCAAACAACTTCTCTGCATTTTTCCAGAAAATCAATTCGCGTTCTTCTTCGCTCATATCCACTTCCAGGATCTTGCCCAGATTACTTGTGTAGATGCCGGGCAGATCAGAACCGTGCAAAATGCGCTCAGCGCCCAAAAGTTCGTATGTATACGGCAACATATCGCCCCAGTAACTGGAAAGCGAATAGTCCACCCATACATTGGGCAAATCGCGAATACAAGGAATGCCGTGGTAGGCGTTACCGCCCAAATGTGCCATCAAAATCTTGAGTTTTGGGAATTTACGTGCAAGATTTGCAACGTGTTCCCCTGTACTCTCATAATGAAGCTGTCCAACCACTTTGTAGAAACAGTGGATCAAAACCGGGACACCGTATTCGATCATTTTTTCGGCAAGCGGTTCCACTTCCGGTGCATCGCAAGTGGTTGCGACCCAAAGTTTCACGCCGCTCATTCCCTGATCTTCAACCCCGCGTTTTAACATGTCCATCGCTTTTGGGTGTGCAGGATTGACATAGACATACCCACGGATACGATCAGGCTGTTCCTTGCAGAACTTCGCGATTTCAGCATTCCCCTCTACTAACCCTTCCCAGCTGGGATAATGAAATGCTCCATCGATCGCAGAAACGCAAGAAATATCAATGCCATATCGATCCATTGCACCAAGCAGAAGTTTCTTCGCTGCTTCAAAATCTCGACCAAATAAGTGGGTATGCACATCTACTACCATAGTTTTGACTCCTTTTGTATCAGTGTTTTACTGTTCTACAGTATCAACGATGTAATGCAAATAGGACAGTTCACTCTCATTGTAGCGATCCGCATCATTCAGCGCCGCTTTTGCGATTTGATAAAGACTTCTCGCAACCGAAGTGTTTCCGTAAACAGTTTGCACGATACCATCTTTGTCGCGGTATGTCAAATACGTTCTTGCAGTGGTATTACGTGCAAATCTAGTTTCCGGAATACCGTACAAAACAGCGGTATACTGATTGTACTTTTCGGTAATCGCATAAAGATTCTTCGCAGGAACACGAGCAACCGCATGCCCATTCAAAACTGCACCGAGTACGATCTCGTCCCTACTCTGAACATCAGCGCTCGGAATGAGCAAGATGCCGTACTCGATTTCAGTTGCTCCTTCGTCTTCCAGACGCTGCAAGGCAGCACGGTCCATATTCGCAATATAGCGGATACCTTGTAAACCTTTGAGACGAATTTGCGCACCCAAAATCAGATCCGGCGCTTTTGCACGAACTTTAATCGGAACGGTGATGGTATCGGTGAGCGATCCGCTTGTTGCGGTAAATGTTGCGGAGTAATCACCATACTCGGTCGGTGTCCAGGTAAGCGTCTTGGTGAGCGGGTCAAACTTAGCATCCTTCGGAGCATCGGTCATTTTATAACTGATAATGTTACCGTTGGAACTGTTTGCGTTGACCGTCAGCTTATATTCATGGTCACAAGCCGCAATCTGCTCAGAAACTGCATCAAAAGTCAATGTTTCCGCGGGCTGTTCCGGTGTTGCAACAGGTTCAAACGTTTTTGAGCGCGGGATGGTAAATGTCATTCCGACTGCCACATCAAACGACGACGCACTTCCTCGAGTCAAAGTAGTATCGCCCAAGTGTAACTTTGCACTCTTGTCGGAAATTCTTGTAACACCCTTGATCTGATAGCACGCATTGTAGTTGCTCGAATTGTTGACATTGATGAATCGCCCGTCCAAATCACTAAAATCAACCGCCTGATCAAAAGTAACAATAAGATTGTTTGCAAATGCAAGTCCCTTTGTGAAGTCGGTGATTTTCCCTGTGTAAGAAGCAGTCGGCATGGTGTACGAAGCGATCTGAGTTCCGTCGTTGATGTACGCATACTCAACCTCACCGTTTCTCAACGAGTAAACGCCGAATGCACCTGTGAAATCAAATTTGTCGTCGATTCGCCATGTTACCTGGTTATTGGTCGAGAACATAACGTAGTCAACACGACCGTCAGCCAAAGTAATCTTAACCGCTCTTGCTGCATCGTTCGTACCAAATTCCGCGCCGCCGCTTCGTTTCATTGAGACAAGATCTTCGGAAACGATGAATCGGTTATTGCAATACGGCTCAAAAATAGTCATATAGAGCGACTTGAGATTACTACCGGTTCTGCGGACCAATGCAAACTGCAGCCAACTCGGGTTCCCGTTGATGATCGGCGGTCTACCAAGCGCTGTTGCAACATCGGTTGCCGTAAAATCGTTTATCTGCGTCATGCGAAGATGCTTGTTTCCCGGAGTAGTTGAATGGTTCTTGAAATCCGTAATCGCGAAATCAATTGCAAACTTGGACGACGGAGCGGTATCCTTTTTCACATTGGTAAGTCCGTCATGACCGCTTGATACATTACCCGGTCCATATGCAACCGATGTACCGGCATAAGTTCCGCTCTGTTCCACAAGATTCAGACCGGTTGTTTCCGCGATACTGTTGGAAAGTGCGTGAAAACTGTAAATGTGCGTACTACCACCGATGATACGGAAGAAGTCAACACCGTAACTGTTTCCGTTTCCTGCATCCACCATCACAACCGCACGGCGGTAAACCGACGCTGCGTCATAAGCAGTCGGTGCATCAACATCCATGACCTTGACGCGATCGGTATGATCAAAGTGCAACGGTTTGCTGTTGTAGAAGTTATCATTTTGGCTTCTGTTATTAACCTGAACGGTATTGTGGATAATAGTGGAACGTTCCCAGTTGACAATATCATTCGTAGCAAGTGTGGTGCTCGGATAACCCATATCCGGTGCCAGCGCAAGACCGAATGCATCAATACCCAGATTGAGCTTTGCAGGATGTGCGTGTCCCTGAGTAGAACCGTAATTCATCCAGAAATCCTGCTGGGTGTCAGCGATGTTCGTGAGAGTTCCGTTACGCAAAACCGCAAATCCGTAGTCGGTCAGCTGCATACTCTTGTCAAACGGATATTCACCGTACTTGTCAATAATCGTTTGCACTGCGCTCTGCAATTTCGAAGTATCATCAAAGATGGAACCTTTCATTCCTGCTACTGTGTTTCCGTTGAGGAAATACAGCATCTGTCCGATTTCCACATCATTCGTACGCATAAACACAGGAATCATTGCAGCAAGGCTGATGGAAAGGTCCTGTGAATCAACACCGCTGAAATCACCGATCGTCGCAGTTTTTTTCCGTAACAGTGTGAGTGGGAAGTTCATCTTGAACATCTTGACGACTTTTGGATTTGCATACAAATCGGCACCGGAATAGCGGTCATAGCCGTCCAATGTCTCAGAAATACTTTGCATAGAAGTTGCCCAACCGTAGTTATAACTCGGAGCACCTTCATTACCCGCTCCGTCGCGGCTGACACTTTCCAAAATGGCAGCACTGACCGCGCCTCCGCCATCCATCATCCAATTCAGCAAGGTAGATGTTTCAGGCAGCGTGTCAAGTACAACTGCAACCGCCGCTGCAGTACTCTGATGGTAGCCAAAGTTACCGTAAATACGCTTATCGTAAAGCGCGCTGATCGCTTCACGCAGGAAATTGTCGTCAATATTCTGACGAATCAAGTTACCTGTGGTCTTTTGATTGGTCATGTTATATTTGCTTGCCTTCTCAGACAGGAACGAGATGACCCCCGGATCATCGTAAACATCAAAGACAGCATCATAAGCTTTTGCTAAACCGGTTACCAATCCGGTCTCCCAAATACCGCCCAAGATCTTACCGCCATGCCATCCGTTGTTCCAGTACTTCGGATCATATGTTCCCGTGTCCATAGCAGGATAAACGTCCGCAATGCGGTCAAGCAAGATTGCCGCCAAACGTCCGTGCCGCACATCACCGGTGAAAAGATACGCTGTTGAACTTGCCTCGATAACTTTGGGAATATAACCGTTATACCAAAGAGCCCAGTGGTTATAATACGCGATGTATGTATGGGTTTCTTCCCAGGTTTCTCCGGTTCCTGTGCTAAAGGTTTTTCCGGTACGGTAACCGTAACCATCATCAACGCCCCAACCGGTTCCCTTTTCCGGATACTCAGTATTTTTCAAATACTGAGCACCGTTCTTCTTTGCCAGTTCATAACTCCAGTTGCCATTGGCATCAATGCCGGTTTTATAATATGATTCAAAATCGTTGGACGGGAAAGTACGACGACAAGAAGGACAAATGACTTTCCAAGGATTTTCCTCAACACTAAATTGATATGCATAGTTACTGCCGGTCAATGCAACAATATCGACCCCGCAATAACGGCAAACATTATGTTTCGGGTCATAACGGTAACCCACGCGAATGCTACGCGGAAGTTCCTGAGTGGTGATCATCGACCAAAGGGTTTCTTCGCCCTTTGTAAGATAATACTCAGATGCCTTGATATAGTTATCGACCATATCACTTGCCCAGGTATATTTCTCCGCATTTTCCTTCGCATTTGCACGTTTTTCTTCCGTATAGTAAGACGATCTGGTCTTTCCCGCACGGATGTCAAACGTCTTATCCGGCGTTGTAACCGAAACGCCATTGAACGTAACGGTTGCGCGCACGGTAACTGTACCGGCAACAACACCGGTCAACGTATTACCGGACAATGTCGCCGCACCCGCGGGAGACGTGGAAACGATCGTATATGTTGCACTTGCTTGGTCCAAAGGCATATCAGCACCGTATTCCAAAGTGCCTTTTACACGTAGAGTCAAAGTATTTCCGACCGGAACCATCTCTTTATTTGCAACAATAGCGCTTTCCAATTTGCTATAGCCGGTAACAGACACGGTCACGGGGCGCAGTTCAAACGAAGATGTCCCGTCATTGAGTGTTAAATAAACGGTCGCACTTCCCTGGTTATGCGCAGTAATTACCCCGTCGGAAGAAACCGATGCGACTGTTGGATCTGAAGATGTATAAACGACGCTATACGGAGTTTTCGTATAGTCGTTTCCATCCACAGAATACGCTTTGACTGTGATTTTGCTCTGCACGCCGACATTCAATTCGGTTCCTTCAGTGGTACAATCAATTTCACCGAGTTCATCAGCCGCTTTTACCGTGGTCGTAATCGAAGCAGTTGACGATACACCGTCCACTACCGTGGTCAATGAAATCTTTGTCTCGCCGACAGCGCGACCTGTGATCTCGACATATGCTTCCTTTCCATCGTCGCTGTAGACAACTTTCGCAGTTGCAACCGTTCTTTTAGAACTGCTGACCGTGATACGGGTTGCCAAAGATGCATCAAGCGGGAGCATATCCTTTTCAAAAACAATATCGAAACGTTCGGTTTGACCAACCGGAATGGTCTTATCGAGAAGCAATGCCGAGTACGGAAGGCCTGCCCCCGGACGATTGAGCGAGAAGTTGGTGATAAAGAACGAAGGGGTCTCGATACCGGTGTCCTGTGCCCCGGTCATAACCAAAGTAAGAAGATAATCCCCGGCTTCCAGATAACGTGCGGTGAATGTTTTCGAAACATCTAATTTCGAATTGACAGAATAACCGCTTACCGTATCTAAGAAATAGAGCGGATCGCGCGGGTTGATCGCATCGATCGGAGCCAAATAATACGATACATCACCAAAATTTGTATACTGACTGAAAACAGTTTTCGGGATGAAAATACCGGATTCTTCCACGCGAATACGATACGAGCACCAGCCACCAATCGGTGTGCTCCAGGACGGGCCACGACCTGCGGAACTTGCAGTCCATGTCAGTTCGGAAGATTCACTCACAGAATCGAACATCCACGGATCACTCGGAATCGAAAGAGACACTTCGTCCATATGCCCTTTTGTGGTCATACCAAACGATTTGATGGTTTGAGGTGCATAGCCATCCGCAGCAGATGTGCCATAATGCAACTTCAAAAAATTATAGGTATAGGAATCGGTGCGCGGCAAGATGGTTACCGGAATGGAAAGGTTTGTGGTGCACTCTTGATAAGTTGCGGAAACGATCAGATTTGTCTGTCCTTCCATTGAACCGACAAAGGTGATAGAGACAGTTCCGTCATTTGCGCGCGAAACAACCGCATTGATCATCTCTGCATTTTCACCTTTTGCAAAGATTGCTACGTTAACCATATTGACGGGTTCGCCACCCAAAGTAGCATCAACATTAAACGTTGTTGTTTCGCCTTTAATAACGGAATATGCACTTTTACCATTGTGAGAAAGAGTTACAGCATTCTCGGGCACAGTAACAGTAACCGGAATGTAGGAGCTCTTGGTCTCGCCCGCAACCACTGCAGACACAGTTACCCCGGTTACGCCGCTCTTCAAACCGTGCACAGACAAGTAGACACGGCTTTTGTCTTCAGAATAAGAAAGGCTTGCGGTTGCAATTTTTGTATCAGCAGAAATAACGCGTAAATCGGTGGCATTGGCAAATCCAACCGGAGTTCCGTCAAGGGACAAAGTGATCTCTTGCTGAATGTCGCTTCCCTCTTCCACAGATACAGGTTCTGTATCAAATGAATAGGTTAGCTGATGATGTTTTGCTAAGAAAGAACTAGTATAAAGATAGAGATCGCCTGCATTCAAGTCAGAAGAATCATCAAACACATAGGAAAGAACATAATCACCCGCAGTTAATTCCTTTGTGCAAAGATACGCCTCAAGATTCGCATTGATCGCGGAAGCGTAAGAATTGATCGTGCCGATGTAGTAGCTCTCATCACGCGGAGAACTCGCCAAAACCGGTGCAAGATAGATTTTCACTCTGCCGCCAACGGTTGTTGTGGAATAGCGGGAAATCAAATCGTAATTTCCCGCTGCTCCGATACGAATGCGGTAAGCAGCATAATCTCCTGCTGTGCCGGAAAGGCACGGACCGTAAAGAGCGGAACTTTTAGTCCAAGAAAGTGTTGCGCCGGAAGACACAGAATCATACATCCACGGATCGGTAACAACACCTAATACCGTGGTGCCGTCACTTTTTTTGACTGTAGTATTGATTTCGGTCTCACTACCGGATGTAGTCATTGCGAAATCCGTAATAGCAGACGGTGCGTAAGCCGAATCGCTCCACGGTCCGCTGTGCAACTTCATATAATTGAACTCGTAATCCGCTGCTGCAGTTGCTGTAAAACTCATCTGCGGACACAAATGAAATAACATGACGGCGCAAAGAATCACCGAGCAAACACGACTCATCCTGATCTTCATACGAAACGCTCCCATTTTAATCTATATTTCTTTACTGATTCTATCAAATATTCAACAAAAAGGCAAGAACATTTCATTGAAAGTTTACAGATATCGTTCCATCAAAATCGGTTCGTTTTGTGCAAATGTTCACATCACTCAACCGATTTAACACTTCTTTCGTAGGATGATTATAATTGTTACTCGCTCCCACGGAAATAATCGCAACTTCCGGTTTGGTTTTAGTCAAAAGTTCCTTTGACGTGGAATATTTCGACCCATGGTGTCCAACCACATAGAACTCGATATCTGGAAGCCGATAAGTATCAAGCAGATATTTTTCGCCCTCGAAGTCAACATCGCCTGTGATCAAAAGATCTTGGTCTTCATGACTTACGAGAACCGCAAGTCCTCTCTCATCACCTTTGGGAATGGGAAGCAGTTCGAGTTTGATATCACCAAGGTCCAACTCCTTCCAATAAATCACCGGAACAATTTCCGTCCCCACCATTTCGGAAACGCGTAAAATATCACTTGCTTTTTCCGATTTGAGAAGAGGTTGATAAAGATACAACCGTTTCACACGCAAACGGTTCAGGATTCTTTCTACACCGCTAACATGGTCATAATCCAAGTGCGTTAAAACCAGCGCATCTACTGTACGGTTTGATTTTTGGATGATTGCATCATATGCGATTTCCGACGCATTTCGATCCATACTTCCACAATCCACCAAGACGGTATTGCTTCTGCTCTGAATCAAAATCGACTGTCCTTGCCCGACATCCAAAACCGATGCAGTAACAGATAAATTCAAAACGACGGAAAGAATTAAGACTGTAATGCAAGCGCCCATCCAAACAAACCAAAGGCGAAGAATGATCCGACATTGTGAAGGGCGTGGTTTTAAGTAATAAAGAATGAAAAACAAAACATAAAACAATAGAATTATGCCGATCATATACGGATCTTTTGCGCTGAAATCCGCATACGGGATTTCCGACATCGTTCGAGTCGCGCCCAAAAAGAATTTTGCAAGCATCGTCGCTGGAAAAGCCACAATTTCCCCGATCAGCAAATTGACAAACGAGAGCAAAACTGCAATCATCCCCGTGATAAACAACGCGGAAACCGACCAAAGCGTCAGCATATTCGCAATCGGTGAAATCAGCGAAACTGTTCCAAATGTCCACATCGTGATTGGAACGGTAAACACCATTGCACAAATAGATGCGGAAAATGTTGTTGCAAACGGATGCAACACACGAAACAGAAAACTACTTCTGACCGGAAGGAGCTCGGTAATAAACGCATTCGCCCGTTCGCCATAAAGTACAAGCCCGAGCGTTGCTCCAAATGATAACTGCAAGCCAACATCCAGAATCGAATACGGGTTGATCAGCAAAATCATCAAAAGAGCTGCGGCAAGCGATGTCAGCGTGTCTGCTTCCTGTTTAATGAGCGGTGCGACCAGAATCACACACTGCATAAAGAGCGCTCGCATAACAGACGGTAGCGGCCCAATCATCACTCCAAAGCACAGAATGAGCGGAATCGCAAAATATGGAGCTCTCCGTTTTCCGAAAAGTAAAACGATGAAGTAAACCAAGAATGACACGTGCATACCTGAGATCGCAATGACATGCGACATTCCGGTAATCCGCAACTGTTCTGTCTGCCTATCCGAAATGAACGAGCGGTCTCCCGTGAGCATTGCGCGGAAGATACCGTTGGTATCACCGAACAACAAGTCGATCTTCTCTTTGATCTTTTGAGAGATGATGGCAGGAAGATAACGGATGCTTTTCTCTTCGACATATTTGATTCGAAATTCATCGCAGAACGCTTGACCGTCAAGAAACCGCGTCTTATAGTATGTAAACGCCATAAAGTCATTGCTGTTCTCATACGGTAATAGTTCCCCAAAAAATTCAATCTTATCTCCGGGAGTTACCACAGTTTTAACATTCGGCAAGAACAGGTTGATGCTGGTACGAGTCTTTTGCTCTTTTCCGTTGATCATCGTAACAACACTGCGACACCAAACACCTGTGCCTGATTTCGCAGGTGTGGAATGCTCCTGTGCAGTGGCGACAATGTAGTTCTTCTTTTCCGAACCGATGTGCTCATTTTGTGGCCAAATGATTTCATGTGCAGAAAACCACAAATTCGCAAGCAGTATCCCGAGTAAAATCGGCAGTACCAACCGTATAGGACGGACAAAGATACAAACAAGCGCACCGATTGCCGCCGCCACGAACACACCAAAAAGCATGAAATTGTTTGTGAGTGTTTGCAGTACCAGGAGCATCAAAGCAAAGCCCACGGTAAAACAAAGTAATTTGCGTTTCATCTATATCCCCTCGAGTATATTGTACTAAAGAACAAAGGCGAGGGCAAGCCTCGCCTTTCATCATTTTTTGATATGATATTTTCTGAGATCCAATGCAACAGCAACGATGATGACAATACCTTGTACAACATAGGTATACGAACTTTCCACCCCGACAAACTGAAGCAGGATTTTCAGCAGTTCAAACACCAGAACACCGACCAAAATCCCCGAAACACGTCCGACACCGCCATTTGTGGAAACACCGCCAATCGTACACGCGGCAATCGCTTCCAGTTCATATCCCATCCCCATATTGACTGACGCGCCGCCCGATTTTGCCGCGAGCAAATATCCTGCCAAGCCATATAAAACCGCTGCAAGTGCATAGATCCTGATTTTCATTTTTTTCGTGTTGATGCCGGAAACTTCGGCTGCGTGCTCGTTTCCACCGATGGCATACATATACTTTCCATGTTTGGTTTTATTATATAAAATCCACATGAAAATCGCACTAAAAAATGCAATCAGAAACAACACAGGAATTCCGAAAAGTTTTCCGTTTGCAATCGCTGTGTATTCACTTTTAAGCCCGCCGATCGGTTGTGCCCCCGTGTATACCAAGCACAGTCCGTAAACCAATGTTTGCATACCGAGTGTTGCAATAAACGGCGGCACTTTGAAAAACGCAATGACCGAACCGTTCACCGCACCGATTACCGCACACACCAGCATCACGATGATAAGCACGACAAATACATTCAGACTCGGAAGATTCGGGAAGAATCGGTCGTTATATGCCGGATTTTGCAGTAATGTCGCCGCAACACAAGCCGCAAGTCCCACAACACGCCCCGCCGAAAGGTCGGTACCCTTTGTGATCAAACAACCGGATACCCCCAATGCGATGATAAAGCGAACTGCTGTGTTCACCGCAAGGTTTGTAAAGTTTGCTTGCGAAAAAAAGTTCGGTCTGAAAAGTCCGACAATGATTGCGGAAACCATCATCAAAACGGTGATTGCATTATTCTCCAAAAACTTCACGGCTGATTTCCCCGTGATTCGTTTTTCGGCTCTGTCCATGATGCACTATCCTTCCTGCGAAAACTGCGTTGCAAGCGTCATGATCGATTCCTGCGTTGCTTCATCGCGACTTAAAATCCCGGTCACGCGTCCTGCGCACATGACCATAATTCGATCGGACATCCCGATCAACTCACCCATTTCGGAAGAAATCATGATGATACTTTTCCCTTGCTCGGCTAAGTTTGAAATAATGGTGTAAATTTCATACTTTGCGCCAACATCAATACCACGCGTCGGCTCATCCAAAATCAAAACATCCGGGTCGTTTGCCAGCCATCTGCTGAAAATCACTTTTTGCTGATTGCCACCCGAAAGGGTTTGGATCAAGGTTTTTCCGCTTGGGGCTTTGATCGATAGTTTTCCCATATTTTCCGAAACTAAACCATCGATCTTCTTCCGATCAAGCCAAAATCCCCACTTGATATATTTTCGTAGTGAAGCCACTGCGATATTATCTGCAATCGAAAGGACACCGAAAATCCCGGTCTTTCGTCTGTCTTCGGTCAAAAGTGCGATCTTTTTGCCGATTGCATCTTCCGGTCTGTTGATATTCAATCTCGCTCCGTTTAGCCGAATCCCACCTGATTTGTGCGCACGCATTCCAAATAATGCTTCCACCAGTTCAGTTCGTTGCGCACCGACCAACCCGCCGACACCCAAAATTTCTCCCTGTCGCAATTTGAAACTGACATTTTGAAACGAGTGCGGTTGTATAGACGAAAAATCTTCCACTTCCAAAACAACATCACCGGGTTTGTTCTTATGCGGCGGGTAAAGATTTTCCAGATTTCGTCCCACCATTTTCGTAATAATCATGTCGATCGTGAGTTCTTTTGCATCCCATGTACCGATATATTTCCCATCGCGCATGATGGTTACTTCATCGGAAATTCTCAAAATCTCATCCATCTTGTGGGAAATATAAACGATTGAGACTCCCTTTTCTTTCAGCGAGGCAATGATCCGGAATAGTGCTTCTGTTTCATGAGAGGTCAGAGATGAAGTCGGCTCGTCCAAGATCAACACCTTGCAATCAGCGGAAATCGCCTTTGCGATTTCAACCGACTGCATTTGTGAAACGGATAAATTCCCGAGGTGCTCTTTTGGATCTATTTGCAACTGCACTTCATGAAGCAACTTTGTTGTTCTTTCGTTCATCGTTTTGTGATCGACAAACGGAATCCCCAAAATGCGTCGCATCGGATATCTCCCCAAAAAGATGTTTTCGGCAACACTTCGTTCCGGAATCGGTTGCAATTCCTGATGCACCATTGCAATCCCGCGTTTCAACGCATGTAACGGATCCGAAATCACGATTTTTTCGCCATCCAAATATATTTCTCCGGCATCCATTTTGTAGATACCAAACATACACTTCATCAAAGTTGACTTTCCCGCGCCGTTTTCTCCCATCAGCGCGTGCACCGTGCCCGGTCGCAGTTTCAATTCTGCCTGATCCAGCGCTCTCACTCCGGGAAAGGTTTTTGTAACCCCGCGCATTTCCAAACGATATTCCGACATCCGACACCGTCTCTCCTTTGCAATAAAATTGCGTGTGCGCAATACTGTCGCACACGCAATTAACTATTTTGTGATTTTCACATAATCGATGGTGTAGTTTTTTTCAATCATACCGCCATCAACTGCCTGTAATGCAACATCGACTGCCTTTTTTGCCTGTGCAACATGGTCATTCAAAACAGTACCTGTCATTTTTCCGCTTTCCACCAAGGATTGTGCTTCTTCCAATGCATCCACTCCGACCAGATAGATATCTTTTCCAACTGTTCTTCCCGCGGCAGTAATGGCCTGCGAAGCACCAAGTGCCATTGCATCGTTATTACAGAAAATAACATCGATCTCGCTTCCGAAGTTTGCAAGCGCGGTAGCCGTAAGTTCCTGCCCACGCTCCTGCGCCCAATCGCCGCGCTGATTGAACAGTTCTTTCGTTTGAATCCCTGCATCATTCAATGCCTTGATTGAAAACTCGGTGCGGTACTGTGCATCCACGTTTTCGGGATCGCCCGTAATCATCACATAGGAAACCACACCGTCGCCGTTGATATCACCTTTCGTTTCGGTCTCCGCAATGATTTCGCCTTGGAATTTCCCCGATTGACGCGCATCCGCACCAACATAGCTCACGCGGTCCCAAAGTGCCAAATCTTCCGCGGTCGGCTCACGGTTGATGAATATGACCGGGATGTTTGCTGACTTACACTTCTGGATAATGGTCGCAGCGCTTGACGCCTGCACCAGGTTGCATATAATTACATCCACTTTATTCGCGATAAACGTATCGATTTGGTTGGTCTGTTCTGCCTGATCGCCTTTCCCGTCCACGATGGTCACGCGATACGCCTTATCGCCTTTACTTAACTCATTGACATAGTTTTCGAGTGCATTTCGGTAAAGTGTCATGAAGTTATCGTCAAATTTATAAATTGCAACGCCAATGTCCATCGCACCTTCATCCCCGGTCGTCTGCATATTACAACCGTTCAGACAAACGATCGATGCCATGGCAAGAATGTATGAAAGTAATTTGAGTCGTATTTTCATGTTGTCTCTTCCTTTCGTTTTTGTTCGCGAAAGTAGTATTCCCGAATTCAGAAAAATAAACATCATTTTCAAAAAGAAAACGGCTTGACCTAAAATGAGTCAAGCCGTTTTTAATTTAGATTGTAAACAGACCGAATGTACTCAAAAGTGATGTAATCAAAACAATCAGAATACAAACCGGAGCAAAATAGCGGATCGTGAGCGAGAACCATCCTTTGCTTTTTAATGGAGATGTTCGCTCGATTTCGTCCAAAAGCGTTTGTGGTTTGATGACATATCCGATGAAAAGTGCGGTGAGCAGCGCAACGATCGGCATGATCACACTATTACTGATAAAATCAAAGAAATCCAGGAATTGGAGTCCAAGGACGCGGACATCTTTCCACAGTCCAAACCCGATTGAAGACGGGATTCCCAGCATGATTGAAATCACCAACGTCAAAAGCGATGCACGGATTCTACTCAATTTCATCTGATCTTGGAAAATGGAAACAACCGTTTCCATCAAAGAAATCGAAGATGTCAACGCTGCAAACAGAACCAACAGAAAAAACACGGTACCAATCGCCGCCCCGCCATTCATATTTTGGAATACTTTAGGAAGCGTTTCAAACATCAATCCGGGGCCCTGATTCAGCGACTGTTCACTACCACCCGAGAACAAAAATACAGCAGGAACGATCATTAGACCGGAAACAAATGCAATACAAGTATCAAATAACGCAATTTGTTTTGCGGAAGTCGCAATGCTGACATCAGGTTTCATATACGATCCGTAAGTGATCATAATACCCATTGCGACCGACATGGAATAAAACATCTGCCCCATTGCCGCAAGCACGGTCTTGACCGAAAAACGGCTGAAATCCGGTGTAAGATAATAAAGCACACCTTCGAGTGCTCCTTTTTGCAAAACAACAAATCCTGCAATGAAAACCGCCAAAATGACAAGAACCGGCATCAAAACCCTACTGACTTTTTCGATTCCTTTTTCCACACCGAAAAATACAGCAATAGCGGTAAGACCAAGGAAAACCAAGAACCATGCCAACGGTTCAAACGTTGAAGCTGTAAAACTGTCAAAAAAACCATTCGTAGCACTTGCAGCCGCGCCGCCGCTGACAAAAGCAAAGAAATACTTTGTGACCCATCCACCAATGACCGAATAATACGGCAGAACCAAAATCGGAACAAGCGCCGCAAGGTAACCGATAAATGAATATTTACTGTTTAACGTTCTGAATGCACCAACCGCGCTGAGTCCCGTTTTGCGACCCATTGCGATTTCCGCAGACATCAGCCAAATGCCGACAGTCAGAACCAAAACCAAATAGACGAGCAGGAAAATACCGCCTCCGTACTGTGCCGCAAGATACGGGAATCTCCAAATATTGCCGAGCCCGACCGCGGAGCCTGCTGCCGCCAAAACAAATCCTACTCTACCGGTAAAAGTATCTCTTTTCATTTTTCCCTCCAAGTGTTAGATCAATCCTGTCAAAACCGCATATAAGAGCGGAATCGTGAAAATACATATTGTGTGCGAAATCATTGCCATAGAAGCACCGGTCGAAGTATCGCCACCGTATGCGGCAGGAAATACCACGGTATTTACTCCGAGCGGGGTGCCAAATGCGAACAATGTCAAAAACAAAATCATGGGATCTGCGCCAAGCAAAGAAAGTACCGCAATGTACAACGTCGGAAATACCAAAAGGCGCAAACCGGTTGCAATGTATACGCGTTTATTATTGATCATTTTGCGCAGGTCATACTGACCGATAATAAACCCTGTCAAAATCATTGCAACAGGCCCCATGCAGGACGCACAATTCTGAATCGTGGTAGTGAGAAAAGCTGGAACAATCGATTTTGCGCCTGTCAGACCCAAAACGATGCCAATTCCAATTGAAATAACGGTCGGATTCAGCAAGTTCTGCCAGAACGTCTTCCGCTTTTCTTTCGGGATCATGATGACAGTACCCCAGGTATAAACAACAAAGCAAAGTGGTAATACATACAGCATATACGAATAAAGTGCTTCCGCACCCATCACCGCGGGCACGATTGCCATTCCCATATAACTGAAATTCCCGAACACCAGCGCATAGCGGTAGATATTTCTTTGATACAAATCGCTTGCAAATGCTTTCGACAGTGGCATCGCAATCGCAAATGCAAGTACCAGGGTTAAGATACAATATAAAATCACGTTGCGGTTTTCGCTCAGCGATACGATCGAGCAATATTCCACAAATGTATTGATGATAACCGCCGGGATGAAGAAGTAGTTTTCGAGCCGAGACAGAACAGTCGCAGCACTATCGGGCAGGATGTCCTTTTTCTTCGCAACAAAACCGATCAACATATAGGAAAACAACACCAACATCGCATTGAGTGTTGCAGAAAATGTCTCAAACACTGATAGATCCTCCATGTGAATTTTTTATTCACGCAATTTTACCATAAAACGAAGAAATACACAAGTGATGTAAAAAAAACACCGTCTTTCGACGGTGTTTTTTTTACATTCTTACTTTCCTGCCTGCATTTCTGCAACGGATTCCAAAACAGCATCTGCCATGTACTGGAGCTGTTCGTCGCTGAGACCGTAAAGCGGCAAATGGGTGAAGCGCTTGTAGAACACTTCTTCACAGACCGGGCAGGTCTTTGCGATTGCATCCTGGTCGTAACCCATATCAGCAACGACCTGGAAGCGGTAAAGCGGACCGAAGTGAGCGATCTGGGTAACACCCTTTTCTTCCAATTTCTTCTTCAGAACCTGAATGTCTCCCCCAGCCTTTGCCGGATCGATCTGCAACAGATACAGATGGAAGGTGGGTTTAATTTCGTCATTGCCCAAATCCTGCGGAATAATGGCATCGTTTGCTTTGAAACGGTTGGTCAAGTATTCTGCCGCTCTTCTGCGTTCTGCAATGATTTCTTCGTTACGAGCGATCTGCAGGGTGAGACCGAGACCTTGAATTTCTGTGGTCGAGTAGTTGAGTGCAACAAACGGCTTTTCTTTGCCCGGGATCGGGGTAATGTTATAAAGCCAGTCTTTGATCGGCGCAGAGAAATCCATGCCCAAGAATCTTGCTCGCTTCATATGATCACCAAATCCCGGGATATTGGTGGTCGCAATACCACCTTCACCGAAGGAAGTGATGTTCTTGACTTCGTGCATGCTGAATGCCGCAAAGTCACCGATGGTTCCGATCTTCTTGCCCTTATACATAGCACCGAAAGCGTGTGCCGCATCTTCAAGCACCAAAATATCATGCTTCTTTGCAAGCTCCATGATCGGATCCAGATCTACCGGATAACCACCAATATGCACCGGAACGATCATTTTGGTCTTCGGCGTAATCTTCTTTGCAACGTCTGCCGGATCCATGTTGATGGTCTTCGGGTCAACATCGGCAAAGACAAGTTTTGCACCAACCGACAACGGATATGCCATGGTAGCAACAAAAGTGATCGCAGGAACGATGACTTCGTCGCCTTCCTTCAGATTTGCATACTTATACGCGATTTCGAAACCGGAAGTTGCATTGGTAACGAAAGTGGAAGTGGTGGTGCCGAGATACTCGTTACAAGCAGTTTCCGCTTCTTCTACCTTGGAAGCCAAAGAGAGTTTTCCCGGAGGAGTGGAAATGTCGGACAATTTCTTGACCTGTTCCCAAACAGCCGCGATTGCGTTATCATACGCTTCGCCGCTTCCCTGCATCAGGAAACGAATGATCTCCATCAAGTCTGCCGCGTTGTAGTTTTCACCTACTGCAGCCCACGGAACTTTGGTAGCTCCTGTGTTGTAACGAAAGTCAGTTGTTTTTTTCATGTATGTACCCTCCTAAAAATTTATGAAATTAATACGCAAACGGTGCTCCGAACATCATTCCGATCAGGAGCCCATAAATCACACAAACAAGAATTGCGATCAACACACCGACCACTGCGCCGATGATCGCACCGATTCCAACGGACTTTGCTTTCTTCGGTGTTGCATCTTTCCAAAGCAAATACAATATCAAACCCAGAAGTGGAACAAAGAACCCGAGCACTCCCCAGCCGAAACTCGAAGAGTCTTCTCGATTACCAAACCATCTTCTGCTTTGTGCGCATCCGCAGGAGACGCAAATGACCGCTTCGTCCACCAGTTGTCTGCCACATTTGGGACAATATTTCATTTTGTTCACTCCTTGGACTTTTCTATATTTAATCATATCGTAATATGCGGATATTGTCAACGAAAAACTTCAAGTTAATGTCGCTCTTACTTGACATATTTTTCAAAGTCTAATAGAATAAAAGAACGTTAGCGAAATGATTATTTTTTTGGGGGTATCATGTATGAACAGAGCTGAATTAAAGGCAAACGCAAAACGACAGATCAAAGGTAACATCGGAATTCTCTTCCTGTGTTTCTTAATCTTTTATCTGATTTATTTTGCAGCAGGTTTTGTTTTGGAATTCATTCCATTTGGTAATTTGGTTTCGACATTCATCATCTTGCCTGCATTTGCGCTCAGTATTGCGCACATTTATCTCAATCTCACCGTCGGGACCAAGCCCGCCGTTGGCGACATTTTCTGTGGATTTGACGATTTTTGGTCTGCGTTCAAAGTAACGTTTCTCACCGCTCTCTTCGTCTTCCTGTGGTCGCTTCTCCTCATCATCCCGGGCATTGTAAAAGCATACTCGTATTATATGTCCGTGTACATCCTTGCAGAGAATAAAGGCAAACCTGCGCTTGAGTGCATCAGTGAATCCAAAGAACTTACCAACGGCCACAAAATGGATCTCTTTGTATTGGAACTCTCGTTCATCGGTTGGGGTCTGTTGTGCATCGTAACGCTTGGCATCGCAGCCATTTGGGTTACTCCCTACATGGGCACCACAATCGCCAACGCATACCAAGCCCTAAAAGCTGCAAAACAAACCTCATGTGTTGAATAAGAACCCGACCCGACATCGCAATCAAAGATTGCGGTCGGGTACCCCGGAACCTTGTTGTATTCACAATAAGAAAAGAACGGTCATCAAACGATGACCGTTCTTTTTACTTCAGTCCTAATTTTTCTGCCGCTTCTTCACGCATTTTGTATTTGAGGATTTTTCCCGCTGCATTCATTGGGAACTCGTTTACAAACATGAAGTATCGTGGCACTTTGTGTCTTGCAATGGAAGCATTGCCAAATTCACGCATTTCCTGATCATCGGAAGTTTCGCCCTTGTGGAGAATAATCCACGCACAGCATTCTTCGCCGTACTTTTCATCGGGAACACCGACCACCTGAACATCGCGAACCTTCGGATGAGTCAAATAGAACTCTTCAATTTCACGCGGATAAAGGTTTTCACCTCCGCGGATGATCATGTCTTTCAGACGACCTGTAACCTTGTAATATCCGTCGGGCGTTCTCATGCAGATATCCCCCGAATGCAGCCAGCCGTCCGCATCAATCGCCTGCGCGGTCGCTTCCGGCATTTTGTAATAGCCTTTCATGATATTAAAACCACGGGCGACAAATTCACCGCTCTCACCGTCGGGCAGTTCATCACCGGTTTCCGGGTCAATGATCTTACATTCAACGCCCGGGAATGCACTACCGACTGTTTCCACGCGGTGATCGAGATCTTCGTTGACTTCACCCATGGTACAGCCGGGTGATGCCTCGGTCTGTCCGTAAACCGAAATGATTTCGCGCATATTCATTTCGACCGATGCGCGACGCATCAAATCTGCAGGGCAGTTCGCGCCCGCCATGATACCGGTTCTCATATAAGAGAAATCGGTTTTTGCAAAATCGGGATGGTTGAACATCGCGATAAACATAGTGGGAACGCCGTTAAAGCAAGTAATTTTCTCGTTGTGCACGCAGGAAAGCGAAGATTTCGGCGAGAAATACGGAATCGGGCAAAGCGTACCGCCGTGTGTCATCATAGAAGTCATAGACAGAACCATGCCGAAGCAATGGAACATCGGCACCTGAATCATCATGCGGTCTGCGGTGGAAAGATCCATTCTGTCGCCGATGGTTTTACCGTTATTGACGATGTTGCGATGGGTCAGCATAACACCTTTCGGGAAGCCGGTTGTGCCCGAAGTGTACTGCATATTGCAGACATCATCCGGTTTTACCAATGATGCGCGTCTGCGCACTTCTTCGCGCGGTACGAGCTCAGAGCGTGCGAGCATCTCTTCCCAAGTGAGACATCCATCCATCGAGAATCCCGCGGTAACAACATTACGCAAGAACGGCAGTTTCTTGGAATACAAAGGTTCACCCGGCTTTAGCGATTCCAGTTCCGGACAAAGTTCCTGAATGATTTCTTTGTAGTTGATATCCTTACAGTACTCGATCATCACGAGTGTATGCGTGTCAGACTGCTTGAGCAAATATTCGATTTCATGGATTTTGTACGCGGTGTTGACCGTGACCAGAACCGCACCAATTTTGGTAGTTGCCCAAAAAGTGATGAACCACTCCGGAATATTGGTTGCCCAAACCGCAACATGGTCGCCCGCTTTGACACCAAGCGAAATCAGCGCCGCAGCGCATTCATCCACATCTTGTCTGAACTGTTCGTATGTTCTGGTGTAATCGAGTGTGGGATACTTAAACGCATACTGATCCGGATAAGTTTCCGCCATGGTATCCAGCACGTCGGAGAATGTCGCATCAATGACTTGATACTTTTCCCAAACAAAAGTTCCCGTCTTATCACGGTTATATTGCACCACATCCGCTGACTGCTTTCCGCTCTTCAGCGCTGCAATGTAGTTCGCGAAATGCGTGAGAACAATATCGGCATCGTCGATTTCTTCGTTCCAAGCCGCACAGATATAGCCCTCGTAATTCAAGGACGAAAGCGCGTTGATCAGTTTTTTAACATCCAGTTCTCCTTCACCGATCAACACGGATTTCCCGTCTTTCAAATCGCCCAAACGGACGTATTTGATATATGCGCCAAGGTTTTTGATGGTGTCTTCGGCAGTTTCACCGGCATCAAAGTATGTACCTCTCACGTTCCAGGAAGCCCCGATCGCAGCAGAAGAAAAGTGGTTGATGATGTCTATCACATTTTCCGTGTTTGCCAGGAAGCCCACGGTTTCCAGCAAAATGCTGACGTCGGTTTTTTCCGCTTTCTTAATTGCCGCCGTGAGTTTCTCGTCCAAAACATCAAATGAAACCACATCATCGATGCGCACGATCACATTGGAAACACCGGATGCCGCTGCCATATCCACATACTTCAAAACCAAATCGGAAGTAGTACTTTTACTGTTCACCGACTCGGGCATACGAAGTGCAGACACTGCAAGGTCGCGATTTACTAGCTTCCGCTTCGCATCGGACATACGGTCACGTCTTAAAATGCTGTCATGATGGGACTTTTGTTCTTGAATCGCATCGAAAATTTCAAATCCGGCATAACCATAGTCAAACGCACGGCAACACGCATCCAAGAAGGATGCACAAGCGACGTTTTTAGTTGAAAATACGATTTTCATCTTATGCCTCCTCGAATACGATCTTGTTGAGCGCGTTGATATAAGCGCGAATGCTTGCCGCAACAATGTCGGTCGAAGTGCCGTTACCGGAATAGAGTTTTCCGTTGTTGCGAAGTCTTACAAGTGCAGATCCCAGCGCTTCTTTTCCTTCGGTCAGAGCCTGGACCTGGAAGTCGTCCAGTTCATAGTGATGCCCAATGCACTGCTCGATTGCGCGGAATGCGGAGTCAATCGGGCCATCGCCTGTGCTCACGCCGCGCATAATTTCATCATTGCAGCGCAAAATCACCTGAGACATGGAATTGGTCACATTTCCGCAAGTAGTGGTGTAGGACTCAACGTGATAAGTAGACGGCGCCTGCATTGCAAAACTTGCGATGAGTGCTTCAAATTCCTTAGCCCCAACCGCACCCTTTCGTTCACAAGTACGAATGAGTGCCTTATACACTTCACCAATATCAGAATCGGAAAGTTGATATCCCAAAACTTCTGCTGCCTGAGCCGCCTGTGCCATGGTCGCATCCGAATCCAGCAAAATCTTTTTCTTATCGCTGATTTCTTCTTCACATACATCATCATGACCGAGGGACGCGCGCATTTCATCAATACTGGAATGGACGATGGTCTTGTCAATTTTGATTTCAGCACCGAGTTTTGCACCGCAAGCGGTCATCGCATCCGAAAGTTCCCCGACCAATAAGATGTCTTTTCCTGCCATACCGCACTTCAAACCATCTGCACCCTTGGAGACAGACGCAAATGCCGCGGCAACGCCCATACTGATACGGTCTGAAACCTGCGCATAAACTGGAACGGATACCGCATCTTTCACTTTGGAAACCAACTCCGCAATTTCTTCCGGAGTGGACACTCCGGCATCATCACAAACCGTGATGATGTTTGCGCCGTGTTTTTCAGCTTCCTGTGCCGCTGCAATCAAAAATTCAACGTCTGCACGTGTTGCATCAAGCGCGGAAAATTCCACGTCTTCGCAATATGTTTTTGCTTCTTTCACGAGTTCCGCGATTTTTTCAAGCATTGCGCTCTGTTTTACATGATAGGTATATTCCATCTGCAGAGTGGAAACAGGCAATTCCACCTGCAAGCGCGGATTCTTTGCGTCTTTGACGCACTCCCACGCTGTTGCAACATCTTCCTTAGTAAAACCAACCGGAATAGCAAGGATCGTATTCTGAACATTCTGCGCGATGGTTTTATCAATAATCGTGTCTTCACGCAGTTTTTTAACCGCCGGGAGTTCGATCACATCTGCACCAAGCAAATCCGCACAATTTGCGATCGCCGATTTTTCACGGAACAGAAGCGCGATTTCGCGCTCTTCGGAAAGCTTTTTCAGCGTGATGTCTGCAATATTGATTTTTCTCATTTCGGAAAACTCCTTTCAAACTCGGAAGCGTAAAAATAAGATTTTTACAATAAAAAAACGCTCCCGTCTCTTTCGTTGCTTCAAAGAGACGAAAACGTTTGTCAACATGTTTCCGCGGTACCACTCTTCTTCATCCCAAAGGGATGCCCTTTCGATGCTAACACATCACAACTCTGTCACGGGAGTTCCCGTCTGCCCCTACTATGCTTTTCACGGCAGCCGCTCCGCGGTGAGTTCCGCAACACTCTCCCAATGTCTTGCACCAAACGACATCTCTCTGAAGACGAAAGCCTTTGCGTACTATTCCGCATCACTGCGTTTCAAATTACTTTGCATTATAACACGTGAAGATGTGTTTGTCAAGGGGTTATGTGGTGAATTTTTAACAACAAAAGGAACGACAACCTTGTGGCAATCGTTCCTTGATAAAAATCTTGTTGTCCCAGAATCACTATTAATTTATTAACACAAGAAGAAGTGCTCGATACTGTAACGGTAATTTCAGAACTACTTTCTGCGCGTATTTATTACCACAAAGTAACTATCTTGTTATCAAGATTGGTTCTCAATGTGGTATATTCGCCTTGACCTGTGCCATCCATAATTTCGTAAACGAATTCCTTTCCCAATATGGGTTTATTGGCGGTTTCCGGAGTCACAAAGGGCACTACAAGCGGAATATCCAAAGCACGAGAAATCATGGTTGCAACAAATCCGCGCGTTGCAGGCTTGCCCACTTCAAAGGTCAGTCCCTCCGTTAATCCCAACTCCGTTGCAAGCTTGATATAGTCCTGCGGGTATTGTAGTTGAGAACCTTCCGGTCTGCTTTGTAACTCATATCTGTCATATCTGAGAACGCAAACCATTATTTTAAGAGCCTGTTCATAAGTTACATTATCATCCGGTCTAAATGTGCTGTCGGGGAAGCCACTTACGATTTTGCACATAAAGGCTTCTGAAACGCAGCTGTATGCCCAATGTGTTTTTTCCATATCTCTGAACATGGATCTGTCCGCCCCTGCATACGGGTCAAGTTTTTCTCGTCCCATTGCAGTTATAACCATTTTTGCGATCTGTGCTCTTGTTACATTGGTTTCGAGCCTGTGCGATCCGTCAGGGAACCCATTCATAATTCCATATTTACCGAGATCTGTCGCTGCACTTTCGGGTGTCAGTGCAAAGGCAGTTAAAGAAATTCCGAAAGCGACAGCGCAACAAGCGTTTTGATGATTTTTTTCATAAGAAACCTCCTCTGAAATTATGAACAAATTATAACATAATTCACTGTCGAAAGCAAGAAAAAGTGATAATTTTTCGCCATAACTATTCAATTCCAGATTTTGTGTAAGGAAAATTACCGCTTCTATTCTCCATTATCCGAAAACAGTAGTTTTAAAAGAACTTTTAGTTTTAGAGAAAAGTGAAAGTGAATTGTACAAAAAGGAACAAACGGTTTAGATTCTATTTCAACTGATTCAACTTATCTTTATCATCTGTGGCCGGATTATTTATCAATTTTCCATTTTTCTCAAACCTTGAACCATGGCAAGGGCAATCCCAAGAATGTTCCAATTTATTATACTTCAGGGCGCAGCCCAGATGAGGGCATCTTGGCGTTGTGAGCGTAGCCAACCCTTTCACAGATTCAAACACATTTATAAAAAGCTGAGAATGTACAACGCTTCTCATTGGCGAATAAATCTCTTCATATTCACTTCCCCGCTCACATATCATATCCGTTAATACCATGGCAGAAACCATTGAAGACGTCATTCCCCATTTATTGAATCCCGTTGCCACATACAAATTCGGTGTCGCATTTGAGTACTGACCAATATACGGAATAGAATCAAGTGTCATACAGTCCTGTGTTGCCCATCTGGTAACTTTTTGCGCAGACGGATAGTATTTTTCAGCCACCGTTTCAAGCACTTTCCATCCTCCGCCATTCTTCCCGGTACGATGACTCCCGCCACCAAGTAACAACAAGCCATTATGAGTACGGAAAGATAAACCGTCTTTTGCCTGATCGACATACATTTTCTTAAAATTTTTTGCATCTTTGAGTGCAAGGACATAAGACCGATCTTGATACATCTTAATAAAATAAGCGCCGTGTTTATTAAAAATTGGAAAATGGGTTGCCACAATGATCTTCTTTGCCGAAATTGTTCCGTGATTTGTGATCGCAGTATTAGACTTTAACGCAAGGATTTTAGTATTCTCATATATTGTCAAATTGCCCGCAATCGCGTAGACAAACTTCAACGGATGAAAGTTCGCCTGATTCTCTATCTCAACCGCACCCGCAATATCAAATGGCAATTCAGTTTTCTCGCAAAAGGAGACCTTGCAGCCAATTTGTTCCAATGCATTGACTTCTCTTTCAACTGCTGCTCGGTCATTCAGCGTGTAAACAACATTACTGCACTCTTTAAAATCTGAGTCCACTTCTAAGGCAATCGCTTTGAGTTTTTCCATAGCAGTTTTTTGACTTTGATAATAGAGCTGTGCTTTGTGAAGTCCGTATTTTTTGCTTATTTTATCGTATATTAGACCGTGTTGTAGAGTAATCTTCGCTGTAGTATCATTTGTTATCCCATTACAGATCCTGTCGGCTTCTGCAAGTATACACTCCACCCCAGCTTTTCTCAGCATGTGAGCACATAAAACACCGCACATCCCTCCACCGATGATGAGAACATCTGTTTTGATATCACCTTCAAGAGTACTGAATTTCGGCTTCTTAATATCATTCCATATAGATTCCATAACTTCGCCTCCAACGTTATTATGTCGAAAAAAGTTATTAATATAAAAAGAACATCGGACATCATATATTTGTTGCTTTTCTTCACTAAAAAGATGGATAAACAAAAAAAGACAAGGTTCAAATTTGAACCTTGTCTTTTTTTGGAGGCGCCACCCAGATTTGAACTGGGGAATCAGGGTTTTGCAGACCCGTGCCTTACCACTTGGCTATGGCGCCATATAAACTTGTAAGATAGTGTTACGACAGGAGCAAGTTTGCTCCTGTCGTATCCGTTTTGGAGCGGAAGACGAGATTCGAACTCGCGACTTTCACCTTGGCAAGGTGACACTCTACCACTGAGTCACTCCCGCAAAACGTGGTGCCTCCGGTCGGAATCGAACCAACGACACGAGGATTTTCAGTCCTCTGCTCTACCAACTGAGCTACAGAGGCAAATGTGTTGGCGACCCGGAAGGGACTCGAACCCTCGACCTCTAGCGTGACAGGCTAGCGTTCTAACCAACTGAACTACCGGGCCATATGGTGGGAACAACAGGGCTCGAACCTGTGACCCCTTGCTTGTAAGGCAAGTGCTCTCCCAGCTGAGCTATGCTCCCTTGCAACGCCTTGCATTTGCAACATCGATTATTATACAGATAAACTCTTTCTATGTCAAGAGATTTTTTTAGATTTTTTGAAAAAATAACTCTTGACGAATGAGAAAAATAAATGTATAATATCAAAGTCGGTTCACGGAGAGATGGCTGAGCTGGTCGAAGGCGCACGATTGGAAATCGTGTGTACCCCTTAAAGGTACCGAGGGTTCGAATCCCTCTCTCTCCGCCAAATAAAAGGATGTGTCACTCAGTGATGCATCCTTTTATTTTTTGGGTTGAAGGATTCGAAAGGCGGCTCTTAAAAACAGTCCTGTGGACTGTTTTGACCGCTGTGGCTTTTCCGCAGAAAAGCGAATCCCGCTCTCCTTGTCTCAATCACGCTACAATATTCTATTCAAGTCATCTTACATTGTTTCCCATATCACGAAAAAAACACCGACAAGTTTCGGCGGTTGGTCATAGGGATAATTCGCTTCAAAGAGGTATTTTTCGTCCATAACTGCACAAAAAATCTTGACATCCGTGACGTATTGCCTGGTTTTTTGATGCACTTTTAGCGGAAAAGGTCAGTTCAAAACCGACTTCTCCCTATGACCAACCGCCGTTTGTCGGTGTTTTTTCTCTTATCTCTCTTTGACATACAAAACCGCATAGCCTGAGAAGAAGTCCTTCGGAATCGTCAGCACTACCCCGTCATCTTTTTCTACAAATGGAACAGATTTTGCATTCTCCTGTTCAGGAGAATGGATACTGACAGAATTCACCTTGATCGGAAGATTCAACTTCAACTGCAGTTCCGGGAGTTTCGGTGCACCGTCAACAAACGTTGGTGCCTCGTCTTCATGACCAATAAGGCAGGGCTCTTTCGGGAGCCAGCCGTCTGTGTTCAGAAGATGTACCGCATATCCACCTTCAACCGCAAAAGCACTTACCATGACATCTTCGAATCCGGACTCAATGCTTAAAACAGGAGTTCCAACAAACAGTTCCAAAAGTGTGCCGGTAGTATTACGTAAAATGTCGATCACATACGGTGCCGCCGGAACACGTACAGGGTCCGAATTACGTCGGGGCGACCACACAGAACCTTGTGCTTCGCCGTGATTGGAATCAAAGCCCATCCAAATCACTTCACCTTTTCCGACTGTCTGGCGCATACCAATACAAGTGCCGTCTTCCAAAGTGGCTACGGCATCGACTTCCCCGCTGAATGCAACACGAGTTTTGCAAGCCGTCATAGAAAGTTCTTTCCCGCAATAGGAAACTTTGACAGGTCCTACCTTATCACATTCTTTCGCGGTCGCTTTGATGCCGAAAATTTCGCAAATTTCCGAGAGAGTGCGATGGCTTCCGTTTTCCTGAAAGCAAGCAAAATCGCCAAAAATGAAGAGTCTGCCACCATCTTCAGCATATGAACGCAGTTTTCTCAGTTCTGCATCATCCGCCATTGCAACATACGGCATCACGATATTTTTATGCTCTGCCAAAATCTCCGCTGTATCATTTTCGAAAATCATGTCAGACGTAAGATTTTTTGCATAAGCTGCATGCACCATTCCGAACATTGGAATCATGTAGCGTGCTTCCGCGTCTTCGGTCAAATCGCGTGTCTTTTTCGACATATAGAAGCTTAAATCTTTCATCTTCTTCGGTGCGCGATACAACACTTCGTTCTTCTTTTCAAAGTCGCGATAGAATTTTTCAATTTCAACCAAGCTGAACCCTTCGGGGGTTGCGGTAAATAACTGACCCCAAGAACGCGACATTGCAAACGCGGCATACATATCGCTCTTGCCCATCGGATAGAACATGGACATTGAAGGAACATCTTTGCGCTGACCCTGCGCATAACGCTGAACCGCCTCCACCATATAATAATGGATGGAATAGCGCTGCAAGCAGTCAAGACAGTTTTCCTGGAACATGAAATCCCAGTATTCCGGGACATCGTCGAAGGGGTACGCGGTGCGGTTATGCAAGACACAGCCGGAGGTGTAGTTCGGATACAGGTTCTTATGTCCGCGCTTTTCATAATGTTTGTAAATACGGCGGTAAAAATCTGACGTGCTTTTATGCTTAAATTGAATCCACGCAAGAAACATCGGACTGCTGTAATCACCGTAGAACGCATCCCAATCTTCCGGCTGCGGTAATGTATATCCGCTTTCTTCCAAGAACTTCTTTCTGCAATGTTCACAAGCGCAGGAATGTCCGTTTCCAAAGTACTGGACATCATCGTTCATAATACCGTCTACCCCGGCATCGATCAGATCATCCAAATGCTTGCAATACGCTTCGAAATAATCCGGGTTATTAAAGCAGAAACAATGGCTCGCATAATTGCTTCCTTCTCTTTCCCCGGTTTTACCGCTTACCTGACACCAATCCAAGACATGCTTTCCTTCCATCATGGGGTCTTCGATCAAGTGTGTTATAATTTTAGGCCAATTTTCGACCGAGCATTCCCCGTTTGCGTAAGAGCGATACTCACCCTCAAGGCGTCGCCACCCATCTGCAATGCGGAGATTGTGCATCAAAGAAGAACTGTGATGCTCAACTACTTTGATTCCATACTTGTGGAAATGTTCCACAACTTTACGCATACATGCGATGATTTTATCCCAGTAAGGATAGTAGGAAAAGCGGAAGTGTGCGCAGCCGTGATTGATAACGGTTGTAACACCCGCTTCCACATACGGTTGAACGGCACGTTCAAAATCCTCATCGGTATAATCGAACACTTCTTTCGCATTGATCCAATACCAACCAAAGCGTTCTTCCCATTGATTTTGCACCTTCATAAAGCGCCTCCGAATACATTATTTTTCAAGTAAAGAATACCGCCCGAGCGAATGAATGTCAAGTATTTTTTCTTGATTGTTTTTCGGGGTTGACAACACAATTTAACAGTAGTACAATTACACACAAACAAACAACAACGGAGGTATGGGAAATGGGAAAGTTTCGTGAATTTCTGAAACGAAAAGATATTGTATTTTCTGTCAAACGCTACTTCATCGACGGACTGAGTTCGATGGCGATTGGTTTGTTCAGCACGCTGATCATCGGTTTGATCATTCAAACGCTTGGCGATCAGTTGACTTTACTTTTTGGTCAGAATGTTGTTTTTGATGCTTTGATCGAACTCGGCAATACCGCCAAAGGACTTATGGGCGCCGGTATCGGTGTCGCAGTATCCTACGGCTTAAAAGCACCGCCGCTTGTTGCGTTCTCCGGGATTATTACCGGTATGCTGGGTTCAACGCTCGGCGGTCCTGCAGGTGCATTTGTTGCTTCTGCAATCGGCTGTGAATTCGGCAAAGCGATTTCGAAAGAAACCAAAGTCGACATCATCGTTACCCCTGCCATTACATTGTTCTTTGGTTTGATTGCCGCAAAAACCATCGGTCCTGCGGTTGACTGGTTGATGACCGGTCTTGGTGTTGTCATCATGCGTGCGACCGAATTGCAGCCATTCTTCATGGGCATCGCAGTTTCTGTGATCATGGGTCTTGTACTCACTGCACCGATTTCCAGCGCGGCACTTGCGATCATGCTCAACTTGAGCGGGCTTGCAGCAGGTGCGGCAACCGTCGGTTGTTCCGCACAGATGATTGGCTTTGCAATCATCAGTTATCGCGAAAACAAAATGGGTGGTTTCATCGCGCAAGGCATCGGAACTTCCATGTTGCAGGTTCCGAACATTGTCCGTAACTTCTGGATTGTCGTACCGCCCACGCTTGCATCCGCAGTGCTTGGTCCGCTTTCCACCATGGTATTCCACATGGAAAACAACCCTGCAGGTGCAGGTATGGGTACCAGCGGTCTGGTTGGTCAGATCAACACATTCCAGACCATGGGCTTCACGCTTCCCGTTTTGCTCCAAGTTCTTCTCTTACATGTCGTACTTCCTGCTATTCTCTCTTATATGTTCTACGTAGTGCTCCGCCGCATGGGTAAAATCAAAGACGGCGACATGAAGCTCGATCTGTAAACTACATAATACAAAAGCGATGTGAGAAATTCTCACATCGCTTTTTCGTTTATGACAAACACGCTTTGATCGCATCCCGAATGTTTTTGACCGGGATGATCTCGATTCCATCGATATCCCCCACATCCTTCGCATTTTGAAGTGGGAGAATGCACTTTCGGAAGCCGAGGCGTTTGATTTCTTTAACACGTTGTTGTGCCCCTGTTACCGCGCGCAACTCCCCTGTCAAACCGACTTCACCGAACGCGGCAAGGTCGGACGGAATCGCAATATCCTTACAACTGGAAGCAACCGCCAAAATTGTCGGCAAGTCTGCTGCAGGTTCATCCAGGCGAAGACCGCCGATAACATTGATAAACGCATCGCAAGTCGCAACACGGTATCCTGCACGTTTTTCCAAAACCGCAAGGAGTAACATTGCGCGATTATAGTCCAAACCGTTGCTCATACGGCGCGGTGTTCCGTATCCGGACGTTGCAACCAGTGCTTGGATTTCAGCCAAAACCGGGCGCGAGCCTTCCATCACACAGGCGACACAAGTGCCGGAAACATTCCCGGGTCGCCCTTCCAGCAATGCGGCTGATGGGTTTTCGATTTCCACCAAACCTGCATTCCGCATTTCAAAAACACCGATTTCATTAGTGGAACCATAACGGTTTTTTGCCGCACGCAAGATGCGATAGGTCATGTTCCGATCGCCTTCAAAGTAGAGAACACAGTCCACCATGTGTTCCAGTAC
Organism: Oscillospiraceae bacterium; assembly: GCA_015067485.1. GTDB lineage: Bacteria > Bacillota > Clostridia > Oscillospirales > JAAYXM01 > SIG510. The sequence continues at coordinate 73,106 of SVMJ01000003.1, forward strand.
TTTCGGACCTGCAATCAGGCCCTCTTTGTTGACATGACCAACAACGAACACTGTGATATCATTACTTTTTGCAAATTCCATGAGTGCCATCGTGCATTCTTTGACCTGCGCGACACTTCCCGCCGCAGAGGTCATATCGCTTTTGTAGACAGTTTGAATGGAGTCAACGATCAAAACTTCCGGGCGTAATTTATCCGCCGCGCGAATCACATCGTCGATTTCGGTTTCCGAATAGATATAAAGATCCGCCGCGTTCACGCCCAAGCGTTCCGCACGCATTTTGACCTGCCTCTGTGATTCTTCGCCCGAAATATAAAGTACTTTATGACGACCGCAAAGATGTGCACAAATTTGCAATAATATGGTGGATTTACCAATGCCCGGTTCACCGCCGACCAGCACCAGCGAGCCTTTGACCGCTCCGCCGCCGAGTACTCGGTTTAATTCTTTCATTCCCGTATCAAAACGGGTTTCGTCTCCCGTCCCGATTTCGGTGATCGAGAGAACTTCACCGCGTGGTGTTCGGGAAGATGCCTGCGTTCCTTTTTTCACAACCGCAGTTTCTTCCACCAAAGTATTCCACTCCCCGCACGTGGGGCATTTTCCGTACCATTTGGCGGTCTCGTTTCCACATGAACTGCACACGAAAACTGTTTTCGACTTCACACAATCACCTACCTGTTATACTTCAAATACGCATTTACAATACATCCCGCGATTTTTGTTTGATAATCATCATCAGAGAGCATCGCTTCTTCGCGGTAATTACTCAAAAAACCACACTCTACCAAAACCGCAGGACATTGGATATGTTGTAACAAGTAATGTCCATGTTCTGCCGTTTTCGCAACTCGATGGTTTTCTTTGTCTAAGTTTGACACCATCTCCGATTGAAGGAGTTTTGCCAAACGTTTGGAATCATCCTGGTTTGGTGAATAAAACACCTGTGCCCCATGACAACTTTCCCCTTGATACGAATTCAAATGGACACTGATAAAGCTCGCACGCCGCATGGAATTTGCCAATTTCACACGATTTTTCAAATCAGCATTTTTCCGAGAGCGTATCGTGGTGTCAAACTCGGATGAAAGCAGATAGTCCCCATCACGCGTCAGAGCATTGGAAACACCAAACAATCCCAGAAGTGCGGCGGTTTTTTCCGCAATCGCGAGATTGATACCCTTTTCCACCGTCCCGTTTTTTCCAACCGCTCCCCCGTCGATCCCACCATGTCCGGGATCGAGCAAAACCGCACAATCACGATCAACACGTTCGGAAAAGACGTGCGAAAACTTCAATGTCGGTTCAAACAACGCCGCAAAGAGGAGTAGCACCAGCGCCGTAACACGAACATAACTCCACCGCAATCCGATCACCCCCATATACAATATGGAAGAGATGGCGAAACTATGTTAGCACTCAGTTTTTTCTCTCTGGTAGTACAAATAGTCACGCAAAAACAATTTGCGTGATCCCAGAAAATAACCAAGACCCGACGCGATAGGAATCACAAACACCGGGAGAAAATACAGAATCGGGGTTTGCTCAATCAATGAGAAAAGCGATGCAAACGGAAAGAACCAAATACGGTAGAAGAGTTCAGCGATTCCCTGATCCATAAACATACCGACAGAAATTCCGCACACGTTACAAATAAATGCAAGTGTCGCAACTAAAAAAGACGGAATCACAGCAAAAAGACCTGAAATCAAACCACGGATTAGCGAAATTTCACCACCGCTTCTTTTTTGAAACAAATGGTCTGATGCCCCCACTTTCCAGGAATCGTGGTACGGCAGGAAGCACGCCAGCGCGATGCAGATGACCGCACAAATCGAACTGACCACCCAATGCGACCACGCCCCAAGAAAACCAATCACCAACACCGAACCAATCAGCGCGATGATATGGTCAAAAAAGAGCGAGAGACTCCATTTTAAATAAGACTTCATCGTTTCACATCCTTACTGTATACGATCAGCGCGCGTCCGGTTTCGATCCGAACAGTGAATTCATCACAAACCGCTTCATTGCTCACGCTGATGATCTGCTTACGTTGTAAAATCGCATCTTTAAGCGGATATTTCAAACCTTTGAGTGTCACGCCGATCAATTCCCGATCCAGCGGAACAATCGATACATAGGGAAAATCCGGATCACGCGACAGTTTCCTCTCGCCGCCGGAATGAAACAGAAAGCGATTACACTCATCCACCACTTCCGCGTATACATTTTCTTCAAAAAGAAATTCCAGAAGCGATAAATTTGCAAGAAAGTGATCCCCGCGCCCCCCCGTTGCGGCGGCGATATAGATAGTTTTTGCACCATGCTCCAATGCGTGTTGCACCGCGCAGTACAAATCCGTTTCGTCTTTTTCGCGTGGCAGACGAGAACTTTCTTGTACGTCAAATTCTTTTTCACAGGAATCTCCGTCACCAATCCAAAAATCGCAGGCGATCCCCACTTGTTTTGCGGTGTCAATTCCGCCATCTGCACAAATCACATAGTCCGACTGTTTGTGAAGTGTCATCAAATAACTCGGGTCTGCACACGGTGCCGCACCGATTATCAAGCAAGTGCTCATCGGGACTCTTTCCTTTCCCACGATTTGATTTCTTTCATACTTTGATAGAGTTTGACATAACTGTCATGGCGGGATTTTGCGATTTCGCCGTTTTCCACCGCTTGCAACACCGCACAACCACGGTCTTTGACATGTGCACAGTCCTGATACGCGCACATTCCCTCAAAGCGTTCCATTTCCGGAAAGCCGTGTTTCAAATCTTCGGGCGTGATGAGTTCCATACGCTCGGTATCAAATGCCGAAAAACCGGGTGTGTCCGCAATCCAGGTATTGTGAGAAATGCGGAACAGTTCGCTGTGGCGCGTCGTATGACGACCGCGCCCGATTTTCTCGTTAATGTCACCGGTTTCCAGGTTCAACGCGGGAGAAATCGCATTGATGACCGTGGATTTTCCAACCCCGGAATTCCCGGTAAATGCAGAAAGTTTCCCTGCGATCGCCTCTTTGAGCAAGTCTACGCCCTCACCTGTTTTTCCGCTGACACAAACTACGCGGAAACCCACAGATTCATACAGTTGTGCGAGATCTTCACCCGACGAAAGATCACACTTGTTAATGCAAATAATGACCTCCATGCCATAATGGACCGCAATCGCAGAAACACGGTCGATCAAAAACAGATCGGTAACCGGCGGTGCTTGCGATACAACGATCACAAGCGCATCCAGATTACAAACGTGCGGGCGGATCAATTCATTTTTTCGCGGCAGGAGTTCTTGCAGGTATCCGTGTGTTTCATCTACCACTTGCACTTCACACCAATCACCGACACAGGGTTTCAGCCCGAGTTTTCTGAATTTTCCGCGTGCGCGGCATTCATAGACTCGGTCCCCGCTATCGACGTAATAGAACCCGCCAATTCCTTTGATAATACGTCCTTTTACAACTTCCATCAATCAAACTTCACCGAAACTTCGTTATAGAGTTTGTTGTCGATATAAATCGACACACTTTGTGTTCCGTTCCCGTGCACCGTGATGGTAGCACTACCTTCGCTTGCATTGTGCGACGAAGAGTACACAACGACACCGTTGATCTTTGCGCTAAGTGTAAACTGTTCGGGGCTCTGCGGCAATTTAATGGTGATCGTCCGAGACTTAGCATCTTGTGCCGGCGGCTGAACCGAGGGTTCTTCCTGTTGCACAGGCGGTTTCGGATCATCTGCAGGATTTTGTTCATTGCCACTCGGCGATTGCTGCTGTTGTTCCGAAATACCCGAACTGATTTGCAGGTTGATTGCCGACTCTTTTTCGACCTCGGTGTTTTCTTTCACGCTCTGATAAACAACCGTCCCCTTCGCACGCGAGCTTTCCACTTCGCGTATGGTTCCGACATTCAGTCCAACACTCTTCAGTTCATCCTTTGCATCTTCAATCGGAAGACCGATCAGAAGCGGAACGGGAACCTTTTCTGTTTCGCCTTCTTCAGTTCCGCTTACATAGACCAAAACTGTGGATTCACTTTCCACTTGTGTCCCTTCGGTCGGCTCGGTACGAATGACATATCCTTCCGGAACTGTCTCGGATTTTTCAAGGACTACATCCATCTTTAGCCCTGCTTCATCCACGATGCGTTTTCTTGCCTGCTCTTCGGAAAGATTGACAAGATTTGGCATTTCAATAAACTCGGGGCCTTTACTGATCGTGATATAGATGGTTTCTCCGCTACGGATGGACTCGCCGACCGCAGGGCGCTGATCCATAACGTGATCGCGCTCATAACGGTCGCTGTATTCCTGTCCTTCTTCGCGGATCTTGAAATCGCGCATCGCTTCATTTTCCATGATTTCTTCATAGGTTTTCCCAAGTAGATCGGGGACCGCCAATTCAGGCGCACCACCACCGCTGAACAGGGTCGCAAGCAGCGCGATGATACCGCAAACAAACACGCTTGCCGCAATGATTCCACCAATCAGCAGGAAGTTGATACGAGGCTTTTCTTCTTCGTACAAATCTTCATCCCACTCATCTCCGGTCGGAAACGGCACAGTTTCTGCACTCTTGTCATGTACAATCGGAACAGGACGGGTGTTTTTATCATCGTCGTTCTTCTCATCAACCGGTGCAAAGGAGATTTCGGGGTTTTTTCTGAAGGCTTCGAGATCCTGCAGCATTTCTTCTGCGGAAGCATAACGCTGATTGATGTTTGAACACATCGCCTTCATCGTGATACGCTCGAGTGCCTCCGGGATATCCGGATTGATATCGCGCGGTGAAAGTGGCATAGAATTGATATGCTGAACCGCGATGGATACCGGGTTATCCCCTTCATACGGAAGTCTACCCGTAATCATTTCATAGAGCATGACACCCGTGGAATAAATGTCGGTACGAGTATCGATATGGGAACCCCTTGCCTGTTCGGGAGATATGTAATGAACAGAACCGAGCGCCTCGTTGTTGAGCGTTCCCTGCGTTGCGACAAAACGCGCAATTCCGAAATCGGTAACTTTGATCGTTCCGTCACGCAAAAGCATTACGTTATGAGGCTTGATGTCACGGTGAATGATTCCTTTTTCATGTGCGTGCTGCAATGCTTTCAAAATCTGCGTTACAAAATGGACGCTCTCTTTATAAGTCAATACGCCTTTTTTCTCCATGAACTGCTTGAGCGTGATCCCGTCAATTAGTTCCATAACGATATATTCCACCGAATTGGAGCGCGAAACGTCATAAATTGAAACAAGGTTCGGATGCGAAAGCATTGCTACTGCATGGCTCTCCGCATGAAAACGATTGCGGAATTCTTCGTCCTGCGCAAACTCGTCTTTCAAAACCTTGACTGCCACCAAACGATTCAAACGATGGCACAACGCTTTATATACAACAGCCATACCGCCGGTCCCAATAATTTGTAGGATTTCATAGCGGTTGTCCAATAATTTCCCCAAATATTTATCCATCATCTATCCCTCCTCAAAGCGCGATTAAAACGGATGTGATGTTGTCAAATCCGCCGCGCGAATTTGCAATCTCGGTCAGCCGTTTACAGCAACTATCAAACTCCCCACCGTGGACGATCTCGTATAAAATCTCCTGGTCGCTTACCAGATTGCTCAGCCCATCCGAGCAAAGCAACAGATGAGAATCCGGAGTAATGACCAGCTCATACAAATCGACCGTAACACTGTCATCCGTACCGATCGCACGGGTAATCAGGTTTTTGTTCGGGTGGTCTTTGGCTTGTTCTTCGGTAAGTTCCCCGAGAAGCACCATATCCTCGACCAACGAATGATCACGCGTGATACGGCGAATGCCGTCGTGATCGACAAAGTATGCACGACTGTCGCCGATGTTCCCGATTACTGCGGAATCTCCCGATATTAGGATGGCAACCAGTGTCGTGCCCATACCGCGATATTTCACATCTGCAAGTGCCAAAGAATGAACTTGCTCATTCGCATAACGAATGGCTTCCTTCATGATTTGTTTCAGTTGCTCGACACTTCGTTTCGGACGCATCAGCCCTTGCACACGTCCAACAAATGCTTCGATTGCCACTTTGCTCGCGACATTACCTGCCTTTGCGCCACCCATACCGTCACAGACCACACAAAGCGCCTGTGTATGCTCTTTGTTGATGTCAATGAAATATGCGTCTTGATTTTCCGTGCGTTGCTTCCCTACATCGGTATAGCCCCAAGCATTCATGAAATATCACCTCTTTCCGTAAGCGCTTGCTCAGTCTTGCTTTTCAACTGACCGCAAGCGGCATCAATATCTTCGCCTAAACTTCGTCGAACGGTAACCGTAAGACCGCTTTGTTCCAAAATCTTCATAAAACGTGCAATGTCCTGCGGTGTGCTGGGCTCCAAATGACGCCCGTCCACACGGTGTAGTGGAATCAGGTTGACATGGCACGGAAATCCCTTGAGCAGACCCGCAAGTTTCTTCGCCGCATCTTGTGTATCGCTCACACCGCGGATCATCGTATATTCAAACGAAATACGGCGCGATGTTTTCTCATAATATGCTTTACACGTGCGAATCAATTCTTCAACCGGATATTTTTGATTGACCGGCATCAGTTGATCTCGGGTTTCATTATCCGGTGCGTGAAGCGAGATGGACAATGTAACTTGCAAATTTTCATCTGCCAAACGGCGGATTCCGTCACACAAACCACAAGTGGAAATCGAAATGTGGCGCATTCCGATCCCCATACCTTTCGGATGGTTTACAAGTTGCAAGAATTTCCGTACATTGTCGTAATTGTCAAATGGTTCGCCCGTGCCCATCAAAACAATGTTGGAAACCTTCTTGCCGGTATGGATTTGTGCGCGAAGCACCTGTTCCAACATTTCGCCCGCGGTCAAATCACGGATTTTGCCGCCAATGGTGGATGCACAAAAGCGGCACCCCATCCGACAACCCACCTGCGTGGAAATACAAACGGTATTCCCGTGCTTATATTCCATAAAAACCGATTCGACCGCATTCCCATCGGGAAAACGCCAAAGGAATTTCACGGTACCGTCACGTTTAGACACTTGTTTGCGATAGCACTCGGCATATGTAAGAGAAGCGGTTTTTTTCAGTTCTTCCCGGAAACCCTTGGATAGGTTTGACATTTCGTCGAACGAAGTCACACCGCGTTGCATCCAAACAAACACTTGTTCTGCTCGGAACTTCGGGTGACCCTGTTGAGTAAAGAAATCTGTCAATTCAGTTAAATCCATAGATTTCAGGTCGATCATGCTTTTCTCCTCATTCGGCAAATAAAAAATCCGTCTGTATCATATTCTTGCGGCAGTAATGTGAGCATCCCGTCGGATGCTTCTATTCCACCCGGGAATTGAAAACGGTCAATCTCAAACGATGAATTTTCACTTAAGAATGCACTTACCACATCTTGGTTTTCTTCTTTGCGGATGGTGCAAGTGGAATACACCAGCGTTCCACCCGCACGTACATAGCGCGCACTATTGCGCAAGATTTTAAGTTGCAGTCCGGGAAGCACCGCAACATCTTCTTGGTTTTTGTAGCGGATATCCGCCTTTTTGCGAATCACGCCAAGCCCCGAGCACGGAACGTCCGACAATACCACATCAAAACGATTTTCGTAATCCGCACAAAATTCAGATGCATCCTGCACTTTTGCGGATAAATTTGTGATTCCAAGCCGTTTTGCGCCCGCTTCCAAAAGCTCGATCTTATGCGGATGGATATCGCAAGAAGTCAAGGACCCTTGATTTTGCATCGTTTGTGCAAGCAGAAAACTCTTTCCGCCGGGTGCAGCGCAAGTGTCCAAGACGACATCCCCGGGCTTGCACGCGGCAGCAAGCGCCGCAAGTTGACTGGCAGGATCTTGAATTTGCCAGTACCCCTCCCGATATCCGGGAAGTTTCTCAATCTCGCCCGGAGCACTCAAAATCACACAATCGGGAAGCCACGGATGCGCTTCCGCTTGCGGAACAATCTTGAGCACTTCTTCCATGGAAGTCTTCAACGTGTTGACACGCGCAGTGATCTTTGGCGTTTTATTATTCGCCTGCATGATCTCACGTCCAACGACTTTCCCATATTGTGCATAGAGCAAATCAACCAACCATTGTGGATGACTGTAGCGAATTGCATCATTCGGCGGTTCAGGCAATGCGTCTCGCGAAGCATCAATTTTTCGTAAAACCGCATTGACAAACCCGGCCGCACGAGAATTGCTCCGTCTCGCTGCATGAACAGCGTCATTGACCGCCGCATGCGACGGGATGCGTTCCAAAAACAAGAGTTGATACACACCCAAACGCAAAATGTCCAGAATACCGGGCGCGATCTTATTCAGTTTCAAACTGGAAAAGGATGCGATATAAAAATCGCACAACATACGGTTTTGCAAAACGCCGTATGTCAGTTGTGTCGCAAGCGCCGCATCACGTGCATCCAAATCAGCTTGATGCAACGCGTGTTTCAAGTAACCATCCGACCATGCACCATCACGACGAAATGCGGTGAGTGTTGCGCGTGCAACATCGCGTGCGGTTTGTTTCATCCGTTAATCGCGCCTCCGTCCTCCAAACAGGATAATCAATCGCAAGAACTGTGCAAGTGATACCGCGAGCGCCGCGACATACGTCATCGCCGCCGCAGAGAGTACCTTTCTTGCACCTCGCATTTCCACATCGCTCATTACGCCTGCGGAAACGAGTGTTTCCACCGCGCGACGGGATGCGTTAAACTCAACCGGTAAAGTAATGAGTTGAAACAAAACCGCAAGTCCGAAAAATAAGATTCCGGCGGTTACCAAGAATTCAAAGTTAAAGATAAATCCCATCAAAATCATTGGGATTGAAAGGCTGGAGCCGAGTTGCGACACGGGGATGATTGCATTACGCAAACGGATCGGACCATATCCACAATGATACTGCATTGCATGACCGCATTCATGCGCCGCAACGCCTGCGGCCGCAATCGAATTTGAATGATAAACCGACTCGGAAAGGCGGATTACCTTTTCCTTCGGCGAAAAATGGTCGGTCAGTTTTCCCGAAACTTGTTCCACGCGAACATCCGTGATTCCGAATACGCGCAACATACATTCTGCCACCTGCGCACCTGTCATCGGTCTCACCAAGGGCTGACGTTGGTATTTCTGAAAAGTTCCCTGCACTTTCCACTGTGCAATAAATGAAAACAAAATTGCCGGTAAAACCAAAAGGAAATAGGTGCTATCAAAACCGTAGTAAAACATATTACCTCCACAAAAAAGTCGTTCCAACAAGACCCGGATGCCCACAATTATATGCGTCCGGGGTCATTCGTTTTCCTCCAAACATTTGCAGTTCTGTGACCAAAACCGCTTTGCCGTCGCCACATGCGACAAGCATTCCGTCTTTTGTAATGTCGAGTACGATCCCGGGCGTACCTTTGCATTCGCCACCCTTGATTGCATGGTAGATTTTCAAAACACTCTCACCCGCATAGGTGAACGCGATCGGCCACGAGTTGCTCCCGCGCACAAGATCAATGATCTCATCCGCAGTTTTTCCCCAGTCGATCTGTGCCTCTTCCTTGCGGATCATTGCGGCATAGGTGCTCTCATCATGATTTTGCGGGATTCTCGGCGCGGTTCCGTCTTCAATCATACGAAGTGTCTTGACAAGCAGTTCCCCGCCCATGTTCGCAAGACGATCAAAGAGTTCCGCCGAGGTCTCATATTCGCCGATGGGTGTTTTTTCACAAAGGATCACATCGCCCGTGTCCAACCCCTCGTCCATAAACATCGTGCAAACCCCGCTCTCCTTTTCCCCGTTCAAGACCGCACGCTGAATGGGTGCCGCGCCGCGATATTTGGGAAGCAACGATCCGTGCACGTTGATACAACCGTATTTCGGAAACTCCAGCACTTCTTTCGGAAGGATTTTCCCGTATGCGACGACTACGATGACATCGGGTTTGTACTCTTTCAGCACGGGAAGCAACTCCCCGTTTTTGAGCCGTTCCGGCTGATAGACTGGGAGATCATAGCGTTCCGCGCATTCTTTCACTTCGGTTTTACGAAGTTTCATTCCGCGGCCGCGCATTTGATCAGGCGCGGAGACTACCGCACACACATCAAACCCGTTTTGCATCAACGCTTCCAAAGATGCGACTGCAAAATCGGGAGTGCCCATAAACAAAATTTTCATCATTCCAAATACTCCAAAACTTTATCGGTGAAGAGTCCACCATCCAAATGATCCAGTTCGTGGCAGAAAGCGCGCGCACGGAGTCCATGTCCCGTGATGGTAAATTCTTTGCCAAAACGGTCCTGTGCACGAACGGTTACCGTATAGGGACGGCTGACCGTTCCGTATACTTCCGGGACACTCAGACATCCTTCCGGATCGATCTGTTCCCCATCGGTTTCCACAATGACAGGATTGATGAGTTCGATCATTTCATCGTCGGTATACACCAAAACCGCACGCCGCAACACGCCCACCTGAACCGCCGCAAGACCTGCGCCATCCACATCCAAAAGGGTTTCACGCATATCATCAAGCAGTTCGTGCAAACGAGAATCAAACACCGTAACGGGTCTGGATTTCTTACGCAACACAGGATCGCCGTTTTTTACAATATTTCGAATCGCCATATTCTCTCATCCATTCTTAAAAATCATTTCCGTTGATGTCAGCAACAACGGTGCATCCGCGATTCATTCTCTCACGTCCAAACTCCTGCAGAACACCTGCGATCATTTCACGCAAACGTTTGCAGTTTTGACCGCAAAGACTGAATTGATAGCGGTACTTTTCATTGATCCGTGCGATCATTGCAGGTGCGGGACCAAATGCCGCGAGATCAAGATCGGGATAATAAACACGGTTTTGCTGCTCAAGTTGAGAGAGAAGCCGTGTGCAGGTTTTGATGACATCTTTCTCCGAAAGACCGGACACCATCACATTTATTATATCACAAAATGGCGGAAGTCCTCGGTTTTTCCGTAAAAGAATTTCGCTCTTGTAGAAGTTGACATAGTCTTGATTTGCCGCAAACTGAATCACCGGCTGATTCGGCGCATATGTCTGAATCACCGCACGACCTTCGCTATCACCGCGTCCCGCTCTTCCAACCACTTGCGTGATCAGCGAAAACGCATTTTCCGCCGCTCGGAAATGGTCCATATTGATCGCCTGATCCGCATCTAAAACGCCCACCAAAGTTACATTTTCGAAATCAAGCCCTTTTGTGATCATTTGTGTTCCGATCAAGATCGGAACTTTTTCTTCGCGGAATCGATTCAAGATTCGTTCATGCGCATCTTTCGTGGTGGTCGTATCGGTATCCATGCGCAAGATCCCGACATTTGGAAACAGCGCGCGCAGTTCTTCTTCCGCTTTCTGTGTACCACAACCGACAAACCGCATTTTCTCACCGCAGTATGCGCAAGTGTGCTCCACTTTGCGGGAATATCCGCAATGATGGCACATCAAACGTCCATTTGCCGAATGATATGTGAGCGGCGCGCTACAATGCACGCATTCAGGAACACAACCGCAGGTTTCACACACCACATAGCGGCTTGCCCCGCGGCGGTTCAAAAAGAGAATGCTCTGTTTGCCATGCTGTAAATTATATGCAAGCTCTTCTCGCAAAACATCTCCGATGATGCTTGCATTGCCTTCGCGCAAATCTTTTCTGCGATCGCAAATGTAAACTTTCGGAAGCGGTTTTTGATTATATCGGTTTTCCAGCACGTGCAGGCTATACTTACCAATTTGTGCTTGATACATACTCTCGATAGACGGAGTTGCGGAACCAAGAAGCAGAAGTGCTTTGTTTTGGATGCAACGGAATTTCGCCACATCACGTGCGTGATATCGCGGGTTGCTCCCCGATTTATAAGTATGTTCCTGTTCTTCGTCCAAAATCACAATCCCAAGATTTTCTAATGGTGCAAATACCGCGGAACGCGTTCCGACGACCACGTCCACTTTCCCTGCCCTGATGCGTTTCCATTCATCCAAACGCTCGCCGGCTGACAGCGCACTATGCAAAATCGCGATTCGATCACCGAAATAGCGATAAAAGCGTTCCACCACTTGTGGTGTCAACGCGATTTCCGGAACCAACATCAGCGCGGTTTTCCCCTGATCGATACAATGCTCGATCAATTTCATATACACAAGCGTCTTGCCGCTCCCGGTAACCCCGAAGAGTAGCGAACACGCTGCTTCTTTTTTCTCAAATTCAGAAATCAGTTCACGATAAACGGATTCTTGCTCTTCGTTGAAACAGATTTCTTCACGTTCGCCGCTTGATTGCAAATTCGGGCGACGGTACACTTCACGCTCGGTGATTTCGATGATTCCGTTCTTACGCAAAGTGTTGATAGAACTGAGCGATGCGCCTGTAAAATAACGGAGTTCCGCAACCGGAGCCGCTCCGATATCAAGCAGCATCCGCACCACTTCACATTGTGCAAACGAGCGTTTTTTTCGCCTTTCCATGTATTCTTCCGCTTCTTCGGGAGACACACAAAGGCGTGCAATTTGTTGCATTTTGTCGGACAAATTGCGTTCTGCCTGCTGAATGGACAAAAGACCATGTTCACACAAACACTCAAATACCTGATTGATTTTGGAGAGTGGGTGTTTGTCGCGGAACATGGATGCAGTAAGTTTTTCGTTTCGCTTTTCGAAGATTTGTTCACACAGCCCTGTGCCTCCATCGATTTCCGCGCAGGCTTGTACCATTGCGGAAAGCTCTGCCTCCGGCATCAAAAGGAAACTGCGGATCATTTTGAATTTCAGCCCTGCCGGGAGCATCGCGTTCAACACTTGATACAATAGGCAGAAGCATTGGTTGTGTACCCAAAGCGCGAGTCGGATCATCTCCTGCGACAAAATGGGCTCAACATCCAAAACATCTTCGATTTCTTTCAAATTCGGATATGAGGAACTCTCACTCAGACTCAGCACGAATCCTTCCGTGATTCGACCGCCGGGGCCGAACGGGACCAAAACACGCATGCCAACGTCTACTTTGCCGCAAAGTGCGCTCGGAATCTTATAGTCATACGGTTTATCGATTGCATATGTTGCCGTACTGACAGCAATGCGCGCAACAGTAGCCTGCTCCATCCCTTTCCCCTCCGAATTCTTTGTATCAAAACTGCCCTAACATACATTAGGGCAGTAAAAGTCCTTATTCTGCCGAGAAATCGATTCGGCTGGATGCATTGACGATTCCGCTTGCAATTTCATCGATTGCACTGCGGACAGGTTTTACATCCGAGCGAATTTCATTCGTTTCATTGTAATCCGAGATCGCACGTGCCCGACGCGCGGTCAGGTTCACCAGAAGATAACGGTTGTCGACTTTCTGCAATAAATCACTCATAGACGGGTATAACATTTTGTTCCTCCTTAATCTTCGTCCGAAGCATCATACGCTTCGAAAGGTTCCGTAATCTCTTCTTTCAGCACGCGGTTCGCAACGGTCTCCGGCTGGATCGCGGAAAGGACCACATGATCGCTGTCCATAATCAAAACCGCGCGGGTCCGCCTGCCGTAAGTCGCATCAATCAGCATTCCGCGGTCTCTTGCTTCCTGCACGATACGCTTGATCGGCGCGGATTCCGGACTCACGATGGAAACCAAACGCTCTGCCGAAATAATATTGCCAAATCCGATATTGATCAGTTGCATATTTTACACCTCATTCAATATTCTGAATTTGTTCACGAATCTTTTCGATCTCTGCTTTGAGATCCACCACCAACTGCGCAATCTCCAAATCATTCCCCTTGGAGCCGATGGTGTTCGCTTCGCGGTTAAATTCCTGCACCAAGAAATCAACCTTACGACCGATTGCACCGCCGCCAGAAAGCATGGTGCTGAGTTGGTTTAAATGACTGCGCAAACGGACGATTTCTTCGGTGACTGCGGTTTTGTCCGCAAAGATCGCCGCTTCTGTCAGAATGCGTTGCGGATCGATCATGGTGTTCGCCAAGACTTCCTGCATGCGCACTTCCAACTTTGCACGATATTCTTCCACACACTTAGGAGAGCGTTCTTCGATTTTGTCCACCAGAGAACGGATCAAGTCGATACGGTATGTAATGTCATCCACCAAGCGCTTTCCTTCGCGCTGACACATTGCCATATATTCATCGAGCGCAAGATCAAGCACTTCAAGAATATCTTTTTTGAGTTCCTCCTCGTCTTCTTCCGCCTTTTGCACATCCAAAACATCTGAGAACGACATTGCGCGGGAAACGAGAATATCATTCTGCAGTCCGAAACGGTCCGAAATCTGCTTTGCGGCATCCAAGTACGATGCCAAAACTGCTTCATTCACCGTGACTGAGACAGGTGTTTTTTCTTTGGATGTATCGACCGAAATGTAGATCTCGATCTTTCCGCGAGAAACACGCTCCTGAACGCGCGTTTTGATAAATTCTTCCAAGAACGAGTAAATTCTCGGCAGACGAACCGAGCAATCGAAATAACGATGATTGACGGATTTGATTTCAACCGTAATATCGCGCCCGTTGGTTGAACTTTGGCTTCGTCCAAAGCCCGTCATGCTTCTGACCATATGAGACACTTCCTTTATTTTCGGCAGAAAATCTACCGTGATATTATACTTGTTTCGCCGTTCTTCTGTCAAACTGAGTGCAAGCGAAAATCAGCACTCGCTTTGCTCGACGATCCCAACAATCGTGGTGTCGATCTGCCCTTTTCGGTTTCCGAAAACCGCACCGAACAGTCCGCATCCAAATCCCAAAATTGCACCGATAGCGCTCGCAGATTCTGAAACACCAAGCGCACGCAAAACAAAAAACAAAACAAAAAACAAAACGACAGGCAAAAGATAAGTCAAACTCGCAAGGCGCAAGACCTCTTTGGAACTGGATTCCACTAACACGGTATCCCCTACTTTTGCCCCGACCGGGTTATTGGCGACCGCTTCGATCGATGCCGACTGCAGACCGCAACCTTCGCACGTACTGCAGTCGTGCCCGCAAGCACTCATGCGCTCCACACGAACCTTTGCTCTGTTTTCATCGATCAGCGCAATCACCTGCGCACTTTGTGTCATAGAAAGTTCCCTTCCGACTTTTTATTTCGAAACGCGGACGACGACTTTGTATTCACCGATCGCGCCCACACCGTCGACTCCGTCAACCACGATCTTCGCGGTCATGGTATGCTGACCGGGTGTCAGAATGGTAGATTCCAAATCCACCACAGCACGGACATTATCGACCGTTACTTTTTTTATGGCAGACTCCGCACCACGCAACGTCACCGCAAGTTGATTTGTAATCGGTTCAATCACATACCCCGACGGGATGTTGATGATTTCGATTGCGTTTGTGGTAACACGTTGTTTTTCCAACCCGCTGATTTCAATATCGGCCACAACGCTCGTTTCCCCACTCACATTCTTATAGCCTTCCGGCAAAGTGATTTGGAACGAAACCTGACCGGAATCGGACAGTTTTGACAAATCCACTACACCGATTTTCACCGGTTGCGAGTCGACCGCTTTTGTGCTGTCAACCGCGACCCGGATGCTTTCGGGTTCAAGCTCATAGTTCACATTTTTGAGCAGAGCGCCGCCGCCTTCCACAAAATCAATCGCAAGCGGAAGTTCGATCAATTTCAAAACCGGAATGGAAACCCGAATGGAACTGTAATCCGCACGGATGTTTTTGTCGTCGATCAAATTATCTTTATCATCGTAAAACTCATACGCCACGGATTCATCAACGCTTGCGTTGATCGTCTTTTTGGTGATTTTCGCCTGTGCATACGAGATTTTTGAAACCGCATCTTCAAGCCCCACAACCGTCAAAGACGACGGGGTGGCGATCATTTCGTCGGTCATAAACCCTTTTTCGACTTCGCCTGCGAGTTTGATGCGAACAGGCACGGTCGCAGTCGTAACTCGGTCAAGTTTTACGGTGAGTTCATTCGGGCTCTTTCGTGTGACTTTACCACCGTCAAAGTTCAACTTCACCGTGTACGGCAAGCGATACTCGCCAGGCTCGGTGATTTTGGAAATATCGACAGTTACCTGGATATCATCTTTTCCGAGTCCGATCAGATCACGGCGCGCGCCGCTGATGACCACATCCACTTCGATCTCGTCAAGATCGCTGACCGCAAGATTATGCGTACTGAGCAATTCCTCGCTCCCGGTAAACGAGGGCGAGAGATTGCGAAATGACATATCCATATCCGTGTTCACGAAATTGACCACATAAAGCCAAAGCACAACTGCGATGAGAACTGCGAGTGCTTTTGCGGGAACATCATATTTTTCAATCCAGTTTTTCACTATCGCTTCACCCTCAACAAACCAAGTAGATTGGACAAAATTCCGACTTTCTTGTTTTCTTCTTGTTGCGGCATCAATTCATTGCGCAACAGTTTTTCGAGCGTTTCCGGAGCAAGATGGCGTTTGAGCATACCTCCGATTGCAACCGAGATGGTACCGGTCTCTTCAGAGACGATCACTACAATAGCATCGGAGTTTTCACTCATGCCCACGCCTGCACGATGACGCATACCCAAATCCTTACTCAGATTCTCATTCGAAGAGAGCGGAAGCATACATCCCGCCGCCGCAACGCGACCCTGCTGGATAATCACCGCGCCGTCATGAAGCGGTGCTTTCGGATAGAAGATATTTTTCAAAAACTCTGCGCTCGGATAACCGTCCAAAACCGTACCGGTTTTGATGATATCACGAAGTTCGATCTCGCGTTCGAAAACGATCAGTGCACCTTCACGCGATTTCGACATTGCGGCACATGCTTCCACCGCTTGCACAATGGCGGTATCCATCACGTTGTGTTCTTCTCGTTCCAGACCCTTCAAGATGTTTCTGCGCCCCACTTTTTCAAGTGCTTTTCGAATTTCCGGCTGGAACACGATCACGAGTGCAATCAGCCCCATCTGCAAGGTGTTTGCAAGCAGGTAACTGATTACGCGTAATTGGAATAACTGTGAAAGCTGTAACACTACAAACAGCAACACAACACCCATGAGTGCCTTGCCGGCGCTGGAGCGACGAATCAAGCGAATCAGCTGATATACAACAAACGCAACAAGTGCGACATCGAGCAAATCAAGCAGGCTGAAAACCGACGAATATTGAATTATCCATTCAAACACATTCATACGCGCGCATCCTTATCATTTCTTTTTTATTATCATAACATATTTTCCGTTTCGCGTACAGTATTTTTGAGCGAATATTCATAATTTTTTTATAATTCTTTCAGCACATCACAGACCGCTTCAATCTCCCCGAAAGTATTAAACGAAGAAACGCTGATTCGCACACATCCTGAACTTGTTCCAACCGTTTGATGCGCCAGTGGTGCGCAGTGTAATCCACCGCGTACCGCGATTCCTTTTTCGCCAAGAAAATCCGTGATTTCTTCGGCGCTCAACCATTCATCGACAAACGCCAGAACCCCTGCCTGCGGCTCACCGTTAAAGACCCGAAAACGCGGAATTTTCGCCAGTTCTTTTGCCGCATAACCAATGAGTTCCTGTTCATGCCGCAAAATCTCGTCTTCACCGCAGGAGAGAACATATTCCACACCTGCCGCAAGCCCCGCCAATCCATGCACATTTTGCGTACCGGACTCCAAAAGATCAGGCAGAAAATCTGGTTGCTCCAAAGATAATGAATTGCTCCCGGTACCGCCCTCCATCATTGGATACCATTTCATCTCATCCCCGCAAATCAGAACGCCTGTTCCCTGTGGTCCATAAAGCCCTTTGTGCCCAGGGGCACAGAGGGCCGCAAGGGAAGAAAATTTCTTGCAATCAATCGGAATGCACCCTGCTGATTGCGCCGCATCGACAATCAGTTTGACCCCGTGTTTTGCACAAATTTTATCGATTTGCTCAATCGGGAAAATATACCCAAAAACATTCGATACGTGCGTACAAACCGCACAAATCGTATCGGGACGTATCAATTTTTCAAATTCTTCCAAAAAGGAACCAGGGTCAAAAAGCGGTGTTCTGACCACGCTGTATGTGACGCCATTTCTTTGCATTGCATGAAGCGGACGCACCACAGAGTTATGCTCATACCCCGAGATCACACAATGCCCACCTTCTCGCATCACCGACTTGATAACAAGATTGAGCGCGTGCGTGGTATTGAGCGTAAAAACCACTTGTTCAGGGTTGTCTTGTCCAAACATCCGACCAATCATATCGCGGCAATGATAAAGCACTTCCGCACTTTTCATCGCCGCTTGGTGACCGCTTCTGCCTGCGTTCCCACATTCGGCGAGCGCATTTTCGATCGCTTCCAGCACCCCACTTGGTTTCGGGAGTGTGGTCGCGGCATTGTCTAAATAAATCACGCTCTCCACTCCCGAAAACGCCCGTCCGAATCCGCGATCAAGATCCGTTCGGGTTCTAATCTTTTTTCTTTCAAAATTTCAAGGGCTTCCGCCATAAAAACATCGGAAATGCGCACAGCATAACCGCACGCTCCGTTGGTGAATTTCAAATTAGGACGAACCACGCGGGCTTCAAGCCCACCTCGTTCCAGTGCACTCTTCATTTTTTGCGCGTATGTCGACGAACGACAAATAAATAAGCAGCCATACACAAGACAGCACTCCTTTCCGTGCTATCTTATGTTGGCTGCTTTTGTTCTGTTCCGAATCAAAGGCGTTCCAAAATACAAACCGCGTGCGCCGCGATGCCTTCTTCTGCTCCGCTGAAGCCGAGACCTTCTTCGGTGGTTGCCTTCACATTCACTTCGGCCACCGTAACGTGTAACGCCTTTGCCAAATTTTCACGCATTGTCATAAGATGCGGCATGAGTTTCGGCCGTTGCGCGATTACCGTACTGTCAATACAGGAAACACGATATCCATGATCCGCAAGTCGCACACGAACCTGCTCCAGCAACTTGATACTGTCCGCACCCTTGTATGCTGCGTCGCTATCGGGAAACATCTGCCCAATATCGCCCAAAGCTGCCGCACCAAGCAGTGCATCCATCACCGCATGTGTTAAAACATCAGCATCACTATGTCCCAAAAGTCCTGTTTTGTGTGGAATTTCCACACCGCCCAAAACAAGCGGACGACCCTCCACCAAGCGATGGACATCATACCCGTGACCGATTCTCATCATTGTTCCTCCATCTCCAAAATTGCCTTTGCAAACGCAAGATCCTCTTTCGTAGTAAGTTTGATATTAAAGTAATCCCCTTGTGTCAAGAAAACAGACATCCCAAGCCGTTCCACCGCCGCACAATCATCTGTTAGTGTTACTTCTTTTTCCGCCGCATCATGAAGGGCGGCAAGAATCAATTCACGGGTGAAAATCTGCGGGGTCTGAATCGCCGCAAGAGTATCACGGTCAAGGGTTGTTTCCACGATCCCACCGTTTACTTTCTTGATCGTGTCTTTCATCGCAACCGCAGGTGCCGCCGCGTGATAGGTTTTTGCCGCAGAAATACATTCGGACAAAACACGCTCTGTCAAAAACGGACGCGCGGCGTCATGGATAGCGACCAAGTCGCTGTTTTTGCTGACTGCGCGCACCCCGTTTAACACAGACTCGGTCCGTGTCGTGCCTCCTACAACTACTTGTTTGACTTTGCTGAGCCCATATTGTTTACACAATGTTGTAATTTCATCGACTTCGGTTTCACGCGTTACCACGATGATTTCATCGATGAAAGCACTTTTTTGAAACACAGAAAGTGTACGCACCAAAACAGGCATTCCGTTGAGTTCGTACATCAACTTATTCAGCCCCATACGCGAAGAGCTCCCCGCCGCCGGAATCACCGCCGCACAGGAAACTTTCGGTTCCGTCATTTTACCAAGGACTTTGGAAAGTACGCCCATAAAATCACACCTCCGCAAACGAATACGGCAGGTACAAACGCACCTGCCAATATTATACAGTTACCGCATCTACTTGTACCGCATCTACTTGCATCAAAATCTCGCGTTCCACCGCATCATATGTCAACCCTTTGACCAAGACCACTTCGGAAATCAAAATCTGCTTTGCAGTCAGAAGCATTTTACGCTCACCGGTGGACAACCCGTGATCCCGTTCACGCACCAAGAGCCCTTTGATGACCTTGACAACTTCTTCCATATCACCGCTTTTGATACGCATAACATTTTCTCGATAGCGTTTGTTCCAATTGGTTGTCATATCGATCTCAACCGTCCCAAACATGGAGAGGATTTGGTCCGCACGATCAACACCGATGAGATTACGAATTCCGATTTCTTCCGCCGAATCTACGGGAACCATTACCGTCATACCGCCAATCGAGAGTTTGATGACGTAATAAAGACGGGAAACCCCGTTGATCTTTTTTTCAATTATTTCTTCAATTACGCCTGCGCCATGCATTGGGTGCACAATTTGCTCGTCCACCTGATACATTTACCACAACTCCCAAACACGAGAAATTGAAAACGCCGCAATCGCCCATAGGACAAGCATTTTCATGTATTTATTATACAACAATTTTCCAAAATTTGCAAGGGTTCTTTTGGTAAAAAATCATGTCTTTTTCACATCTTTTTTTGTACTCATTTCCGGTCGTCCTGTTTTCCGCTTTGTAATCAAGTTGTAATGTAATATCTCTTTACAGTTTTCAAAAAATGTACTAAACTATATATTAGTAAATCCACGGCAGAGGAGGTCGGTTTGGGTGTTGGATCAAACACAAAAGTTTGTTTTAAACGATGAGAAGGACAAAGAAATGAAATATATCTTACTGGAAGTCTATGACGCACTAAAACAAAAAGGATACAACCCCATCAGTCAGATCGTTGGCTATATTCTTTCTGAAGATCCGACCTACATCACCAATCACAAGAACGCGCGCAGTTTAATCCGTAGGATCGACCGCGACGAGTTGTTGCACGACTTGGTTCGCCATTACCTTTCCGAATGATTTCAAAAACGCGGTATCGCAGGCCGATACCGCGTTTTCATATTGGAACTTGGTTGACAAACATTGAAAAAAACGGTATACTATTCTTACTTTGAATTAAATTTGCAGAAGAAGGAAGGCATGACAAGATGGCAACTGCAAAAAAGAAAACTGACGAAATTTTAACCTACAAAGGTAAAACGCTCGCCCGTAAAGATAAAATCCTTTACTACGGAAGTATGGCGGAAAAATATATCATTATGCTCCAGATTTTGGAAAGTAAATCCGAAAAGGACATTGAACTGGCAACCAAAGTTTCCGTTCAATTGCAACTGACAGATCCGACCGTCAAATCCAAAGACAGAATCGTCAAGAAAACCGAAACCACCGGTTTATATGAGGCGATGGACATTGCCGCGATTTGGCTGGAACGCGCACTCACACGATAGCACATAAAAGCCGCAAGGGAATCCCTTGCGGCTTTTCTTTATCTTGTTTTTCTCGGAATCAAAAGCATCTCGCCGACCATAATATCACTACTGACCAAACGGTTTGCCGAAACAATTTCATCCACGGTTGTTTGATACTGTTTCGCCAATTTCCACAGTGTATCGCCCGGATTAACTTTTCGCGCAATGACAGACGGCGAGTTTTCCGCTCGCACAGACATTTCGGTATCTGCACAAACAGAATTCGGAACATGAAGTGTCTTTGTCTCCCATTCCGCAACCTCAAAGTCAACATAGCAGCGAACCGCAAGTTCATTCCCCGGCTCTACCGAACAGGAAATCCCATCCACTTGTGCTTTTGCGGTATAATCTGCGTGCGAATCCATTACAGGGCAAACCGCCTCTGTCCGCTTTCCAACACCCGCCAAAACACCATCTTTATCGCGATAGAGAACCTGAACAGTCATTGCACAAGCGAGCGCCTGCTCCCCTTCTTCCATACGTTTGCGCACCGGTTCCGCCCGCACCGATACATCAACGATCCGTTCTGCCGGCACATCACACATCATGGTCTCATTCACCGAGATTCGCTTGCTCGTCATATCTTTCCGCATAGTGATTTCCTGTTGCTTCTCCTGCGTTTCAATCGGGTGCTTGGTGCTATACAAATCCACGATTGGAGTCATTTCCTGGCGTTTTAACACCACCGCACTCATCCGAATCGGCAAACTAAGCGTGAAGTAATTGACATTGCCCGTCATATCGTACTGCGGTTCCAGTTTCATATCCCCCGCCTGCATCATGACATCCAGTTCACACGATTCGTCCATACTCTCATGTTCAATAATTTGAGAATACGGCAAATCCTGATCCGCGGTGATCGGTTCACCTTGATCCGACAGATAAACGCAATGTAATTTTGCAACGCCTTTGACCACCGCTTTATTTCCAACGATTTTACAATCGCTCTCACGAAGTTCGGCATCATATCGCAACATAGAAGCAAACGTCGGTTTCCCTTCCATCATTTCGATATCGTCATTCAAGAGAAACTGCTTTTTCGCGATCGCAACAGGAGAGAATGTGCTCACAGATTCGGACTTACACTCAACCCCGTACATATCGCGATTTTCCACAGAACACACAAACTCGGTCATCTTCTGTGTGTACACGGTTGCACATAAAGCAACATTTGCGCGCGCGGTGATCTTGCGTGGATTGACTTCGCGTGCTTCAAGCGAAGAAAGGCTGATTTTCACTGTACCGACATCATCCGCTTTGATTTCAGAATGGTCGAACGTGTGCGAAAATGGAATCTGCACTTCCAGATGGCGTACCGCCATATCATCATCCGATACATACAGTACCCATCCGCAAATCATACCACTAACGGTATACTGCCCGTCACGCACAGACTCATCCTTGAGATATGCATTGCCGAACGCGCCTAAAATGCGATAAACATCCGGACTTGCATCCGGAACGATCATGTCTGTGGTTTCTTCATGACTCGCACAATGCTTCATGACAGAATCCATCAGATGCAAGCATTGTCTTCTGAGTTCCAGTTCCATAAATCTCTGCTCCTTTGACGTTTTTGCTAAAGATTATGCAAAAAACTTATCCTTTAGAACAAAGTAGCATTGACACAGATTTTATTTGACTTTATACTACCTGTATCAAACAAAGAGAAGGTGCTTTTGATGACTCCCATGAATCATATCGTTCCGCAGCCACAATCGCTATCATTTCTTTCCGATCATACGATTTGCATAGGGACTTCCGTTCTTTCAAACATCTTTTCAGAACACCCGGCCGTCAAAAACGCTTTTCGGGATATTTCCTATTTCCTGTCTCGCCGCGTCTGCCGTCCATGTGTTTCAGCAGGTACAACTGTATATCTGGAACTTTCCGACACGCCACCTGCCGAAATGATCCACTCCGAAGAGGGATACTCCATCACGACCTCATACGAGCGCATCACCGTTACCGGCTACGGTCCGGTGGGACTCTATTATGGCGTCCTCTCATTGATAGAGCTCGCCGAACCCCACGGTGTCGACCACTACGTCCCACATATCGAGATCAACGACTGGCCTGCTTGTAAAACACGTGGACTGATGATCAATGCATCCGCTGACACTCAATTTACAACCTTTGAGAACTTAAAAAAGACGATCGATTCCTTGTCAAAGCGAAAGATGAACACGCTCCTTATCCACATGAACCACTCCGAGGAATTCCCCGCCGATTTTCTCCAAAAAATCATTGCACACGGAAGTCAGCGTTGCGTTTCTGTACTGCCGATCCATGATTTGTCAGCGTATGATATGAGCAAAATTCTTTATGTTGATACGAAAGATATTTCCCTTGATGCACACGCAGAGTCTGTTTGGCGGGTCAATCAAAAATAAGCGTATTCTCACACTTTTCCGTTTTTTGCGTATACTGTAACAGGCAGCGAAAGGAAGGCGTGATAATTGTGAAACGATACGGTTGCGGTTTATGCTCAACAGTTACCTTTGCGTGCGGTGTTTTACTCGGTGCAATTTTCCCGTCAACCTTTCTCGTCTTCTTGCTCTGCATCCTGATTTTGTTTCTTGGTGCACATTCATTTTTCTGTTGACAAGGAGGAGTCTGTGATGAAAATTGTTGTAGTAAGTGCCCCGAAAATCCTGCACGGTGTCCTGCGCTCGATTTTTCAAATCCCAAAGACAACAAGCATCTCTTAAAATACATAAAAAGACTGCGGTTTTCCCGCAGTCTTTTTCGTTATACACCCAGAATGATGGGAAGGATCATCGGAGAACGTTTTGTTTTCTGATACAAGAAATCGGACATACTGCTCTTTAACAGATTCTTGACCGTCATCCAGTCTACCTTGCGATAGTCCTGATATTTTTGCAAAATCGCAGTTGCGACTTCGGTCAATTCCTCCATCAGATCTTCCGCTTCACGCACATAAATAAATCCGCGCGAAACAATATCCGGACCGGATGCAAGTCTGCCCGTGTCGGAATCGATGGATACCGCAACAATGATGAGCCCGTCTTCCGCAAGTTTCTTACGGTCACGGAGCACCACATTTCCGACATCGCCCACGCCGAGTCCATCGACCATCACCTTTCCGGACGGCACAGTTGCACCGAGTTTTGCCCCCTTTTCGGTAATTTCAAAACTCTGCCCGACATCCGCAATGAATGCGTTTTTTGGCGCAACCCCCATCATTTTTGCGAGTTCCACATGTGCTCGCATATGGCGATACTCACCGTGGATGGGAACGAAGTATTTGGGTTTGGTCAGCGCAAGCATCAGTTTCAGTTCTTCCTGGCAAGCGTGACCCGAAACGTGAACATCCGCAAGTTTTTCATAAATCACGTCTGCCCCTTTACGGAACAGTTCGTTGATCACAACGCTGATGCCCTTTTCGTTACCCGGAATGGGGCTTGCCGAGATGATGACGCGGTCGCCTTTCTGGATCTCGATCTTCTTATGCCCGGAGAACGCGATGCGGTAGAGCGCACTCATCGTCTCTCCCTGGCTTCCCGTGGTAATGATACAAATCTTATTTTTGGGGTACTTCCCGATTTCATTGACATCCACCAAAATATTATGAGGAACATCAAGGTACTGCAAATTTTGTGCAACGCCCATGATGTTTTCCATACTTCTGCCCGAAATCGCAACTTTTCTGCCGTATTTCGCGGCAGAATTGATAATTTGCTGCACACGATGGATATTGGAAGCAAACGTGGTTACAATGATACGCTGGTTACAGTCTTTGAACAGTGCATCAAAACTCTCGCCCACTTTCCGCTCGGACACGGTATATCCCGGTCGTTCCACGTTGGTGGATTCCGAGAACAGCGCGAGCACGCCTTTTTTGCCGAGTTCGCCCAAACGAACAATGTCCATCATTTCGCCCTCAATGGGGGTGGTATCCAACTTGAAATCCCCCGTGTGGATGATGGTGCCAAGCGCGGTCGTAATCGCGATTGCAACCGCATCCGCAATCGAATGGTTCACTCGAATAAATTCAACTTTGAAATTTCCGATGTTGACCTTATCCCCCGCGGAAACCGTTTTGATTTTGGTGGTCGAAAGCAGATTGTGCTCTTCCAGTTTATTGGAAATAATGGCTGCAGTCAGTTTGGTGGTATAAATCGGGACATTGATCTGCTTCAAGACATACGGAAGCGCGCCGATGTGGTCTTCATGTGCGTGGGTGATCAAAATTCCGCGGATGCGGTTTTTATTCTTCACCAGATAAGTAATATCAGGAATAACAAGGTCGATTCCAAGCATTTCATCATCCGGGAACGCAAGTCCGCAGTCAACGATCAACATTTCCCCCGCAAACTCGTACACATAAAGGTTCTTACCGATTTCATTCAGTCCACCCAATGCGGTCATTTTCAGTTTTTGTGCCATAAATTCAATCACTACTCCAATACAATTTTGTTTTCAAACGAAAGTACGAGAACGCCAAAACACAGTGGTCCGATCTTACGGGCTCCCAAAAGAGCATCATTCCACTGTTCCCCACTATATTACTTTGGTTTGAAAGTGTTTTGTTTCTATATGTAATCGGACGTATCCGATCAATCGACTGATTACAGTATACCAAAATTTTCCGCTTTTGTACACCCCTTATTTCCAAAGTATAACCGTGCCCTTTCCAAATTATACCTGAAAACGCATTGCTTTTTCCCAAAATGTAGTATATGATGAAAACAAACGCATAGCAGGGATTGTCTTAACACAATCCCTACTTCTGTTTTGGAGGTAGGAAATGGAACAAATT
This sequence comes from Oscillospiraceae bacterium, assembly GCA_015067485.1. GTDB lineage: Bacteria > Bacillota > Clostridia > Oscillospirales > JAAYXM01 > SIG510. The sequence continues at coordinate 99,326 of SVMJ01000003.1, forward strand.
ATTCAAATCTTGTGCAAAGAATTAAATCTCCATGCAAAACACGTGGAGAATGTCATCAATCTGATCGACGAAGGAAACACCATTCCGTTTATCGCGCGTTATCGAAAAGAACTCACCGGTTCCATGGATGACCAGGTGCTACGCGAATTGTCCGATCGTCTGAACTATCTGCGCAATTTGGAAAAGCGCCGTGATGAGATCCGTACATCGATCACAGACCAAGGCGCAATGAACGACGAAATCGAAGCGATGCTGGTCTCCGCAGTTACGCTATCCGAACTGGAAGACGTATACCGTCCCTTCCGTCCGAAGCGCCGCACCCGTGCAACCATTGCGCGCGAGCACGGTTTAGAGCCGCTCTCCGAAGAGATTTTGAAGCAAACGTACAGCAAAGCGCAACTACTTACCCTTGCAGAAGAATATGTAAGCGAAAACGTAGCAGACGCAGAAATCGCACTCTCAGGCGCTTGCGACATCATTGCAGAACAACTTTCCGATGATGCAAACGCAAGAAAATCCCTGCGCGCTCTTGCAATGCGTGAGGCGGTTCTGATCTCCCAAGCGGCACATGATGAAGATTCGGTTTATCGGATGTATTATGAATTCTCCGAACCCATCCAAAAACTTGCAGGACACCGCGTTTTGGCACTCAACCGCGGTGAACGCGAAGAGTTCTTAAAAGTGAAGATCACATTCCCCGATCCGCGTGCCGTCGGGATTTTATACACGTCCATTGCAACACTCAAATGTGCGTGCTGTGATTTGATCCGTGAAATTTGTGAAGATGCATGGTCTCGACTCATTGCACCGTCTTTGGAGCGTGAGCTTCGTTCTTCTTTGACTGAGCGCGCAAGCACACAGGCAATCGGTTTATTCGCCGTAAATTTACAGCATCTTCTCATGCAACCGCCCATCAAGGGTCGTGTTGTCATGGGCGTTGACCCGGCTTATCGTACCGGATGCAAAATCGCGGTGGTCGATGCGACCGGGAAAGTATTGGATACCGCTGTCGTGTACCCCACACCACCGCAGTCCAAAACCGCCGAAGCAGAAGCGATTTTGATGAAACTTGTGAAGAAGCACAATGTTTCTCTCTTCTCCATCGGAAACGGTACCGCATCACGCGAAACAGAAGCATTCATCGCAGAACTCATCCGCAACTCCAATCTTCCACTTGCATACGTCGTGGTAAACGAAGCGGGCGCTTCGGTATATTCTGCATCCAAACTTGCCGCAGAAGAATTCCCGCAATTTGATGTTTCACTCCGTTCTGCGGTATCCATCGCGCGCCGCCTGCAAGACCCGCTTGCAGAACTGGTAAAAATCGAACCCAAGGCAATCGGCGTCGGTCAATACCAGCACGATATGCCGCAAACGCAACTCGGTGAAGCGCTCAGCGGCGTGGTGGAATCTTGTGTCAACCGTGTCGGTGTTGACATCAACACCGCATCCCCGTCTTTGCTTTCGTATATCGCGGGGATTTCCGCAGCAGTTGCAAAAAACATTGTAACCTACCGCGAAGAAAATGGAATGTTCATATCAAGAGATCAGTTTAAGAAAGTTCCAAAATTGGGTCCAAAAGCCTTTGAACAGTGTGCAGGTTTCCTGCGCATTCCCGAAAGCAAAAATCCACTTGACCGTACAGGCGTGCATCCCGAATCCTATAAAACCGCAACGCACCTGTTGAAACTTTGTGGCGATACTTCTCTTTCCGAGTATCTCGCAAAGCACAACGTGGAAGATCTTGCAAAAGAATGCGGTTGCGGTGTACCCACACTACTCGACATCGTCAAGGATCTGGAAAAACCGGGACGCGATCCGCGTGATGAACTCCCTGCACCCATTCTGCGTCAGGATGTGCTGGAAATCTCCGATTTGAAACCCGGTATGCAACTGCTCGGCACGGTACGCAATGTCATTGACTTCGGTGCTTTCGTCGATATCGGTGTACACCAGGACGGTTTGGTCCACATCTCGCAAATCAGCGACAAATTTATCCGTCACCCGTCCGAGATCCTAAAAGTCGGCGATCAAGTAACCGTGTGGGTTTTGGAAGTGGATGTAACAAAAAAGCGCATCAGCCTTACGATGTGCAAGAAATAACTCTACTTACTGAACTAATCTCTCTAATTTCAGAGAATCCGTCAACTTTTTACTTTTTAATTTTTCTTTCATTTTGCAAATATTGTCGATTCAATAAATGAAAATAATTCATATTTTTAATTAAATCAAAACTTTTCATAGGTTTTCATTTTGAATTAAAAAATCGATAATTTGCAAAGATGAAACCCTGCTCTTGTGGTATTCTTATTAATAGTATTTAGTATGTTGGATACATCTGTGCCCCAACATAGTGTCACAAACAGTAAAAATACATATCTATATGGAGGTTCTATCATGGCTCAGTTGGCATTGCTCGGCGGCCCGAAGGCTGTCACCAAATCCGTTGTCGGTGAAAACGGCATCATCAGTTTCAAACCGCACGTTTCTGCAAAGGCTCGTGCAAAGATCAACGAACTTCTCGATACCGACGGTATCTCCGAAGCTCCTATCGTAACCGAATTTGAAGCTCGTTTCAAAGCATACGTTGGCGCGAAGTACTCTTTGTGCCAGTGCAGCGGTACCGCTTCTATCCTTTCCGGTTTGTTTGCTTTGGGTGTTGGTCGCAACGATGAAGTTATCATTCCGTCTTTCACCTTCTTCGCAAGTTCTACCCCGGTTCTGACCTTGGGTGCTACCCCGGTCTTCGCAGACGTTGACCCGGATACCCATTGCTTGGATGCAAAATCCATTGAAGAAAAGATCACCCCGAAGACCAAGGCAATCGTTGTCGTTCACGTTTGGGGTAACCCGGCTGACATGGATGCTATCATGGCAGTTGCAAAGAAGCACAACGTTAAGGTTTTGGAAGACTGCTCTCACGCACACGGTGCTGAATACAAGGGCAAGAAGGTCGGTACCATCGGTGATGTCGGCTGCTTCTCTCTCCAGGCTTCCAAGCTTCTCTACGGCGGTGAATCCGGCATCATGGTCACCAACGACGAAGAAGTTTATCTCCGTGCAGCATCCTTCGGCTCTTACGAACGTTTGTGGCCGAACTATCTGGCACTCCAGAATATCTCGATCGACAATAAGTACGAAAAGTACGTTGAAACTGCTCTCGGCATGAAGCTCCGCGTTCAGCCGATGTGTATCGCAATCGCAAACGACGAACTCGATCGTTTGGATGAACGTAACGCAACCCGTGATGCAAACGGTGAATACCTTGACAAGCTCCTCAGCGACATCAAGTGCATCGCTCCGCTGAAGGTAAACGAAGGCGCAAAGCGTGTTTACGGTTACCACTATGTCCGTTACGACCATGAACTCAACCATGAAATCCGCCGCGAAACTTTCCTCAAGGCTCTTGTTGCTGAAGGCGTTATCGTGGGTACTTGTGGTTACGGCAACCTGCATCGTGAGCCGTCCTTCACTCAGCTGAACGGCAACTGGCCGTACTGCTACCCGGATGGACCGGTCAACGAAGCTCCGTCTCTCCCGGTTTCCGAATACCTGCGTGAAGCAGCATTCATGGCTGCTCCGCGTTTCGAAGATCCGAACGGTAAGGAAGCAATCGAACAGTTTGCAGAAGCATATCACAAGGTTGTTGCTGCTACTGACGAACTGATCAAGTACGAAAAGGAACACGCAGACGAACTTGCTGCTATGAAGCCGAAGAGCGGCCGTAGTATCAACATCGTAAAATAAAACCATAAAAAGTCTGCGCGCTTCCCGCGCAGACTTTTTCTTTTGAAAATACTAGCAGGAGGAATCTATCATGTCCAAATTGGCTTTGCTCGGCGGTAGCCAGGCTATCACAAAATCCATCATCGGTGAAAACGGCATCCGTCCGTTTATCCCGAACGTAACCGATGCTGCAATGGAAACCATCAAGGAAATGCTGCAGTCCGGTCAGCTTTCCGTCAACCCGATCGTCCAGGAATTTGAAGAAAACTTCAAAAAGTATCTCGGTTGTAAGTTTGCGCTCTGCCAGTGCAGCGGTACCATGTCCATCCAGGCAGGTCTGTTCGGCATGGGGATCGGTCGCGGCGACGAAGTCATCGTCCCATCCTTCACCTTCTTTGCAACTTCAACACCTGTTTTGACCTTGGGTGCTATCCCGGTTTTCGCGGATGTGGACGCAGAGACCCACACTCTTTCTCCAAAGTCCATTGAAGAAAAGATCACCCCGAACACGAAAGCAATTATTTTGGTACATACTTGGGGCAACCCGGCTGACATGGACGGCATCATGGCAATTGCAAAGAAATATAATCTGAAAGTTTTGGAAGACTGCTCTCATGCACACGGCGCTGAATACAAAGGCAAGAAGGTCGGTACTTTCGGCGATGCTGCAGCATTCAGCTTCCAGGGTGAAAAGCTGATGGCAGCAGGTGAAGGCGGTATTTTGGTCACCAATGACGAAAACGTCATCTTCCGAGCAGCAGCACTCGGCTCCTACGAACGTTTGAGAGGTCAGAGTTTCTTTGCCGGCACCGACACTCCTGATGCCACCAACCTGCACAGTGCATACAGCGGCACCGCACTCGGCATGAAGCTCCGCCCGTTCCCGGTCTCCATGGCAATCGTAAACGAAGAACTCAAGCGTTTGGATGAACGCAACGCGGTTCGTAACAAGAACGGCGAATATCTCGATCAGTTACTCGGCGACCTGCCCTGCTTCAAGCCGCTCAAGGTTTTGGAAGGTGCAAAGCGCGTATACGCATATCACTATGTCAACTATGACGAAAATCTCAACCACGGCATCATGCTCCAGACCGTCATGAAAGCATTGGCGGCTGAAGGTGCTGCAGTCGGCGGATGCGGCTACGGCGCTCTTCACACCTCCCCTGCATTTACCCAGCTTGACGGTAACTGGCCGAAGTGCTATCCGAACGCTCCGATCCAGGAAGCACCGATTCTCCCGGTTACGGAACAGCTTCGCCTGACTTCCATCATGATTGCACCTCGTTTTGAAGATCCGAATCAGGAAGTTGTCGAACAGTATGCAGCAGCATATCACAAAGTTCTCTCTGCAACCGATGAATTGCTGCAATATCAGAAAGATCACTTGGCTGAACTCGAAGAGCTCAAACCGAAGACAGGTCGCAGCCGTAACATGATCTAATCGACAATAGAATTCGTCAAATCACGCAATTGCATAACGGACGGTTTTTGTTAAAAAATTAACCAAACCGTCCGTTTTTTGCATCATTCCCGCAAGAAATATCAACGATTAACTCGAAAAAGATTATAGAATTTGCACAGATTTACCAGAAAAAGTGTGATATTATTATTCTATAAGTTCTAATTAGGGAGGATTTAATCATGGCAAAACTCGCATTGCTCGGCGGCGAAAAAGCATTTACCCTGTCTACTGCCAGCGTTTTCCCGCAGGTAAACGAAAAAGGTCGCGCAAGAGTCAATCAAATTATGGAAAGCGGTAACCTTTCCCAGGACAAGATCGTCGGCGAATTTGAAGAACGATTCAAAAATTATGTCGGCGCAAAGTATGCAGTCTGCCAGAGCAGCGGCACCATGTCCATTCAAGCAGGTCTGTTCGGCATGGGCATTGGTCGCGGCGACGAAGTCATCGTTCCGTCTTATACCTTCTTCCTTTCGGTTTCCCCGATCGTTACATTGGGTGCAACTCCGGTATTTGCTGACGTTGACCTTGACACTCAGTTGATCGATCCGAAGTCCATCGAAGAAAAAATCACTCCGAAGACCAAGGCAATCATCGTTGTTCACACTTGGGGTAACCCGTGTGATATGGATGCGATCATGGCAATCGCAAAAAAACACAATATCAAGGTTTTGGAAGACTGTTCCCATGCACACGGCGCTGAATACAAAGGCAAGAAAATCGGTACCATCGGCGATGTCGGTTGCTTTAGTTTCCAGGCTTCCAAGTTGATGTATGCAGGCGAAGGCGGCATCTTGGTCACCGATGATGAAGACATCTATTTCCGTACTGTTTCGCTCGGTACTTACGAGCGTTTGGCAGGTTACTACGGCTTTGCTGATTCTCCTGCTGCAAGCGAACGCAACCCGTATCGCAAGTACAAAGCATCCACTCTCGGCATGAAACTTCGCGCTCACCCGCTGGGCATTGCGATTGCTGACAGTATGCTGGATGAACTGGATGAACGCAACAACATCCGCGACACCAACGGCAGATACTTCGATAAAGCAATCAGCGATATCGAATGCATTAAGCAGCTTAAGGTTTTAGACGGCGCAAAACGTCTGTATTCTTACCACTATCTGCGTTATGTTCCGGAACTGAATCACGGCATTAGTTTGCACACTGTTTTGAAGGCACTCGCAGCTGAAGGTCTCATCGTTGGATCTTGCGGTTACGGTCGTTTGCATTTGGAACCGGCTTACACCCAGGTTGATGATAACTGGCCGCTCTGCTATCCGGATGCTCCGGAACGCAACCTTGGTACACTCCCGGTTTCCGAATACCTGAACACCACTGCATTTATGGCTGCACCGCGTTTTGAAAACCCGAACTGCACTGATGTTCTCGATCAGTATGCTGCTGCATATCACAAAGTCTTCTCTGCAACCGAAGAACTTCTGCAGTACGAACAGGAACACGCAGAAGAAATCGCTGCAATCAAGGCAAAAACCGGTAACAGCATCAACCTTGTCAGATAATTTTATTGGCACAAAAAGACCGTTTTCACAAACGGTCTTTTTTATTTACCTTTTCATAGAATTCGTCAAGTTTTAATTTTTTAGTTTGTAATTTTAATGCATATTTTATTTGTGTTTTTTATTGAGAAATTCTGTTTTTCAACATTATTTTCATTATTTTCAATTTCTCCACCCAAAGAAATATGATAGGATTTGCACAGATTTTGACAATGTTTTTTGATATGATTATCGAAAGAAGTGTTTCATCATTCTTTATCAACAAATACGGAGGTATTCCAATGTCTAAACTCGCATTGTTTGGCGGATCGAAGGCCGTAACCAAATCGCTGATCGGCGAAAACGGAATCGCAAGTTTCGTCCCGAAAATCAACGACAAAGCACGCGCTACCATTCTCGATTTGCTTGACAAGGGTGAAATTTCCGAATCCCCTGTCGTAACCGATTTTGAAGCTCGTTTCAAAGACTATATCGGCACCCGTTTTGCACTCTGCCAGTGCAGCGGCTCCATGTCGATTTTTGCAGCTTTGTTTGGTTTGGGCATTGGTCGTGGCGATGAAGTCATCGTCCCCTCCTTCACTTTCCCGACCAGCGCTACCACCATTCTCCCGCTCGGCGCGGTTCCGGTCTTTGCAGACGTTGATCCGGATTCCCACTGTATTGATGCTGCAGACATTGAAAAGCGTATCACTCCGAAGACCAAGGCGATCGTTGTTGTCCATGTTTGGGGTAACCCGTGTGATATGGACGCAATCATGGCGGTTGCAAAGAAGCACAATCTGAAAGTTTTGGAAGACTGTTCTCATGCACACGGTGCAACCTACAAAGGCAAGAAGGTCGGTTCCATCGGCGATGTCGGTTGCTTCAGCCTGCAGGGTTCCAAGTTGATGTACGGCGGTGAAGCAGGCATCCTGACCACCAACGATGAAGAAGTCTTCTTCCGTGCAGCTTCTCTTGGTTCCTACGAGCGTCTGTATGGCTATGGCTTCTATGCCGATTTGGAAAGCACCAAGTTGGAAAGCCCGTACAAGATCTACAAAGGTACAGCTCTCGGTATGAAACTCCGTGTTCATCCGCTTGCCATCGCGATTGCAGACAGCGAACTCGATCATTTGGACGAACGCAACGTGATTCGTAATCGCAACGCAAATCATCTCAACGAATTGCTCAGTGATATCTCCTGTATCAACAACGTCAAAGTCTACGATGGTGCAGAACGCGTCTTCGGCTATCACTATATGCGTTATGACCACGAACTCAACGGCGGTGTTCTCCGCGAAACCATTTTGAAAGCACTTGTTGCGGAAGGTGTTACTGTCGGTGCTTGCGGCTACGGCCACTTGCACGAAGATCCCACCTTCACCCAAGTCAACGACAACTGGCCCAAGTGCTATCCGTACGGTGAAAAGCATGACGCGGTGTATCTCCCGATCACCTCGTATCTCCACGACACCGTCTTCATGGCAGCTCCCCGCTTTGAAGATGCTGATGGTTTTGAAGCAGTCGAGCAATATGCAGAAGCATATCACAAAGTCATCGCAGCAACCGATGAACTGCTCCGGTATGAAAAAGATCATGCGGATGAACTGGTCGCAATGAGACCGAGAAGCGGACGTAGCATCAATATTGTGAAGTAAATTATCCACAGAGTGGATCATATAATCAGGAGGTTTTAATTATGTCTAAACTCGCATTGCTCGGTGGTCAGCAGACCGTTACCGAAGATGTCCGCGGCGCGAACGGCAGATGGCCGTGGTATTCCTATGTTACTCCGGAAGGAAAAGCACTCGTCAACCAGATCATGGATGAACAGACTCTTTCCGAACATCACGTCATCACAGATTTTGAAGAAGCATTCCGCAATTATGTTGGTGCAAAGTACTCTCTCAGTTTCTGCACCGGTACTGCATCCATCATGACCGGTCTTTTCGGCATGGGCATCGGTCGCGGCGACGAAGTCATTGTTCCGTCCTATACCTTCTTCGCAACCTGTACTCCTGTTATGGCACTTGGCGGTATCCCGGTATTTGCTGATGTCGATCTCGAAACCCGCACCCTGGATCCGGTAGACATTGAACGCAAGATCACCCCGAAGACCAAGGCAATCGTTGTCGTCCATGTCCACGGTAACCCGGCAGACATGGATGCGATCATGGCAATCGCTAAGAAGCATGATCTGAAGGTTTTGGAAGACTGCTCTCATGCACACGGCGCAAAATACAAAGGTAAGTATGTTGGTACAATCGGTCATGTAGGTTGCTTCAGCTTGCAGGCATCCAAACTCCTGTGGGGCGGCGAAGCGGGTATCATGGTCACCAATGACGAAAACATCTATGCCCGTACCGCTGCTCACTCTTCTTATGAACGTTTCTATCCGGCATACTATGAAAAAGTCGGTCTCTCCCCGGATAACGATTACATCAAGTATGCAATCACCGGCTTGGCTTGCAAACTCCGTCCGCATCCGCTTGCAATTGCAATCGCATATTGCGAACTGCCGCATTTGGATGAGCAGAACAAAATCCGCAACGCTCTCGGTAAGCGTTTGGATGACGGTATCGCCGATATCCCGTACTTGCACCCCTTCAAGGTTTTGGACGGTGCAGAACGTATGAACAGTTATCATATGCTTCGCTACGATGCAGAAGACAACAACGGTGTATGGCGCGAAACCTTCCTACGCGCACTCTCTGCGGAAGGCATCCAGGGTGGGTTGGATGGTTACGGCACTCTGCACAGACAGCCGGCATTCACCCAGCTTGACGGTAACTGGCCGAAGTGCTATCCGGATGGCGCGGTCAGAGATCTCGGTGATCTCCCGGTTTCCGAATACCTTGGTTCTGCATGTATCCTCGGCGCTCCGCGTTTTGAAGATATGGACCGTGTGAAATGTATCGACCAGTACATTGAAGCATACCACAAGGTCGCAAATGCTACCGACGAACTTCTCAAGTATCAGAAGGATCACGAAGAAGAACTCGCTGCAATGCGTCCGAAGGGCGGTCGTACCATCAATCGCGTAAAGTAAAAAGTACATAGAAAAACGGTGTCACAAATGTGACACCGTTTTTTACAACCAATCAACTTCGATCTCGGATTTTCCCGGGCGCGCCATCAGCTCAGCCATCGCCTGCATTGGGTCTTTCCCGCAATACAACACTTGATAGCACTGCTCGGTAATCGGCATTTCCACCTTGACTTGATCTGCCAGTTGTTTTCCCGCGTAGGTCGCGTAATAGCCTTCCACGACCGCTCCGATTTGCTTTAGCGAATCTTCGGGCGAAACACCCTGCCCGATCAAAATCCCTGCACGGCGGTTGCGCGAGTGTTGGGATGTGCAGGTAACGATCAAATCACCCACACCTGCAAGACCTGCAAGGGTTTCGCGTTTGCCGCCAAGCACGATACAAAGTCGCGCCATCTCGGCAAGTCCACGCGTCATCAGTGCCGCCTTGGAATTATCTCCTAATCCAAGTCCGTCATTGATGCCCGCGGTGAGTGCTATGATGTTTTTGAGCGCACCTCCAAGTTCCACGCCCACAACATCCGAAGATGTGTAAACTCTAAAATTTGCGTTCATAAAAACGCGTTGGACGGTTTCTGCCGCGGTTTGATCTTCCGATGCGGAAATGATCGCGGTCGGAATTTCGCGCCCGACCTCTTCCGCATGCGACGGTCCGGAGAGTGCCACAATGGGATATCCATCCCCCAATGAATCACGCAAAACCGATGTATAGCACTTTCCGCTTTCTCGGTCAATGCCTTTGGAAACGCTGACCACGATGGTTCCTTGTTTCAAATACGGTCGGACCTGCTTTGCAGTATCACGCACCGCAAAAGACGGAACTGCCATCACGAGAAGGTCTGCATCACGTGCGAATGCAATCTCAGGTGAGAGTTTTAAGTTGTCCGGGAACTCCACACCCGGTAAGTGCTTTCGGTTTTCACGGTCTCGTTCGAGTTCTGTAATTTGGTCTTTACGATATGACCACAAGGTAACATCATGATCGTTTTTTGCCAGTAAAACCGCGAGTGCGGTTCCCCAGCCTCCGCTTCCGAAAACGGATATTTTCATCACTTATCCCCTTCCGATTTGCTGCGATGGAAATAAAACTTCTTTTCATTATGCGCCAAAAGGCGTTTGATATTACTGCGATGCAAATAAATCGCACCACCGCCCCAAAGCAAGGCAATCGCAAAATACAGCCAGTTTCCCGGATAAAAAATTAAGATGGTAACGGGGAACGCCGCTGCCGCCAAAATAGAGCCGAGCGACACAAATCGAGTCAGAAACACGGTAATTAAGAAAATGCTCAGGATGATCGCCAAACTGCGCGGGTCAAAGAGCATAAAAACTGCCGCAGATGTCAGAATCCCCTTCCCGCCTCGTAACTTGAAATAAACCGGAAAAGCATGCCCTACAACCACAGAGAAGCCTGCGATCATAACCGGAAGTGATCCCATCACGCCATGTTCCGGGAAAAGTGCAACTGCAAACAGTGCGCCCAAAATCCCTTTGAGCATATCGCCCAACATGACAAGCAGCGTTTTCTTTCCGCCCATCACACGGAATGCATTGGTACTGCCCGCGTTTCCGCTTCCGAAGTTTCGGATATCCTGCTTCAAAAACAGTTTGGAAACAATGATGGAGAAGTTAAGACTCCCAAGCAAATATCCGACAACGATGATAACCAAGTATTTCAAACCCATGGACACAGTTAATCCCCCTTTTGGCGAATTACAACACGAATCGGTGTGCCTTCCAAGCCAAATACGGCACGAATCTGATTTTCCAAATAACGCTGATAAGAGAAATGGAACAACTTCGCGTCGTTACAGAACATAACAAAGTTCGGCGGCTGGATACCCGTCTGTGTAATGTAATACACTTTCAGGCGCTTGCCACGGTCTGTCGGCGGCTGAGTACGCGCAGTCGCGTCCGCCAAAATGTTGTTGAGCATACCTGTCGTGATACGGATACGGCTCTGCTGGTAAACGTGGCAGATCAGTTCAAACAGTTTATGAACACGCTGACCTGTTTTTGCGGAGATGAACAGAATCGGTGCATAAGTCATATAACTCAGATCCGCGCGGATCTTATCGGTCATCTTCTTCATGGTCTTGTCGTCTTTTTCGATCAAGTCCCACTTATTGACCACGATAATCGATGCTTTCCCCGCCTCATGTGCAAGCCCTGCGATTTTGGTATCTTGTTCGGTAACACCTTCCTGCGCATCGATCAAAATCAAACACACATCACTGCGCTCGATCGCCATATTCGCACGGAGTACCGAGAAGCGTTCGACTTCATCGTTGACTTTGGATTTACGGCGGATCCCCGCGGTATCAATGATCGTGAATTTCCCGTGTTCATTTTCAAAATCCGAGTCCACCGCATCACGGGTGGTACCCGGGATATTGCTGACGATCACGCGCTCTTCGCCGAGAATCTGGTTGGTGAGCGAGCTTTTGCCCGCGTTCGGCTTTCCGATCAGCGCGATTTTGATACGCTCATCTTCCTCTTCGGAATCATCGATTTCGGGGAAGAGTGCAACACAGGCATCGAGCAAATCCCCCGTTCCATGCCCGTGCAGAGCAGAGACCGGCATCGGATCACCCAGACCCAAGTTATAAAACTCATAGAGTTCAGGGGGCGGATCTCCGACTTTATCCACTTTATTGACTGCAAGCACGATCGGTTTTTTCGAGCGCAGCAACATATTAGCGACATCACGGTCTTCCGCCGTGACACCTGTTTTAATATCGCACAGCATCACGATCACATCTGCATTGGAAATTGCAAGGATCGCCTGTTCGCGCATAAATTGCAAGATTTCGTTATCGGTGTTCGGTTCAATACCACCGGTATCGACCAAGGAAAACACGGTTCCGCACCACTCGCAATCCGCATACAAACGGTCACGGGTGACGCCCGGGGTATCTTGAACAATGGAAAGCCGCTTGCCGACTAACTTATTAAAAAACATGGACTTACCCACGTTGGGTCGTCCCACAATCGCGACTACCGGTTTCGACATAAGCGACTCACTCCTTTCGTCTTTTTCTCAAGAATCGCAGAAAGCAACTCTTTGCCACCACTTGGAACCACGCGCACAGAAATACCGAGTTCCCGTTCAACCGCTTCCACAGTGACATCGTCTAAAAACACGTTGCTTTGGTGACGCAACATGACATCCGGAATCAACACTCGTTCACCTAACTCTTTTCCTTTGAGCGCAGAAATCAAGTCTTCACCTGTAATGAGACCTGCCACATTCACATTCTCTCCGAAAAAGCGGTTGATAACCGGAACAACATTCCAACTAATTACATTATCACATTTTTCTGCCAATTCGTCAATGAGTTTCGCAATAAAAGGCGCGGCGGAAACACCAGTTGCAACTGTAAACGGACGCACCTTCGCTTTGTGCGAAACCTTCGCAAGTTCCTTGTGGAATTCATCACGCAAGAGCGCGATCATACCCACCCCGTTTTCCAGCTGCGGATACTCTTCGTAGTACTCGGCATCCGGAATGTCCATCTGTGCCTTGATGAAGAGTTCATCGGACGGATATACAACGCGGGTGCCGTTCTCTTTTAGGGACTTATTTGAAAATTCTTCTACAATCGAGATGATTTCCCGTGCGCACTCCCGATTAACAGGTGTGATCGGATAAAGTCTCTCACGGTATTTGGTAAGCCCCACGGGAACCACAGAAACACTATTGATCGCAGGCCAAAGACTCATCAGATCACGCAGAGAGTTTCTAAGCACTTCCCCGTCGTTGACTCCCGGGCACGCCACGATCTGGCAGTTTAACATCATATCCGCATCCGCAAACCGACGGAGCAGTTCCATACAACGGCCTGCGTTGGGATTACGGAGCATTTGCACACGTACATCCGGATCGGTCGCGTGGACCGAGATATTGATCGGATTGATGCGCATTCGGATCATACGCTCCACATCTTCTTCGGACAGATTGGTCAGCGTAATATAGTTTCCAAGCAAGAACGACATGCGCGCGTCATCGTCTTTGAAATAAAGAGTTTCGCGCATATTGGGCGGAAGTTGGTCGATGAAACAAAAAATACAACGGTTGGCACAGCGTTTTGCCTTGTCCATCAAATAACTCTCAAAGGTGATGCCGATATCTTCCCCCGCACCCTTTTTGAGCGTTACTTCACGGTCTTGCAATGTAAGTGCAACACTCTCTTCGTAGCCGTAAAACTTATAATCCAGTACATCGCGGATCACATGACCGTTGACAGAGAGCAGTTCATCCCCCGCACGGATTCCCGCCTTGTATGCAGGACTTTTTCTCGCGACTGAAACAATTTTTGCACCCATCGATTCACCCCCTTCGGATAGAAAAAATAGAGGAGGATAAAACATCCGCCTCTACTCTTTTCGAAAAACAACTTCGGTTGTCGTCGTAAATTACTTGGAAGCGTTAGCTTCAACAACTTCACGACCGTTATAAGTTCCGCAAGCCTTGCAAGCCCGATGCGACAACTTGACTGCACCGCACTTCGGACAAGCCGTGATTCCGGGCAGCGAGAGCTTCCAGTGAGCACTGCGATTCTTATCGCGTCTCGATTTTGAGTGTTTTCTTGTAGGTACTGCCATCAGTAACACCTCCTCACGGATTGAATCAAATAAATCTACTCTTCAAGCAACTTGCGCAAAACTTCAAGTCTGGGATCGACTTCCTTCTGCTGACAATTGCATGTTGATGCGTTTTGATTGATCCCACACTTGGGACAAAGACCTTTGCAATCTTCTCTACAAAGATGTTTGCTCTCCTGTGCAAGAACAAACGAAGTCATAACAAGATCATCGAGTTCCAACTGATCGTTTTCACAAACCAAAATCTCATCACAATCTTCTTCCGAATGGTCTGCAACGCAGACATCGTACACGACGTGCTGTGTTTTGTCATACTCGTCTAAGCATCGGTCGCAAACCAGATGCAAAACGGTATCGAGTTCAAAATGCAGCAGCAAGATGCCGGCACGGTTGACCACTTCACCGGAAACTCTCACCGGATTGACTGCCTCCGACACAACATCGGACAAATCCACCGAATAATCAATCGGGATTCGCGCGCCAATGGTCTCTTTAATTGGTTTTAAATCAATAACCATAGAACACCTCGCAAAGCGGTACAGCAAACATTATACTTGTATTTCGTCAACTTGTCAATCAAAATTTCAAATTTCTCTTGATTTTTCTTGAAATATTCTGTTCCAATCCCCCGAAAAATATGTTATACTATCGCCATGAAGATTCAGAGAGGAAATACCATGAAAAAGTATATCATATCTTCCAATGACGCACAAGCGCGTCTTGATAAATTTTTAATGAAGGCAGTTCCTGCGCTCCCCGCTCCGCTGATGCAGAAGTATCTGCGTCTCAAGCGCATCAAAGTAAACGAAAAGCGCGCAACCGGCAATCAGCGTTTGAACGAAGGCGACACCGTAACACTCTACGTAAGCGACGAATTTTTCGAGCCGAAAGAAAATAAGAACCCGTATCTCACCATTCAGCCAAAACTGAACATCGTATATGAAGATGAAAACATTCTGCTTGTGGACAAGTCGCCCGGGATGCCGGTCCACGAAGATACAAACGAAAAAGAAAACACGCTCATCAATCATATTCTCGCCTATCTGTACCAGAAAGGCGCATGGAACCCCGAAGATGAAAATACGTTTATCCCCGCACTTTGCAACCGTATCGACCGTAACACGGGAGGCATTGTCATCGCGGCAAAAAACGCACCCGCGCTTCGCGTGATGAACGACAAGATCAAGCACCGCGAACTGAAAAAGTATTATCTGTGCGCGGTCCACGGAAGCCCGAAGCCTGCGCAAGGTCTGCTGGAAGGTTATCTGTTCAAGGATGCGGTGAAAAACCAAGTCTTTGTCCATCCGCGCCCGAAACCCGGTGCCAAGTATGCGGCCACCAAATATCGCACATTGAAACAGCAAGGAAAACTCTCGTTGGTCGAGTGTGAACTCATCACAGGGCGTACCCATCAGATCCGCGCACAAATGGCGGCAGCGGGACACCCCTTGCTCGGCGACGGCAAATACGGCAGAAATGAGTTGAACCAAGGATTTCGCCGCAACTATCAAGCACTCTATTCTTATAAACTCACCTTTGCATTCACTTCCCCTGCCGAAACCTTAGAGTACTTAAACGGCAAAACATTCGAAGTCAAATCCGTTCCCTTTGTGGAAACATATTTCAGGTGATAATATGGCATCTATCGTCAAAACAAATGCAATGCGAATTTTGGATCAAAAGAAACTCGCGTATGAGATTTATACATATCCGCACGACGGGGTTGCAGTTGACGGAGTTCACGTCGCAGAACTGATTGGCAAAGACCCGAGCTGCGTGTTCAAAACCCTTGTAACCCGTGGCGCAACACGTGCTTTTTATGTTTTTGTCATCCCGGTAAGCCGTGAATTGGATCTCAAAAAAGCCGCACGCGCGGTGGGTGAAAAATCGGTTGCAATGATCCCGGTCAGCGAAATTCTTGCAACGACCGGATACATTCGTGGCGGTTGCTCGCCAATCGGGATGAGAAAGCAGTTTACCACCACGTTTGACTCATCTGCTCTTTCGGTTCCCTATCTCATTGTCAGCGGCGGAAAAATCGGGCTTCAAATCCAACTGACACCGCAGGATCTGATCTCTGCATCAAACGGAAAAACTTTCGATTTAACCGCCGAAACCCCTTGACATTTCTGCAAATGAGCATATAATAATATCATATTAAAATGCGACGACGGAGAAAAGTAGATGTAACCAGCCGTTTCAGGGAGCGCTTGTCCTGACTGAAAGCGAGCGTATCGGATGCTACATTGAAGTTCCCTCCCGAGCACGCCGACTGAAACGTTGCGGTAGGTCGGCGCGGAAGCCTACCGTTACCTTGGCAGGGCCCCGGATGTTTTCATCCCAAGTCCGAAAAAGAGCGTCTGTTTCGAGCGGACGAATACGGGTGGTACCGCGGAATGCTATTTCAGCCTTTCGTCCCGATTAGGGGCGAAAGGCTTTTTTGTCCCAAAATTGAAAGGAGACCATATTATGATCATCGTACTCAAAGGTGGGGCAACCCAAGAACAAGTAAGCGGTTTGGAGCAAGAACTGCAACAGCATCAACTGACTGTGAACAAAATCGAAGGCGCCGAAACAACTGTTTTGGGACTGGTCGGTGATTCTTCCCGCGTGGATGTAGATTGGCTTCGCACAAACGAAGCGGTCGACCGCATCATCAAGGTCCAAGAACCGTTCAAACTCGCCAACCGCAAGTTCCATCCGAACAACTCTGTCATCAAAGCAGGAAATGTGGAGATCGGCGGTGAGAAAATCGTCGTGATGGCAGGTCCGTGCTCGGTGGAATCCGAAGATCAGATCCTTACTGCCGCAAAGGAAGTTTGCGCTTGCGGTGCAAGTATTTTACGCGGCGGTGCATTCAAGCCCCGCACTTCCCCCTACGCATTCCAAGGTCTGCGCGGCGAGGGCCTGCTGCTTTTGAAACAGGCACGCGAGCTGACCGGGATGCCCGTGATTTCGGAAATCACCAACCCGTTCTACCTTGAAATGTTCGTGGAATTCGTCGACATCATCCAGGTAGGCGCGCGCAATATGCAAAACTTCGAACTACTCAAGGAACTGGGGCACATCAAAAAACCCATCCTGCTCAAACGCGGTTTTTCCAATACCATCGAAGAACTCCTGATGAGCGCGGAATATATCATGTCTTCGGGAAACCCCAACGTGATTTTATGTGAACGCGGCATCCGCACCTTTGAAACATACACACGCAACACATTAGACATCAGCGCGATCCCCGCACTCAAGCGCGAAAGCCATCTCCCGGTCGTCATCGACCCGAGCCACGCATCCGGGCTACCCTGGATGGTGGAACCCTTGTCTCTTGCCGCGATCGCAGCAGGCGCGGACGGACTCATCATTGAAGTCCATCCTTCCCCGAAAAACGCGCGTTGCGACGGAGCGCAATCTTTGACCCCGAATTTACTGGGTCAGATTATGGACAAATCCCGTGCGGTCGCAAATGCGATCGGACGTACACTCTGATAGGAGAGATTTTTTTGACGGAACTGATTTTGAAAACCGACACCACAAAAAGCCGACTCTATCTCGGCACAAATATTTTAGACGATCTACTTCCAAAACTCTGCAAATCTTTGAGCCACGACAACAAAGTCGCGGTCATTACCGACAATACGGTTCAGTCTCTTTACGCCGAGCGTGTATCTGAGATTTTGCAAAATGCAGGGATTACATCCTTTGTCTATTCTTTCCATGCGGGTGAGAGCAGCAAAACCCTTGCGACTGTTGAAAAAATCTATGAATTTTTGGCGCAAAGCGGTTTTTCCCGCACCCATCCCGTAATCGCACTTGGCGGCGGAGTTGTGGGGGACACGGTCGGTTTTGCCTCCGCAACCTTCTTGCGTGGAGTTCGTTCTATCCAAATCCCCACCACCCTTTTGGCGCAAGTTGATTCATCTGTCGGTGGAAAATGCGGTGTGGATCTCTCTTGCGGAAAAAATCTGGTGGGTGCGTTCAACCAGCCCGATTATGTTTTGATCGATACTTCCCTTCTTTCCACACTCCCATCCGATGTTTTCACAGACGGCATGGGCGAAGTGGTCAAATACGGTTGTATCGTAGACGAAAATCTGTTCTGTGATTTGGAAAACAAACCAATTCGGGAGATTCTCCCCGATGTGATCATACGCTGTGTTTCTCACAAGCGCGACATTGTGGAGCAAGACGAACATGACACAGGTCTCAGAATGCTTTTGAACTTTGGGCACACCATCGGTCATGCGATCGAAACCTGCGGAAACTACAACACTTATTCCCACGGACAATGTGTGTCGCGCGGAATGGTGGCGGCGGTCCGTATCGGCATCAAACTCGGTATCACGACTCCCGAAACGCTTCCGCGTCTTCAGGCAGTACTTGCAAAATACGGACTCCAAACCGACATCCCCTATCCCACGCAATGCATTGCGGACGTTTTGGCTAAGGATAAAAAAGTCCTTTCCGGAAAACTCAATTTTATCTTACTTGAACATATCGGAAAAGCTGTCATCCACCCCATCGGATTGAATGATTTGATCGCTCTTTTACCGACTATTAACGAAACGGAGGTGTCCTAATATGGGCTCTGTCTTCGGAAACTTATTGAAAATCAGCATTTTCGGCGAATCGCACGGAGACGGGATCGGTGTTGTCATCGACGGGTTCCCGTCCGGAATTGCATTTGATGAAACTTTTATCTTATCGGAAATGAAGCGGCGCGCACCGTCTTCTCATGTTGGGAGCACTCCGCGAAAAGAGCCGGATCTGCCGCGCATTCTTTCAGGCGTTAAGGACCGATATACGACGGGCGCACCGATTTGCGCGGTTATTGAAAACACAAACACACGCAGCGAAGATTATGCCCCATTTTCCGAGACTCCCCGTCCCGGACATGCCGACTTCACCGCATCCATCCGTTACAACGGTTATCAGGATGCGCGCGGCGGCGGTCATTTTTCCGGCCGTCTTACCGCACCGCTCACCTTTGCAGGTGCTTTGTGTAAACTCGCGCTCAAAGAAAAAGGGGTCGAGATTTGCGCACACATTCTGCAGATCGGTGCTCTCTATGACAATACTTTCCCGCTCGCGCCTACGCAATCTCTCTTTTCATCCTTGCGTGAAAAATCTCTTCCCGTGATAAACGATGCAGTCGGTGCAGATATGACCGCATATTTGGAAGAAATCCGCGCAAATAAAGACTCGGTCGGTGGTATGATCGAATGTATCGCGACCGGGCTTCCCGCCGGTGTTGGTTCTCCGATGTTTGACACGGTAGAAAGCCGCATCGCATCGATTTTGTACGCGATCCCTGCCGTGCGTGGAGTTTCTTTCGGTGCGGGATTTGATGTGGCATCTATGCTCGGAAGCGTTGCAAACGATGCATTCTACTGTGAAAACAATTCGGTCAAAACCGTAACCAACCACCACGGCGGTGTTTTGGGCGGCATTACGACCGGAATGCCAATTCTGCTCCGTTGCGCTTTCAAGCCCACCCCGTCCATCGCGAAAGAGCAGAACACGGTCAATCTGAAAACAGGAGAAAATACTATACTTGAAATTCAAGGTCGCCACGATGTTTGTATTGCGTGTCGCGCAGTCCCGGTTGTGGAATCTGCGGTGGCAATCTCATTGCTCGACCAAATGTTGGAGGCTTTCGGTTATGAAAACTTTAGATGAACTGCGACAGGAAATCAATGCGATTGACTGTGATCTTGCCAAAGTGCTTCAGGATCGCTTGTCTGTTGCGCAAGCGATCGCCGCTTATAAAATTGAAAATGGAATTCAAATCTTGCAGTCAGACCGCGAAGCGGAGATTTATCGAAACTTCTTGGGTAATTTTGATAAAGACTTGGAATGGCTCGCTCGCGCGATTTATGGGACGGTGCTTCGTTCCAGCCGTGCTTTGCAGTTCCACGATCAGGCTGAAAAAGACGTCTGCGATTCCATGGTCAAACTGGTGAAAAATGCACCGCAAACTCTGGCACCCGTTTACACCGTTTGTTATCAGGGTGTCCCCGGCGCGTGGTCTCACTCTGCAGCAAAGAAGCTCTATCCGAATGCGGAAACCATTTCGGTTTTAACCTTTGAAGAAATTTTCCAAGCTGTAAGCGACGGACGTGCGCAAGCAGGTGTGTTGCCGCTCGACAACTCGACTGCAGGTACTGTGGACGATGTGTATGATTTGCTGATTCGCCATGACTGCATGATCCAATCCGCGAGCCCGTATCCCATCCGCCACTGTCTCCTTGCGGTACCCGGCGCAACCCGTGAAACCGTGAAATCCGTACATTCCCATCCGCAAGGACTTGCACAGTGCTCCCGTTACATCAAGGCGCACCGCTATCTTCCCATTTTGGAAAGCAACACCGCGGTCGCCGCAAAGAAAATCGCGGAATCCGGCGACACTTCCATCGCTGCGATCGCATCCCGTGATACCGCAAAACTCTATGGACTTTCAATTTTGGAAGAAGGCATCAACGATTCCGAGTGCAATCAGACTCGCTTTGTCTCAATTACCAAAAACTTCTCCGTGCCCAAAGATGCAAACCGCATTTCGCTTGCATTCCGTCTTCCGAACCAGAGCGGTGCCCTTGCAAACGTGATCGGTCTGTTCTCCTATCACGGAATCAACTTACTCAAAATCAGTTCCCGCCCCATCCCGAATCAGCCGTGGGAGTACTGTTTCTACTTAGACTGTGCAATCGACGGGCTCAACACCAATGTTTTCGGTCTGTTGAACCAGTTGGATGCAGAACTCGGTTGGGTAAAACTCCTCGGTTGCTACCCCGAACAAACTTTGTAATCTCTCTCGAAAGGACTCTTTTACCATGATTGTCGTAATGAAACCCCATGCTCAAAAAGAGCAAATCGACAGGGTATGTGATACTATCCGCTCGCGTGGGCTTGACTGCCATGTTTCCATCGGCTCCCATACCACCATTATCGGTGTGATCGGTGATAAAACGAAACTTATTGACGTTCAGTTTGCTGCGCTTTCAGGCGTTCGCGAACTCATTCCTGTTTCCGAGCCGTACAAACTCGTCGGTCGCACGGGACATCCTGAAAACACGGTCATCGACATCGGTGATGCACAAATTGGCGCAAATGAACTGATGATCGCAGCAGGTCCGTGTGCGGTGGAAGATTATGAAACCATGCATGAGACAGCACACAAACTTCGCGCGCAAAATATCAAGTTCCTGCGTGGCGGTGCATATAAACCGCGCACTTCTCCCTATTCGTTCCAAGGACTTGAAGAAGAGGGTCTCAAGATTCTTGCAAAGGTCGCAGAAGAGACCGGGATGAAAGTTGTTACCGAAGCAATCGATGACGATTCCATTGCTCGTGTCGCGTACTATGCGGACATCGTCCAGATCGGTGCGCGCAATATGCAGAACTTCCATCTGCTCCGCAAAGCGGGACAATGTGGAAAACCCGTCATCTTAAAGCGCGGACTTTCCTCTACTGTGGAAGAATGGCTGAACGCCGCGGAATATATCATGAGTTCGGGAAACGCAAACGTCATCTTATGCGAACGCGGTATCCGCACCTTTGAAACCGCAACTCGCAACACATTGGATATCAGCGCGGTTCCTGTGCTCAAAGCAAAAACCCATCTTCCCGTCATCATTGACCCCAGCCACGCGGCAGGGGCACGAGCATATATTGAATCCCTTTCCATGTGCGCAATCGCGGCAGGGGCTGACGGACTCATCATTGAAGTTCATCCGCGCCCTGACACGGCAAAATCCGATGCCGCACAAACCATCAGCATTGACTGCTTCGCCGAACTTTGCAAAAAGATTTCGGAACTTTCCAAAATCATGCATCGTACCATGCCCGGAGATGATAACAAATGATCGAAATTCAACCAAAAAAACGCCTGCGCGGTATACTAACGGTTCCCGGTGATAAATCCATTTCGCACCGTGGAATCTTCTTCGGCGCGCTCGCAGACGGTGTTACAAGGCTCGAAAAATTTCTATTCTGTGCAGACTCCCGTTCCACCATTGGATGTTTTTCTGAACTTGGCGTTCCCGTTGATATCCAAGAAGACACGGTTTTGGTGCACGGTCGTGGGCTTCACGGACTGCGTGCGCCGAAAAATGTACTGGACGTCGGAAACTCCGGCACGACCACACGTCTTCTTACAGGGCTTCTCGCAGGTCAACCCTTTACTTCGGTACTTGATGGCGATCATTCTCTGCGCACACGCCCCATGGCACGCGTGATGAATCCACTCTCCCAGATGGGTGCAAACATTGAAGCAAAAGATGATAATCATTGTCCTCTCACCATTCACGGCAGAAATTTACATGGTATCTCCTATACCCTTCCGGTGGCGAGTGCTCAGCTCAAATCTGCGCTGATTTTCGCAGGGATGTTTGCAGACTCGGAAACCGTGATACGTGAGACCCACCCATCGCGCAACCATACCGAACAAATGCTGCTGCATTTTGGCGGCAAGTTCCGTTGTGAGAATAATGTCATCACAATCTCGCCGCAAGAGCGTTTTTACGCACAGGAACTGGCCGTTCCCGGTGATATTTCTTCCGCCGCATTTTTCTTAGTTGCGGGATGTATCGTCCCTGATTCCGAACTTCTCATCAAAGGAGTTGGCATCAACCCGACACGCACCGGGGTTCTGGATGTACTGGCTCAAATGGGCGCGGATATCACCCTTCAAAACCAGACAACTGCAGCAGAACCGTCTGCCGATCTTTTGGTGCGCTCGTCTTCTCTTCGCGGGTGTGAAATTTCGGGAGCTTTGATTCCCCGTCTGATCGACGAACTTCCCATCATCGCGGTTGCCGCTGCATTTGCGGAGGGCACGACCGTCATCAAAGATGCGGAAGAACTCAAACACAAAGAATCCAACCGCATTCACGCGGTTGTTACTGAACTTTCCAAAGCAGGTGTTGACATTACCGAAACCGATGACGGCATGATCATCCGTGGCGGCGCGGTTTGTGGTGCAGATTTTGAAGCATACGACGACCATAGAATCGCAATGGCGATGGCAGTCTGTGCATTGGGTGCCCATGGTGTTTCCACAATTTCGGGAGAAAAATGTGTAGGAATCTCCTATCCGTCGTTCTTCGAAGATTTACGCCGCATCAGCGAGGAGGCGTAGTATGTTTTTATCACTTGAAGAATTCAGAAACTTCACGCCGACCAAACCCACCTATGCGGTATTCGGCTCTCCCATTCTCCATTCCCTTTCCCCGACTCTTCAAACGCTACTCGCAGAAAAGCGTGGCACGGAAATTGATTATCTCAAAATAGAAGTTACAAAAGAAACGCTTCCGCTCGCGATTTCCCTTGCCAAAGAGAAACTTTGCGGATTCAACTGTACCCATCCGCTTAAAGAAGAAATTATAAAGTATCTTGACTGTTTTGACACCAAAACGCGTATCCTAAATGCGTGTAACACCGTGTGTGTCGAAGACGGAAAGTTCTTTGGACACAACACAGACGGCTACGGCATCAAAACTGCGCTTTCCATGGGCGGTGTTGCGATGGAAGGTGCAAGAGCCCTCCTGCTCGGTTGCGGCGGCGCGGCATCCGCATTCGCATACGAAGCCTCGTGTGCAGAAACACATTTAACCATCGCGGCACGAAACACGGAAAAAGCAAAAGCATTTGCAAACCGTTTCCCGAATTTGCAGTATGATATCGTGTCTTTGGACAATGTTACAGGATCATTTGATTTTGTGGTCAATTCCACACCGGTCGGTATGGTCTCAAATCCAAATGAGACCCCCATTGATCTTTCTTCGGTGAATGTAAGCTTTGTCTATGACATGATTTACGAGCCTGCCATGACAAAACTTTTGCGTGATGCGGAGATGCAGAAAATCCCCTTTGACAACGGGCTTTCCATGCTGGTTTCACAGGGTGCTGAGTCGCAACGGTATTGGTTTGGCTTGGAGTATTCTTTGGAAGATCAATCCGAGATCATCGCGCACATCACCGCCCAAAAGATCAAACAGCAATTAGATGATCGCAACGTCGTGCTCTCAGGCTTTATGTGTGCAGGAAAAAGCACTCTCGGCTCGGGTCTTGCAAAAATTTTGGGCCGTGAATTCATTGACACCGATACTGTTTTGGCATCCGAATTCGGGTGCAGTATCTCGGAATTTTTCGCAAAGTATGGTGAAGCGGAATTCAGAATGCGGGAAGCGGAACTTATCTCCCGCTTGAGCGAAAAGAAAAACCGCGTGATCTCCCTGGGTGGCGGTGCGATTTTAAATCCGAAGAGCGCAGAGTCTCTGCGCGAAAACGGGATCGTTCTTTTCCTAAATCCCCCGTTTGAAACGCTCAGCAAACGCTTTGCCGGAGATTCCTCCCGTCCCCTTTTACAGCAGGACGGTCGTGAAAAACTCTATCACGAGCGTTTGCCGATTTACCGGAAAACCGCACATAAAACAGTAACTACCCAAACCCTTTCCGAACTGCTCAAAATTTTACAAGGAGTTTGATATCATGATCAAAAAAGGAAGTTACAAACCGCAAGGGGTTTGTTCCCGACAGATTGATTACGAAATTGAAGACGGAATCGTAACCGCACTCAAGTTCACAGGCGGCTGCAACGGCAACTTGTCCGGCATCAGCAGATTGGTGGTCGGGATGCCGGTGGAGAAAGTGGTAGAACTGCTCTCCGGAACCACCTGTGGTTTCAAAAACACATCCTGCCCCGACCAACTTGCACGTGCACTCGCACGCGAAATGGAATGAAATGAAGCACCTCGTTTTGAGGTGCTTTTTCTTTGCGATTCTTCTTGCAAATCCATGCAAATTAGGATAAAATAGAAAAAAGAATATGTTTGGCGGTGAATGATTTGAAACCATTAAAAGTTATGACTGTTTTCGGCACACGTCCCGAAGCAATCAAGATGGCACCCCTTGTTTTGGAACTCGAGCGTCATCCCGAAATTGAATCGATTGTCTGTGTAACCGCACAGCACCGTGAAATGCTGGACTCGGTTCTCAATATCTTTAATATCAAACCCGATTATGATCTGAATATTATGGCACCCAAGCAGACCCTTGCATCCATCACCACCAAGGTTTTGCAAGGGCTGGATGAAGTCATCAACACGGCGAAACCGGATCTGATTTTGGTACACGGGGATACTTCCACCACGTTTGCAGGTGCTTTGGCGGCATTTTATCACCGCGTAAAAGTCGGTCATGTGGAAGCAGGGCTTCGCTCGTTTGACAAATACTCCCCGTATCCTGAAGAAGTCAACCGTAAACTCACGGGAACGATTGCAGATTTGCACTTCTGCCCCACCGAAAACAACGTGAAAAACTTGGAAAATGAAGCAATCACCGAAGGGATCTTCGTAACCGGAAATACAGTCATTGACGCACTCAAAACCACGGTGCGCGATTCTTATGAATTCCGCAGCGATGAACTGAAAAAAATTGACTTCGCAAGTTATCGCACGGTGCTTCTCACCGCACACCGCCGCGAAAACTACGGAAAACCTCTTGAAAACATCATGAACGCAACCAAAGCGTTGGTGGAACAGAATCCCGATATCCAAGTCATCTATCCGGTGCATCTCAGCCCGGTCGTTCGTGAAACCGTATTCCCGATTTTGGGCGATGTCGATCGTGTGCATTTGATTGATCCGATTGACGTGGATGATATGCACAACTTGATGGCGCGTTCCCATTTGATTTTGACCGACTCGGGCGGACTCCAAGAAGAAGCACCGTCTCTCGGCAAACCCGTTTTGGTGCTCCGTTGCGAAACTGAGCGCCCCGAAGCGGTGGATGCTGGAACCGTACAGATTGCAGGTGTGGAAGAAAAGACGATTTTCGATCTCGCCACCACCTTGCTTCGTGATTCTGATGCTTATGAAAAAATGGCACAAGCCGTCAACCCCTACGGAGACGGTCGTGCCAGCGAACGCATCGTGCGTGCGATTTTGCACAGCATGTGTGGAATCGGTGAAAAGCCGGACCATTTCAGCGGAAAATAAACGAAAGGAGCGCAGAAGATGAAATTACGGAAACCTTCCAAAACATTGTTGGTCACGCTGGGGCTGATCGTGTTTTGCGTGATTTATGTTGCAATTTCATCTGCCCGCTCCGCTCGTCTTCGTGTTGAGACAATTCCATCTCTTCCCACAACGCATCCTTCCGATACGCAGACGCAGAACCCTGTCAGTCAAATTGATTTTGATCGGGTTTTGATCACACCTGACAATGTGATAAGCGTGATCGCAGAAATGCATCGGCCGGAACATTACTACTATGAAACCGAGTCGGAGTTGTTCGCAAAAGATGCTTCTGTCAAGTATTTCCACAAGGTTTGGCGCCAGGATGCGTGGACGCGCATCGATTCGCTTACATCGGATTTATCGGTAAAACTTCATACTGTCTACGGACTTGAAAAGGCGTTTTACTGGGAACCCAATGCGCGTACCTATCACACATCCGCCATCGGGGATATTTCCTCCGATGAAAGCCAAATGCTCATGTCGTATGAGAACATTTTAGAACTCACACCCGATGAAATTGTTTCCGCTGAGTTTACTACTTATGAAAACCAGGGTGCGATCCATGTGGTTGCAAATCCTTCAGATTCCAACCACCAAACCGAATACTGGATCTCCACCGAACACGGTCTCCTGCTCGCAGGGATCGTAAAAAACGATGACACAGTATTTTACTCTATTAAAATGAGTGCACTAAATCTCGCAGAGCAGGAAGATGTGGTATTCAGTCTTCCGGACGGGAATTTGGCAATGAATCTTTAGATGCCGATCACGGCCGCAAGAACGAGCATGATCATGCGTTCCTCTTCATCCGCCTCGATCAGAAGTAGTGCCAATACCATCAACGGAAAGAGGCCGATTTCATTGAACTTCAGTTTCTCCAAAAACTGACTGACATTGAAATGGGCATTTTCCTTTCTATGCG
Organism: Oscillospiraceae bacterium; assembly: GCA_015067485.1. Lineage (GTDB taxonomy): Bacteria > Bacillota > Clostridia > Oscillospirales > JAAYXM01 > SIG510. The sequence continues at coordinate 126,591 of SVMJ01000003.1, forward strand.
GTTGCGATATCTCTTGTTTTTCGGGCGATGATCCAACGCGCGTATACAGCCCATCAAACGCGTCTCGGTCTTGCGGAAGATATCGGTTATACACCGTTCTCTTTCCCCCTCATGCTATGTATTGCGTGTTTTGCGACTTTGGTGAGTTTTACGATTTGCTTTGCTTTTTCAAGATGTGGCATATCGGCGGGCTTTGCGTATTCCCTGAGTGCCTGCAACATATGGAATCTGCGGTCGCTCTCATCCTGATAGTCTTCCATAAAGGATAACACGGCGCTGAGTTGCTCGGGTTTCAGACTATCAAACAGTCCTGATAAATTCGGAAGAACCGGCTCTCTTACTTCGGTCTCTTCCCGTACAGGTTCTTTTGCCCCGATACTTTGCGCTACCTCAAGAAGTTGACTCAGTCCATCGGGCGACGAGAGTAGCCCTTGAATCTTCTCTTCCAAATCACTCATATCAAGACCCCTTTACCGCATCGATGATTTGGGAGATAAGCGCGGCACCCTCTTTTGTCTGAAGCAGGGATGTCAAAAGCATTTTGGCGGCATTTTTGTCTCCGTTCTTCGCTTGCTCTGCCGCTTTTTTCAATGCGTCACCACCGCCGCTTGCCAAATTGGCAAGAAGTTTCTTTCCTTCGGCAGTATCCAGTATCTTTTGGAATTTATCCAGATTTTCAAGGATTTTTCCCCCGTCTGTGCTTGCGAGCAATGCGCGTGCTAAGAGTTCCATTTCGCTCGGCATATGTGCACCTCCAAGTCAAAATTGTATTCACAGTATATGCTGCAACCATCTGTTTTGTGCTATTTCCGGTCAAAACTTTAAGATAATGAGGTGTTATTATGCTTGATGCTCTCTTTGCAACCCGTCTTGGAAAAGCAATCACTTTACTTACCATCTCCGCAATGCCGGTCGTTGAATTGCGTGCCGCGATCCCGATCGGCGCAGCACAAGGTCTTCCTTTTTGGGAAACCTTTTTGATGTGCATTCTCGGGAATATGCTCCCTATCCCCTTTGTAATTTTGTTCACCCAAAGAGTGTTTGGATACTTAAAACAGACCAAACTGTTCCACCGTCCTGCTTGTTGGCTTGAAAACCACGTGATGAAAAAGGCACCTACGCTTTATAAATACCACATTTTGGGGCTTGTCATTTTAGTCGCCATCCCACTTCCCGGAACGGGTGCTTGGACCGGTGCGATTCTTTCTGCGCTTCTCGGTATGCGGATGAAGCGTTCGCTTCCCGCAATCTTACTTGGCGTTATCATTGCCGCAACCGTCGTTGCCGGAATGTCTTACGGCTTTATCCAAGCGATTTCGCTCTTTGCTCCCGGCGTGTAGCCGCACCCTTTCTCCTTTGTTTGCATAGTTTGTAACACAAAGGAGTGATCAGATGCATTCTTGGTTTGATGCTTTGACCGCACTGTTTGCGGCATACGGTGTTGTGTTTTTCATTTGGTGGATCATAACACTTGTTTTCGCACGAAAAACTTCTGTAAATTTCACATTCTGCATTCATTCACACACGGACCAAACCTACTTGAAATGGCTGAATTTTGCCGGAATTTTACCGCTACAAGAAAACGGAGAGATCAATGGAACAGGAATTGATGACAATCGAAGGAACGGTTGAAACCGTTATCTATCGCAACGAAGAAAACGGCTATGCGGTACTGCGCATTTTGACAAATGCAGGTAACAGCATTGTCGCGGTCGGTTGTCTTCCGAATGTCGGTTTGGGCGAGTATCTTCTCGCAAACGGAAATTGGGTAACACACCCCACTTACGGCGAACAATTTCAAGTGCAGGTGTGTGACCGCCGTCTCCCTGCGGCGGAAGGCGCAATTTTGGACTATCTCTCATCCGGCACTGTGAAGGGTGTGGGGAGAAAGACTGCCGAAAAAATCGTAGCTTTGTTCGGTACCGAGAGTTTCAACATCATTGAAACCGAACCAATTCGTCTGACCGAAATCCCGGGCATCACAAGAGCGAAAGCACTTGCCATTTCGGAGGATTTCAAATTGCAAAACGGGATTGCCCGTTTGATGGAATTCCTTTCCGGATACCAAGTAGACCCGCAAGTCGCTCTGCTTCTCTACCGTACATACGGCTCTCACGCGATTGAATTGATTCGGAACAATCCGTATCTTCTCAGTTATCCTGAATTCGGAGTTTCTTTCCAGACCGCAGACCGTCTCGCTTTTTCACTCGGCATCAGCGCGCATGCGCAATCCCGCGTGGAAGCGGCAGTACTCTACGAACTCAATTTCAACTCAGGTGCGGGGCATTGTTTTATCCCGTACAATAAGTTATGCAAAATCACGGCTGATCTCATCGGTGTTCCCATCGAAACTGCAGAACGTGCGATCGAAACGCTGATTGGAGACTCCTTGGTCGTCCGAGAAGAAATCTGCGGTGAGACCGCATGTTATCTCTGCGACCTATATGAAGCGGAACACTTTGTGGCGCAGAAAATTTCCGAGTTAACCGACGGGTATCGGGATGCTCCCTGGAACCCGGATGATATGATTTCTAAAATCGAAAAGAGCATGGGGATCACCTATTCCCCATTGCAATTTGAAGCGGTCCGTACCGCGGCAAACTCCCCCGTCTTTATTTTGACGGGAGGACCCGGCACGGGTAAAACCACCATCATCCGCGGGATTCTTTCCATGTTTGCTTCGCGCAAACTGGAATGCTTTCTTGCCGCACCCACGGGGCGTGCTGCAAAGCGGATGAGTGAGTTTTGCGGCGTGGAAGCAAAAACCATTCACCGTATGCTCGAGATGAACTATTCTACTACGGGGCTTGCTCCAAGTTTCGGTGTCAACCACGAAGCCCCGCTCGAATGCGATGTTCTGATTTTGGACGAGGTCTCCATGGTAGATCTCCCACTCATGCGTGCGGTGTTGGATGCACTCAAGCCCGGTGCACGCTTGATTCTGGTGGGCGATGCTGACCAGCTCCCCTCGGTAGGTCCCGGGAACGTGCTCAAAGACCTGATCGATTCGGGAAAAATTCCGACGGTTGCACTCACTCAAATCTATCGTCAGGCAGAGACCAGTCAGATCATCACGGGCGCACACGAAATCAACCACGGAACCCTTCCCGATCTGACACGCAAAGACGGGGATTTGTTCTTCATCAAACGCTCGGATTATCAGAATTTGATTGATACGGTTTTAGAACTTTGCACCACAAGACTCCCCAACAAAATGGGCATTGCACCGAATCAAATCCAGGTACTCACGACCAACCGAAAATATGAGACAGGCACAATCATACTAAACCGCAAACTGCAAGAAGCACTCAATCCGCCTGATGAATCCAAGGCAGAGAAACGCATTGGAGAACGGGTGTTCCGCGTGGGCGACCGCGTGATGCAGACCAAAAACAACTATGATCTGCTTTGGTCTGCGGAAACCAATGGCGATGGCGGCATGGGCATCTTCAACGGCGATATCGGTGAAATATTTGACATCAATCACGCAAGTGAGATGATGACCATACGCTTTGACGAACGGATCGCACACTATCCGTTTTCCAACTTAAACGAACTGGAACTTGCGTATGCCATGACCGTGCATAAAGTGCAGGGTTGTGAATTCAAAGTGGTGATTTTTGTCGCACTTGGCGGCTCGCCCTATCTGCTCCACCGCAGCGTACTCTATACCGCGGTTACCCGTGCGCGTGAGTGTCTGGTGTTGGTGGGAGACTACCCCACGCTGAGTCAAATGGTGCAAAACAACAAGCAACGCAAACGTTACAGTGGTTTGCGTGCTCGCCTTATCGATATGCTCAAATAACAGAGGAATTCCCATGAAACTACTGAAGAAACTTTCCGAATTGTTGTTCCCGCCAAGGTGCGTGTTCTGTCATCGGATCTTGACACAAAACGATATCATCTGCGTAGATTGCAGCGCTTCACTTCCCTATCGCTCCAAGAAAAACAGGGTCGAGACACTCCCTTATGTGGATGCCTGCATTACCCCGTTTTATTATAAAGACTCTGTCCGTGATGCGGTGATGCGATATAAATTCCGTGGCGTGACCGGAAACGCAGATGTGTTTGCCCGCCTGATGCTCGAATGTTACGAGCAGGAACTGTTTGGTAAAACCGATTTGATCACATGGGTCCCTGTCAGCCGTCGCCGTCTGCGTAAGCGCGGCTATGACCAAGCAGAGAAACTGGCAAAATCCCTTGGCGTTTTGGTGGGACGTACCCCGCTCAAAACCCTTGTCAAGATTCGTCATAACAACCCGCAATCCTTGCAGAAAACTCCCGCAGGTCGCCGTGCAAACGTCATCGGTACTTATCGCATCGGCAAAGAATCGGTTGCAGGCAAAAGTGTTTTGCTCATCGACGACGTGGTAACAAGCGGCAGTACGGTTTCCGAATGTGCATATGTTCTCCGTGCCGCAGGTGCGAAAAAAGTTTATGTTTTGGCACTGGCTAAGACTCCAAAATTCAAAAAAGGATTGAAAGTTGTCAAAAATCGGTTATAATGGAAATAGCAAAATAAATGACACGGACTTTTCCGTTGTTGGTTGAGGTGTATAGTATGTTATTTAGTAAAGATATCGGAATCGATCTCGGCACTGCCTCGATTTTGGTATTCGCGAAAGGCAAAGGAATCGTTCTTCGCGAACCGTCGGTCGTGGCTGTCGATAAAAGCAATAACAAAGTCCTGAAAGTCGGGTTGGAAGCGCAGAAAATGCTGGGTCGTACCCCGGGCAATATCATTGCGATCCGTCCGCTTCGCGGCGGTGTCATTTCCGACTATGAAATGACCGAGCGTATGATCAAAGACTTCATCCGTCGTGTTGTTGGTGGCTTTAGTCTCTTCAAACCGCGTTTGGTCATCTGTGTTCCGAGCGGAATCACCGAAGTCGAAGAACGCGCAGTCATCGATGCAGGCCGTCAGTCGGGCGCACGCAGCGTTTATCTGATTGAAGAACCCATCGCCGCGGCAATGGGTGCAGGCATTGACATTACAAAACCCGATGGGCGTATGGTGGTCGACATCGGCGGCGGCACTGCAGATGTCGCGGTCATCTCCCTTTCCAATATTGTAGAATCCGATTCTATTAAAATCGCGGGCGATGCATTTGACGATGCGATTATCAAGTACATCCGCCGCAAAGAAAACGTTCTCATCGGTGAACGCACCGCAGAAGAACTCAAGATCAACATCGGTTGCGTTTGCCCGAGACCGGAAGAACTCTCTATGGAAGTCAAGGGTCGTTGTCTGATCACGGGTCTCCCCCGTATCTTTACCGTTACTTCCACCGAGATCATGGAAGCACTCCAGGAGCCGGCAGAACGCATTTTGGAAGTCATCCACGGCGTTTTGGAACGCACTCCACCCGAACTCATCGGCGACGTTTCCACGAACGGAATCGTCATGACCGGTGGTGGCAGTCTGGTCTACGGTTTTGATACCTTGGTACAGGAACGCACCAGCATCGAAACCCATGTTGCGGACGAAGCAATCTCCTGCGTGGCATACGGAACCGGCAAAGCACTCGATAACCTTTCTGAAATGCAGGACGGTACCATCAACATCTCCCGTAAAAAGCAGATGTTTACCAACTAAAAAATCAAAAGAACGGGGTTGCCCCGTTCTTTTTTGAAGGTGTGATTGTATGAAAAAGAAACTCGGAGTCGCGATCATCGGTTGTGGTATGATTGCAAAATCCCATGCGGAAGCGGTCATCAATGACGGTCGTGCAGAACTGATCGCGGCAGCATACGGGACGAATCTCCATAAAGGGCAGGAATTTGCAGAGAAGTTTGGAATCCCACGTATTGTGGGTGATTATCACGAACTGTTGGGAGATCCCGCAATCGACGCGGTTTGCATTTGCTCCCCCAGTTCCCTGCACGCGGAATGTGCGGTCGATTTTGCTTCCCACGGGGTACATATTCTGTGCGAAAAGCCGCTTGATGTAACCAAAGAAAAGATGACCGCAATGATTGATGCGGCAAAGAAAAACGATGTTGTGCTCGGTTGTGTGTTTCCCAACCGTACCATCCCCACGTTGCAAAAAGCAAAAGCGATTTTGGAATCGAACGAGCTCGGCGCAATGCGAATCGTGGAATTCCAGTACAGAGGCTACCGCTCTCCCGTATATTTCACTTCTTCCAAGTGGAAAGGCACGAAACAATACGACGGTGGCGGCGCTTTGATGAACCAAGGCATCCACGGTGTTGACCTGATGCTTTATCTGACCGGCGACGTCGCATCGGTTTGTGCGGATGTGGATACACTCGGTCGTGATATCGAAGTGGAAGATACCGCTTCTGCTCTGCTCCGTTTCAAAAACGGTGCAAAAGGTGTCTTAATGGGAACCACCCTTTCCCACGTTCCGGAACCCTCCCCCGAAGGGGACTCACTCCGCATTGAATGTGAGCGCGGAACCATCGTATACGCAAACGGCAAGACCACACTCTACCGCAACCGTAAGGAAGATGAGTTTGACATTGAAGTCATTCCGCTCGATGAGCCGGATGCAAACTGCACCAACTCCGGTTCTGCCCCCGAGAATATCAACATGGAAGCACATCAACTGATCGTTTCCAACTTCATCTCCGCATCGTTCGGTGAAGAAGAAATCATGATCCCGGCTGATAGCGCGCGTCGCGCGGTGGACTTGGTTCTCACCATTTACGAAAGTTCCAAAGAAGGAAAATGGCTCCCGGTTCATTACGAATAAAAGGAAAGCACACTCCAAACGGAGTGTGCTTTCCTTTATTCAAAACTCAATTCGCCTTTTTTATATCCGGTCACAGTCATTTTCGCAACCAACGTATTCGTTTCATCTGTGATGCTCACATCGTAAAAGCAAAGGCGGTTGGTAGATGATGATTCAATCGCTTCCGCTCGCAGAAATATCCCGGTTGCGGGCGCCATAAATGAAATGTTATTGTCCAGCGTGACCGAGATCGTGCCACCGCAATTGGATGCAATCGCATAGGTAAAATCACCCAGCGTGAAAATTGCACCGCCCTGCACCACGTTTCCCGCATTCATATGGCGGTCGGTGATTTTCATCTCACAAACTGCGCGCCCCGGTGTTGCTTCTAAAATCTGAATCCCGCAAACTTCGGTGGCAAAACGGTCTCTTTGAAACACTTTGCGTACCGCGTCCAAATCCGCCATAAACTCACCTACTTTCGATACTCTTCTCTGCCTATTACAAATAAGTTTCCGCCCTGTGCGTCAACTGCAACCGTGCAACGAAAATCTTCGATCTGCATCCGTTTGACCGATTCACAACCCAGTTCATCAAACGCGATGACTTCGGCACTCTTGATACTGCGCGCAACGACCGCACCTGCGCCGCCAACCGCGCACAGATAAACTGCACCATATTCTTTCATCGCATCAATGACCGCCTGGTCGCGCTCGCCTTTTCCGATCATTGCGGTAAGCCCGTGTTTGATAAGCCGCGGCGCAAACCCATCCATACGACCGGATGTGGTCGGTCCGCAAGATCCGACTGCCATTCCGTTCTTCCCGGGAGTAGGGCCTGCGTAATAAATCACCGCGCCGTCCAGTTCAAACGGGAGTTCTTCCCCTTCGTCCATCAACGCGACGATGCGTTTATGTGCCGCGTCACGCGCGGTATAAATCGTTCCGGAGAGCACAACGGTATCACCCGCGCGCAAATCAGGGAGCATCTGTTCCAATTCATCGGTTTTCAACTGATATTGTGCCACGTGTCTGTTCTCCTTATTCTTCGGCTTCTGCGGCTTCTTGCGCCTGTTTCAACGCTTCTGTAAGCGCTTCTTTTTCTGCGCGGAGAGACCCGAGCTCCGCTTCCAGTTTTGCTGCGTTTTGATTTGCCGCAGAAAGTTGTGCTTCCAATTCCTTCTTTGCGCGGTCGAATTCCTTTTGTTTCAATTCAAAATCTGCGACCAATTGCTCGATATAGCGGTAAACAGATTCTTTGTGGAACCCGCCAAACAATACCGTACCAAATGCTGTTCTTTCATTTTCCATCGTGATACGCTCCTAAATCATGGAATTTGTTTTCTTTTCGTATCATATCATATTTGTATGGAAGTTACAAGTAATTTTCTTCCGGGTGAACCTTTACTTTTCGCGGTGCTTCTGTTATAATTACATTATTGCGAAATGCGCCCGTGGCTCAATGGATAGAGCATGTGTTTCCGGTGCACAGGGTTGGGGGTTCGAGTCCCTTCGGGCGTGCCAAAAAGCACCGACGACAGTCGGTGCTTTTTCACTTACAAAGGAGGATTTCACATGAAAACACTCATTGTCGTGGATATGCAAAACGATTTTATCACAGGTGCACTTGGCAGTAAGGATGCCGAAGCGATCGTTGAAAACGTGGTAAATCTGGTAAAATCCTTTGATGGCAGGGTTATTTTCACAAGAGATACCCACTTGGAGAATTACTTGACCACGCAAGAAGGACGAAATTTGCCCGTTGAGCATTGTATCAAAGACACGCACGGCTGGCAAATATGCGATGAGTTAAAACCTTATGCAAAAGAAATCGTGGATAAAATCACATTTGGAAGCATTGACCTTCCCGGCATGATTGATGCCGACACGGAAGAAGTGATTCTGTGTGGTATTTGTACCGACATTTGTGTCATTTCCAATGCGATGCTCATCAAAGCACATTATCCCGAGATGAAGGTTTCGGTTTACGCATCTTGCTGTGCCGGCGTAACTCCCCAAAGCCACGAAACTGCTCTCAATGCGATGAAAGCAGTCCAAATCAAAATTGTTGAATGAAAGAAGGCTGTTTTCAAATGAAACGATTCTTACAAGTCTGTCTTCTCATGCTTTCTTGTGTGATTTTCGCTGGTACAAGTTTTGCCGCAAGCGGTGTCACGCAATCCACTTTGAACATTGGTGGCACGGTCGCCAATGTGATCTACATTGACATGAATGTCGCAAATCGCGCAATCGTACCCGCAATCGCAAACGATAGCATCAGCACGGACGCGCCTGCAAGCAGTGTCCTTTCCACAGTCAAAAGCGGAACGGTCGTTGCCGCGATCAATGGCGGTTTCTTTGATTCTTACTATGACTCATCCGCAACGCAAACGGTTGCAAGCGGAAACTATCCGCGCGTTTACAGTACCATTCTGAAAGAAGGCAGGATGTTAAACGCGGGCGGTGATATTGCCGTAATCGGCATGACCTATGCAGGCGATGTGTATATCGACCGCGTCAAACTCTCTCCTATCATCACTTTGCGCGGAAACACCAAAGTCACCGCATGGGGTGTTAATACGATCTACAACGACCCGTCTGCAGTTTATGTCTTGACCGACGATTTCCGTTACCCTGTGAATATCCCCGCATCTTCCATGGTAGTTACCATTCAGAATAAAATCATCACATCCGTGAGTAGTGGACACGCTTCTTATGTAACCCCGAGCGGTGTTACCACCGTGGTTTACGGCTCTACCGCCTATGCAAACGCAATGAAGTGGAATTCAAATCCCGTTGTGGGCGAAACTGCAGTGTTCCATTATAGCGCAACCCCGTCCAATACAGCCAATACATCCGCTTGGAACTCGATGCGTACCGTCATCGGTGGTGGTGGGATTTTGGTACAAAACGGTGCAGTTGCGGTCGATCATCCGCAAAACCCGACTGCCGCAGACCAGCGTCCCGATGCGTTCGGCCAGCGTTCCTTCGTCGGAAAACTGCGCGACGGTCGTCTTATCCTGGGAACGGTAAATTCTTCTTTCCGTACCATTGCGAATGCATTGATTGCAGCAGGGGTCCAAGATGCGATCTTTATGGACGGCGGCGCATCGAGCGCACTTTACTGTAACGGTGCCGCCATCACAAGCCCGGGTCGCCGTTTGGCTACCATGCTTGCGATAGTCGATGAAACTTCAACCGCGCAAAAGCCCGACACTTCCACCCCCGCAGGTGCAAACGGCCCGTCTTCCTGGGCAAAATCCAGCGTAGATTCGGCACTCTCCCTTGGGCTTCTCCCCACGCATCTCAACAATAATTTCAAGCGTAATATCACGCGCAAAGAGTTTTGTGATCTCATTGCGAGTTTCCTGCGTGCAAAAACAGGCTCCTCCATTGAATATATCTGCCGGTTGGAGAATCTTTCGGTATCTTCCAAACCCTATTCCGACAGTAATGACTACTATGTCCCCTATGTCTCAGCGCTTGGGATCGTAACCGGATACCCGGACGGAACCTTCCGTCCGAATGATCCCATCAAGCGTCAGGATGCCGCCATTATGCTCCAGCGCCTTGCAAACTTCTTGAAAGCAAGTCCGATTCGCTCCACATCTTCTTTTTCCGATGCGGCGCAAATCTCGGAATATGCAAGACCCGGTGTTGATTTCGTCACATCTCTCGGCATTATGAACGGCAATGCAAACGGAACGTTTGCACCACACGCAAATATTACCCGTGAGCAAGCGATCATCACAATGGTCAATGCATATAACAACATCCGATAAACCAAAAAATGCAAGCAAAATGCTTGCATTTTTTATTTCTCCACGATATGATAAACGCATTAAGGAGTTGATGCGACATGACACTTGCAATCATCACTGCAAAGAGAAGTGATTTAAGCCGAATTTTGGAATCACTTTGCGAGACCACCATACTCTCTGTTTCCGAATTTACTGCGACCGAAAACGAGTTTGATGCATATGCATTTCTCGGTGGAACGGAGAAAGACCCCGTCATTCTCCCCATTGATGCGCGTTTGAAGGCGGAGGCCATCCAAAAGAGCGGAAAACCTGTGTTTTTTGAATATTATAAGAGTTTGGGTGATTTGTTCACCTCCGCTCCGATCGACACGGTTTCCGGGCGCATGGTTTATGTTGGTAACGATCGTGCTGATATTACACACGGAGATTTGCTGGACGACCGTGCAAATTCTCTTTCGCATCCGTACTTTTTTGCCGGATACGATGTGACCCCGATTTTGGTTTACGGCGGACACATTGTAAAACATTCGCACACCGGCGAAATCCCAAATGAAGCACCGCTTGCTATTTGGAAATACGATTCCAACACCTTGGTTTGCGGACTTCGTTTGTGTAACTTTATCTCTGCACGGTTCGCGCCGTTTGGACGTTGGAAAGCCATTGTTTCTTTGATTGCAGAGCATTTGACAGGAACGCCGTGCGATCTTTCGTTTGAGCCGTCTACCACGCTTCGCGGTGCGCAACCAAATGTCTCTTTCTCTGCAAAAATCAACTCCACATTCGATGCCGGAATGTCTTGGTTTGACCGTGCAAATCTATATTTGGACGACGGAAAAAGCGGTGTTTTGGAAGGTCTCAGCCATCAGATTTTCCCCGACGGAACACAACAAATTGCGCCCGAAATTCGCAATGACTGTTCGGGTGAAGTTGCAGGGGCTTGTTTCTTTGATTGGTTGTTGCATCAAAACGAGCATTCTCTTGCGCGTTTCCGCAATCTATATGAGTTCTGCTTTGAAAAAATGCAGGTCAAAGAAGGTCATCATACCGGGATGATGCGTTGGTCAACCTGGGAGTTTGCCATCTGCTATCAGGACGATGTTGCCCGCGTGATTCTGGGCGCGCTCCTTGCAATGCAGTTGACGAACGACCGCACGTATCTCCCCGCAGTTGAATCAGCGCTGGATTATCTTGTTTCCACAACCGGGTGCGACGGACTGCGCATCTCCCGCACCGATAATTTCAATTATTCCGATGCCGCATCACTCCATGCTCTGAGCCAAACGCCCGGCGCGTTCCCGTGTGCGCATCACAATGCATACTATCTTGCGACACTACTTTTGGCATATCAGTTAAACGGCAATCGTCTTTATCTGGACACCGCATGCAAAGGCTTTGAATCGATGATGGCGGCTTATCCGGATACCATCCGTGAACACAGCCAGACACAGGAATTATGTCGCTTGGTCTTCCCGCTTGCAGTTCGTTATGAAACCACAAACGATCCCGCGCATCTTGCAGATCTGGAACGTGTGATAAATGATCTCGAGTGTTTCCGTCATCCGAAGGGTGGTTTTGCCGAATATGACACGGGCTACAAAGCCGCGCGCAGCCGTACTGCAGGCGATGAGGCTTCCCTGCTTGCGGATAACGGAGATCCTGTTTGTGATCTTCTCTATTCACTCAACTGGTTACCCCTCGGCTTCTCCTATGCTTACAAGGCGACAAAAAACAAAAAATATGCATCCCTTTGGAAAGAGATTTCCACATTCCTTTCCGAAGTACAATTTCTGAGCCCCGATCCCTCAGTTCACGGCTCGTGGTGTCGTGGAATTGATTTGGAACTCCGCGAACCGTTCGGAATGCCGCACGACATCGGCTGGGGACCTTGTTGTATCGAAAGCGGCTGGACAGTCGCTGAGATTTTAATGGGCTTCGGGCTCGGCATCCATTTAGGATTAACAAAATAAAAAAGAGAGGGACTACCCTCTCTTCTTTATTCGTTAAAATTAGTTTGAGAAATATTCTTGCCAGTTGAAAAAATTAAAATTATATGATATGATTGGGTAGTCAAATTTCGTCACAAAACAATCACAAAACGAATTCATGGCGGAGGTGCGCAGATGAATTATTGGACCCAGTTGAGTGTGGAATTAGCAAATCAAAAAAACTATTTAGATTTGCTTTTCAAAGTATATCCAATGTCACCCAACATCAGACGTGAAATTGATGCCGCTCAATGGAGAATAGTGCAGACCGCATTCAATACACAAAATAACAACAGTCTTGTCAGTCAGTTATTATCATTAGAATTATTCCCCATAAAGGATTCTTATGTCTCTTATCTGCGAAGAGACCCTGGTGCAATTGCAAGAAACCCCGAAACAATTAATAGATTAGCTGGACAACTTTATGAAATGGGGCTGGACACTATCTACGAAAAATGCACAGCGCCCAAAGAAACAAACAGGCAGATTGGTCCGTTATTCAAAAGATGGATTGCAAAGAAAACATTAGGTGCTCCGGTATTTTCAGATCCAAAAGAATTTCTCTCATACAAAGGAAACGCAGTATTGAACTCATCTGATACTGAGATGGAGCGATTTGCGAGACAATATTTAGGATACAACCATAATAAGGGATTGGACTTTGTTGCAAGATTTAACAACACATACGTTATCGGCGAAGCAAAATTCTTAACAGATTTCGGTGGACATCAAGACGCACAATTTGCCGATGCAATATCAACAATTACATCTACTCTGAAACCAAATAAATTGTCTGCAAAAGTAATTAAAATTGCTATTTGTGATGGAGTATTGTACATATCTAGCAGGAACAAAATGCATATGCATCTACGAGAACACGATGATCAGATTATACTTTCAAGTTTGTTGTTAAGAGAATTTTTGTATTCTATTTGAGGTTTTGTATGAACATTGTTTTTGAAGGCAAGGAAACATATAAAGAAATTGTCGAACGCGCCGACAAAATAGACAAACAAATAGATTTTGGCAACCGCTCTTTCATCATACAAGGCGATAATTTCGCTGCTATGGCAGCGATGCTTCCGCAATATAAAGGAAAGATTGATCTCGTTTATATCGACCCACCATTTAATACAGACCAAATCTTTTCGGTTTCGGAGAGCAGGACTAACACGGTCAGTCGTCCCAACAAAGGCGAAGTTGCTTATTCTGATGTTATGACAAAAGATGCGTTCTTGAAATTCATGTATGACAGATTTGTGTTGATTCGTGAACTTCTGTCAGACAAAGGGAGCCTTTATGTCCATATTGATATGAAAATGGGACATTATTTCAAAGTTATGCTTGATGAAATATTTGGTGATATGTGTTTCAAAAATGACATAACCAGAATCAAATCAAATCCAAAGAATTTCGGACGTAGAGCTTTCGGGAATCAAAAAGACGTAATATTCTTTTATTCCAAAACAAAAGCAAACATTTGGAACGATATTAGAGTGCCGTATAGCGAAAAAGAAAGTATACAACGTTTCAGTAAAATTGATGAAACCGGAAGACGCTATACTACTGTACCTTTGCATGCACCGGGTGAAACCAGTCCAAACAGTCCAACCGGAAAGCCTTGGCGTGGGATGAATCCACCACAAGGTAGACATTGGCGTACTGACCCAGCCGAATTTGATCGTCTTGATTCAATCGGACAAATAGAATGGTCTCGCACCGGTAATCCTCGCATAAAAAAATATGCTGATGAACATCAAGGAAAGAAGATTCAGGATGTTTGGGAATACAAAGATCCCCAATACCCAATATATCCCACTGAAAAAAACTTTGAGATGTTGGAATTGATTGTAAAGCAATCTTCTGAAGAAGGCAGTTTTGTTATGGATTGTTTTGCAGGTAGCGGTTCTACTTTGCTGGCTGCACACAAAAACAACAGAAGATTTATTGGCATCGATGACTCTTCTTTTTCTGTCAAAACAATAAAAAACAGAATGGAAAATACTGATTTTGCTTTTCTCCGATTGTCAGATAATACCCTTGAATGATCAGTATTATATCTTTGTTTTCAAAAAAGGATGATTTCGTAATGAAATCATCCTTTTTTATGGTTTCTCATCTTTTGCACAACCGCTTGTGCGGCAATCCCGGTGAATGCACCGGTCAAAATCGCAGAAACGATCAATATCGGTGCGTACCATAAAACACCAGCATTGGTGAGTAAAACTGCGACGAGCAATTGCCCTGCGTTATGTGCTAACGCACCGAAGATACTCACCGCCCAAAGCAGTTTTTCTCCAAGCGGTTTTTGAATCAGACACATCACAGCATAACACAATGCGCCGCCCACGATACTGTACAGAAACGATACCGCTTGTCCTGCAAAGATACTGCCGAGCGCGATGCGCAGTCCAAGCACGATCCCCGCTTCCCGTTTCCCAAGTATGGCAAGTACAATCAGCGTGATGCAGTTGGAAAGTCCCAATTTGACACCCGGGATTGGAACCAGTCCCGGCAAGTTCGCTTCAATGAGAAACACAGTCAGCGCGATCGCGGTGAACATGGAAAGAGTCAGCCTACGTTTCAGTTTCACGATGTTACACCTCCTGCAATCACATCAGGTGCATCTTCGTTTTTCGAGAGAATCTTCACCGTAACACGGTTCGGGAGACAAACGATGGGATAAACTCCACCCGTGATCTTCCCCTGTCTGACACAAAGTTGATCGGGGCAGTCTGCCGAGTGCATAGAGATTGCACCCGATTCCACAAATACGATGTTTCCTTCCCCTACCTGTAATTCATACGGAACGCTGACCGCATCCAAATCGATTTGTTCGACCAGTTCGCCATCCAAAAAGATTTGCGCCACGCTTCCGTAAGGCATGGAAAATTGCAAATAAACTGAAACCACAATTCCAATCACAAGAAGCAATAAAAAACCAAAAATCAGCCGTTTTTGCATCAACCCAACCGTTCCTTTCGTTCTCTTGCTTCCCGAATGAGCGTTTTCAGTAATTCTTCGTCTTCACGGGCAAGTGCTTCGCGGTATTCGTTCAGATGCAGTACCACTTCGTCGATTTCGGAAATCAGATTTTCACGGTTTTTCAAAAACAATTCTGTCCACATATTTTCGTTTAATTTTGCAACGCGCGTGAGATCGCGATAACTGCCCGCGCTGAACCCGTCGTGGTGCTCCGCGGTCTCACTTTTCATATATGCCCCCGAAACCACATGGGCAAGTTGCGAGGTATAGGCAATGATTTTGTCATGCTCATTCGACGTGGTACACACAACGCGCCCAAAGCCGGCAAGATCACATAACCCTTTTATCTGTTCAATGTGGTCATTTGTCGCGGTCTCACTCGGAACCAAAAGCATACTGGCATTTTCAAACAGCGTGTCATCCGCATACGCATATCCCCAACGCTCTTTCCCTGCCATCGGGTGTCCACCGATGTAAACAAGCTCGTTTTCTCTACAAAGCGGGAGTAATTCGCGTTCAATCGCGCCCTTTACCCCGCAGAAGTCGCATACGATCGCGCCAGGCTTCAAAAAACGCGCATTTTTACGCATATATGACAAAATCTGACTTGGATATACTGCAAGGAACAAAATGTCAATTTCGCCCAAATTTTCCCGGGTAACGATTTCGTCGATCACGCGTTCCTCGCGTGCAAAACGCAATGTAGGTTCATGGATATCAAAGCCGTATAAAACCGCATCTGCTTTTCGGATGGATTTCGCAAATGATGCACCCATGAGTCCCAAACCGATCATTCCTATTTTCTGTTTCACGATCAACACCTTCGTTTCGGTTCATTTGATTGTGTTTAGTATACTCTTTCCCCTGCCTTTTTGCAAGCGGATGAAATAAAAAAAGACTAAGGCGAATGCCTTAGTCTTTTTTAACTAGTTCAAATTATTCGTTGATAGCGATAACAACACCGGAACCAACGGTACGGCCGCCTTCACGGATAGCGAAACGGAGGCCTTCTTCGATAGCGATCGGGGTGATCAGTTCGACGTCCATATCGACGTTGTCACCCGGCATGCACATTTCAGTGCCTTCCGGAAGGGTGATAACACCGGTAACGTCGGTGGTACGGAAGTAGAACTGCGGACGGTAGTTGGAGAAGAACGGTTTATGACGACCGCCTTCTTCCTTGGTCAGGACGTAAACCTGGCCCTTGAACTTGGTGTGCGGATGGATGGAACCCGGTTTTGCAAGAACCTGACCACGTTCGATGTCGGTCTTAGCAATACCACGGAGAAGAGCACCGATGTTGTCGCCTGCTTCTGCATAGTCGAGGAGCTTGCGGAACATTTCGATACCGGTAACAACGGTCTTCTTGCTTTCGTCCATCAAACCGACGATTTCAACTTCTTCACTGAGCTTCAACTGGCCACGTTCAACACGACCGGTAGCAACAGTACCACGGCCGGTGATGGTGAAGACGTCTTCAACCGGCATCAAGAACGGCAGGTCTGCCTTACGTTCCGGAGTCGGGATGTATTCGTCAACAGCGTTCATCAGCTCAAGGATCGGAGCGTATGCCGGATCATTGATGTCGTCGCCAGCTTCGAGAGCTGCGAGACCGGAACCCTTGATGATCGGAATGTTGTCGCCGTCGAAGTCGTAGGAAGAGAGCAGTTCGCGGATTTCCATTTCAACGAGTTCGAGGAGTTCCGGATCGTCAACCTGGTCGACCTTGTTCATGAAGACAACGATCTTCGGAACGCCAACCTGACGAGCGAGCAGGATGTGCTCACGGGTCTGCGGCATCGGGCCGTCAGCAGAGGAAACAACGAGGATAGCGCCGTCCATCTGTGCAGCACCGGTGATCATGTTCTTAACGTA